>DASWCZ010000076.1:0-4755 GCA_036395755.1 Thermoanaerobaculia bacterium
TGGAGAACGGTTCCTCCCGAGTGATCCGGCGCCGGGAGCAATTCGACGACCTCGTCCGCGCGGAGCGGGAGTAGAATCTTCGCCGAAATTGATCCCGGTTCTCTTCAAGCTGTTTCGAAACTGAACGCGGGTGTGTTCTCGCGCGGGTCCGTTCCGCGCATCGTGAAGGAGGAGGCTCGATGCGTTTCCGGCTGCTCTTCTCGATCGCACTTCTTCTCTGTCTCGCTGCTCCGCTCGTTTTCGCCCAGACGACCGGGTCGGTCTCGGGGACCGTCCGGGATCCCGAAGGCAATGCCGTACCGGGCGTCACCGTGACCGTCGTCGGACCCCAACTGCCGCTCGGGCGCACGGTCACGACCCCCTCCGATGGAACCTTTCAGTTCCTCGGGCTGATTCCGGGTGAATACCGCGTCCGCGCGGAGCTTTCGGGACTGGGCGTCTTCGAGCAGCCGGTCATCGTCGCTCTGCAGAAGGACAGCCAGGTGCGTGCCACTCTGCGCGCCACGGCAACTGCCGCGGTGGAAGTGACCGCCGCCGTTCCCCTGGTCGACACGAAGTCCACCACGGTTTCGAACGTCACCGATCGCACCGCGATCGAGAAACTCCCGCTCGCTCGCACGTTCGCGGGGACCATGGAGCTCGCTCCGGGCGTCGCGGACAGCGGGGTCGCCATCTCCAACACGAACCCGGGGTTCAATGCGGGCGGCGGCCGGCAAGACAACCAGTTTCTCTACGACGGCGTGAACGTGACGAACCCGTTCTTCGCCGACCTCTTTCAGGATTTCGCGGAGCTCGACATCGCCGAGGTCAACATCACTCGCGCGGGCGTCACCCCCGAATACGGCCGGACCGGCGGCTTCATCGTCAACGGAGTGACCAAGTCCGGCACGAACAGTTTCCACGGCGAGGCTCGCGTGGAGTACTCGCCTTCCAGCCTTTCCGCGAAGTCGAAAGATCCCAACCTGACGAGTCAGTTCAACAAGGTTCGTCCCGGCGTCAGTCTGAGCGGCCCGGTTTTTCCGGACCGCATCTTCTTTTACGGCTCCGGGAACTTCTATCGCTCGACGGAGAAAGACCGGTTCAACGACTTCAATCTGGCAGGAGCGCCGAACCGGCTGCCGGACTCCGACCTGGACATCAACGAGTATTTCGGGAAGCTGACGGCCACCCCCCTATCCAACCATCTCATCGACGCGTCTTTCCGGTACCGCGGAGTCAAGCAGACGAACGCCGACGTCGGCACGTTCGCGGCCGCGAGCACCGGCGACAATCCCAAGGAGATCGACCGGATCGGAGTCGCCTCCTGGTTCTGGACCGTCACTCCGAAGTTCAGCATCGAAGCCAAGTACAACCACAACGAGAACCATAACGGCGCCTCTCCGGTGACCCCCTTTGGTTACCAACCGGCATTCAACGCCGCGAACCCGGAGCTCGTCGGCCTGTTCAGTCCGGGCGACGGCCGGACTCTGGGCGGAGCTTCTCTCGCGGTCAACAACGACGACTTCTTTCGCGACGAGTACAAGCTGACCGCGAGCTACCTCGCGCATTTCTTGGGAGCGAGCCACGACATCCGGCTCGGCGGAAGCTATAGCGCCAACAAGGAAGAGCTCGCCCGAATCGCGAATGGCTGGGGATCGATCACGATCTCGTCGAGCAGTCTCTGCGGCGCCGTGAGGCCCTGCTACCGCGCTCGTTACAGCCCCCGACAGGCTGCGCAAGTCTCGAAGGCCCGGACGTACGGGATTTTCGCGCAGGACCAGATGACCTGGAGCCGCCTGACGGTGAACCTGGGCGTTCTCGTCAACCGCGATACCTACATCCCCTCCGGTGGGACGTTCGTCTTCATGAGGGGAGACTTCACCGTGCCGAATTCGGTCTCAATTCCGACCTGCAGTTCCGGCACGACCGCCGCCGCGTGCACGTACCGGGACACCCTCACGATCCCGTGGGCGAAGCAGTGGCAGCCGAGGGTCGGCGTTTCTTACGAGGTCGACCAGAGCGCGCACGACAAGGCTTACGCGAACTTCGCCCGCTATGACAACCTCGACAATCAGTCGATCGCGCGCTCGGCGTCTCCCATCCGCCTGTTCCGCCGGGACGCCTACTTCAACCTGACCACGGGCGCTTTCATCACGGAAACGGTCCGCTCCAACCAGCAGAACAAGCGGGTGCTGCCCGGAATCGATCCCACGTACACGGATGAGTTCCTCGTGGGTTACGCGCGCCCGCTCGGCCAGGGCTTCGCCGTCGAAGGATGGGGCGTGTACCGCAAGACCAGAGACGTCATCGAAGACTTCGCGGCGAACGGGAACAACTTCGTCGATCTCGACCCCAGCGACTTCCGGTACGGGAATCTCAAGAACGAGAAGCGCCGGTATCGTGCGGCGACGGTCGAGCTCCGAAAGACCGGTGCGAACGACCGTTGGACGGCCGATCTTTCTTACACCCTGTCCAGACTCGAAGGAAACTGGGACCTCGACTACGCCGTCCAGCTGTTCTATACATCGTCGTACATCGAGGACGGTCCGGGAATCAACGTCGAAGACCCCAACCGCAACGGCATCCTCGAGGGGGACCGGACGCACGTCGCCAAGCTCTTCGGCTCCTACACCCTGCCCACGAACACGATCATCGGCGGATATCTCCGCTTCCAGAGCGGACGGCCCTGGCAGGCGCAACAGTACGACCCGGTCTACGGCGTTCCGTATCAGTACGCGGAGCCGGCCGGCAGCCGCCGGTTGTCCTCCTGGACGAATTTCGACCTCCTGGTCGCGCAGACGATCCCGCTGGGATTCGGGAGCGTCCGGGTCTCGGGGAGCCTCTTGAACGTCTTCAACACCCAGCCCCCTCTTTCGGTCGACAAGGTTCTCTACGCGACGGATGCGAACGACACGCCGAACCCGACGTTCGGGAAACCGACCTCGTACGCTCCGCCACGGCGGTTTTTCATCTCCGGGACGTTCAGCTTCTAGAAGTCGCCGCTCTCGACATCGAGCCGGGGGGCAGGCCCCCGGCTCTTTTATTTCGGGGGAGTGGCGGCCTCCCGGGCCACCGACAGCGATCGCGCGACCTCCGGTTGATCGGGGTTGAGAGCCAGGGATCGTCCAAGGAGGCGCACGACCTCGGCTCGGTTCTCGAGGCACGTCTGGAGGAGCGCCAGGACGTTGAACGTGCCCGGCACCTTCGTCGTCGCCTCGAAGGGAGAAAGGACGGCCAGGCCCCGGCGGCAGTCGCGCGCGCGGAAGAGCTCCATCGCCAGCGCCCGGGCGATCTCTTCGTTGGCGGGATAGGCGCGGGCCGCGCTCGCGAGGACCGAGACCGCCGTCGCGGTCCTGCCCTCCTTTTCGGAGTCGCGCGCCCACGAAAGGACCGCCGGCGCCGGGTCACCGCCCGCTGCCGCCACCGACTCGAGAAACCACTTCTCCGCCGTCTTCGCGTCGCCGCGGGCGCGCTCCAAGACCGCCACGTTGAAGAGCGCCGAGTAGTAGCGGGGCGAGAGCGCGAGCGATTTCTCGAACGCCGCGCGCGCGCCTTTCGCGTCCTTGCGGGTGTCGCGGAGGTAGACGCCGAGGTTGTTCCAGGCCGCTTCCGTCAGACCGGGCCGGTCTCCGCCCGGCGGCGCGAGCGGCCGTGTTTCGGAAGGAGACAGGTATCCGAGCGCGAGGAGCTTCTTCGCGTACTCATTGGCCGCCTCGGACGCGACGCTCTGCGCCTCGACGCGCCGGACGGCGACCTTCGAAAAGAGGTCTTCTCTTCGCGCCGGAGAGGCTCCGCCGAGAACTTCACCCATCACTCGGCCCGGCATCCGGCGATCGGCGGGCAGGCCGAGGAGCGCGAGGACGGTCGGCGCGACGTCCAAGAGACCGGCTTCCGAACGTCCGCGTCCGGTCTCCACGCGCGCGCCCCACGCGGCAAAGACTCCTTCGACGCGATGCCAGAACGCGGCGGTCGCCCAGTTGCCCGAGGCGAACCCGCAGGGCCGGTCGCCGCCCCACTTGAAGCCGTGATCGGAATGCACGATGAGCGTCGCTCCGTCCTCCTTCGCGCGGCGCATCCACTGGCCGAGCAGCCGATCGACGAGCGCGTAGTAGCCGTCGACGACCTTTTCGTAGCGGGCGAAATCCGCGTCCGACGTGCAGCCGAGCTTCGGAGGCGCATACGGTGCAAACAGGTGACCGACCTCGTCGGTCCCCTCGAAATAGAGGGCGAGGAGGTCCGGCCGCTCCCGGTCGTAGAGGTCCCGCGCGATGCGCTGCGTCACGCGGGTGGCCGCCAGCACGCGGGAGAGCGCTCCCGCCCTCCCGTCCCGCGGATCGAGAAAACGGCGGAGGTCCTCGTCGTCGATCCGTCCGTCCCGCGCGACGACCTGGCCGACTCCGGTTTCGAGCGACGGCGGGGACGCGACGCCGGCGAGCGGCAGCTTCTCAAAGAGGATGGGGCTCGAGTGGTCGGAGACGAAGAAGCCGTTCACCTCCTCGGCCGGATGCGTGGCCCACCATCCGACGACCCCGACTTTCCGCCCCGCCGCGGAGGCGAGATTCCATACCGCGGGCACCGCGCGCGAGTTTCCCGAGATCGGGACTTTTCGCCCGGTCTTCGGGTCGACCTCCTGGAAATCGAGGACGCGGTGAACGTCCGGAGTCGCGCCGGTTGCGGCGCTCGTCCAGAGGATCGGAGAGATGAGCGGATAGAAGCTCCGGAGACGCGCCGACCAGCCTTCGGAAGTCAGAAGCTTCCAGTTCGGCATCTTTCCCT
>DASWCZ010000077.1:0-1640 GCA_036395755.1 Thermoanaerobaculia bacterium
GAGCGCGCCCGGACAGATCTCGCGCGGCGCGTGGAGGAGGAGATCGCGGCCATCCGGCTCGACGCCTCTCGACGAGCGGAAGCCTCCGCCGGGAAACTCCTCGCCAGGGCGGAGACCGCGATGGCGCCCGAGCCCGTCGTGACCGAGGCGCAGGAGGAGATCCTCGCCCGGACGCGAGAGCTTGCCGCCGGCGACCGGGTCCGGATCCGCGGCTCGAAGACGTCCGGCGTGGTCGTCTCCCTCGATCGAGACACGGCCTGGCTCGAGGTCTCGGGAAAGAGGATGCGCGTCGCCCGCGCGGACTTGCAGCAGGTTGCCGGCGGAGGACCAGCGCCGGCAAGAGCGCCGGCCTCCTTCTCCTCCGCCCCGAAACCCGAGCCCGTCGCCGCGCCGACGCGCGAAGTCAACGTGATCGGCCAGAGGATCGAAGACGCTCTCCCGCAGATCGAGAAGAGCCTGGACGAGGCCCTCCTCGCCGGAGTTGCGCACATCCGAATTGTCCACGGTCACGGCACGGGCCGTCTCCGCGAAGCCGTGCGCGAACACTTCCGTGCCCATCCCGCGGTCGCGTCGCTGCGAGCCGGCGAAGCCCGCGAAGGCGGAAATGGCGCGACAATCGTGGAGCTTCGATAATGAGCGACCTCGACATTACCGACAGCGTGATGGCGGAACTCCGCAGCGCGGCGGACATCGTGCAGGTCATCGGCGAGCACACGCGCTTGAAGAAGGCGGGACGCTCCTGGAAGGGCCTCTGCCCCTTCCACAACGAGCGCACGCCCTCCTTCACCGTGGATCGCGAGAAGGGTCTCTACCACTGCTTCGGTTGCGGGGCCGGAGGCGACGTCGTCCACTTCGTCCGGCAGATGGACCGGCTCGATTTCCCGGAAGCGGTCGAGTCGCTCGCCTCGCGCTTCGGCGTCACGATCCCGCGGCGCGCCTGGCGCGGCCCCCGGGACGATCGGCGGGAGAAGCTCTACGAAGCGGTCTCCGCCGCTCACCGCTTCTACCTGGAGCAACTGGGCAAGTCCGGCAACAAGGCGGCGGTGTACCTGAAAGAACGGGACGTCTCTCCCGACCTGACCAAGAGGCTGGGACTGGGCTATGCCCCGGATTCCTGGGACGCGCTCTCGCGGGCGCTACTGCCCGCCTATCCCGAGGGCCTGCTCGTCGAGGCCGGCCTGCTCCAACCCCGACAGGACGGGAAGTCGGGCTCGTACGACCGTTTCCGCGACCGTCTCCTCTTCGTCTTGCGTGACGAGCGGGGGCGCCCCGTGGGATTCGGCGGACGAACGCTCTCGACGGAAAGCGAAGGGCCCAAGTACCTGAACTCGCCGGAGACGCCGGTCTTCCAGAAGAAACGCCTCCTCTACGGGCTCTCTGACGCCCGCGACGCGATCCGAAAACGCGATCGCGTCGTCTTAGTCGAGGGCTACTTCGATCATCTGGCTCTCGTCGCCGCGGGCATCGAGGAAACCGTCGCGTCCATGGGCACGGCGCTTACGCCCGAACAGGCGGTGAAGCTGCGGCGTCTCTCTCCTTCCGTCGTCGTCTGCTACGACGGGGATCCGGCGGGGCGGGCGGCCACGCGCGGCGCCCTGACCCATCTGCTTGCCCAGGGGTTTTCCTGCCGGGTCGCGCGG
>DASWCZ010000078.1:0-4226 GCA_036395755.1 Thermoanaerobaculia bacterium
TGGATGACTCCCGCTTCGTGCGCGGCCTCGAGCCCGGAGGCAATCTGCGCGGCGACCGGGAGCGCCTCCTCGGCCGGAAGGGGTCCCGCGGCGAGGTGGTGCGCGAGCGACTCTCCCTCGACGCACTCCATGACGAGAAAGCGCGAGCCTTCGCTCTCCTCGAGCCCGTAGATCGCCGCGATGTTCGGATGGTTGAGCGACGCGAGGATCCTCGCCTCGCGCTCGAGCCGCGCCAGACGCTCCGGGTTCGCCGCGAGATCCTGCGGGAGGGCCTTGATCGCGACGTCGCGCCGCAGCCGCGTGTCGCGCGCGCGGTAGACCTCGCCCATCCCTCCCGCGCCGAGAGGAGACAGGATCTCGTACGAGCCCCGTTTCGTTCCGGGAGCGAGCGTCATGGAAGGGATCGCCGGAAGAACCCTACTTCGGACAGGGAGCGCCGGCGTCGACCCACACTTTGAACTTCGCCGCGAACTCGGCGTGAGGTACGGAAACTGGATCGCGGCCGACGCCGGGAGACCAACCCCAGAGAACGAGCTTGTCATGGCTGACGTGGTCGAGCAGCGCCGGCAGGTCCTTGCCGCCATTGGCCTTCTCGTTCTTGAGCGTGCGACAGAGGTCGCCGCTCGAAAGCCCGATGAAGACCATCTTGGTCTGCGGAGGCGGCAGATGCCAGTTCGGCGCTCCGGGCGGCATATGGGAACCATAGGCCGCCGGAGGGTTGGAGGTGAAATGGCAGGTCGCGCAGGCAAACCCCGGAGCCCCTTTTCCGTCGGGCCCCCGTACGACGTTCTGGGCGTGCGAGCGCCCCTCGTTGAACTGAAGCGGCGCGTCACCGGGAATGTGGCAATTCTGGCAACGGGGGTGCTGGAGCACGGCGCGCACGGTCTCGAAGGCCGCGAGGCCCTCCTGCTCGGAGACGGCAGCGGCCGGCGAAGGTATCGCCGGGAACCGGGCACCGCTCACGAGAAGTGCTGCGCCTCCCAACGCGATCAGGAGGACATTTCGAAGACCGGAATCGCGGTCGGTTTTCATGGCCTCGTTTCCTTCCGCCGGATGGGGCACCGGGCTACGCCAGCCGGAGAGGCAACCGCCGGAGCCGCTTCCCCGTTGCGGCGAAAACGGCGTTGGCGACCGCCGGCGCGATCGGCGGCACGGCGGTCTCGCCGATACCTCCGGGCTTCTCGGCGCTCGGGACGATGTGCGTTTCGACTCGCGGCATCTCGTGGAGCCTCAGCAGCGGGTAGTCGTGAAAATTCGACTGTTGGACGCGTCCCTCTTTGAAGCGGACCTCTCCGTAGAGCGCCGCCGACAGGCCGAAGACGACACCGGACTCCATCTGCGCGGCCACGCCGGCCGGATTGACGCAGATCCCGCAGTCCACGGCGCAGACGACGCGGTGTACGCGAATCCGGCCATTCTCGACCGACACTTCCGCCACCTGCGCCACGAAGCTGCCGAACGACTCGTGAACCGCGATACCGCGGAAGCGCGCCTTCGGGAGGGTTGTTCCCCAACTGCCTTTCTCGGCGGCCAGGTTGAGGACGCCCAGGTGCCGCGGATGGTCCTTGAGCAGCCGACGCCGATACTCCAGCGGGTCGAGCCGTGCGGCACTCGCGAGCTCGTCCACGAAGCTCTCTATGACGAAGCCGGTATGCGAATGGCCGACCGAACGCCACCAGAGGACCGGGATGCCCGGCTTGGGGGAATGCAGGCCGACCCAGTGATTCGGGATCCCTTTCAGGTAGGGGGAATCGGCGGCGCCCTCGACGGACGTTCCATCCACCCCCTCTTTGATCATCATTTTCGCGAACGGTGTCCCCTCGAGGATCGACTGCCCGACGATCGTCTGGCGCCAGGCGATCGGCATCCCATCGCCGCCGAGGCCCGCGTTCAACCGGTGCATCCACATCGGCCGGTAGTAGCCGCCGCGCATGTCGTCCTCGCGAGTCCAGACGACTTTCACCGGCATCCCGGCCGCCTTCGCGACATGTGCCGCTTCGACCACGAAGTGATCCGAGGGCGTGGCACGCCGGCCGAAACCGCCGCCGAGAAACGTCGTGTGGATCTTGACCTGCTCGGGCTTCAAGCCGAAGACGCGAGCCGCGGCGCCCTGATCCCCCGTCTGGAACTGCGTCCCCGTCCATATCTCGCAGCCGTCGCTTCCCGGCTTGACCGTGCAGTTCAACGGCTCCATCGTGGCGTGCGCGAGGTACGGCAGCTCGTATTCCGCTTCGATCTTCGTCTCGGCCCTGCGCATCGCGGCCTCGACGTCGCCGGCGGCTGCGGCCTTCAGGCCCGGCGACCGGCTCAGTTCGCGGAACTCTTCCCGCATTTTCTCGGTGTCGAGCTCCGAGCCCGGCCCGAGATCCCACTCGATCTCGAGCGCGTCACGGCCGATTTTGGCGGCCCAGAAATTCTCGGCCACCACGGCGACCCCCGACGGCACCTCCACGACGGCCTTGACGCCCGGCGCGGTCCTGGCCTTCTCCGCCCGAAAGCTCTTTACTTTCCCGCCGAAGACCGGAGGGCGCGCCACGACCGCCGTCATGAGTCCGGGGAAGCGCACGTCCAAACCGAACTCCGCCCGGCCCGTCACCTTCTCGCGCGAATCCAGACGCCTTGTCGGCTTGCCGATCCGCTTCCACTCCTGAGACGACTTCAGCTTCACCCGTGTCGGCGGGGTCGAGCTCTGTGCCGCCGCCGCGAGCTTGCCGAAGGAAAGTTTCCTGCCGCCGCAAACGACGAACCCGTTCTCCGCGCGGCAGCTCTTCGGGTCCACCTTCCACTGCGCCGCCGCCGCCCGAATCAACATCTCGCGCGCCAGCGCGCCCACCTGACGGTAACGGTCGAACTCCGACCAGGTCGTCGTCGAGCCGCCCGTCATTTGAATTCCGAACGCCGTGTGCACGTAGGCGGGAGCCGCCGGCGCGTGCTCCACGCGGATCTTCGACCAGTCACACTCCAGCTCCTCGGCGATCAGAATGGGGAGCGTCGTCCAGATGCCCTGGCCCATCTCGGAATGGGCGAGCAACACGGTCACGCTTTCGTCCGCCCCGATGCGCAGGAAGGCATTTGGCGAGGGGAGCTTCGCTGGCGCAGGCGCCGCGGTCTCTTGCGCCAGCGCGAGAATGGAACGGCCCGGCAGGTAGAACCCGATGACGAGACTCGCGGCTCCACCAGCCGAGACCTTGAAGAGCTGGCGACGACTGAAGTCTTTGAATACGTCCATGGCTCAGGCTCCAGCGATTTCCGAGGCCCGCCGCACGGCCGCCCGGATGCGCTGGTAGGTCCCGCACCGGCAGAGGTTGCCGCACAAGGCCGCGTCGATCTCAGCGTCGCTCGGTTTTGGTTTGACTTTCAAGAGCGCAACCGCGGCCATGATCTGGCCGGGCTGGCAGTAGCCGCACTGCACCACGTCCGTCTCGATCCAGGCCCGCTGAACCGGGTGCAGCTCACCTGACGAGATCCCCTCGATCGTCGTCACCGACCGGCCCGCGACGGCTCCGACGGGCAGGACGCAGGAACGCACCGCCTGGCCGTCGATGTGAACGGTGCAGGCGCCGCACTGGGCCATGCCGCAGCCGTATTTGGTGCCGGTCAGCCCGAGAAAGTCGCGGAGCACCCACAAGAGCGGCGTCTCTCCGGGCGCCATCACGTCGTGTTCCTGGCCGTTGACCCTGAGCTTCATGAATCACCTCAGAGGGTAGAAGTGATCGATCGCCATCATAGGCCGGATCGGACACCGTTCGAACGTCCCGGCGGCATCTCGAGGTGCAGCACTTGTCATGCCCGGCGTCGCTCCGCCGAGTCGGGCGCGGACCGCGAAGATTCTTCCGTTTAATCCCGACGCGGGGGTGTGCGCCGGCCTCAGTACGCGGCGAGCAGCCGCGCCGCGCGCTCGACTTCGTCCTCGCTCGGCAGGAAGAACTCCTCGAGCGGAGGGGAGTAGGGCACCGGCGTGTCGAGGGCCCCCACGATCCGCACGGGCGCGTCGAGGTACTCGAACGCCTCCTCCTGCACGACGGCGGCGAGGCTTTCGCCGATCCCGCCGGCGCGCGAGTCCTCGTGCACGATCAGGACGCGGCCGCACCGGCGCGCGAGCGAGAGCAGCGCGGCGCGATCGAGCGGAACCAGGCTGCGCAGGTCGAGGACTGCCGCCTGGATTCGATCTTTCGCCAGCTTCTCCGCGACGCGCAAGGCCACGTGGACGTACGCGCCGTAAGACA
>DASWCZ010000079.1:0-77523 GCA_036395755.1 Thermoanaerobaculia bacterium
CGCCGCGCCTTCTCCGGCACGACCGCCGCCTCGTAGTCCTCTCCCGCGAACCCGCGCACCGCTTCGAGCGTGTCGAACCAGAGGATCGTGACGAACTCGACGCCTTCGGGGACGTCGCGGCGCAGGAGATGCGCGCCTTCGAGGCCGCGGATGCTACGGTTCGCGATGCCCGGCAGGATCTCGGACCGTAGGAGCGTCTCGTAGGACGCCGCGTTCTCGCGTGTCGTCCAGCCGTGCCAGATCCGGCTGATCACGCGCTCTTTCGCGACCGCAGAGCTGCTTTCGTCTTGCGAGCCGGTGGCTTCGCCTTCTCCTTCTTTTCCTTCTCCGGCGTCTCGAGGAACACTTCTTTCATCGGAGGGATCCGGCCCGGCGGCTCCTCGAACCCGCAGCCCGCGCGGTCGCACGCGAGAACCGATCCGCCCTTGCGCTCGCGCAGGAGGAGGTACGGGTTGCCGCACTTCGGACAGGCCTGCGGGATCGGCCGCGCGTTCAGCGAGAAGTCGCACGCGGGATAGTTCACGCAGCCGTAGAACGGCCGGAACCGGCCTCGCCGCTCGACGATCGCGCCGCCGTCTTTCGGGCACTTCACCCCGGTGTCCTGCACGGGCTTCGGCGGCTTGTACCTGCACGCCGGATAGTTCGAGCAGGAGACGTATGCGCCGAACCGGCCGTGCCGGCGGACGAGCGGGCTGCCGCACCGCGGGCAGGACTCTCCGGTCGGCTCGTCGGGCCGCGCTTCGGCCTTTCCCTGCTCCAGGACGACGTTGACGATGTTGCGGCAGCGCGGATACGCCGTGCATCCGAGGAACGCCTTGCCGGCCTGGCTCTGGCGCAGCTTCATCGGCGACCCGCACTCCTCGCACGCCGTCGCCTCGATCTCGGCGGAGTCGATCGCGTCCTCGTCCGGGTCGGGGATGTGCACCGTGAACGTGCAAGCGGGATATCCGCTGCAGGCGATGAAGAGCCCGTTCTTCCCCATCCGGAGCTTCAGCTTCTTGCCGCACTGCGGACATTTTTCCGAGAGGTCGGCGGCGATCGGGAGAAAGTGGAGCAGCTCGCGCGCCTGGACGAGCGGGATTCCGGCTTTGCCCGAGACCATCGCGCGGAGCGCGCGGTCCCGGTCGCGCGTGAACTTCTGGTCGAATTCGGCGAGCGCGTTCTGCCAGGTGATCTTTCCTTCCTCGACCTCGTCCAAGCGCTCCTCCATCCGCGCCGTGTACCCCGTTTCGAAGAAATCGTCGAAGTACGGGATCAGGAGCTCGAGCACCGTGCGACCGAGAGCCGTCGGGATGAACCTCCGGTCCTTCTTCCGGACGTATTCGCGATCCTCGAGCTTCCGGAGGATCTCCGCGTAAGTCGAAGGCCGGCCGATGCCGTTCTCCTCGAGGAACTTCACGAGCGAAGCCTCGTTGTACCGCGGCGGCGGTTGCGTCTCCTTGCGCTCCGGTTTGATGGCGACGAGCTTCAAAGTCTCCCCCGCCGTCAGCGGAGGCAGCTTTGCGCCGTCCTTCTCCGCGTCCTCGTCCTCTTCCGGTGAGATTCCGTAGACCGCGAGATAGCCCGGCGTCTTCAAGGTCGATCCGGACGCGCGGTAGAGCGCCCGGCCCGCCTCGATCTCCGCACTGACCGTGTCGTACACGGCCGGGGCCATCTGCGAGGCGACGAACCTCTCCCAGATGAGCCGGTAGAGCTTCGCTTCGTCGGAAGAGAGATGCCGGGCGACCTCGTCGGGCGGCAGCGCGAGGTCAGTCGGCCGGATCGCCTCGTGCGCGTCCTGCGTGTCGCGCTTCCCCCGGAAGACGCGGGGCGCGTCGGGCAGCACGTCGGGTCCGGGACCGTAGCGGGAGGCGATGTGCTCGCGCAGCGAAGTGAGCGCGTCGTTCGAGACCCGCGTCGAGTCCGTGCGCATGTAGGTGATGAGACCGACGGTTCCGCGACCCGGGATCTCCCGCCCTTCGTAGAGGCGCTGCGCGATCTGCATCGTGCGCCGCACGGCGTACCCGAGGCGGCGCGCGGCGGCCTGCTGGAGCTGCGAAGTGATGAACGGCGGCGGCGGGTTCTTGCGGCGCTCGGACGTGTCGACTCTGGCGACGCGCCAGACCGCGCGCTCCGCCTCCTCGCGAACGCGCGCCGCGGCCGCTTCGGAATCGAGGCGGGGATCGGTCCCGTCGAACTTGAGCTTCTGTCCCTCGAAGGAGACGAGCTTCGCGGTGAACGGCGGCGGCGCCCCGGCCTCGAGGTCGGCGTCGACCGTCCAGTACTCGACCGGGACGAATGCCTCGATCTCGCTCTCGCGCTCGCAGATGATCCGCAGGGCGACCGTCTGGACCCGGCCGGCCGAGAGGCCGCGCCAGATCTTCTTCCAGAGGAGGTCGGACACCTCGTAGCCCACGAGCCGGTCGATGATCCGGCGCGCCTGCTGCGCGTCCACGAGCCGCGAATCGATCTCGCCGGCGTTCTCCATCGCCGCCAGCACGGCCTTCTTCGTGATCTCGTTGAACCGGACCCGCTGGAAACGCTTCCCCTTCATCGAAGAGGTGAGCGCTTCCTTCAAGTGCCACGAGATGGCCTCGCCTTCCCGGTCCGGATCGGCTGCGAGGTAGACGGCGTCGGCCTTCGAGGCGGCGCGCTTCAGCTCCTGGAGGGTCTTTTCCTTGCCGTGGAGAACCTCGTACGTCGGCTCGTAGAAGTTCTCGCGGTCGACGCCCAACCCCTTCTTCGGAAGGTCTCGGACGTGTCCGTAGGAGGCGAGCACACGGAAATCCTTGCCTAGGAATTTCTCGAGGGTTCGCGCCTTCGCGGGCGATTCGACGATGACGAGGTTGTTCATCGAGAGCGTGGGACGCTGCCACATTCGGGTTGCCGAGCGCAAACCGGGAGGTCCCGCACTCTGGAGAACAGGGAGCTATTCCCGAAGGCGGTTAGCCGTTCGCGCTCTGCAGTTAGCGTCTTCTCGACGATCACCTTCTCACCGCCCCGTAGCGACCGTCATCGCAGACGGCCAGGCCCGCGCCTTCGAGCTCGAAGAGACCGGCGAGAACGGTCGCCGCGGGAAGGTCGAGCGACTGCGCGAGCTCCTCCGCCGAGAGGGACTCTTCACGGCGAAGTGCTTCGTAGAGGCGGGTCGCCTCGGGGGAAAGGTCCGCGAAGAGCTTCGTCCCGCCTGACGTGCGGCCCGCGGGCGCGCCCACGGACGGAAAGAGCTCGGCGAGCACGTCCTCCGCGCCGCGGCACAGGATGGCCCCGTCGCGCAGGAGCTCGTGCGCCCCCATCGACGTCTCCGAGAAGACGCTGCCCGGCACGGCGAAGACGTCGCGCCCGAAGTCGGCGGCGAGGCGCGCCGTGATGAGGGATCCGCTCCGCCGCGAGGCCTCGACCACGACCACGCCGACCGCGAGCCCGGCGATGATGCGGTTGCGGATCGGGAAGTTCTGGGGGCGCGGAAGAGCGCCTGGAGGAAACTCCGAGAGGAGGAGATCCGTCGACGCCATCGCTTCCTTCAAGCGAGTGTGCTCCGGCGGATAGTTCACGTCGAGGCCGCATCCCAGGACGGCGATCGATCCTCCCGGCCCCTCCCGTGCGGCCTCGTGAGCCGCGCCGTCGACGCCGCGGGCGAAGCCGGAGACGACCGTCACCCCCGCCTGCGAGAGATCACGCGCCAGCCTCGCGGCGACGTCCCGTCCGTATCGGGACGCGTTGCGGGAGCCGACGACGGCGACGGCCGGAAGCTTCAACCTCTCGGGCCGGCCGAGCGCATAGAGCAGGAACGGCGGGTCCGCGATCTCGGCGAGCGACACCGGGTACTCCGGGTCGAACGCCGTCACGATCCGGAGGCCCGAGGCCTCGACCGACGCCGTCCACCGCTCGGCGGCGGCGTCCTCCGGCCCCGCGAGGACGGCGCGGGCCCGCGCCCCGGAGCCCAGGCGCTCCGCGAGCTCCCCTTCGTTCGTGGAAAGGATCCCTTCGAGCCCGCCCCGCTCGCGCAGGACCGGCCAGACCCTCTGGGGGGTCAGATCACGGGACCGGGCCCAGGAGATCGCCGTCCGTCGCGCGAAGTGCATCCGAAACATATTTTCCCCGACGCGCAAGGACGCCCGAAGGGCGCGGGCGTCTTCATGTTTTCTTGAGGAATCGACGACAAGGTCCGGATTCGACCACCCGAACAACGTCGAAATTCCGGGGGCGGGAAACGTCTTTCCTATAATAGCCGCCCCATCGGGGGATCGAGGATGCGAGTTTGAAGAAGGCTGCGCTGGTTCTCGGGGCCGCTCTCGTGGCGGCGGGGTGCTCCTCGTACTCCCGCACCGACAAGGCGCAGACCCAGATCTCCTTCGGAAGCTCGGTCGCCCGGCGAGGACTCTGGCGCGAGGCGGCCTTCCGGTTCGAAAAGGCCATCGAGAAGGAGCCGAACAACGCCCGGGCGCACAACAACCTCGCCGTGGCGCTCGAGGCGGGAGGCGAGTTCGCGCGAGCGCTCGCGGAGTACAAGCGCGCCCTCGAGCTCGACCCGAAGGACACGTACATCCGGCGCAACTACGCGCGGTTCGCGGAGTTCTACACGTCCTACACGCGGACCACGGGAAAGGCGACCGGTGGCTCGTAACGTCCGGCGCGTCGGTCGAGCGATTGCGCTCTCCCTCGTTTTCGCGCTGACCGCCCTTCCGTCGTCGGCCGGCGTGGCGCAGGTGAAGCTGAAGCTCCCGTTGAAGCCGCGCCTGCCGCTGCGCGGCAACGAAAGGATCGCGCTCGCGCCGTTCGTGATCGCGACCGAGGCCGAGAAGGCGCGCGACAAGCGACTCCAGAACGTGGATCTCCAGGCGGAGTTCCAGCGCTTTCTGAAGAAGCAGATCGAGAAGAAGACGAAGCTCGAGATCGTCGCGGTCCCGCCCGATCTGAAGCTGCCGACCCAGAACCTCTCCGAGCTCGGGCGGTCGACCGAGTTCTGGCGCGCGCTCGGCACCCAGACCGGCGCGGAGATTCTGGTTTCCGGGAGCCTGGAATTCCGCGTCGAAGACCGCTCCGGCTACAAGACCGAAGAATACGTCTCGCCGATCGACAGCCGGACCTACTACCGGCAGGTTTACGTCGAGCAGACCGGGTTCCTCTTCGATATCGTCTTCCTCGTCTTCGACGGCCGCTCGGGCGAGAAGATCCTCCAGGACGAGTTCAAAGACTTCCGCCAGACCGGAGGCCGCCGCGCGGACGAGCTGCAGGGCCTCTTCGAGAACCTCTTCTCGCTCGAGAACCAGATCCTGAACCTCTTCGTCGCTCGCGACCGGGAAGCCGAGCGGTACATCTTCACCGACTGAGCCGATCCGGACCGAGGGACCCACCATCCGAAATCCCGTACACGGCAGCGAGCGCCTTCTTCACCGTCATCCCGAGCGCCCGGGGCGCGAGGGATCCCTTCGCGGAGCCTGCCCTGAGCGGAGCGAAGGACTCGGGATGACATTGAGGAGGGCTTGCGACATGAAGAAGATCGCGATTGCGCTCACCCTCGCCTTCTGGGCTGCTGTTCCGGCCTCCGCGCAGTTCGGGAAGAACAAGATCGCCTACGACAGGTTCGACTGGAAGATCTATCGCTCGACCCACTTCGCCGTCTACTTCTACGAGTCGGAGCGGCCGGCGCTCGCCAAGGTGACGTCGTATGCCGAGAGCTCGTACGACGACATTTCGCGCGCGCTGAACTTCCAGATTCCGAAGCCGATCAACCTGATCTACTACGCCACCCACTCCGATTTCGAGCAGACGAACACGCTCTTGAACTTCATTCCGGAAGGGGTCGGCGCTTTCTCCCTGCCGTCACGCAACCGGATGGTGCTTCCCATCGACCTGCCCGACGAGAAGCTGCAGCAGTTGATCGGCCACGAGCTCACTCACGTGTTCCAGTTCGAGATCCTTTTCGGAGGCAACTACATCCGGGCCGCCACGACGAATGCGCCGCAGTGGTTCATGGAGGGAATGGCCTCCTACTTCGGAAACGACGAAGACAACAAGGACCGGATGGTGCTCCGTGACGCGGTCCTCGCCGACCAGGTGCCGCAGATCGCCCAGAGCGGCAACGTCTCGGGTTTCTTCGCCTACCGGTTCGGTCATTCGGTGTTCGACTTCATCGAGGCGGAGTGGGGCAAGGACGCGGTCCGAGACTTCGTCTTCGAGTTCCGCAACCAGATCGGCGGCAACGTCGAGAAGGTGATCAAGCGCGCGTTCAACCTCTCCGCCGAAGACTTCGACGTCAAGTTCCGCCGCTACCTCCGCCAGAGGTACTTGAAGATCCTGACCGAGAAGGGCGAACCGATCGACTTCGGCGAGCGCTTCAAGCTCGTGGAGGAGCCGTCGGCAGACCTCACGCCCCGGGCCTATCCCTCCGGAGACTTCATCGCCGCCATGTCCACCCTGAAGAACGACGCCGACGTCGTCGTTCTGTCGACGGCCGACCGAAAGCTCTACCGCAACCTGACGAAGGGCTACACGACCCGCTACGAGTACATCGTCAGCCAGTGGTTGACGACCGGGCCCCTCGGCGGCGCAGACCTCGCGGTCTCGCCCGACGGCAACACGGTGGCCGTATTCGCGCGGCGCGAGCGCGGCCGCGAGTTGCTTCTCTTGAACGCGCTGGATGGCGGGATCCGGGAGCGCATCGAGATGCCCGGGCTCGACCAACAGCTGAACCCTGCCTTCTCTCCGGACAACAACACGGTCGTGTTCCGGGCGCTGAAGGGGGGACGCGCGGACATCTGGGCGTACTCGTTCTCCGCGAAGACGCTCACGAACCTGACCGACGACGCGGCGTTCGATTTCGCGCCGGCGGTCTCCCCGGACGGGAAGTGGATCTATTACTCCTCCGTGCGCGGCACAAAGGCGAAGATCTTTCGTTTCGATCCCTCCGCGCCCGGTTCGAGACAGCAGATCACCTACGGCGACTGGAACGACGAGGACGTCTCGGTGACTCCGGACAGCAAGAGAATCTTCTTCACGTCCGACCGGGACGGCGGCATCTACAACATCTACTCGATCAACCTGGAAAACGGAGAGACGAACCTCCACACCAACGTGGTCGCCGGCGCGTTCTCTCCTACGGTCTTCATCGGGAAGGACAACACGGAGAAGCTGGTCTTCTCCGCGTACTACAAGCGGCGGTTCACGCTCTACATCGCGGACTCGAAGAAGTCGGTCCGCCGGCTGCCGGAGCTCGCGCCGGCGGTCTCCCCCGCCGGTCCCGAATCCGAAGTGCCCTTCCAGCCCGCGATCGAGGTCTCGGTCGATCCGGAGAAGATCAAGTCACGGGCGAGCCGCAAGCTCCAGCTCGAGGACGCGCAGGTGGTCGCGGGCGTCAACACGGACCAGACCTTCGTGTCGAACACCGTCCTCGTTTTCGGCGACAACCTGGGCGATCGCCGGCTGATCGCGGAGTTCCAGTCCCTGTCTTCGTTCACCAACTTCAACTTCATCTACTTCAACCTCACGCACCGGTTGCAGAAGGGGTTCTCCCTTTTCGACGACCGGACCTTTTTCCTCGGCTTCGACCAGTCGACCGGGAACTTCACGCGCAGCCGCCGAATCTACCGGCAGACCGGGGCGCTGGCGCTCGCGAGCTATCCGCTGAATCGCTACTACCGGATCGATGGACAGCTCGGTTTCATTTCGCGATCTTTCGATTTTCCGTTCGTGATCACGAACAGCGACGGGTCGCAGCAGTTCCTGATCGAGAACCGGCAGGACAACTTTCCCACCGCCGGGATCTCGCTCGTCGGAGACACCGTCCTCTACCAGGAGTGGGGGCCCCTGTCCGGCCGACGATTCGCGCTGTCCTATTCCTACTCCCCCGACCTGAAGAAAGACACGACCAGCGGGGTTCCGGGCCAGCACAATTCCGGCACGCTCTCCTCGGACGTCACCGTCGACATCCGGCAGTACTTCAAGATCACCGCCCGCTCGCTCGTCGCCGTCCGACTTTTCGGCGCGCACTCGACCGGCAATTTCCCCAACATCTACTACTTCGGCGGGCTCGATACCCTGCGCGGCCTCGACTTCCGCGAGCAGATCGGGAACACCATCGCCTATGCGAATTTCGAGTACCGCTTTCCCCTGATCGACGTGCTGGCGTTTCCGTTCGGCGCGTTCCGCGACATCCGGGGGCAGATTTTCTTGGACGTCGGCGGCGCAGCGCTGAAGGACCAGAAGTTCGTTTTCTGGGACTCGCAAGACAATCATCTGAAGGACGGCAGGGCCTCCTACGGGATGGGGTTCCAGTTTTCACTTCTGGGCCTCGACCTCCACTGGGACTTCGCGAAGCTGTGGGACTTCAAGAAGACCCTCTCCGGGCTGAGGACGTCCTTCTACATCGGGGCGCAGTTCTAAACGGGGACAGATTTATTTAATCGCAGCGCGAAGAGAGATTCGAACGGTTAAATAAATCTGTCCCCTTATGCGCTCCCTAACGACCCCGACAAGCTCGTCGGCTTCAGAGAAGGTCTTCACGGGCCGTCCCACTTCGTGGGACGACCAGGGCGTAGAATCCATCTCCGATTGCCCCCCCGCAGCTCGTTGGCGATCCGGGTGCTCGGCACCTACGGCGGCTCCGCGCCAGGCTACCGGATGACGACTTTCCTGATCGACGGCGAGACCGCCCTGGACGCGGGCGCTCTGACCGAGTCGCTCCCGCTCGCCGCGCAGCGACGCATCCGGCGGGTCGCGCTGACCCACGCGCACTTCGATCACTTCGCCTCGCTTCCCTTTCTCGTCGCGAACCTCGCCGGACGCGAGTCCGCGCCGCTCGAGGTCGCCGCGCCGGCGTCGGTCCTCGCGTCGATCCGCCGGCACGTGTTCAACGACTCGACCTGGCCGGACTTCACGCACCTTCCCTCGGCGTCGCATCCCGCGCTCAAGTTTCGAACGATCGCCGAAGGGCGCCCGTACCGCGCGGGCTCCGTGACCCTGACGCCTGTGTCCGTCAACCATCTGATTCCCGGTTACGGGTACATCGTTTCGAAGCCCGGCCGCTCGGTCGTCTTTTCGGGTGACACCGGGCCGACGGAGCGGCTCTGGAAGGTCGTCTCTCGGGTACGAAACCTGAAGGCGATCTTCCTCGAGGTGTCCTTCTCCGACGATCAGGAGGACCTCGCGCGGGACTCGAAGCACATGACGCCGCGGCTGGTGGCCCGAGAGCTCGTGAAAATGCCGGCGAGAGTGCCCGTGTACCTGTACCACATGAAGCCGCCGTCGCTCGCGCGCATCCGAAGGGAAATCGCCGCGCTCCGCGAGCCCCGGCTGAAGCTGCTGGAGTCCGAGCGCAGCTTCCGCTTCTGAAAATGCCGCGGGGACAGGTCCCGCGGACCTGCACCCCGCCACCTTCAGATCCGCCGCGACCAGGCGAGGAGATCCACCGCGAGCGTACCGGCCATCCGTCCCCGCGCGGAGTCGTTCTTCAGAAGATCTTCGCGGGGGCCCGCGAGGACCGCTTCCCGGACGAGCCACGTTTCGCCGTCGTGCACGTCAACGCGCAACGAAAACGATCCCACGCGGCCGTCGCCGTAACGCCGCTCGACTTCGAGGGTCCGTCGGTCGGGATCGGGCCTGACGTCTTCCTCGAAGCCCGCCTCCGCCATCCCCGGAGGCGAGAGCCGGAAGTGCCAGCCCTCCCCCGTCACGTCGGAGACGCTCTCCATCAGCCGCCGGTACCCCTCCGGGCTCGCAACCGCCCGGAACGCTTCCTCCGGACCGGCGTCGACCGAGAGATACGCCGCGATGCGCGCGTCGGCGATCTCGGGGGCCGGGTCACCCGCGATCGAGAACGCGCGGCGCAAAACTCCCTCTTCGATGCCGAAGAGCTCCGCGAGCTTGCCAGGGCGGTCGTCGGAAATCGGGATTCGCGTCCGCGTGTGCCGGTCGTCCACCCGCACCTCGCCGCGCGAGAACGTCGCGACCCGCGCGGCGTGGCGTCGTTGGAGCGAGACGTTTCGAAGGAACTTCGAGTCCGGCCGGAACGTGCGCCGCCAGTGGTCGAAGAACTCTTCCTCCGAGACGGGATCGCGGAAGACTTCCAGGTGGCGCGGCCCGTCGGGAATGCCCGAGGAGAACCGGACGAGCGTCCCCCGCTCGCTTTCAGCGGCCGACAGACCGAGGACTTCCGTCTCGACCTCGCCCCCGCAGGCCGGCACGAGCGCCGGCAGCGGAAACCCGACGTCGGCGATCCACTCCTTCGCCCCGATCGAGATGAGGAGCGCGGCGTGGTCGAAGTCCTTCTCGACCCGTCCGAGCGCCTTCCGCGTCGCGAAATCGAGCTCGCGGGCGAGCGCGTCGAACGCGGCGACGCGAGCGTAGCAGGTCCCGCCGGTTCCTCTTTCGAGGAAGTCGCGCCAGAAAACGTCGGGAGTTCGGGGCCCGGCCGCCGGATCCGCGACGTCCGCGTTCCGAAGGATCTTCGAGGCGGTCTCGAACGGCACGCGCGCGAGGAACCGGCGGAAGAGCGTTTCCAGGAACTCGGTGGACGGCGGTTGCCCGGAGAGCTCGAGCGCGTCGAGCACGTCCTCGAGCGGGAGACTCACGCCTTCGTCGTCAGACGGGCGACGAGCGCTTCGATCCGACGCCGGGCTTCATCCGAGAACCAGAAGTCGAGAAACGGATCGGCGGCTCCCGCCCGGTCGAAACGCGCAAGCGTCTCCGCCCTCGCGCGCCGCTTGACCTCGGCGTAGGCGACGCGCGAGCGTCCGGCGAGCTGGCGCGCGCGATCGAGGGCGGCATCGAGAAGATCGGCGGCGGGGACGATGCGGTCGAGGAGTCCCGCCTCGAGAGCCCGCGCGCCGGACACGTTGTCGCCGGCGGCCGCGAGGCGTTCGGCTCCGCGATTGCCCAGGAGATGCACGAAGATTTCGTAGCACGCTCGGGGAATCGGCACGCCGAGCGCGACCT
Organism: Thermoanaerobaculia bacterium; assembly: GCA_036395755.1. Taxonomy (GTDB): domain Bacteria; phylum Acidobacteriota; class Thermoanaerobaculia; order UBA5066; family Gp7-AA6; genus Gp7-AA6. The sequence continues at coordinate 10,915 of DASWCZ010000079.1, forward strand.
CCGACAGCCCGAGTTCCCCGTTGCCTTCGGCCGCGATCCGCTCGTCGGCCGCGGACGCCAGGATCAGGCCTCCCGCGATCGCGTGGCCGGGAAGCGCGGCCACGAGGGGAGCCTCGAAGGTGAAGAGGTCGCGCATGAGCGCGGTAAAGTCGCCGAGAAACGCCTCCATCTCCCGGCGATCGAAACCGCTCACGACGGGGAGGTCCCACCCGGCCGAGAACAGCGTCTGCGACGACGTCAGAACGAGCGCGGAGGCCTCCGCGTGCTGCGCGAGCACGGCGCGCAATTCGAGAACGAGCGCCGGGCCGATGGCGTTCGCGCGCGGACGGTCGAGTGTGACGAGCGCGATGCCGCCGTCGCGCCTCTCGGCCCGGACCGATTCCGACGCGCTCAGGCGGTCCTCTGCGCGAAGCGGCGCGGGTCGAACGCGAGCTCGTGCACGGTCGCATCGGACGTCAGCTCCGGGTGGAAGGTCGCGGCGATGACGTTTCCAGAGGCGACGAGCACCGGCTCGGAGTCGCGTGTCGCGAGCACCTCGACGCCGGGGCCGACCCGGCGGATCCGGGGCGCGCGGATGAACACCGCCGGAAGGGCTCCGCCCAAACCCGGCGCGTCGACCTCGCCCACGAACGAGTCGACCTGGCGGCCGTAAGCGTTTCGCTCGACCGTGATGTCGAGCAACCCGAGCCCGTTCTGCGCCGGATGGGTGACCTCGCGCGCGAGAACGATCGCGCCGGCGCACGTCCCGAGGACCGAGCGGCCAGTCGCCGCGAAGCGACGGATGGCGTCCTCCCACGGCGCCGACTCGAAGAACTTCCAGAGGGTCGTCGACTCGCCGCCGGGAACGACGAGCCCCGTTGCGGGTTCGAGGTCTTCCGGCCTCCGGGCCTCGAACGAGTCGAGCCCCATCTCCCTGAGCCGCCGGCCGTGGGCCGCGAAGTCGCCCTGGAGAGCCAGGACCGCGATTCCGACTTTCACCAGCCCCTCCCCTGCATGCGCGCTTCGAGTTCACCTGTCATTCCGAGGGCCGCAGGCCCGAGGAATCCGCTCCCTGTCGAAGGCGCGGCCGAGATTCCTCGCTTCGCTCGGAATGACGGAGTCACCAGCCTCTCCCCTGCATGCGCGCTTCCTCCGGAAGACTCGCCGCTTCGATGCCCTTCATCCCGGTGCCGAGCGACTCCTCGGCCTCCACGAGCGCGTGCGCGTCCTGCCAGTGCGTCGTCGCTTTCACGATCGCGCGCGCGCGAAGCGCGGGATCGTCCGACTTGAAGATCCCGGAGCCGACGAAGATCGCCTCGGCGCCGAGCATCATGCAGAGCGCGGCGTCGGCCGGCGTCGCGACGCCGCCCGCGGCGAAGTTCGGCACGGGCATCCGGCCGCTCTCGGCGACTTCCTCCACGAGCTCGAACGGCGCAGCGAGGCGCTTGGCCTCGCGCATCCGTTCGTCCTTGCTCATCAGCGTCAGGTTGCGGATGTCGCGGTGCACTTCCCGCAGGTGCTTGACGGCGTGAACGATGTCGCCGGTGCCCGCCTCCCCCTTCGTGCGGATCATCGCGGCGCCCTCGCCGATCCGGCGCAGTGCCTCCCCCAGGTTGCGGCAGCCGCACACGAACGGCACCGTGAAGTCGTGCTTGTAGACGTGGTTTTCCTCGTCGGCCGGAGTCAGGACCTCCGACTCGTCGATGAAGTCCACCTTCAGCGCCTCGAGGATCCGGGCCTCGGCGGCATGGCCGATCCGGCATTTCGCCATGACGGGTATCGACACCGCCTCCTGGATCTCGCGGATCTTGGAGACCGGCGACATCCTCGCGACTCCCCCATCGCGGCGGATGTCCGCCGGCACGCGCTCGAGCGCCATGACCGCCGCGGCCCCTGCGGCTTCCGCGATGCGCGCCTGTTCGGCGTTGACGACGTCCATGATGACGCCGCCCTTCAGCATCTCGGCGAGCCCCACCTTGACCCGATACGAATCGGAATCGCTTCGCCTCATGACGATCTCCTCCTATCCTGCTGCGGGTGAGGCCCGCAGGGCCTGTCCCCGCGACTTGCTCAGACCACCGGCGCCGTCTCGAGGACCGAGGCCCTCGCGCGCGTTTCTCGAACTGCTTCCGCAAGGAGAGCGACGCCCCGCTCGATCGATTCCCGCTCCACGCGGGAGACCGAGAGCCGCAGCGCTCCCCGATCTTCGCCCTCCGGGTCGAAGTCTGCGCCCGCCGACACCGCGACACCCCGCGACGCGGCGGCCTCCGCGACTCTTCGGCCCGACACTGCCGGCGGCAGGACCATCCAGAAGATCGCGCTGCCCGGCTCGCCGCCCCACCACGAGAGATCCGGCAGATGTCTCGCGAGCGCGCCCGACATCTCTTTCCGCCGCGTCTCGACCTCGCGCGCCCGCGCGCTGCGCGCCTCGCGATCCAGACCCGCGCGCAGGAACGACGCGATCGCCGCCTGCAGCGGGAGCGGCGTCTGGAAGTCGGCCGTGCGCTTGACGAGGGCGAGGCGCTCGACCACCGCGCGCGGCGCCGCGAGCCAGCCGATCCGAAAGCCGGGCACGAGGTCCTTGGAAAGGGTGCCGAGCCACACGACCCGTTCGGGGCTGCGCGCCGCGAGCGGCGCCATTCCGGACTCCGGCTCCTCGTAACCGTCCTCGATGACGAGCGCGCCGGCGTCGACCGCCGCTTCCAGAATCTCCCTCCGCTTCTCGTCGGTCGCGGTGACGCCGGTCGGGTTTTGCCGCTCCGGCATGACGTAGACGAGCTTCACGCGGCGCCCGCGCAACGCGGCGACGTCGGGCCCCTCCGGCGTCATCGGCATCGGCACGATCTCGACGCCGGCAAAACGGGCGAGAGCGAGCGCGCCCGGATACGACGGCGACTCCATCGCGACCGGATCGCGCGGGTCGGTAAAGGTTCGGAAGACGAGGTCGAGTCCCTGCTGCGCTCCGCTCGTCACCAGGATCTCTTCCGGCGACCGCGTTACGCCGCTCTCTTCCAGGCGTCGCGAGATCTCGACCCTCAACTCCTCGAGGCCGAGCGGGGGAGCGTACTGCCACAGCTCCGGCCGTCGGCTCCACGCTTCGGTCAAGGTCTGAGTGAAACGCTCGAGAGGGAAAAATCGCTCGTCCGGAGTCAGACGCGAGAAATCGGCGACCATCGGAGCGGAAACCGGCGGGGGAGCCGCGGCCGGGATCGCGGACGCGCGGCGCGACACGAGCTCGAGCGCATCGAAGCGCCGGGAACTTCGCGCGTCGGCGCGGACGAGGGTCCCGCTCCCGACGCGCGTCGAAGCGAGGCCCTCTTCCTGGAGACGCCGGTACGCGGCCTGGACGCTGCCGCGGTTGACTCCGAGCGCCGCGGCGACTTCGCGCGTCGTCGGGAGCCGCGTCGACGCCGGGAAGAGACCGGTCTCGATGCGAGCGGCCAGAGCGGCGAACAGCTGCTCGGAGAGCGACTCTCTCGAGGCGCGATCGAGCGTGATCGAGGCGATGTGATCCAATTGGTCCGTCACCACACCAATTGTATCGGCGCAGGGAAGGAATCTCAAGCGGTTTCGACGTTAACTATTGATGGGGAAGGAGAAAAAGGCATTTCAGCGGGGTCTTGAAGGGATAACCCAGCATCGAGGGATAACTCTCTACGCCATCAGTAATTTGCCTCTCAGGCGCCGTGCTTTCTCAGCTCGTCGTCGAGGTTGCGTGCGAAGAGGAACTCCTCGTCTCGGGGAGACACGTTCTTGCGCTTGCCCAACGCGGTGCGGACCTTCTGCTCCATCGCGTCGAGCTCTTTGAACGACTCCGTCAGCTCACGGACGATCGCCCGCCGCACGGTGTCGTCGTCTGCCTTCTGCACCAGGTTCAGGTTGTCCTTCAGCTTCTTCGCGATGACGCGCGAGAGATACAGCACGCGGTCGGGCGAAGGATTCATCGCTCTCTTCCCGCGAGCAATTCGCCGGAGAGCGGATGCCGGAAGAGCTGTTCGATGACCGACGTGGAGATCGCGGCGACGTCGGCGCCCATCAGCGCCGCGTCGAGCACGTGGATCGGGTTGCGCAGCTCCGAGACCACGATCTGCGTCTGGAAGCCGTAGTTGTCGTACACGCGGATGATCTGCTCGACCAAATCCATGCCGATCGAGCCGACGTCGTCGAGCGCGCCCACCGCGGGAGCCACGTAGCTGACGTTCGATTTCGCCGCGATCAGCGCCTGCGCGGCGGAGTAACAGCCCGACGCGCAGACGGCGACCTGATCCTGCGCGAGCAGCCGCGCGACCCGCATTGCCTCGGGCTGCGCGGGTAGCTGCACGACGATGTCCTTTCCGAGCTTCGCGAGCTCGCGCGCCTCCTTGTACATGCCCTTCGCGTCGGTCGAGACCGGACCGACGCAGACCGGGCCGTCGGTCAGCGAAGAGAGCTCGCGGGCGGCGCGACGTAAGTCGACCCCGGCCTTCTGAGCGGCCGCCGCGGAGAGCCAGACGCCGTCCAGAAGGCCCCACTCCCGCACTCTTTTCGCCTCATCGGCGATCGCGCTCTCGAGGAAAAACCGCATGGGTGGCGGGGGATTCTACCCCTCACCCTTTTCGCACAGGCTCCGCGGCGAATCCCTCGGGCCTCTCGGGTGAGTTCGTCCTCGGGATCGCGACTTAAGGGAGGTCCTCGTCCAAGAACGGAGTGGGTTCCCCCATTCCTTTGGACTTGGGCCCAGGGTTCAGAGTCTGATCTCCGGTTCCGGGCAGCGCCGCCTGGGGCTCGTCGTCGTTCTCGTCCGGCTCGGCGAGCTTCGCGACGGCGACGACGCGGTCCCCTTCGTCCAAGTTGATCAGCCGGACCCCCTGGGCGGCGCGGCCCGTCTCCCGGATGTCTTTGACCTTGATCCGGATCAGCATCCCGCTCTGCGTGATGAGAAGGAGCTGGTCGACGTCGGTGACCGACTTGATGCCGGCGACTGGACCGTTCTTTTCGGTGACCTTGATGTTGATCACGCCGGAGCCGCCGCGCGCCTGGAACCGGTACTCGGACGCCTCGGACCGTTTCCCGTATCCCTTCTCGGTCACCGTCAGAAGATGGCCGTGCTCCTCGACGACTTCCATCTCCACGACGTAGTCGCCGTCTTTCTTGAGAGCGATGCCCCAGACCCCCGTCGTGTCGCGGCCGGTCGGACGCACGTCGGTCTCCGCGAAGCGGATGCCCTGTCCGAGGTGGGTGCCGATGAAGATCTGGCGTGTTCCATCGGTGACGCGTACGGAGAGGAGCTCGTCCCCATCCTCGACGTTGATCGCGATGATCCCGCCGGAGCGGACGTTCGAGTACGCCGAGAGGGCGGTCTTCTTGACGAGCCCCTGTCGGGTCGCGAAGACGAGGTACTGGTCCTCCGGGAAGTCCTTCGTGGAGGCGAGCGCCACGACGCGCTCGTTCGGATCGAGGTTCAGCAGGTTGACGATCGCCTTACCGCGCGTGGCCGGGCCGAGCTGCGGGACCTCGTACACCTTGATCCAGTGCATCCGGCCGCGCGAGGTGAACGCGAGTATGTAGGCGTGCGTCGAAGCGACGAAGAGGTGCTCGACCACGTCCTCTTCCTTCGTCGTCGCGCCGATGCGGCCTTTGCCGCCGCGCCGCTGCGCGCGGTAGAGGGACAGGGGAGAGCGCTTGATGTAACCGCCGCGGGAGACCGTGATCACCATGTCCTCTTCGACGATCAGGTCCTCGATGTCGATGTCCGACGCTTCCGCGATGATCTCGGTCCGGCGCTCGTCGCCGAAGAGTTTCTTCGCCTCCTGGAGCTCCTCGACGATGATCTCCAGGACGAGATTCTCGGACCCGAGGATCTCGCGCAGCCTGGCGATGAGCGCGAGCACTTCCTGGAACTCGGCGACGATCTTTTCGCGCTCGAGTCCCGTCAGCCTCTGCAGGCGCATCTCGAGGATGGCCTGCGCCTGGACCTCGTCCAGCCGCATGACGTCCTCGCTCTTCTTTCCTTTCGCCGGCGTGTCGCCGAGCTTCACTCCAGTGAATTTCTCGAGGCCCGCGCGCGTCATCGAGACTTCCGAGATCAACCGTTCCTTCGCTTCCTTCGGGTCCTTCGATCCGCGGATGATCTTGATGACGAGGTCGATGTTCGCGAGGGCCAGCGCGAGGCCGCGCAGAAGGTGCGCGCGCTCCTCCGCCTTCTTGAGGTCGAACTGGGTGCGCCTGATGACCACCGACTTGCGGTGATCGATGAAGTGGCGCAGCAGGTCGGCGAGCGGGAGGATCTTCGGCTGGTTTTCGACGATCGCCAGGAAGATGATCCCGAAGGTCGACTGCATCGGGGTGAGCGCGTAGAGCTGGTTCAGGACGACCTGGGCGTTCTCCCCGCGCTTCAGCTCCACGACGACCCGGATTCCCTCGCGGCTCGACTCGTCGCGGAGGTCGGCGATCCCCTCGATCTTCTTTTCGTTGACGAGCTCGGCGATCCTCTCCACCAGCTTCGCCTTGTTGACCTGGTAGGGGATCTCGGTCAGGACGATCGATTCCTTTTCGCCGCGCGCCGCCTTTTCGATCACGGCCCGGGCGCGGACCTGCACGATGCCGCGGCCCGTTTTGTACGCGTCTCGAATCCCCTGGGCGCCGTGGATGAAACCGGCGGTGGGGAAGTCCGGGCCCTGCATCTTGCGCATCAGCTGCGAAAGCGAGGCGTCGGGGTGCCGGATGAGCTCGATCGTCGCGTCGACGACCTCGCCCAGGTTGTGCGGCGGGATATTCGTCGCCATGCCGACCGCGATGCCCGAAGATCCATTGACCAGAAGGTTGGGAAACTTGGCCGGCAACATCGTCGGCTCGACGAGCGAGCCGTCGTAGGTGGGCACCCAGTCGACGGTCTCCTTGTCGATGTCCTCGCCGATCAGCTCCGCCGCGAGCCGCGTCAGGCGAACTTCGGTGTAGCGCATGGCCGCTGCGTTGTCGCCGTCGACCGAGCCGAAGTTGCCCTGTCCGTCGACGAGCGGATAGCGCATCGAGAAGTCCTGCGCCATCCGGACGATCGAGTCGTACACGGAGCCTTCGCCGTGGGGGTGGTACTTGCCGAGCACGTCTCCGACGATGCGGGCGGACTTCTTGTACGGCCGGTTGTGGAAGTTGCTCTGCTCCCACATGCCGTAGAGGCAGCGGCGGTGGACCGGCTTCAGCCCGTCGCGGACGTCGGGCAGCGCGCGGCCGATGATGACCGACATCGCATAGTCGAGGTAAGACCGGCGGACCTCGTCCTCGATCGTGACGGGGACTTTTTCTTCGGGGGTCAGGAGGTTCGGGCTCATTTATTCACGGACCCCGCAGTCATTCCGAGGAGCGCAGCGACGAGGAATCTCCTCGGCGCAAGAGATCCCTCGCCGCGCTCGGGATGACCCTTCGGGTCAAATATCCAGGTTCCTCACGTTCAACGCATTCTTTTCGATGAAGTCGCGGCGCGGCTCGACCGCGTCGCCCATCAGGATGGAAAACACCCCGTCGGCCTCGACGATGTCTTCGATCGCGACCTGAAGAAGCCGCCGAGTCTCGGGGTTCATCGTCGTTTGCCAGAGCTGCTCGGGGTTCATCTCGCCCAGACCCTTGTATCGGTTGATGACGAGCCCCTTCTTGGCCGACTCGTAGATCGCGTCGACGACGGCCGGCAGCGTCTGGTGCCTCTCGGTTTCTCCGTTGCGCGCAACGGCGTAGGGGCCGTCCAGGAAGCCGCCGATCGCCTTGGCCGCCTCCCGGATCCTCTTCATTTCGTAGGAGGAGACGAACTCGGCGTCGATGCGCGCCGCGCGGGGCACGCCGTTGACCCGGCGGACCAGCTCGAGTGCCCAGGCCGAGTGCTCCTCGTCGGGAACGACCTCCGCCTTTTCGAAGTCGAATGCCCGCACGGCTTTGGCCAGGTCGTCGACCTTCTTCTTGTCCGAAAAATCGCTCTTCGACAGCATCCCGCGTTCGAGCAGCGCGCGAACCAGCGGTTCGGAAATTCCACGCTTGTCGAGCTTCGCCGCGTGGCCGCGGTACTCCTCCATCTTCTCGAGAAGAGCGACGAGCTTCGCGCCCGCAGCGGCGGCCCCGGTCATCTCAGAAGTCAACGAACGATCGTCCCCGATCCGCGCGAGAAGGAACTTCGACATCTCCTTCTCGTCCTTCAGGTATGTCTCCTTCTTGCCCTCGGCGACCTTGAAGAGAGGCGGCTGCGCGATGTAGAGGAAACCCTTGTCGATGACAGACTGCATGTGGCGGTAGAAGAACGTCAGGAGCAGCGTCCGGATGTGTGAGCCGTCCACGTCCGCGTCGGTCATCACGATGACCTTGTGGTAACGGACCTTCCCGGCGTCGAAGTCCTGGGCGATCCCGGTGCCGAGCGCGGTGATCAGCGTGCGGATCTCGGCGGACGCCAGCATCTTGTCCAGCCGCGCCTTCTCGACGTTCAGGATCTTCCCGCGAAGCGGGAGGATGGCCTGGAACTTGCGGTCTCGCCCCTGCTTCGCGCTGCCGCCCGCGCTGTCGCCTTCCACGATGAAGAGCTCCGAGAACGCCGGGTCTTTTTCCTGGCAGTCGGCGAGCTTCCCGGGCAGCGATCCGGAGTCGAGGGCGCCCTTTCGACGCACGAGCTCGCGGGCCTTTCGCGCGGCCTCGCGTGCCCGCGCCGACTCGACGATTTTCTCGACGATCCGCCGGGCGATGCGGGGATTCTCCTCGAGGTGGGAGCCGAGTTTCTCGTAGACGACCTGCTGGACCCAGGTCTTGACCTCGGAGGAGACGAGCTTGTCCTTCGTCTGCGAGGAGAACTTGGGGTCCTTGACCTTGACCGCCACCACGGCGGTCAGCCCCTCGCGGCAGTCGTCGCCGGAGAGATTCGTTTCCTTCAGCGACTTCGTCAGCCCGTTCTGCTCGGCGTAGCGCTGGAGCGCTCGTGTCAAGGCGGTCTTGAACCCCTCGAGGTGCGTCCCGCCGTCCCGGTTGTTGATCGTGTTCGTGAACGTGAAGAGTGTCTCGGTGTACCCCTCGTTCCACTGGAGCGCCACCTCGACTTTCTCCTTATCCGAATCGCGCTTGGGGTCCCCGGCGCCCCCCTTCACGTCCTGGAAGTAGATGACCTTGTCGTGGATCGGCTGCTTCGTCTTGTTCAGGAGCTCGACGAACGACCGGATGCCCCCCTCGTACGCGAAATCGTGCTTCTTGTCGGTCCGCTCGTCGTGGATCGCGATCGCGACGCCCGGGTTCAGGAACGAGAGCTCGCGCAACCGCTGCGAGAGGCTGTCGAAGTGGAACTCGCTGACCGAGAAGATCTGGGGGTCGGGCCAGAACGTGATTCGAGTTCCGGTCTTGCGCGAAGTGCCGGTCGTGCGGATCGGCGCGGTCGGGATGCCGCGCTCGTAGCTCTGAACCCACACCTTCCCCTCGCGGCGCACCTCGACGTCCAGCCGCTTCGAGAGCGCGTTGACGACCGAGACGCCGACGCCGTGGAGCCCGCCCGAGACCTTGTAGGAGTTGTCGTCGAACTTCCCGCCCGAGTGGAGGTCGGTCAGGATGATCTCGAGCGTTTCGCGCTTGTGCTCCTTGTGCATCCCGACGGGAATGCCGCGGCCGTTGTCCTCGACCGTCACGGAGTTGTCCGCGTGGATCGTCACCGACACGCGGTCCGCGTGCCCGACCTGCGCCTCGTCGATCGAGTTGTCGACGAGCTCGAAGACCATGTGGTGAAGCCCGGAGAGGTCGTCGGTATCGCCGATGTACATCCCGGGCCGCTTGCGAACGGCTTCGAGCCCTTTCAGGAGCTTGATCGAGTCGGTGGTGTAGGCGGTGCTCATCGCGTCAGATCCCGTTCAATGCGGTCGCGCGCGCGTCGTCAACCGTCGTCCGGCCTCCGGTCATCCGAAGGACCGTCGCCGGCACGGCGCGGAAGCGGGAGACGTCGGAGGCCGTCGTCAGGACGACCGTGGTCCCTTCCGGCAGGCCGGCGAAGAACCGGTCGAGCGATCTCGCGGAGAGTCCCGCGTCGAAGTCGTCCACCCCGAAGACGGGAGCCTCGCCGGCGGCGTCCTTGACGACCCGCCACTCGGCGAGCTTTGCAAGGGTGACCAGCCGGTGGACTTCGCCCGCCGACGCCCGGCCTTCCAGGGGTCGGCCGTCGCGGCTCCAAAGCAGGTCGTCCCGGTGCGGGCCGGCTAAGGTTCGGCCCCTCAAACGCTCGATCGGAAGCATCTTTTCCAGGGTCTCCAACAGATCCGAACTTTCTCCAGGTAAATAACTTACCGAGACGCCGGCATATTCCTTTCCGGCCCCTTTCGCGAGCTCCGAAAAGACCGCCGAAAACGCGGCGAGCCCCTCCCGCCGATGCCGCCGAACCGCCTCTCCCGCCCGAGCGAGCTCCTCGGTCCAGGCCTCGAGCTCCGAAGGAGAGCCGCGCCCCCTCCGTCCCTCCCGGATCCCGTTCAAGAGCGCGTTCCTTTCCTTGAGGGCCCGGTCGTAGGCCGCCAGGTCGGCCCCCGCCGCCGGCCGATACCCGAGAACCAGCCGGTCAAGAAAGCGCCGCCGGGCTTCCGGCGGACCCGCGACGAGGGCGCGGTGCTCCGGCGCGAGGAACACGGCCGGGGCGAGAGCGGACGCCTCGCGGAAGGAGATCTCCTTTCCACTCCGGCGGAACCGGCGCCCCGTACTGGAGGACCACTCGACGGAGAGGTCCTCGGTTGCGAACCCGCGCCGCAGTTTTCCCTCGATCGCGAAGCTCTCGCCCTCGGCGGACATGTCGGCCGGGCTCGCGCGCCGAAAAGAGCGCTGGCCGCATACGAGCGCGACCGCCTCCAGGAGGTTCGTCTTCCCTTGCCCGTTCTCGCCGACGACGAGGTTCCAGCCGGGGCCAAAGGAGACGACGTCGGGGGAGAGGTTGCGGAAACCGCGGGTGATCAGCTCGAGGAGGCGCAAGATCGTTTCCGGTCGGACGACTGCGGAAGATCCCTCACAGCCGCATCGGCATGACGACGTACAGGTATCGCGACGCGCCGTCGATCCCGCCCTCGGGGGAGCAGAGGCACTGCGTGTTTTCGTCTTTCAGCTCCAGCCTTACGTTCTCGGTCTCCGCCTCGTCGAAGAAGTCGAGAAGGTATTGCGCGTTCAGCCCGATCGACAGCGGCTCTCCGTCGTATCGCACGTCGAGCGTCTCGTTTCCCTCTCCGAGCTCCTGGCTCGCGGACGCGACCGTCAGGAGGTCCTTCTCGAACGAGAGGCGTACTCCGCGCGCCCTCTCCGGAGAAAACAGGGCGACGCGCCGAATCGCGGACTGGCAGACGAGTCGCGGGACGATCGCGACCTTGTCGTTTCCCTTTCCGAGGATCTTTTCGTAGTCGGGGAAGTTGACATCCAAGAGCCGCGCGATCAATTGCCGGCTGCCGACGCGGAAAAGGAGATGGTTTTCCGAATGCCGGATCTCGAGATCGCCGGCTTCGCCCGCGTCCATCTTGAGGATCTCAGTCAGCGCCTTCTTGGGGATGAGGACGTTCGGGAGCGTTCCCTTTCCGTTCTCCCGCGCGAAATTGACGAGGGCCAGGCGGTGCCCGTCGGTTGCGACGAGCTCGAACTCCTTCCCTTTTTCCTTCAAGAGAGCGCCCATCAGCTGGAAGCGCGTCTCCTCCGAGGAGACGGCATACAAGACCTTACGGGTCAGTCGTTTCCAGGCCTCGAGAGGAAAGGTCATCCCCCCCTTTCCCTCGACTTTCGGGACCGTCGGATAGTCCTCCGCGGGCTGCGCGACGAGCCGGAAGCTCGACCGCTCGCACGTCACGCCCAGGTAGTGGTTCTCCATCAGCTTTAAGCGGACGTCCGCCTCCGGAAGGTTGCGGATCAGATCGAACAGTTTGCGCGCGGGAACCGTCACGGCGCCCGGACGCGATACCCGCGCCTGCGCCGAAGAGAGCAACGTCAGGTCGAGATCGGTCGATGTGAGATCCAGGTGCCCGTCGGACGCTTTCAAGAGAATGTTGGAGAGAATCGGAATGGTGTTTTTCCTCTCGACGACGCCCTGCATGAGCGCAAGCTCGTTCAGAAAATCGCCCCGCTTGAGCGTCAATTCCATTGGGGGAATCCACCTCCGAATTGGAGAAAAAGTCTATCACATGTAGTTGTCGTAATAGGACTGTGCAGGAACGGCGCGACCTAGAAAAAAGGCAGGAAAAACGGGGCTGAAATGCTCGTCGCGCCTCCGCGAACGGCTGTGCGCCTGAGCGGAAACTTTGCCGAGCGGGGACGAACGAAGCGCGCTCGAAAGGATGTGGAAAAGCGCAAAGAGGAAGAACGGTCCGAAGACGCGAGCCGGCTAGCGGTACGGCTGCTGGAAGCCCTCGATCACTTTGCGGAAATCCGGATCGTCCTCCACCAACTTCTCGATCTTCTCGACGGAGTGCATGACCGTCGAATGGTGCTTGTCGTTGAACAGTCTTCCGATCTCCGGATACGAGAGGCCGGTCAGTCGCCGACAGAGATACATCGCGACCTGTCGCGGAAAAGCGATCGGTTTCGCGTTGGTCTTCGCCTTCAGATCCGACACGCGCAACCCGTAGTGCGACGCCACGGTTTTGATGATTTCCGAGGGAATTGCCCGGTTTTCGTCGCGTCCAAGGATGTCGCGGAGGGTTTCGCGCGCGAGCTCGATCGAAACCGGCTTTCCGGTCAGCGAGGAGAAGGCCAGGACGCGGTTCAGCCGCCCCTCGAGCTCCCGGACGTTCGACCGGACCGTTCCGGCGATGAAGAGCGCGACGTCGTTCGGGATCTCCGCTTTCTCCGCCGCGGCCTTCTTCCGGATGATCGCCACCTTCATCTCGAGATCCGGAGGCTGGATGTCGGCGATCAGGCCCCACTCGAACCGGGAGCGGAGGCGTTCTTCGAGCGTCGGAATCTCTTTCGGAAGCGCGTCGGACGTCACCACGATCTGCTTCTGCGCATCGTGGAGCGCGTTGAAGGTGTGGAAAAACTCTTCCTGCGTCGAGTCCTTGCCCGCGATGAACTGGATGTCGTCCATCAGGAGCACGTCGAGCTCGCGGTAACGGCTCTTGAACTCGTGCATCTTCTCGAACCGCAGCGCGTTGATCAGCTCGTTCAAGAATCGTTCCGCCGACAGGTACATCACCCGCAAGCCCGGCGATTTCCGGACGACCTCATGGGCGATCGCGTGAACGAGGTGAGTCTTGCCGAGCCCGACGCCGCCGTAGAGAAAGAGCGGGTTGTACGAGCGCGAGGGGGATTCGGCGACGGCGCGCGCCGCAGCGTGGGCGAACTGATTCGAGGAGCCGACAACGAAACTGTCGAAGGTGAAGCGCGGATTCAGGACCAGGCCGCGCGGCTCCCGAACGGCCGGGGCGGGCGCCGGCGGCGGAGGGATGTCGATCGCCGCGGCCTGGAAGCGGAAATCGAGCTCCGGGAACCCGGCGGCCGCCGCTTCCCGCTTGAGGAGGTCTCCGTGGCGTCCGCGGATCCAGTCGGCGAAGACGGGGCTCGGAACCGAAACGGTCAGCGCCGCCCGGGAATCGCCGGCGGGCTCGAAGGAGACCTGCCGGGTCGGGGCGAACCACGTCTTCAGTTCTTTCGGGTCGAGCTTCCCCTCGAGATTCCTGACGATTGAAGACCAGATCTCGGTCATTGCCGACCCCGGTTTTCCGCAAGTTTTTCCGCAGCTGTGGAAAGTCCCATCTGCGTGCCGCCGCCGTGGAAGGGGGCGGAGTATATACCCCGGCTGCCGGCCGCCCGGACACTCAGCGGGGACAGGTCCTGCGGACCTGCGCCCGCCACCGGACGACGCCGCAAAGGGGGCCCGCGCGGCTTGACTTATCGCACCGCCGCACCTAGCATGGCCCGTTTTTTATGAAGCGGACCTATCAGCCCAACAATCGGCGGCGCCGGCGCACACACGGGTTCCTGGTGCGCATGCGGACCCGCTCGGGGCGCGCGGTGATCTCGGCGCGCCGGCGCAAGGGGCGCAAGAAACTCTCGGTGTGAATTCGGGCCCGGATCGTCGCCGGGAGACGTTCTCCCGCGACGACCGCCTTCGGAAACGACGGGAATTCGAAGAGTGCTACGCCTCCGGAGTGCGCGTCTCCGGGCGCCATCTCCAGCTTTTTCTGCTGCCGCCGGCGGGAGCGGGGGCGCCGATGACCCCCGCGCGGCCGCGGCTCGGCATTTCGGTGCCGCGCCGGGTCGGCGGAGCGGTCGTCCGCAACCGGGTGCGCCGGCGACTCCGCGAGATCTTCCGCCGAAGCCGGGAGCTCTTCGGTCAGCGGGGCGGGAACGTGGTCGTGAACGCGCGCCCCTCGGCATCGGAGGCGACCTTCGCGGAGCTCGCCGAAGAGTATCGGTCGCTTCTCGCGAAGAGCCTTTCCCGCCCGCCGGAGAATCGGCGTCCCGGATGAGCGCGGGTGCCCGCGCAGCCTCCAGGGTCCTGCGTTTCTACAAAGCCATCCTCTCGCCTCTGCTGCCACGCGCCTGCCGGTACGAGCCGACCTGCTCGGTGTACGCCCGCGAGGCGATCGAGCGCTACGGTTTCCGGCGCGGCGCGGGTCTCGCGCTCGCAAGGCTCCTCCGCTGCCACCCGTTCCGGCCGGGCGGGTTCGATCCGGTCCCGTGAGCGCGAAACCCGTTTTCTCGATCGAGCGCGCCTGAAACGACCGTGGAAAAGCGTCTCCTTCTCGCCGCGCTCCTGTCTCTCGGCATCCTGTTGCTCTGGGAGTGGATCGGTCCGCGTCCACCCCGGCGCGCGACGCTCCCCGTCGTCCCGACGAAGGGAGCTCTCGTCGTTTCGACGCCGGTGGCCGCCCGGGCGCCGGAGCCCGTCCCGGAAGGCGTGCGGATCGCGGGCACGCAGGAAGGCCTGACGACCGTCGAGAACGACGTCGCGCGAGCAACCTTCTCCAACCGGGGCGCGGTGCTGACGTCCTTCGTTCTCAGAAAGCATACCGACGACCAGAAGCGGCCGCTCGAGCTCGTCCGCGCCATCGGCGATCCGTCCGCGAAGTCGCTCGCCCTCGTGTTTCCGGGAAAACCGGACTTGACGCAGCTCGCTTCGAACGCGCTGTACGCCGTCGAGACCGGTCCCGCCCACACCGTGCGTTTCCGATACGGCGACGAGCGGCTCACGGTGACGAAGGAGGTTCGCCTCGGCGACGGGTATCTCTTCGACGTCCAGGTCTCCGTCGCGGGTCCGGAGTTCACGCTCATCGTCGGAACGGGCCTGCGCAACCCGACCGTGGGCGAGCGAGCGTCGCGCTACGTGATGCCGCCGACCGCGGTCGCGAGCACGGACAGCGGTCTCCAGCGCGTCTCGGCCCAGAAGCTGGAGAAAGAAACCGCGTGGCCGGTCCCTGCCAACGGCTTCGTCGGGATCGAGGACAACTATTTCCTGACGGCGCTCGTTCCGCGGCATCCCGCGGCCGCGCGGATCTCTCGCTTCGCCCTGCCGGCAGCGCCCGGCGATCCAGCGGCGAAGCCGGAACCGCTGGTGTCCGTGGGAGTGGCGTCCTCCGGGACCCTGGAGGCGCGCGCCTTTTTCGGACCGAAAGACGTCGCGATCCTCGAGAGCGCCGGGCTCGGGCTCGAGCGCACCGTGAATTTCGGGTGGTTCGGAATCCTCGCGAGACCGCTGCTCTGGCTCCTGAAGAAGGCGTACGCCTGGTCGGGGAACTTCGGGCTGGCGATCCTGCTCGTGACTCTGCTGGTCCGGATCCTCCTCTTCCCGCTGATGCACAAGAGCTACGCGTCGATGAAGAAAATGCAGAAGCTCGCGCCCAAGATGAACGCCATCCGCGACCGTTACAAGAAGGCGAAGACCGACGCGGCGCAGCGCGCGAAGATGAACCAGGAGTTGATGGCGCTCTACCAGGCCGAGGGATACAACCCGATGAGCGGCTGCTTCCCGGTGGTGCTGCAGCTGCCGATCCTCGTCGCGTTCTACAACGTGCTTTCCCGGGCCGTGGAGCTGCGGCACGCCCCGTTCATGCTCTGGATCCGCGATCTGTCGGCAGTCGACCACACCTACGTGCTCCTGATCCTCATGATCGTGACGATGTACATCCAGCAAGCGATGACGCCTTCGACCGTCGACCCGATGCAGAAGAAGATCTTCATGGCCATGCCGCTCTTGTGGGGCTTCATGCTGAAGGACATGCCGTCCGGTCTCGTCCTCTACTGGCTGTTCTCGAACGTTTTGACGATCCTCCAGCAGATGCTGATCAACCGAATGGGCCGGGACGAACCGCAGGCGGGCAAGCCCGCGCGCGTCAAGATGGCGCGGGCGTAGCCGAAGGCTGAAGGAGACGCAGCGATGAGGTTCGAAGCGAAGACCGAAGCCGACGCCGTCGAGCAGGCCGCGCGCGCCTTCGGAAAATCCGCCGCGGAAGTCCGATACCGCGTCGTCCGCGACGAGAAATCGTTCTGGGGCGGCCGGATCGTGGAGATCGAAGTCGACGCGCCGGCGCCCGAGGAGAAAGCCGAAGCGATCGCGGAGGATGCCGGCGCGGTCCGCGCGGAAAGCGCGGAAGTCGAAATCCCAGTTCCCGATCGGGCGACCCGTCCGAGGAGAGAGGAGCCGGCGCCGCTCGACGAGGAGTCTTTCGCCGCCGTCGAATCGACGCTCTCCGAGTTGCTGTCGGTGGCCGGCTTCCTGGTCGAGACCCGCCGGAAGAGCTCGTCCGACGAGATGGTGATCGAGCTGATCGGAGATGACGTGGAGCCGCTCCTCGCCAACAAGGGCGAGGGCTTGAACGGCCTCGAGGTCCTGACGGGCCGCATCGCCAGCCGCCGCCTGGGACACCCGGTGTATCCGCGCCTGGACGCGGAGGGCTTCCGCGCGCACCAGCGCGAGTCGCTCGAAGAGCTGGCTCACCGATCCGCCGAAGAGGTCAAGCGCACGCGCCGGGCGACGCTCCTTCCCCCGCTCGCGCCCGGGGAACGTCGCCTCGTGCATCTCGCGCTCTCCTCCGATCCGGAGGTCGAGACCGAGAGCGAAGGCGAGGGTTATCTGAAGAGAGTCGCGGTCAAGCTCAAGTCGCTCTAGGCCGGGGGTGAGGGCATGCGTCCCTCCGCCGAATCGATTCTCGACACGATCGCCGCGCTGGCGACTCCAATCGGTCGTTCCGCGATCGCGCTCGTGCGGATCTCCGGAGAGCGCACGCGCGAGATCCTCTCTCGCGTGGCGCGCGAGCTGCCGAATCCGGTCGAGCCGCGCCGGCCCTATCTCGTCGGGCTTACCGATCTCCATGGCGAGCCGATCGATCGCGGCTTCGTCACCCTCTTTCCCGCGCCGGCTTCCTTCACGGGAGAAGACGTGGCCGAGCTGTCGGTTCACGGAAGCCCGGTCGTCGTCGAGACGCTGATTCGCGCCTTGATCGGAAGCGGCGCGCGCCCCGCGAGGCCGGGCGAGTTCACGGAGAGGGCCTTCCGACTGGGGAAGATGGATCTCGTTCGCGCCGAGGCGATCCGTGACCTGATCGATTCGCGCACCGAGGCGGCCGCCCGCGCTTCCTCCCGGCGCCTGGAGGGCGCGCTGTCGTCGAGGTTGACGGGGGCGCGGGAGAACCTGCTGGCCGCCGCGGCGAGCCTCGCGGCGACGATCGACTTCTCCGAAGACGTCGGAGAGGCCGTCGATCCTTCCGTCCTCCTTCATCTCACGGCCGCGCGCGACTCGCTCGCGCGCCTCGCCGCGACTTACGACCGGGGTCGGCTTCTCTCCGCGGGCTGCCGCGTCGCGATCCTCGGCCGCGTGAACGCAGGGAAATCGACCCTCTTCAATGCGCTCCTCGGAACGGCGCGCGCGATCGTCACGGAAATTCCGGGGACTACTCGCGACACGATCGAAGCGACGATCGACGTCCGCGGCATTCCCGTCGAGCTCGTCGACACCGCGGGTCTGCGCGAGACCGACGACCACGTCGAGAAGCTCGGCGTCGAGCGCGCGCGGGAAGAAGGGAAGACCGCGGCCGCGATCCTCTATGTCTTCGACGCGTCGGCCGGCTGGGCGGAGGAAGACGCCGCGGTCCTGGCGGCGCTCGACGGAAAGCCCGTGGCGGTGGTCGCGAACAAGATCGACCGCCTGGAGGCGCCCGATCGCCCGGGCGTGACGCGCCTCGAGCCGGCCGGAGCCGCACGGCCGGCGCTCCTCCTCTGCGGCCTCGCGCCCGAAGCCGGGGCGAGCCTGCGAGCGCTGCTGGCGCAGACGATCGCGGCGGACGTGCCGGGCGAGGCAGAGTCGGGGATCCTCGCGTCTCTGCGGCAGCTCGATCTGGTCGAACGAGCGCACGCCGCCGTCGGCGACGCCCTCGCCGCGCTCGCGAGCGGCGTTTCTCTGGAATACGCCGCCACCCACGTCGATTCCGGACTCGCGGCGCTCGCCGACGTCTTCGGCGAGGCGACCTCGGAAGACGTGCTCCAACGTATTTTTTCGACCTTCTGCATCGGGAAATGAACGGCTCGGCGACGTTCGACGTGATCGTCGTGGGCGCCGGCCACGCCGGCTGCGAAGCGGCCCACGCGGCGGCGCGCATGGGTCGGACGACCGCGCTTCTCTCGGGAGATCTCTCGGCGATCGCGCGGATGTCGTGCAATCCGGCAATCGGCGGTCTCGCGAAGGGGCAGCTCGTCAAGGAGGTCGACGCACTCGGCGGTCTGATGGGGCGCCTCGCCGACGCGGCGGGGATTCAATTCAAGATCCTCAATCGCTCGCGGGGCCCGGCGGTGTGGGGGCCGCGGGCACAGTGCGACAAGGCGCTCTACTCGCGGCTCGCCGCACAGGCCCTCTCGGAAACGCCGAACCTCCAGCTCGTGGAAGGCATGGCGGAGGAGCTCGTTGAGGAAGAGGGACGGGTCGCCGGCGTCGTCACGGGGAATGGAACGCGGCTCGGCGCCCGGGCCGTCGTCGTGACGACCGGAACCTTTCTGCGCGGTCTCATGCACACCGGGGAGCGGCGGACGGAGGGAGGCCGCGTCGGCGAAGCGGCTGCGGTCGGCCTGTCCGCGGCGCTCGCTCGGGCCGGGCTCGCACTCGGACGGTTCAAGACCGGCACGCCGCCGCGCGTCGAGCGGGACACCGTCGACTACGATCTCTGCGAGCCGCAGCGCGGCGACGATCCCCCCGTTCCCTTCTCCTTCCGGACCGTCGCGCTGCCCTCGCACCAGGCTCTCTGCTGGCTGACGAGCACGAATGAGCGCGTTCACGACCTGATCCGCGCCAACCTCCACTTGAGCCCGATGTACTCCGGACGGATCGTCGGCATCGGACCGCGCTACTGCCCTTCCGTGGAAGACAAGGTGGTCAAGTTCGCCGACAAGCCGCGGCACTCGATCTTTCTGGAGCCGGAAGGATGGGACGCGCCGGAGATCTACATCAACGGTCTCTCGACGTCTCTGCCCGAGGAAGTGCAACGCGCGATCCTCCGGGAGGTCGCCGGTCTCGCAAACGCGGAGATGATCCGGCCGGGCTACGCCGTCGAATACGACTTCTCGTTTCCCGACCAGCTCCGGGGCACGCTCGAAGCCCGCGACGTCCCCGGACTCTTCCTCGCCGGCCAGATCAACGGCACCTCGGGATACGAAGAAGCTGCGGCGCAAGGGATCTGGGCGGGCATCAACGCGGCCCTCGCGGTGCGCGGAGAGGAACCGTTCGTGCTCGATCGTTCGGAAGCGTACGCCGCCGTCATGGTCGACGACTTGACGACGAAGGGCCTGGAGGAGCCCTACCGGCTTTTCACATCGCGAGCGGAGCACCGACTGCTCCTCGGCGTGGACTCCGTTCTGCCCCGCCTCCTGCCTCACGCACGCCGTATCGGGCTCGTGTCTTCCGCGGAGTACTCGCGGGCGATGCGATCCGAGGAGCGTCTGCGCCGAGCCGAGTCGGAGCTGCGGGCAGCGGAGATCCATCCGGACCGCGAGACGCGCGAAGAGTTCGAGAAGACGATCGGGATTCAGCTCGCCGAGCCGACGACTCTACATAAACTGCTGAAAAGACAGGACTTATCTGTAGAGCTGCTGATGCCTTACGGCCCGGAGAGTCTCGGGGCGCTCTGCCGCGAAGAGCGGGCGATCCTGGAGAGCCGCGTGCGTTACGAGGGATACATTCGCCGCGAGACCGATCGGGTCGAGAGGATGAAGCCGCTCGAGGGTCGCCGGATTCCGGAAGACTTCGAGTACGAATCCCTCCCCGGGCTCTCGCGCGAGGTCATCCAAAGCTGCACGCGGAAACGTCCCCGCACGCTCGGCGAAGCGGGCCGGATCCCCGGAGTTACTCCCGCCGCCGTCGCGATAATCTGCGCGCATGTCGTCCGGTCCCGAACCTCTTCGGCCTGAGGCATTTCGAGACCTTCTCCAGAAAAAGCTCTCCGACTTCCGGCTGGAGCTGGACGATCTGAAAGAGGCTCGCCTGGCCCGATTCCTCGCCGAGCTCGACCGCTGGCGGCGAACCGTCAATCTGACGGGCCGGCTTTCCCCGGATGGGCTGGTCTTGCATGCCCTCGAATCGGCATTCGGCGCAAACCTACTGCCGCTGCGTGATTCCGTCGTCGACATCGGCACAGGAGGAGGGTTTCCGGGAGTGCCGCTGGCGGTCTGCCGGCCGGACCTCCGGTGGATCTGGCTCGAGCCGCGGGAAAAGAGGGCTGCTTTTCTGCGTCACGTCGCGCGAACGGTCCCGGTCGAAAACGCCGAGGTGGTCCCCGGCCGATCCGACGAGCTCGCCGTCGAGGGCTTCGATTCCGCGACGTCGCGCGGGCTGAAGCTCGACGCCACAATGATCGCCGGCCTTCTCCGGCCGGGCGGCGGCCTCTTTCTTTGGACGACGCGGGAGAATGCGACGAAAAACGCGCTCTTGTCCCTTCGCTTTCGGCTCGAGCAGACTCTGCCAATTCCGGAAACCCGCCATCGGGTGATCGCGCTCTTTCGCAGGAACTGACGGCGCACGGGCAACGTTCCACGTGGAACGTCATCCGGATCGCGACGGTGACAATCCATTAAGAGGCCTGCGCGGCTCAAATCTTTCTATTTGAGCGCGAAGGCTCCACAATGCGAAAAATGGGGCGCGTGATCGCAATTGCGAACCAGAAGGGGGGAGTCGGTAAGACCACCACGGCTATCAACCTCGGCGCTGCTCTGGCGGCGTTCGACCGAACGGTCGTCCTCGTCGACTTCGACCCCCAGGCGAACGCAACCTCCGGTCTGGGCCTGGCCGACCGCAAGAACGGGTCGAACGCCTACGACGTTCTGCTCGGGGCCGACCCCGCGCAAGCGCTTCTCCAGAGTGGATTTCCCAATTTTTCGGTCCTGCCGTCCGGCCGGGACCTCGTCGGGGCGGAGATCGAGTTGGTCGGCCAGGACGGGCGCGAACGCCGGCTCCGGGAAGCGATCGACTGCATCCGGAACCAGTTCGATTTCATGTTCGTCGACTGCCCGCCATCGCTCTCGCTCTTGACCGTAAATGCCCTCACCGCCGCGGACTCGGTGCTGATTCCCCTCCAGACCGAGTATTTCGCGCTCGAGGGGTTGAGCGAGCTGCTCGAGTCGGTCGAACGGGTTCGCCACTCCTTCAATCCGGGCCTGGAGATCGAGGGGATTCTCCTGACCCTGTACGATGAGCGAACGAACCTCGGCCGACAGGTCGTGGAGGACATCCGTCAGCACTTCGGAAAACTGGTCTACGACACCGTGATCCCGCGCAACGTGAAGCTCGGAGAGGCACCCTCTTTCGGCAAGCCGGTCCTGGCCTACGACGTCAAATCGAAGGGGGCAGCGGCCTATCTCTCTCTCGGACGAGAGGTTTTGAAGAGGAGGGCGGTTCGATGACCCAGAAGCAGGCTCTCGGACGGGGTCTTTCGGCGCTCCTGCCCGGGCGGGAGGAGGTTCCACGGGAAACGAGTGGTGCGCGGGAGGTGGAGATCGGCCATCTCGTGCCGAACCGTTTCCAGCCGCGACGGGACTTTTCCGAGGCGGGGCTCGCCGAGCTCGCCGCTTCGATCCGCGAACAGGGGATCGTCCAGCCGATCGTGGTCACGCCGCGGGGCGAAAAGCTCGAGATCGTCGCGGGTGAGAGACGGTGGCGCGCCGCGGCGATCGCCGGGCTGACGAAAGTACCGGTCGTGTTCCGGGAACGGCAGTCGGAGACCGATCTTCTCGAGGCCGCCCTCGTCGAGAACCTCCAGCGCGAGGACCTGAACCCGCTCGACGCGGCCGAAGCGTATGCCCGGCTCAAAGAGCAGTTTCGAATGTCTCACGAGAGGATCGCCGACCGGGTCGGCAAGGACCGCACGACGATCTCGAATGCCCTGCGGCTTCTGAAGCTTCCTTCGAGCGTGAAAGATCGGGTGCGCTCCGGGCTTCTTTCGGGAGGGCACGCCCGCGCGCTCGCGTCTCTGACGTCGGCGGACGATCAGGAGCGGCTCGCGGAGGAGATCGTCCGCCGCGGTCTTTCGGTCCGGCAGGCCGAAAAACGCGTCGCGAGCTTCGGGAGAGCGGATAAGCTTCGGCGAGAACACCGTCGCGATCCGTTTACCCGGGACGCCGAGGAGAAACTCTCCCGGCGCCTGCGGTCGCGCGTGCGAATCGTGCGCCGCCGTCGCGGAGGGAGGGTCGAGATCGCTTTCGGTTCGGAAGAGGAGCTCATCGGTCTTTACGATCGGCTTGCGCGCGCCTGAGGCGAGGGCGCGGCGAGCCGGAAGCTGTGGATGGAATCAGGGCGGATCGAACCAGGAAGGAAGGGGTCATGAAAGGGAAGACAGAGGAAGCGACGTTGAACGGGTTTCTGGATCGTGGGAGCCACCTGAGCGGTGATCTCAAGTTCGAGGACGGGTTCCGCATCGACGGAAAGTTCGAAGGAAAGATCACCTCGGGGAGCGAGCTCGTCGTCGGCGAGAACGCGGACGTCGAAGCGGAGATCCACGTCGAGAGACTCTCGGTCAACGGCACTCTGCGGGGAAACGTCGTCGCGACCGAGCGGATCGAGCTTCACCCGAAGGCCCGCGTGCTCGCGGATCTGACGACACCCGCGCTCGCCATCGAGGAAGGAGCGTTCTTCCAGGGCTCTTGCAAGATGGGACAGGAAGCGCCCTCGAACGTGGTGGGGATGCCAGCGCCGGCAGCTGGAGAGCGGCGGGGCTAAACTACTGAATATACGTAACTTAGAGACATAAGCCTTCGATCCCAGCCCTCGGTCAAGCGTCCTTCCGTCCGGGTGATCTTGGACTTTGATCTTGGACTGCTCGTCGGTTTGACCGCTTCGGGAGCGTGTGCTATTCATCCGCGCTCCGGCGCGGTCACACAAGCGGTCTTCGTTCTCTCCCGGTCCGATCCCTAAAATCGCGAGGAAGGCGACGCCAGCTCCATGATCAAAGCCCCCGACGTGACGCTTCTCTACGTGATGTTCGCGTTCGTCCTCTCGTACGCGATCCTGAAGCGCTTCCTCTTCGGGCCTCTCGGCGCGATCCTGGCGGAGCGGGACCGGGAAGGGCGCGAGGCGTCCCGGATTCACCAGGAGAGCTTGAGGGAGCTCGAGCGAACGGTCGCGGAGGCAGAGCGCCGGCTCGCGGAAGCGCGGCGCGAGGCGTTGAGGGAGCGCGAAGCGCTTCGCGCCGAAGGCCTCGCGAAATTCGAAAGCCAGCTGGCGCAGGCGCGCCAGGAAGCGACGACGTCCATCGAAGCCGCGAGTCGAGAGATCGGCGCCGAAGTGCAAAAGGCAGCGGCCGAGCTCTCGACCCGGGCGCGGGCGCTCGCCGTCCTGCTGGCGGAAAAAATCCTCGGACGGAAGCTCGCCGCGTGATCGACGGCCGGAAGAGCGTTTCGGACGCGGGTCGGCGTCCGCTCGTCTGGGGGCTGTTCGGGAGCGTCCCGCTCGCGCAGCAGGAGGCCGGCGAGCACGCGGCCACTTTCCTGGGTCTGCCCCTCTGGCTCTGGCAGATCGTCAACCTGATCCTCTTTCTGGGCGTGATGCTGTATTTCGTGGCGCGGCCGCTCGCGGCGATGTTTCGAAAGCGCCAGCTCGAGGTCGAACAGCGGCTCGAGGAAGCGAAGGAGCTTCGCGCGGAAGCGGCGCGGCTCGAAGCGCAGGTGCACGACCGGATGGTCCGCCTCGACCAGGAAATCGTGGAGATCCGGGCCCGCGGGGTGGCGGAGGGAGAAGCCGAGCGCGCCGCTCTGTCGGAGAAGGCGGACCTGGAGGTGGAGCGCGTGCGCCGGGAGGCGGAAGAGGAAATCGGGCGACGTCTGGCCGCCGCGAAACAGGAGCTGCGTCGAACGGCAGCGGATCTGACCGCGGGCGCGGCGCGCGAGCTGCTTGCCGGAGAGATCAACGACGAGGACCGCCGGCGGCTCCTCGAGGAAAGTGTCGCGCGGCTCGCGGAGAAGAAGCGCTCGGAGAACGCGGGATCGTGAGCCGATTCGCACGTCCCTACGCGCAGGCGTTTCTCGAGACGGTTCCGACGGGCTATGACGTCGAAGCTTTTCTCGCGGCGGCGGGGGCGATTCAGCGGGCGATCGCACAGGACGCGCGCCTGAAGCACTTCCTCATGGCTCCAGCCATTCCGGTCGACGCGAAGCGCCGGGTCTCAGATGACCTTGCCGCCCGGGCCGGCGTCGACGAATTCGGCCGCCGGTTCCTCCGACTCGTCCTCGAGAAGCGGAGGATCGTGGCGCTGGCCGAGATCCTTTCGGCGATTCGCGCCGTGCACGATCGAAAATCCGGGATCATGGAGGCGCGGGTCACGGTCGCTGCCCCGCTCGACGCCGCGGAGAGGGCCCGGATCGAGCAAGCGCTCGCACAGCAGATAAACCGCCGCGTGCGGATGAACGTCGAGGTGGATCCGAAGATCCTGGCCGGTTTCGTGGCGAGGGTCGGCAGCGAAGTCTTCGATGCGTCCGCGGCGCGGGCGATCGAGAGGTTCCACGAAACGGCTGGGTAACCACGCTTGGGGACAGGTTTTAACCTGCACCCGGATGTACGGAGTGTTATGGAAATCAAGGCTGATGAAATAACGGAAGTCCTCAAACGGCAGCTCGCGGGCTACGAGAAATCGATCGACGTGGCGGAGGTCGGGACGGTCCTCTCGGTCGGCGACGGCATCGCGCGCGTTTATGGGCTCGACAAAGCGATGGCGGGCGAGCTCCTCGACTTCGGTCACGACCTCTACGGCCTGGCCCTGAACCTCGAAGAGGACAACGTCGGCGTAGTGCTGCTCGGCGAGTCGCGCGAGGTCAGCGAAGGTCAGGAAGTCCGACGCACCGGCAAGATCATTCAGGTCCCGGTCGGCCCGGCCCTGATCGGCCGCGTCGTGGACGCGCTCGGGCGACCGATCGACGGAAAGGGACCGATCGCCGCCGCCGATCACTATCCGATCGAGCGCACGGCTCCGGGCGTCATCGAACGCCAGCCGGTCCGCGAACCGGTTCAGACCGGGTTGAAAGCAATCGACGCCATGATCCCGATCGGCCGCGGGCAGCGCGAGCTCGTGATCGGCGACCGGCAGACCGGCAAGACCGCGGTCGCGCTCGACACGATCATCAACCAGAAAGAAAAGGGGCTGATCTGCATCTACGTCGTGATCGGGCAGAAGAAGTCCACCGCGGCTCAGGTCGTCAAGACGCTCGAGGAATACGGCGCCATGGAGCACACGGTCGTGGTCTCCGCGACCGCGTCGGATCCGGCGCCCATGCAGTTCATCGCTCCGTACGCGGGCTGCGCGATGGGGGAGTACTTCCTCTACAACAAGCAGCACGCGCTGACGATCTACGACGACCTTTCGAAGCACGCGGCGTCGTACCGCGAGATCTCGCTGCTCCTGCGGCGGCCACCGGGGCGCGAGGCGTATCCCGGGGACGTCTTCTATCTCCACTCGCGGCTCCTCGAGCGCGCGGCGAAGCTCTCGGACGCGAAGGGCGCTGGATCTCTGACCTCGATCCCGTTCATCGAGACGCAGGCCGGCGACGTGTCGGCCTACATTCCGACCAACGTCATCTCGATCACCGACGGACAGATCTATCTCGAGTCCGACCTCTTCTATTCGGGGGTGCGGCCCGCGGTGAACGTGGGCCTCTCGGTCTCCCGCGTTGGCGGCAACGCCCAGATCAAGGCGATGAAACAGGTCGCAGGCACGCTGCGCATAGACCTCGCGCAATACCGCGAGCTCGCCGCGTTCGCACAGTTCGGCTCCGACCTCGACAAATCCACCCAGGCGCAGCTTGCTCGCGGGCGAAGGCTGGTCGAGATTCTGAAGCAGCCGCAGTTCCAGCCGATGCCCGTCGAGCTGCAGGTCGTCTCGATCTTCGCAGGGACGCGCGGTTTTCTCGACTCGCTGCGCGTCGAATCGGTTCTGCCGTTCGAGGCGGCGCTACACGAGTTCGTGAAGAGAGACCACGCCGACGTTCTGTCCGCGATCGTCAACACCGGCAAGCTCGAGAAGGCGACGGACGAGGCGCTGACGAGCGTGATCGCCGCCTTCAAGGACCGGTTCGTGAAAGAGAACGCCGACGCCGTCGCGGCGTAGAGTTATTCGTACTTACGACTGAACTCCGGAAACCGTGGCTTCGCTCATCGACATCCGCCGGCGACTGAAGTCGGTCAAGAACACACAGCAGATCACCCGGGCCATGAAGATGGTCTCGGCGGCGAAGCTGCGGCGGGCGCAGGACCGGGTCATCGCCGCGCGGCCTTACGCGAAGGCGTTGCGCGAGGTCCTCGCCTCCGTCTCTTCGCGGGTGAAGGAAGCGCAGCACCCGCTCCTGGCCGCCCGCGAGGAGAGGCACGTCGCGCTCCTCGTCGTCGAGGGCGACAAGGGTCTGGCGGGGGCCTTCAACGCGAACATCAACCGCGCGGTCGCGGCCCTCCTCGCCGAGAAGAAGGAGTGGCAATCCGTCACGATCCTCCCGATCGGGAAGCGGGCGTTCGATTACTTCCGGCGGCGCAAGGCGACCCTCGCGCCGAAGGCCTATCCCGGAATCTTCGCGCGCGTGGAATACGCGCACGCGAAGGAGATCGCCGACTACCTGACGGCGGAGTTCGTGGAGGGCCGGATCGACGCGGCCTACGCGGTGTACAACGAGTTCAAGTCGGTCATGACGCAGATCGTGCGCCGCGACCGGATCCTCCCGATCTCCCGGTCGGAGACCGCGATCGCGGAAGCGGCCGCCTCGGGGGCTCCCGCCGTCGAGTACATCTACGAGCCGGATCCGGAGACCATCCTCGCGAAGCTTCTCCCGCGGTATCTCGAGTTCGTGATCTTCCGGATGCTGCTCGAATCGGCCGCCGCGGAGCACGGTGCGCGGATGACCGCGATGGAGTCGGCGACGAAGAACGCCGGCGACATGATCGACTCGCTGACGCTGACCTACAACCGCGCGCGCCAGGCGCGGATCACGAAGGAATTGATCGAGATCGTGTCGGGCGCGACGGCGCTCGAGTAGCCCAAAGGAGACGTGAGAGACATGGCAGAGCAGCAGATTGGTCGGGTCGTCCAGGTCATCGGCCCGGTTCTCGACGTCGAGTTTCCGGAGGGCCACCTGCCGCCGATCTTGAACGCGGTCGTGGTGAAGGACGAGGGCAAGGAAACCGGCATTCCCATCGACGTCATCGCGGAGGTCGCCCAGCACCTGGGCGAGAACCGAGTCCGGTGCATCTCGATGAAGCCGACCGACGGCATGGTGCGCGGCATGAAAGCCGTGGACACCGGCGGGACGATCACGATGCCGGTGGGCGAGGAGACGCTCGGCCGGATCCTGAACGTGGTCGGGGAGCCGGTGGACGGGCTCGGTCCCGTCAATGCGAAGGAGCGCTGGCCGATTCACCGCGATCCGCCGAGCTACGAAGACCAGTCGACCGAGGTGGAGATGTTCGAGACCGGGATCAAGGTCATCGATCTTCTCGAGCCGTACTCGAAGGGGGGCAAGACGGGTCTCTTCGGCGGCGCCGGAGTCGGCAAGACCGTCATCGTGCTGGAGCTCATCAACAACGTCGCCATCCATCACGGCGGCTACTCTGTCTTCGCGGGCGTCGGCGAGCGCACGCGCGAGGGCAACGACCTGTATCTCGAGATGACCGAATCGGGAGTCATCACGCCGGGCGATCCGAAGAAGTCGAAGGCCGCGTTGATCTACGGGCAGATGACCGAGCCGCCGGGCGCGCGCCTGCGGGTCGGCCTTTCGGGCCTGACGGTCGCCGAGTACTTCCGCGACGTCGAGGGAAAGGACGTCATCCTCTTCATCGACAACATCTTCCGATTCACCCAGGCCGGCTCGGAAGTGTCGGCGCTCCTGGGGCGCATGCCGTCCGCGGTCGGGTACCAGCCGAATCTCGCGACCGAGATGGGCGAGCTACAGGAACGCATCACCTCGACCAAGAAAGGATCGATCACCTCGGTGCAGGCGATCTACGTCCCGGCGGACGACCTGACCGACCCGGCCCCCGCGACCGCGTTCGCGCACCTCGACGCGACGACCGTTCTCTCGCGCCAGATCGCGGAGCTCGGCATCTACCCGGCGGTCGATCCGCTCTCCTCGACGTCGAAGATCCTCTCGCCGCGCATCGTGGGCGAGGAGCACTACGGCGTCGCGCGCGCAGTCCAGGCGATCCTGCAGAAATACAAGGACCTCCAGGACATCATCGCGATCCTCGGAATCGACGAGCTCTCCGATGACGACAAGCTGACGGTGGCCCGCGCGCGAAAGATCCAGAAGTTCCTGTCGCAGCCGTTCTTCGTCGCGGCGCAATTCACGGGCCTCGAAGGCCGCTACGTGAAGATCGCCGACTCGATCAAGGGCTTCTCCGAGATCGTCGAAGGCAAATGCGACGACATGCCCGAGCAGTCGTTCTTCATGGTCGGGACGATCGAGGAAGCGCGGGAGAGAGCGGAGAAGCTCGCGAAAGAGGCGGCGTAAGACGGCTGTCGTAGCGCGCCGTCTAACATGGCGTTGCGGCGGACTCGCCGCCTCGCATTCGCTCGAGCCGCTCGCTACGCTCGCTCGGCTCACCGCTGAACGCCCGACCGTTAGGCGTGCTTAGATGATCATTGAACGTAGGGTTCTGGAATAATAAATGACGATATTCGGCAGACTTCGCTCGTCTCTCGCGATTGCGGCGCTGATTCCTTGCGGAGTCGCCACCGCGCAGAACCTCATTCGGGACCCGACGTTCTCGTCGGGGATCGGGGCTTGGACCACGCGAGGCGCACTGCCCTCAAGATTGGACTGGAATGGAGGTCCAGGGGCTGATGGAGCAGTTGGCTTCGCCCGACTGAGCGCACTGACTGGAGGTCCAGGAGCGTTCTTCGGAAGAGTCTGCCTTCCAGCCCGACCAGGGGTGGTCTATTTATGGGGGCGGCTATCTCCGATTTCTGTCTGCCCCAGATGCTAGTGCCCAGTTCACCCTTAGCTTCTCGGGGGACTCCGCTTGCGCAGGTCCTATTCTCCTTCACGCTGGTGGTCCCCAACTCTCTGGCTCTCTGGCGAGCCCTAACACGTGGTATCTGAGACCAGGGCAAGATGTCGCTGCTCCCTCAGGCGCCAACAGCGTTAGCTTTGAGATTCAGCTCACCACCTTGTCTAACCCTCTCCGCAGTGTTGACTTCGACAATGTATATTTCGGCCCCCCAGCCGTCGTTCCGATGCTTTCAATCTCGAACCTACTGCTTCTGGCCGCCGCAATGGCAGCCGTAGGTCTCTGGCGCTTAGCGAGTCGATGAATGTCTCTGCCCCAAGAACTGGCTTCATTCTGGATCCGCCATTGAAGCCGCAAACTGTATGCTCTTAGCATATCTGGCTGTTGCCGATATTTCAGACTTAGGTAGGAATGGAGACGGCCGCCAGGCCGAGCGAGCGGTCCGACCGGGGAACAACGGCCATACATGGTATTGAAGCGGACTCGCCGGCCTCGCATTCGCTCGGGCCCAGGTTTTGCTCGCTCGGCCTGGCGCGGAACGTCCGTCTCGACTGGAGACTTCTATGGGCAGGATCACTCGTCGCGACTTCGTAAGTATTAGTGCCGCGGGCGGGCTCATAGCTCTTGGATCTGATCCGGCACGCTTTGACCGCCGGCGGGATGAAAGCAAAGGAGGAAGACCGATGCCGTTCTATCTGACCCGGTTCAGTTACACGCCAGCGACTTGGGCGAAGCTCATCAAGAACCCCGAAGACCGCCGAGCGGCAGCCAGGCAGTACATCGAGGCGGTCGGCGGAAAGCTGCACGGTTTCTGGTATGCCTTAGGCGATCACGACGGATACAATTTGTGGGAGGCTCCGGATAACGTCTCGATAGCAGCCACGACGATCGCGATCAACGCCGGCGGAGCGCTGAGCTCCCTCCAGACGACTGCCTTGCTGACCGTCGAGGAGACGCTCGCAGCCCTGAAGAAAGCCTCATCGATCAAGTATCGGCCACCGGGAGAAAAGGGATAGCAGCACTCCCCGCTCGAATCGGTCTTGGTCTATCAACGCTCGGCGCCTGACCAGGAGTTGTGGGTTCGGCGCCGCGCTTCGCCAGGCGACCGTTGGCCGTCGATGGTGAGGTGCCCTACCCGAGACCCGGTGCCTCGACAGACTTCGACCATCCCGACCGAGGGGAGAACAGCGCCGTCTGAGGTTGCGAGGCGCCTTCGGTGATAATCCGGCGCCATGGATCTCGGAATCGCCGGCCGCGTGGCGATGGTCGCGGCAGCGAGCAAGGGCATCGGGCGAGGGGTCGCGACGGCGCTCCTCGGCGAAGGATGCCGCGTGTCGATCTGCGCGCGGACGGCGGAGCAGCTCGAGTCGGCGCGGGAGGAAATGGCCGCGGCGGCGCCGATCACGGAAGTCCTGGGCGTTCCGTGCGACGTGACCAAGGAGGAAGAGCTCGCCGCCTGGCACCGCGTGACCGTGTCCCGGTTCGGCCCGGTCGAGATCCTCGTCACGAACACGGGAGGACCGCCCGCCGCGCGATTCCTGGACCTGACGGAAGCCCAGTGGCGCGAGGGGATCGAAGGGGTGCTCTTCAACGTCGTGCGCCTCTGCCGGCTCGTCCTTCCGGAGATGCGCAAGCGCCGCTGGGGCCGGATCGTGCACCTGACCTCGCTCGCCGCGAAGCAGCCGATCGAGCTCCTGACCGTGTCGAGCACCCTGCGCGCCGGCCTCTCCGCGCTCACCAAGACGATGTCCAACGAGTTCGCGGGCGAAGGCGTCCTCGTCAACGCGGTCATGCCCGGGCACATCCTGACGGACCGCCAGGTCGAATTGAACGAAATCCGCTCCCGCGAGGAGGGAATCTCCGCCGACGACTACACTCGACGGCTCGCTGCGGCGATCCCGCTCCACCGCCATGGCCGGCCGGAAGAGATCGGCGACGTCGTCGCCTTTCTCGCGAGCGAGCGGGCGAGTTACGTCACGGGCGCCACCCTGCAGGTGGACGGCGGAGTCATTCAGAGCACGTTCTGACGAGAGGAAGCCGATGAAACTCAAGCTGAAGGTCGTCACGCCCACCCGCACCGTGGTCGATTCCGAGGCCGACTTTGTCGAGATGCCCGGCGAGCTCGGTTACCTGGGCATCCTGCCAGGACACACTCCGCTCATCACGGTCGTCAAGACGGGCGTCCTCTCCTTCAAGAGTGACGGTTCCGAGCGCGCCCTTGCGATTACGGCGGGCTTCGCGGAGGTCTCGAACGACGTCGTGACCGTTCTCGCGGACTCGGCCGACCAACCGTCCGAGGTCGACGTCGCGGCGGCGGAGCGGGAGCGCGCGCAGGCGGAGGAGGAATTGAAGACGGCGGGCCGGGAAACGCTCGAGCAGATCCGATCGAAGCTCGAGCTGGCCGAGGCGAGGCTCGCGGTGGCGAAGCGGAGCTGACTTCAGAAGACCGATGCCATCGAAACGGCGGGCACGAAGCCGGACGGTGACGGTCGGCTCCAACCCGGTCCGCGAAGCGCTCGGCCCGGCGTCCTGCCGGTCAGCTTTCCTCCGTCCACGACGAGCACGCCGTTGACGGCGACGAAGCGGAACCCTTCGCTGTAGCGGTTCGGGGCCTCGAACGTCGCGACGTCGCTGACCGTCCGGGGATCGAAGACCGCCAGGTCCGCGGGGAAGCCCTCCTTGACGAGACCGCGGTCGGAGAGCCCCGCGGCCTCCGCCGCAAACGACGTCATCTTCCGGATGGCCTCTTCCAGCCGCAGAATTTTCTCGTCGCGGACGTAGTGCCCGAGGATCCGCGCCGCCGAGCCCCAGCCCCGCGGGTGCGATCCCTCGTGCGAGAAAGGCCCGTCGGTCGCCTTCGCGGGCGAGTCGGTTCCGAAGGAGACGAGCGGGTGGGCGAGAGCGGCCCGGACGTCCTTCTCGTCCATGATCGAGATGATGCAGGACACGTTGGCGCGATCAGCGAGGACGAGGTCGATGAGCGCGTCGCGCGGGTCTTTTTTTTCTTCGTCGGCGATTTTCGCGATCGTCTTGCCTTCGTAAGCCTTGAGCTTGTCGGAGAGGACCGATCCGACCATGACGCCTTCCGGACCGCCGGAGCCCAGGTACTGGTTCTCCCAGTCGGTCGTGTCGCGCGCCATGTCCTCGCGGGCGCGCTCGCGCGTCGCCGGGTCGGAGAGGCGTTTCAGGAGGGCCTCGCGTCCGCCCTCGCGGACCCAGGGGGGGAGGCAGGCGTCCAGGCCGTTGGACGCGCGGTTGTACGGGTACTGGTTCGCACTGACGTCGAGACCCTCCGTGCGCGCCGCCTCGATCTTCTTCAAGACCTCGGGCATCCGCCCCCAGTTCGGCTTGTAGGCGGTTTTCAGATGCCAGATCTGTGTTCGCACCTTCGCGTTGCGCGCGATCGAGAAGACCTCCTCGAGCGAGGAGTCGATGCGAGAAGACTCCGACCGCTGGTGCGTGAAATAGGCGCCGCCGTGGCGCGCGGCGACTTTCGAGAGCGCCGTGAGCTCCTCGGTCGTCGAGTAGATGTTGGGAATGTACTGGAGCGATGACGAGACGCCGAGCGCGCCCTCGCGCATCGCCTGTTCCAGCAGCGACTGCATCGAGGCGATCTCGGTCGACGTCGCCGCGCGCCTCTCTTTGCCGATGACGTAACTCCGAAGCCCTCCGGAACCGATGAACGTTCCGAGGTTGATCGCGGTGCCGCGCCTCTCCAGCGTCTTGAAGTAGCCGTCCAGGGTCCGCCAGTCCGGCCACACGCCGTATTTCTTGTAGGTGTCACGCTCCTCGTCGATCAGCCCCTGGTTGAGCGGCGCGATCGACACGCCTTCGCCCGTCACTTCGGTCGTGATCCCCTGCGTCACTTTCGACGCGGCCCGTCCGTCGACGAGGACGTTGTACTCGGACTGTCCCAGGAGATCGATGAACCCGGGCGCGACGATAAGACCGCGCGCGTCGATCCGCCGTTTCGCCGGGCGCTTCCCGAGCGGTCCGATCGCGACGATCCGACCGTCGCGGACCGCTACGTCCGCGACGAACCAGGGCGCGCCGGTTCCGTCCACGACGCGGCCACCCTCGAAGACGAGGTCGTCGATCGCCGGAGCGCGCGGTGCGAAAAGCGCGATGGACGGCAAAGCCAGGAGGGCTCCGACCGCGATGAGCTTCTTCATGGCTTCAAGTCTATGATCGCCGCCGATGCAGTCCGACGCGGTTTCGCCAGGCGCCGGCGCGCGGGCGGTGGACCTCCTCGAGCGGCTGGTCGAGATCCCGTCGGTGACCGGCGCCGAGAAGCCGCTGCTCTCGTTTCTGGAAGAGCGTTACCGGGGATCGGGCTGGACCGTCGAGTCCATGGAGGTCGGTCCCGACCGGCGCAACCTCTTCATCCACCGCGGGCACCCGAGCGTCGTCCTGACGACGCACGCGGACACGGTGCCTCCGTTCTTTCCGCCGCGCCAGGAGGCGAATTCCTTGATCGGCCGCGGAGCCTGCGACGCGAAGGCGAGCCTCGCCGCGCAGGCGATTGCCTTGGAAGAGCTGGCGCGGGACCGAGGGGGCGAGGTCGGGCTCCTCGTGCTCGTCGGAGAGGAGCGCGGTTCCGACGGCGCGCTCGCGGCCAACCGGCGCCCGCATCTCGCTCGATATTTGATCGGCGGCGAGCCGACCGGCAGCCGCTTCGTCACCGGTTCGAAAGGCTGCCTGCGGATCGAGGTCGAAGCGCGCGGCGTGTCGGGGCACTCGTCGATTCCGGAGAGCGGCCGCTCCGCGGTCGATCCGCTGCTCGACTTTCTGAACGACCTGCGCGAGCTGAAGCTGCCGGAGCATCCGGCGTTCGGGCGGACGACGATGAACATCGGCCTGATCCAGGCCGGCACCGCGCCGAACGTCATCGCGGAGAGCGCGCGCGCCGAAGTCATTTTCCGCACGGGACAGCCGATCGAGATGCTGCTCGCGCACATCCGCCCGATGGCGCAGGGCCGGGTCGGGCTCGCCGTCGGCTACCGCTCGGATCCCGTTTCGTTCCGTCGCCCGAAGGGGGAGCCGGGTGACGTCGTCTCCTTCGCCTGCGACCTGCCGCTCCTGCCGGCGTGGGGCGAGCCAATCCTCTTCGGGCCCGGCTCGATCCGCGACGCGCACGGTGCGGAGGAAAAAGTGGAGCTCGCGGAGGTCGAGGCGGCGGTCGCGGTCTACGCCCGGCTCGTGCGGGGCCTTCTGGCGCGCGGCGACGCGTGCCTGGAACCCCGGAACACCGGGACCGTCCGATAGCGGGAAATAGAATGCCCGCGGTGAAGGTGCGTTTCGCGCTCGTCCCTCTGATGACCCTGTCCCTGCTCGTGCCGGGGCGCGCGGCCGGCCAGGAGGAGAAAAAGCTCGCGGTTCCCTACACCGAGTTCACCCTCCCGAACGGCCTCGACGTGATCCTCCACGAGGACCACAAGGTTCCGCTCGTCGCGGTCAGCGCCTGGTACCACGTCGGCTCCGCGCGCGAGAAGCCGGGTCGAACCGGGTTCGCCCACCTCTTCGAGCACATCATGTTCGAAGGGTCGGGGCACGTGGCCGAAGGGAATTTCGACAACTGGCTCGAGTCCGCCGGCGGCGACAACAACGGCTCGACGGACAACGACCGGACGAACTACTGGGAAACGGTCCCCTCCAACGCGCTCGAGCTGGCGCTCTTCCTCGAGTCCGACCGGATGGGCTACCTGCTCGATTCGTTGAATCTCGAGAAAGTCAACGTGCAACGCGACGTGGTCAAGAACGAGCGCCGGCAGTCGTATGAGAACCGTCCATACGGAATGGCGTTCCTGAAGCTGCCCGAAGAGCTCTTCCCTCCCAACCACCCGTACCACTGGCCGGTGATCGGCTCGATGGAAGACCTGACCGCGGCGAGCTACGAGGACGTGGTCCAGTTCTTCAAGAGCTGGTACCGGCCGAACAACACGAGCCTCGTCGTCGCGGGGGACATCGATCCCGCCGACGCGCGGCGGAAGGTCGAAAAGTGGTTCTCCGACGTTCCCCGGGGGGCGGCCGTGCCGCCGATCGCCGCGCCGCCCGCGGTCCTGACTTCGGAGAAGCGGCTGACGCTCGAGGACCGGGTCCAGCTGCCGCGTCTGTATCTCGCGTGGCTCTCCCCCCAGCTCTTCGCGCCCGGCGACGAAGCGATGAACGTCCTTTCACGCGTGCTCGCGTCCGGCAAGAACTCCCGGCTCTACAAGAGGCTCGTCTACGACCTCCAGATCGCCCAGGACGTGTCGGCGAGCCAGAACTCCGGTCCTCTCGGTTCCTCTTTCCTTCTGATCGTCACGGCCCGCGAAGGCCACGGTCTCTCCGAGATCGAGAAAGTGGTCTCCGAGGAGCTCGCGAGAGTGAAGCGGGACCCGCCTACGCCCCGCGAGCTCGAACGCGCCGTCAACCAGATCGAGGCCGCGTTCTACGGCGGGATGGAGCGCGTGGGCGGATTCGGAGGGGTTGCGGATCAGCTGAACGCGTACGAGTTTTACGCGGGCCGGCCGGATTACTTCGCGGAGGATCTCGCGCGTTACACGTCTCTCGACACCCAGGACATCCAGGCGGCCGCAAACCGCTATCTGCGGGACGACGCGCGCCTCGTCCTCTCGGTCGTGCCGCAGGGGAAGAAGACCCTGGCCGCGGAAAAGAAGCCATGAGACGGGCGGACGTCCCCGTCGCATTGCTCCTCCTCATTCTCGCCCTGCCCGCGTCCGGGCAGACTCCGTCGCCCGGAAAGCCCGATCGTTCGAAACCACCGGCGCTCGGACCCGTTCGGCCGTTGAAGCTTCCGCCCGTCCAGGAGCTCCATCTTTCGAACGGCGTGCCCGTGTTCTTAATCGAGCGGCACGAGGTGCCGGTCGTGCAGGTCGACACGGTCGTCCGCGCGGGGGCGGGAAACGACCCGCTCGAGAAGCCCGGCCTCGCGAGCCTGACCGCCGACATGCTGGATGAAGGCGCCGCAGGCAAAAGCGCGCTCGAGATCTCCGACGAAGTCGACTACCTCGGCGCGGACCTGGCGTCGGAGGCGGGCTGGGACGCGACCGTCGTCGCACTCCAGGTTCCGGTCAAGCGCGTCGAGAAGGCTCTTCCGATCCTCGCCGACGTGGTGGTACATCCGACGTTCCCCGCAGGCGAGATCGAACGCGTGCGGACGGACCGCCTGACCGAGCTCCTCCAGTGGCGCGACGAGCCGCGGGCCATCGCGTCCGTCGCGTTCGCCCGCGCCCTGTACGGCCGCAAGCACCGCTATGGAACTGCGACCCTCGGGACCGAATCTTCGGTGCGCGGGTTCTCGCGCGCGGACCTAGCCGCTTTCCATTCGCAGGCCTTCCGGCCGGACAACGCCGCGATCGTCGTCGTGGGCGACGTGACCGCCGCTTCGATCCAGCCCCGGCTCGAGAAGGCTTTCGGCGGCTGGAAATCCGCCGGCAACCGGGCCGCGGCCGAGGTCCCGGCGGCGCCGCAGATTCCCGGGCGGGAGATCTGGATCATCGACCGGCCCGGATCGGCGCAATCCGAGATCCGCATCGGACGGATCGGGCCGCCGCGCTCGACGCCCGACTACTTTGCTCTGACGGTCATGAACACGATTCTCGGCGGCTCCTTCACTTCCCGGCTGATGCAGAACCTGCGCGAGCAGCACGGCTACGCGTATGGGGCGCGATCATCGTTCGACTACCGTCTGTCGACCGGGCCGTTCGTGGCCGCGGCCGCCGTCCAGACCGACAAGACCGCTCCGGCGGTGACCGAGTTCTTCAAGGAGCTCGATGCGATTCGTAAGACGATCACGGACGCCGAGGTCGCGAAAGCGAAAAACTACGTTGCCCTGTCGTTCCCGTCCGAGGTGGAGACGACGGGCGACCTCGCTTCCCGGCTCGCGCAGCAGTTCATCTACCGCCTGCCCAACGACTGGCTCGAGACGTACGTCGCTCGGATCGCCGCCGTCACCGTCGCGGACGTGCGTCGCGTGGCGAGCCAGTACCTGGATCCAGAGAAGGTCGCGGTCGTCGTGGTCGGAGACCGGAGCAAGATCGAAGGGGAATTGAAAACGCTGAACCTGGGTCCGGTGAAGACGCTGTCGGTCGACGAGCTCTTCGCGGCCGAGAAGAAGTAGCTTCGGCCGATGGCGAAACCGATCGTCCGGAAACTGCTTCTTGGCGTTCTCGCCGTCATTGTCCTTCTCGTCGCCGCCTTCGTCTGGAGAATCGGGCCGAGAAACGTCTTCGGGATGCTCCGGTACGACCAGCGCCGCGAAGGGAACCTCGCGGTCGGCCATGCCGCTCCCGACGTCTCGCTCTATTCGCTCGACGGCCGAACCCGCGTGCGACTCGCGGACGAGATCGGCGTGAAGCCTCTGGTGATCATTTTCGGCAGCTACACCTGACCGCCGTTCCGGCGCTCGGTCGAGCGCGTCCAAAAAGCGTACCGGCAGTATCGGGACCGCGCCCGTTTTCTGACCGTCTACATCAAGGAGGCGCACCCGGAAGACGAGTGGCAGATGGATTCGAACGAGAAGGAGAGCGTCTGTTACCCGCAGCCGCGCACGCTCTCGCAGCGGGTCGCGATCGCCAACGACTTCGTGAAGCGCTTCCACTACGAAATCCCGATTGCCGTCGACGACATGGACAATCGGGCGAATCAGCTCTATGCCGGCTGGCCGGAGCGCTTCTACATCGTCGACGAGAGCGGAAAGATCGTCTTCAAGGGCAAGCCCGGACCGTTCGGGTACCACCCCGAAGAGGTGGAGTCGTGGCTCGCAAAGAGATTTCCTCCTCCGACCGGTAGCTGATCGAATCGGCGACCGACGAACCGCGCTGCACAACTCACTGTGCATTCGCGAGGGCAACACCAGATTTTAGACAGCAATTCGATGAGGTGGTTCCGCGTGAGGCGGGTTGCGTTACCTCCCAGCGCACTGATGTCACACTCAGGATGGAGGAGAAGATGGCAGGTCATACCGTTGTCTCGATCCGGGCGGATGGATATGGCTTTGGCATCGGTCTCATATTCTTCGGCTGTGAGTGTCTCGTTCTGGGGTATCTGATTCGGAGATCGGGCTATCTGCCCGGGGTTCTCGGCGTTCTGATGCAAGTCGCGGGCTTGTGCTACCTGACGAATAGCTTCGCGCTGCTTCTGGCCCCGAACTTCGCAAGCCGGATATTCCCCGCGATTCTCCTTCCTGCCTTTGCCGCGGAGCTGTCGCTCTGCCTTTGGCTTCTCGTGAAGGGCGTGGACGTGCCGAAGTGGGAAGAGCGAGCAAACGCGGGACGGGTTAGCGGAGGCTAGGCTCGGGGTTCGCGATGCGTGCCCCTCTGCCGGTCCTTCTCAATCGCTCTTCCGGGAGCCCGGCGGATCGCGACGCGGTCGACCGGGTCCGGGCGGCTTTCCGTTCGGCGGGCGCGGAGGCGGACGTCCAGCTCGCGCCGAGCGGCAAAGACGTCATCGCCCTCGCCCGACGCGCGGCGTCTGGCGGTAGCGACGTCGTCGTCGCCGGAGGAGGCGACGGCACCGTCAGCTCCGTCGCTTCCGTCCTCGCGGGAAGCGAGAAGACGCTCGGCATTCTCCCGCTCGGTACGCTCAACCACTTCGCGAAGGACCTTAGGATTCCCATGGACTTCGAAGAGGCGGCGAGAAACGTTGTCGAAGGCCGCATCGCTCTGGTCGACGTCGGAGAGGTCAACGGGAACGTCTTCGTGAACAACTCCAGCCTCGGCCTCTATCCGCGCATCGTTCGGCATCGGGAGGAGCTCCAGCAGCGGCTCGGACAGGGGAAATGGCCGGCGTTCGCCTGGGCGACCCTTCACGCACTTCACCGGCATGCGTCCAGCCTCGAGCTCACTCTTTCCATCGACGGCCGCGAGATCCGCCGGCGCACTCCTTTCGTGTTCGTCGGCAATAATTTTTACGAGATGGAGGGTTTCAAGATCGGGAAACGCGACCGGCTCGACTTAGGAGAGCTTTCCGTCTATCTTGCTCCCGACGCGCGCCCTTTCGACTTGATCTTCCTGGCCATTCGCGCTTTCTTCGGACGACTGCGCGCCGCCGGCGACTTCGAAGCGCTGCGAACCAGGGAGCTTCGAATCGAGACGCGGACCGGCCGGTTTCAGGTCGCGACCGACGGCGAGATCTCCATGCTGGACACGCCGCTCCTCTACCGCGTGCGGCCGCAGGACCTTCGCGTCGTCGTGCCGCGATGAAGGTTCTGCTCCACCTCTCCGACCTTCACTTCGGCCGCGTCGATCCGGCGACGCTCGATCCGCTGGTCGCGGCAGCAGAGACGATCCATCCCGACGTCCTGATCGTCTCCGGCGACCTGACGCAACGCGCTCGGCGCGCGGAGTTCCGCGCCGCCCGCGACTTCCTGGCGAGGCTTCCGAGGCCCCAGATCGTCGTGCCGGGAAACCATGACGTTCCGCTCTACAACGTCCTCTTCCGTTTTCTCCGGCCGCTCGGTGGCTACCGGCGGTACATCACGGATGATCTCGAACCGTACTACCAGGACGAAGAGATTGCGGTCATCGGGATCAATACCGCGCGCTCCCTGGCGTTCAAAGGGGGGCGCATCAACGAGCGCCAGGTCGGCCGCGTGCGCGATCGGCTCTGCGCGCTTCCCGACGCGACCGTGCGGGTCATCGTCACGCATCACCCTTTCGATCTGCCGGAGGGCCGAATGGACGCGGACGTCGTCGGGCGAGCCCGGATGGCGATGGAAACGTTCGTCGAATGCGGCGCGGACGTCATCGCCTCCGGCCACTTACACGTGTCTCACACGGCGCACACGGCGATCCGCTACAAGATACCGGGGCGCTCGGCGCTCCTCGTCCAGGCCGGAACCGCGACCTCGACCCGGGAGAGAGGGGAGCAGAACTCCTTCAACGTGCTCCGGATTGAGCGCCCGCAGATCTCGGTGGAGCGTTACGTCTGGCAGCCGCTCGAGCGGCGGTTCGCGCCGGCAGCGCTCGAGACCTTCCTCCGCACCGACGAAGGCTGGGAGCGCGCGACGCCGCCGAAGCCCGCAGACGAACAGCCCCCGTCCGTCAGCCGCTAGCCCCTCGGATACAATCCGCGCGGTTTTTCGTCGAGAGGTGCCGGCGATGTCCGAAGCTCGCGGCGTTGCCGCTCGGAGCCGTTTCGGGGAAACACTGCGCCGCGACGTCTGGTGGGTGGAGATCCTGCCGGTCGTCGCGTTGCTCGGCCTCTTCGCGATCTACGCCACAGCGCGCGCGTTCGAGGGGCGTTGGTTCGAGTGGGGGCCGTATATCTCCCCCTTCTACTCGCCCTTGATCGACCGCAATCACCACTGGTGGCCTTTCTCACCGGCGCTCTTGATCCTCGGCGGCCCTCTCGGATTCCGGGCGACGTGTTACTACTACCGCAAGGCGTATTACCGGGCGTTCTTCCTCGATCCACCGGCCTGCGCGGTCGGCGAGGCGCGCCGCGGCTACCGGGGCGAGACCGCCTTTCCGTTCGTGTTGCAGAACCTCCACCGCTTTTTCCTCTATCTCGCGATCCTCTTCCTCGGGTTTCTCTGGTACGACGCGATCCGGTCGTTCCGCTTCGACGGCCGGTTCGGCGTCGGGGTCGGATCGCTCGTGCTGACGGCGAACGTCGTCCTCCTGACGCTGTACACGTTTTCCTGTCACTCGCTGCGGCACCTCGCGGGCGGGCAGGTCGACTGCTTCTCCTG
This sequence comes from Thermoanaerobaculia bacterium, assembly GCA_036395755.1. Lineage (GTDB taxonomy): Bacteria > Acidobacteriota > Thermoanaerobaculia > UBA5066 > Gp7-AA6 > Gp7-AA6. Next base: position 51,984 of record DASWCZ010000079.1, read on the forward strand.
TTCGGCGTCGGGCCGCGCGCGTCACCGCTTCTGGGGCTGGGCGAGCGCGCTCAACGAACGCCACATGCTGTTCGCCTGGATGAGCCTGGTCGCCGTCGGTCTCGCCGACCTCTACGTGCGCGCGCTCGCGTGCGGCGCGATCCACGATCTGCGGCTGCTCTGATGAGCCTCCCTTACGAGATTCACGAGCACGACGTCCTCGTCGTGGGCGCCGGAGGGGCGGGCCTGCGGGCCGCCATCGAAGCGCTCGCGCACGGGGCGAGCGTCGGAGTCGTCTGCAAGTCTCTGCTCGGCAAGGCGCACACGGTCATGGCGGAAGGGGGCATCGCCGCCGCGATGGCGAACGTCGATCGGGGCGACGACTGGCGCACCCATTTCCGCGACACGATGCGCGGCGGCAAGTACCTGAACAACTGGCGGATGGCGCAGATCCACGCGCAGGAGGCGCCGGACCGGGTGAGGGAGCTCGAGCAATGGGGCGCTCTCTTCGATCGCACGGCCGAGGGCGACATCCTCCAGCGGGCGTTCGGTGGTCATACGTTCAAGCGGCTGTGTCACGTCGGCGACCGCACGGGACTCGAGATGATCCGCACTCTTCAGGACCGGGGAGTCCAGATGGGCTTTCACGTCTACATGGAGTGCGCAGTGACGAGGCTGCTCACGGACGGCAAACGGGTCTGCGGCGCGGTCGGATACTGGCGCGAGCAGGGGCGTTTCGTCGTGTTCCGGGCGAAGTCTGTCGTGCTCGCCACCGGAGGGATCGGCAAGGCCTGGAAAATCACGTCGAACTCCTGGGAGTACACCGGCGACGGGATAGCGCTCGCCTACGACGCCGGCGCGGAGTTGCTCGACATGGAGTTCGTCCAGTTCCACCCGACCGGAATGGTCTGGCCGCCGGGCGTGCAGGGCCTTCTCGTCACCGAGGCCGTCCGCGGCGAAGGAGGCGTGCTCCGCAATCGCCTGGGCGAGCGGTTCATGGAGCGCTACGACCCGGAGAAGCTGGATCTCTCGACCCGCGACGTCGTCGCCCGGGCGATCTACACGGAGGTGCGGGAGGGGCGCGGAACGGAGCACGGCGGCGCGTTCCTCGACATTTCCCAGAAGCCGGCGGAGTACGTGAAGCGCAAGCTCCCGAGCATGTACCACCAGTTCTTAGAGCTCGCCGACGTCGACATCACGAAAGGGCCGATGGAGGTCGGACCCACCTGCCATTACATGATGGGCGGCGTGCGCGTGGACGCGGAAACGGCGGAGACGACCGTGCCCGGCCTGTACGCGGCGGGGGAGGTCGCGGCCGGACTCCACGGAGCGAACCGGCTGGGGGGAAACTCCCTCTCCGACCTGCTGGTCTTCGGGCGGCGCGCCGGGCTCGCGGCCGCCGAGCGGGCCGACCGGGCTCCGTCGGGCTCTTCGGACGACGGACAGATCGAGGAGGCCACGAGGGAGATGCTCGCTTTCTTCGAGCGGCCGGAGGGGGAGAGCCCGTACGCCGTCCACCGGGACTTGACCGAGACGATGCAGAGCCTCGTCGGGATTTTCCGCAATGAAAAGGACCTCGAGGACGGCCTCGCGAAGATCCGGGAGCTCCAGGATCGCGCCGGTCGCGTCCGAGTCGAAGGCTCGAGGCTGTTCAACCCCGGGTGGCACCTTGCGCGAGATCTGAAGGCGATGCTGACGGTCTCCGAGGCGGTCGCGCGGAGCGCTCTTCTCCGCAGGGAGAGTCGCGGCGCGCACAGCCGGACGGATTTTGCGAAGAGCGATCCGGAGTGGGGGAAGAGGAACATCGTCGTCTCGCGTCGGGGCGGCGCGATGGAGCTGTCGGAGCGATCGGTCCCCGAGGCGCCGCCGGACTTGAAGGCGCTCATGGAGTCACAATGAAGGAAGCGACCCTTCACGTCTTCCGCGGAACGGCGGACGGCGGCGACCTCGTTGCGTACCGCGTGCCCGTCGCGCCGGGGATGGTCGTGCTCGACGCGCTCCATCACATCCAGGGTTATCTCGCGCCGGACCTCGCCGTGCGCTGGAACTGCAAGGCCGGCAAGTGCGGGTCGTGCTCGGCCGAGGTCAACGGCCGTCCACGGCTGACGTGCAAAACGCGAATGGATTCCCTGCCGCTCGAACGCCCGGTGGTCGTGACTCCGATGAAGTCGTTTCCCGTCATCCGCGACCTGGTGACGGACGTCTCCTGGAACTACGAGGTCAACCGGAAGATCCCGCCTTTTTCTCCGCGCCCCGGCACCGACTGGAAGATGTCGCAGGCCGACGTCGACCGGGTGCAGGAGTTCCGCAAGTGCATCGAGTGCTTCCTCTGCCAGAACGTCTGTCACGTTCTGCGGGACCACGGAAAGAAGGCGGAGTTCGGCGGCCCCCGTTTCTTCGTCCGCGTCGCCGCCCTCGAGATGCACCCTCTCGACGGCGTATCGCGGACGAAGCTCCTGAAGGAGGAGCTCGGACTGGGCTACTGCAACATCACCAAGTGCTGTACCGAAGTCTGCCCGGAGGACATTCGCATCACGGACAACGCGATCATTCCCTTGAAGGAGCGCGTCGTCGACGACTTCTACGACCCGGTGGCGAAGCTCCTGCGCAAAGTCTTCGGTCGGAAATGAGAATTGGAGGCCTCATGGAACACCAGTTGAAGACCATTTCGAAAGAGGCGATTCCCGAGGCGACCGCCAAGGCGGACTGGTACCGGCTGTTGAACGAGCCGGGCGAGGCGGAATCGATCTGCCGCGACGTGCTCGCCGTCGATCCGGCAGACCAGACGGCTCTGCGCCTTCTCGGGCTCGCGATCACCGATCAGTTCAGCGGAGCGCCGTCGGACCGCCGCGCGGAGGCGGAGGGGATCTTCCAGAAGCTCGGGGATCCCTACGAGCGGCTCTATTACGCCGGCATCGTGCGCGAGCGGTTCGCGAAAGCACAACTCTCGGCCGGCCGTCCCCCGCACACGTTGATCGTCCTCTTCGAGGACGCGCTCAAATGGTTCGAGGAGGCCGAGAAGATCCGGCCGCCGGGCAACGACGAAGCGATCCTCCGGTGGAATCGTTGCGTGCGGATCCTGAAGAACCTCGCCGTCTCCGACCGCGAGCGCGAGCACGCCCACTTCGAGCCGAGCGACAGCCCGCCGCTCTAAGAGAATGTCGCGTGAGTTCGGTGGCGGGTGCAGGTCCGCAGGATCTGTCCCCGCGACATTCTCTCGGGCAAGTGGAGACATGACCCCTCCCCGGATCGTCTAGACTCAAAGCGATGCTCAAATTGAAGGGGATGCGGGAGGCGGCTCCCGGGAAACGGCTCTTCGTGATCGAGGACGAAGGGCAGCCCGCTTCCGCCGAGGCGCTGGAACGCCTCGCTTCGATCGCCCGCCGGCTCGTCGAGGAAAACGCGCTTCCCGGCGAGTTCGAGGTCTTCGGAGAAGGCCTGCTCGCTCTGAACCTTCGCGCCTCCGACCGGACCTTCTTCCACGACGGCATCGTGTTCGCCGCTCTCGACGCCGTCAACGATCCGGGCCGCAATCCCACGCTCACGCGGATCTCAAACGAGGTCGACTAGCCCAGGACGAGCTTCGCCGCTGCGATTAGGAGAACGAGGGCGAGGAGCCGCCGGATCGCGATCGGCACGAGTCGTTTCGCGCCAAGCCAGGACCCGAGGAGTCCCCCGGCGAGCGCGACCGCGGTCAGCGGCGCCGCCGCGGCCGGAACGCCGCCTCCGCCGGCAAGATGACCGGCGAGACCGGCAGCCGAGTTCACGAGGATGAACACCGCGGAGGCGCCAGCGGTGCGCCGCGGCTCCTCCCATCGCGCGAGGATCAGGAGAGGAGAGAGAAAGATCCCCCCGCCGACGCCCGTCAGGCCCGCCACGAATCCGAAGAGGACGCCGATCGAGGCGAGCGCGACTGCCGGGGGCGGGGGCCGCAACGAATCGCCGGAGTACCGCATTGCCAGGCGAATCGCGGCGAACAGCAGAGCCGCGCCGAGCAGGACCCGGTGCGAGCGCGTCGGGAGCGCAATCATGCCGCCGACGTACGCCGCCGGTATCGAACCGGCGCAGAGGGTGCCGACCAAACGCCACGGCACGAGAGACGCGGACGCGAAGCGCAAGCTTCCCACGCCCGCGACGGCGAGGTTCATGACGAGAGCGGCCGGTTTCGTCACCGGCGCGGGCACGCCGAAGAGCGCCATCGCAGCGAGGTATGCCGAGGCGCCCCCGTGCCCGACCGACGAATACAGAACGGCGGCGATCGCAACCAGACCCAGCAGGACGGCGAGCGTTTGCGGATCGTCCGGCATCGACTCGAAGGATAGGACGAACGTCGGCGCGCGTTCACCTTCGGTTCATCGTGCCCCGCGCCAGAATTCATTCACGCGGCGTTCACCGCGTGCCCCTTACGCTCCTCAATGAAAAGGAGGACCGCTATGAGGAAAACAGCCTGGCTCTCGTTGATCGCGTTCGTTCTCGCGATCGGCGTCGCGTCCACATCGATGGCAAAAGGCAAGAATCACGCGATGACGATGGAGGGAACGGTGTCCTCGGTCGACCAGAGCAGGAAGACATTTTCCCTGACGAACAAGGCGGGGAAAGCGACTTCGATCTCGTGGACTGCCGCCACGAAAGTCCGGGGAGGATCGCTCAAGGACGGAGAGCGCGCCCAGGTCAGCGTCCTGACGAAAGACGGCAAGAACATTGCGACTTCGATTCGGATCGCTTCCGCGAAGATGGCAAAAGCTTCTTAGCTTGAGCGGGGGCCTTGCGGTCCCGCGAGCCCCTCGCGGAGCACATCCCCCTCCAACCGGCCGGAGCCGAGAGGCTCCGGCCGCTTTTTCTCACGCTGCGGGCAGCACTGCCCGAAAGATCGCGCCCCCTCCGGAGCGCTCTTCGACCTCGATGCGTCCGCCATGCGTCCTGGCGACCTGTTGGACGATAGCGAGGCCGAGACCGGACCCCTCCGGGTGTCTCGCGCGGGCGCTGTCGAGCCGCACGAAGCGCTCGAAGATCCGCGAGCGATCCGTCTCCGGCACGCCCGGCCCGCGGTCGCGCACCTCGAAGACCACGTCCTGTCCGCGCGTTCCCGCGACGACTTCGACGGAAGTGCCGGGGTCGGAATAGACCGCCGCGTTCGACACGAGATTCGTGGCAAGCCGAAAGAGCGCCGCCGGGTCGCCCCGCACGCTCGCCCCGTTCTCCCGGAAAAGGTCGATCTGCACGTTCCGCAGAGCGGCGATCGCCCGGGAAGCCTGGACCGACCGCTCGACGATCGCGCCGAAGTCCACCACCTCGAACGGGGGGGTCGGCGCCGTGTCGGCGCGCGCGAGGGACAGCAGGTTCTCGGCTTCACGGGCGAGCCCTCGGGCGGTGCGCTCGATCGTCTCGAGCGACCGGCGCCGGTCTTCGGGGGCCGTTTCCGGCCGCAGCGCGTCCTGGGCCTCCCCGAGAAGCACCGCGATCGGCGTCTTCAGTTCGTGCGCGGCGTCGGCGACGAGACGGCGCTGAGCCTGGAAGGCACCCTGCAGCCGTTCGAGGAGGGAGTTGATGACGCCGGTCAATCTCTGGAACTCGTCGCCGCCCGTGGAAACGCGAACGCGGCGCGAGAGGTCGGAAGCTTCGACGGATTCCGCCAGCCGCGTGACTTCCTCGACCGGGCGCAACGCCCGGTCGAGGACGAAAGCCAGGATCGCAGCGGTCCCGACGAAACCGATCAGCACCAGGCCGGCGAGCGTGCGGTCGAGGCGGGCCAGAGTCCTCAACGCCGGCTCGATGGATCGGAAGATCACCAGAGTCGCGCCGACCGCCTTTCCTCGGAGTCGCAACACGAGGAACCGGCAGATCCGGCGCTGACCGCTGTAAGGCTCGACGGCGGTGTACGCATCTTCCGTGCGGCCGCGATACGGCGAGAGGCTGAAAGAGCGGCTCGGGCGGACCAGGTCGCCCGAAACGGTCAGCGCGCGCTCCCCGTCGAAGAGAATCGCGGAGTGGTTCTGGAGACGGAATTCGAAGACGTTCGCTTCCAGACCTTTCGCGAGGGACTCCTGATAACCGAGCCCCTCCATCTCGAAGTCGGAGCCGACCGCGACGGCGAGCGTCCGCAGCTCCTCATCGATGTCGCGGAAGGTGAGCTCCCGGACCGTGGTCCGGGCCCCGAGAGCGAGGAGCAGCAGGAGAACCGCGGAGAGAGCCGCTCCCGCCAACGCGATGCGAGTGCGGGCTTTCCGCGGCCGGGGCAGGATCACGTCAGGCGGTATCCCACTCCGCGAACGGTTTCGATTCGCGAAGAAGATCCGCACGCGTCGAGCTTCCTTCGGAGACGCGCGATCAGCACGTCGATCGTGTTGCTCATCGGCTCTTCCCGCTCGCCCCACGCCTGCTCCAGGATTTCTTCGCGGGAAAGGACGCTGCCTTCCCGGCGCATGAGCGTTTCCAGGATCGCGAACTCGCGGGCGGTCAGGGAGAGCTCGGCGCCATCGTGCCACGCCATACGGCGACCCGGGTCGAGCCGCAGGCTTCCGCAGACGAGCTGCGATGGCGCGCGACGCTCGTTGCGGCGAAGGAGAGCGTGGGCGCGCGCCACCAGAACGTCGAGGTCGAACGGCTTGCCGAGATAGTCGTCCGCGCCGTCGGAGAGTCCCTCGACGGTCGCCGCGGGGTCGTCGAGCGCGGTCAAGATCAGGATCGAACGGCCGAACCCCTTCCGGCGCGCCCGGCGACAGACCTCCAACCCGTCGCCGTCCGGCAGGCGCCGGTCGAGCACCAGGAGGTCGTAGTCGTGGACCGAGAGGAGCTCTTCCGCTTCCGAGATCCGCGCCGCTTCGTCGCAGGCGAGGCCAGCGCGTGCTAATGTCCTCACGACCAGCGAACGGAGCCGCTGATCGTCTTCCACTACGAGCGCTCTCACGAAAACGACCCCTTCATCCCGTGTTCACGGTATGGATTCTAGTGTGCGGTCTCTGCACGGGAACGGGGGGCGCGCCCTCGTGCTCGTCCTGGGCATTCTGTTTTCCGCGGGCATCGGGATCGCCCCGGCGTCCGCGGAGGCCCCCCCGCGCATCCGATACATCCGCATCGAGACGGAGAACGTCTTCCAGGACGCGGAGTCTTCCTTTCTGGCCCGGGCCGCCGACGCCATCCACGGCGTCACACGGGCCGAGGTCGTCCGTCGCGAGCTGCTCTTCGCCGAGGGCGACGCGCTCGATCCGACCAAGCTCGCCGAGACCGAGAGGAACCTGCGCGCGCTCGGGCTCTTTCGGACCGTGACCATTACCTCCCAGCCGGTCGGTGAAGGGGAGGTCGACGTTCTGGTCCGAGCGCGCGACTCCTGGACCACGGAGGTCTCCGGGTCTCTCGGCCGGGCGGGCGGCAAGGTGCATTACGGCGTCTCGCTCGTGGAGAAGAACCTCTTCGGACAGGGCAAGAAAGTGTCGCTCGGGGCGGACGAACGGCCCGAGCGGTCGACGCGCGAGGTCCTCTACTCCGATCCGCAGTTCCTCGGAAGGCGCCTGTCACTCGACCTGCTCTACGACCACAACAGCGACGGCGACCGGCGCCTCTTCGATTTCACGAGCGGTTTCCGCTCCCTCGATTCCCCGGCGGGAGAGACGCTCCTGTACGACCAGGGGAGACAGCAGACCCGGCTCTACGCGGAAGGCAGCGAAATTGCGCGCTTCGCGATGCGCACCCGATCTTACGAGCTGTCGGGAGGGCAGAGGCTCTCGGCCGAAGGCGACCGACCCGTCGCGCGGCTTTTCGCCGGCTACCGCCGCGAGGAGGTGACGTTCGGACCGGTCCTTCGCGAACCCGAAGGTTTCGTCCTTCCGGACGAGCGCCGCTTCGGTTATTTCTTTGCGAGGCTCGAGCTCGCGCGACCGGTTTTTTCGGTCCAGCACGACGTGGAGTTCTTTCTGCGCGACGAGGACTTCGACCTGGGAGAAGCGCTCTCCTTCGAGCTCGGCTATTCCCCCCAGGTCTGGCGCGCGCAGGAGGCGGTCCGGGCGGCCCTCCAGTGGTCGCACGGGCTCGTCTTCCCGCGAGGATTCCTGGTCGGCTCTCTCACCGCGGCGACCCGCGCCCGTGGAGGCTCTTTCGAGAACACGCTCGCCGAAGGACAGGTCTTCGGCGTCTGGCGCCCGGACGAGCGCTCGGCCCAGACGTTCGCCGGGCGAGTCCTTCTCTCGTGGGGAGAGCGCCTCGACAAAGAAGTCCAGCTCGAGGCCGACGGCGCGAACGGTTTGCGCGCCTACCGGCTCCACGCTTTCGCCGGCGACCGGCGCCTGATCGTCAACCTGGAAGACCGCATCCGGTTGACGCCCGAGCTCCTCCATCTGATCGTGCTGGGCGCGGCGGCTTTCGTGGATGCGGGCTATGCATGGCCTCCCGGAAGCCCCATGCGCCTCTCCGATCTACGCGCCGACGCCGGCGTGGGATTGCGCGTAGGCCTGCCGCGCGCGTCGAGGCACGCGCTCGTCCGCTTCGACCTCGCCTACGCCTTGCGGCCGGACCTGAAGGGCCGCCGCGGCTGGCTCGTCTCCTTCTCGAGCTCGCAGGCCTTTTGAAGAGGTTGCGGGGACAGGCCCCCTGCGGGCCTGCACCCGCCGCGGTCCAACGGGGACAGGCCCTGCGGGCCTGCACCCGCCGCAGTCCACTGCGGCGCTTCCCGCCATAAGATTTTCCTCACCGTGACACTCCCCACCGGGTTCCGGCTGGGCCCCTACGAGATCCTCGCTCCGCTCGGTTCGGGCGGAATGGGCGAGGTCTATCGCGCTCGCGACGCCCGGCTCGGCCGCGAGGTCGCGTTGAAGGTGCTCCCCGAGGATCTCTCGCAGGACCAGGACCGGCTCTCGCGCTTCGAGAAGGAGGCTCGGTCGGCGTCCGCGTTGAATCACCCCAACATCGTCACGATCTACGAAGTCGGTTCTCACGATTCGAACTCCTACATCGCGATGGAGCTGGTCGAGGGAAAGACGCTGCGAGAGCTCCTGTTGCCGGGTCTTCTTCCGGTGAAGCGGGCCATCCCGATTGCAACGCAGGTGGCCGAGGGCCTTGCGAGAGCGCACGAAGCGGGAATCGTTCACAGGGACTTGAAGCCCGAGAACCTGATGGTCACCCGGGACGGCCTGGTCAAGATCCTCGACTTCGGGCTGGCCAAACTGATTTCCACGGGCGAAGGGAGCAGCGAAGTCACGAGTCTTCCGACCGAGACGGGGACGCAGGCGGGGGTCATTCTCGGAACGGTCGGCTACATGTCGCCGGAACAGGCGAGCGGCCAGCCTGCCGACCATCGCTCCGACCAGTTCTCCTTCGGTTCGATCCTCTATGAGATCGCGTGCGGCCGGAGGGCATTTCAGAAGAAGACGACGGCGGAGACCTTGACGGCCATCATCCGGGACGAGCCGGAGCCGATCGGGAAAGTTCGACCGGAAGTCCCGTCGCCGCTCCGCTGGATCGTGGAGCGGTGTCTCGCGAAGGATCCGGAGGAACGTTACGTCTCGACCCGCGACCTCGCTCGCGACCTCGCGAGCGTTCGCGACCACGTCTCGGAGATCACGAGTGCGCCGGAGCAGGCGTTTTCTTTGGGACCGAGACCCCTTCGCCGGCTCCGGCGGTCCACGGTTCTCGCGTCGGCTCTTCTTCTGCTCCTCGTCGGTGGCGTCGCCGGATGGCTCGTCGCTTCGAATAGGATACTCAGGACCTCCGCGCCCACCTTCCAGCGCCTGACGTTCCGCTCCGCCGCGCTGGAGAACGCCCGCTTCACGCCGGACGGGCAGACGATTGTCTACGGCGCAGCGCTCGCGGGCGAGCCGCGAGGGTTGTATGCCGTTCGTCCGGAGAGTCCCGAATCGCGCTCGTTCGGCATGGACGCGGACATTCTGGCGATTTCCCGCTCCGGCGAAATGGCACTTCTGATAAATGAAGTCGGCCCCTTCGGAACCCTGGCCCGCGTCCCGTTCGCCGGCGGAGCCCCGCGGCCGGCGATCGAGCACGTCACTTACGCCGGAGCCGATTTTTCGCCCGGCGGCGAGGAGCTCGCGATCGTTCGGGGCGTGGGCGAGCGGGTTCGGCTCGAGTTCCCCATCGGGAAAGTCCTGTACGAAGGGCAGCAGATCGGGTCGCCGCGGTTCTCCCCGGGAGGCGACCAGATCGCGTTCTTCGATTACGACGGCGGTTCGGTGATGGTCGTCGGGAGAGCCGGTGGGCCCCCGCGCGTGCTCGTCAGGGGGTTCAACCTGCCGGGCGGCGCTCCCTGCTGGTCTCTCAACGGGAAGGAGGTGTGGTTCACCGGATCGACCGAGCCGGGAAAACCGAGCGGGCTCCACGCCGTCGATCGGCGGGGAAAGCTGCGGCTGGTGGCTCAAATGCCGGGCGAGCTCGAGCTCGACGACATCTCGCGCGACGGCCACGTGCTTCTCGCTCATCACTCGATCATCAACGGGCTGTGGGGTTCCGGCCCCGGCGATTCCGCCGAACGTGACCTGACTTGGCTTGACTGGCCCGAGCCTTTCGATCTCACTTCCGACGGGAAGGCGGTCCTGTTCAACGAGATCGGCGAAGGCGGAGGGCGAAAGGGATCCGTTTACCTCCGCAGGACGGACGGGTCTCCTGCAGTCCGATTGGGCGAGGGCCGTGGCCTCGCGCGGTCGGCCGACGGGAGCACCGTGCTGGTCAAGTTCCCCGATGCGGCGGAAGGACTTCGTCTCGTCCCGACGGGCACGGGAGAACCCCGCGCCCTGCCCTCCATCCGGTTCGAAGAAATCTCCAACGCGGTCTGGCTGCCCGACGGGAAATCGTTCCTCCTATCCGCGCGCGAGCCCGGGAAAAACTGGCGGATCCACAGGGTCGACCTGGCGGACGGAAAGCCGCGTCCGGTGAGCCCGGAGGGTGTCGCCATTCCCTATTTCGTCACGAAAGCACTCTCCCCGGACGGGCACTGGCTGCTCGCCGCGCAGCGACCGGGCAATTTCGTTCGGTACCCGCTCGATGGCGGAACGTCGCGTCCGATCGCGGGCCTCATGGAGCGGGAAGTCCCGATCGGCTGGACGTCGGACGGCCGGACGATCTTCGTCTCCGAGGGTCTCATGGTCCCGATCGCGATCCGGGCGGTGCACCCGGTCAAAACGATCCGGCACCTGGATCCGGATACCGGCCGAAGAGGCGTCGTCAAGGAGATCCGGCCGGTGGACGCGGCCGGCAACGTGAACCGTATCGTCGTGGCCCCCGACGGTCGGGCTCTCGCGTACGCCCTGCGGCGAGGCAACTCGCAGCTCTACGTCGTCGAGGGACTCCGCTGATTCGATACGATCCTGATTCTTCACGGAGGACGAAATGACGATCAGTCGCCGTTCGCTTCTCGCAACGACCGGCGCGGCCGCAGCGGGCTCTCTCCTCGCGCGGACCGCCGCTGCGCAGACCGGGGTCGACGGCTCGAAGTCCGCGGCGCTCTTCCTCAAGGAGGACGACGGCCTCGCGCCCGCCACGGTCGACCGGCTGCCGCTTGAGTGGCACAAGGGCCGCGTCAAGCTCCTGCAGGAGTATCTCCAGGACCAGGGCTACGCGGGCGCGCTCCTGTCGGACCGCTGGAACATCATCTACTTCACGGGTCTCTTTCACTCGACGACCGAGCGCCCGTTCTCGGTCTTCCTCCCCGCGGACAAGATGGCCGCGATCTGGTTCCATCCGGGCCTCGATCGCGACCTCGTCAAGAGCTGGTGGGCCACGGAAACCGAGTCCTACTTCGACTTTCAGCACGCCGAAGGCGCGTTCCCGAACCTCGGCAAGGTTCAACAGGGAGAAAAAGTCAATCTCTACGAGTGGGTCTTGAAGGGGCTGAAGAAACGGGGCTACGACGGAAAGCGGATCGCGACCGATCGCGAGCAGAACAGCCGGCAGAAGGAGTCGGCCGCGAAGATCTTCACCAAGCCGACCGAGTTCAACTCGATTTCCGAACGCTGCGAAAAGATGCGCATGGTCAAGACGCCCGAGGAGCTCGCGCTGTGGCGCCGCGCGTACCGCGTCTTCGATGAAACGCACGCGTTCGCCCGCGATCTGCTGCTCGCGAAGGGCACGGACCTGACCGACTACGAGCTCGGCCACGCGGCCGAGGAGTTCGGGACCAACCTCCTGATGAAAGGAATCCGGCGGGACGGGACGCCGCACACCGCGGTCGGCATCGAGTTGGGCGTCGGGGTCCGCGTGGGCCGGGGGACCGGTTACCCCCACCCGAACCAGTTCCACCACAACCGAATCCAGAAAGGGCAGGCTCTGCAGATCGCGGGCGGCGTCGAGATCGGCGGATGCGGTGGCGAGCTGTATCGCGCTTTCCTCCTCCATCCGTGGACCGACCACCAGAAGAAGGTCTGGACCGTCTCGCGCGACTGCTGCCTCATGCAGAAAGACCTCTCGCGCGAGGGGATCGCCTGCTCGACGGTCGCGTATCAGATCCACCAGTTCCAGGTGAAGGAAGGGATGCAGAAGTACATCTACCACCGCCCCGCGCACGGCATGGGCATGGAGGGGCATCAGCCGCCGTATCTCGCGCTCGGCGACTACACGATGCTCGAGCCGGGGATGATCTTTTCCGTCGAGCCGGGTCTCTACGACCCGGAGAACGGGTTCGGCGTGAACTTCAGCGACGGCTTTGCCGTTGCCACGGCCGGCAAGCCCTCGCTCCAGATGTCGCGGCTGCCGTGGTCCGAGGAGTGGTGCCTGGTCAAGTTGTAGCGTGACGCTTTTCCCCGGCACTCGCCTCGGTCCCTACGAGATCGTCGCCCCTCTCGGCGCCGGAGGCATGGGCGAGGTCTACCGCGCGCGCGATCGCCGTCTCGATCGCGACGTCGCGATCAAGGTCCTTCCCGACCGGTTGGCGGCGGATCCGCAGGCCCTCTCGCGGTTCGAGCGGGAGGCGAAGGCCGTTGCGGCACTCTCACACCCGAACATCCTCGCGATCCATGACCTCGGGAGCGAGGGTGACGTCCGCTATGCGGTCATGGAGCTCTTGGACGGACGCACGCTTCGGGACCACCTCGAGGGAGGAACGGTCACGCCGCATCGCGCGGCGGAGTACGCGATTCAGATCGCTCAAGGTCTGGCGGCCGCTCATGAAAGAGGGATCCTCCATCGGGATCTCAAGCCCGAGAACCTCTTCGTCACGCGCGACGGGCACGTGAAGATCCTCGACTTCGGCCTCGCTAAGGCGGTCGCGCCCGGCGCCGATGGCACCGGAGCGTTGACGGCATCGGAGGGCACTGAGCCCGGCACGATACTCGGCACGATCGGATACATGTCGCCCGAGCAGGTCCGCGGGCAGAGCGTCGACGGCCGATCGGACATCTTTTCGTTCGGCGCGGTCTTCTTCGAGATGCTGGCGGGCCGCCGCGCCTTCCGCGCGGAATCCGCGGTCGAGACGATGAACGCGATCCTCACGGAGGAGCCCGACTTCTCGGGAGCCGGAAAGAGCGTGCCCGCCGGGCTCGAGCGCGTCGCGCGGCGTTGCCTCGAGAAGGATCCCGCGCACCGCTTTCAGAACGCCCGGGACCTGGGCTTCGCGATCGAGGCGGTCTGGGGCTTGAGCGCTGCAGAGGCGGCGCCGCTGGCGGCCGCAGAACCGACCGCCGGAAGGCGGTCCATCGCCGTACTCCTGTTCAAGGACCTCGCACGGAATTCGGAGAACGCCCACCTCGGGCTGGGACTGGCCGATGCGACGATCACCGAACTCGCGACCGTCAAGTCGCTCCTCGTGCGGCCCACCGCCGCGATCCTGCGCTATCAGGACAGAACCGTCGACCCGCAGCAGGCGGGGCGGGAACTGGCAGTCGACGCGGTGGTCGACGGGAGCTTTCAGCGCGCGGGGTCGCGGCTCCGGGTCACGGTGCAGCTCGTCCGGACCTCCGACGGCCGATCGCTGTGGGGCTCGAAGATCGATACGACGCTCGATGACATCTTCGAGATGCAGGATCAGGTCTCGCGAAAGATCGCGGAGGCTCTGCAGGTCGAGCTGACTCCTTCCGAAGAGCGTCGCCTCGCTCGGTCGGCGCGCCCCGCAGGGGGAGCTTACGAGCTTTACATGAAAGGGAGGCTTCACCTTTCCCGCGAGACGATCGACGACGTCAACGCGGCGATCGAATCTTTCGAGAAGGCCGCGGAGGCCGACCCGCGCTTCGCGCTCGCCTGGGCGGGTCTCTCCGCCGCTTTTGCCAGGATGGGTTTCAGCTTCGACCCGGAGGGTGACTGGTGGGATCGCGCCCACGCGATGTGCGAGAAGGCGCTCGCTTTGGAGCCGGGCCTGCCGGAAGCACGGTACACCCGCGCGATCCTGCTCTGGAGCCCGGTCCGCGGATTCGACGTCGCCGGAGCGCTGCCCCAGTTCGCCGCCGCGATCGCCGGCCGCCCCAGCCTCGGGGATGCGCACGAGCGCCTCGCGGTCATGCTCGTCCACATCTCGATGTTCGAAGAGGGAGCGCGGCACTTCGGGCGCGCTCTCGAAATCAATCCGAACGACATGATGGCCCAGACCCATCTCGCTCTCTGCCGTTACTATCAGGGCCGCTACCGCGAGTCGCTCGACTCGTCGCAGCTCGCGATTCGCGAGGCGGCTTCGGCCTGGGGCACGTACCACTTGGCGCTCTGCCAGCTGCGTCTGGGCCTGCTAGCGGAGGCGGAGCAGACGGCCGAGCTCGGCGCCCGCCGCTTTCCGGGCGACGTTCTCGTATTCGGCGTCCGCGGACTCGTCGCCGCGTCTCGAGGCGAGGCCGCGCGCGCCCGCGATCAGATACAACTCACGATCCAGCACCGTCGTTCGTTCGGTCATTACCACCATGCGCAGTACGACGTCGCCTGCATTTATGCGCAGCTCGGCGAGAGAGAGCAGGCGCTCGACTGGCTGACCGACGCCGCGCGCAATGGGTTCCCGTGCTACGGCTTTTTCGAGACCGATCCGCTCCTCGGGTCCATCCGCGGAGAGGAGCGATTCCGCGCCCTCATGTCCGAGCTCCGCGAAGAGTGTGCCGGCTATCGGCGGCTCTACGAAGAGTTGCGCCGCTCGCACAGCGGCTCGGGCGAGACCGCGGCTTAGGCGCGCCTTCGTCCTTCAAAAGAGAAACTGGCCTCCGACATATCCGAGCAGCCGCGGCTTCTCCCGGGTCCGGTTTCCCAGTCCCGTCCCCGAGGCAACGAGCAGCAGGAGCCTTTCGCTGAGCCTTCCGCGCAGGCCGACGTTCAGAAGGAACTCCGACCGCCGAATGCCGAGCGGCCTCGAGCCGAACACCTCTCCGATGACTTCCACGTTCTTGGAAACCTCCCGTCCGATCGCGAGTCCGTAAATCCATTCGTCTTCCTCGCGCGGCCGGTATTCGAAGCCGATCTCGGCGTTTGCGGAGACCGGCCCGAGTTTCTTCTGCGCGGAAAGGGGGAGCAGGTACAGTCGGTCCGTCTCTCCGAGGCCACGCTTACGCGACGCCGCGGGGGCTCGGAGCCCGGCCTGGGGGTAGAGGGACAATGCGACTCCGTGGGTATCCTCATCGAGAAACCGCCACTTGATCCCAAGGAGCAGGTTTCCCAGGCCGTTCTCGCCGTTTCCGACGAGCCACGGCGCTTCGATCTTGAGCTGGATCCGATCGCCGACTCCGTAGTTTGCGTCGATGAGTGGCACGCTGAAAGTCCGACCCGCGCGGCTGTCCTCTACGGTGAAGGCGACATTGACCTCCCACCGCCGGTTTCCGGGCGTGCCCGGATCGTCGGTCAGCATCGGAGGACCGCCCTGCGCCAAAGCCGCCGAAGCAGGGAATGCCACCGCTCCCAATAGAGAGGTCAGCCGCATGGGACCGCTACCCTCTCACGGTTCGGATTCTCGGGGAACGTCGCGGGGCGGATGAACGTCGGTCGCCGCCGCGCCGCCCGTTTCACGGACTACTTCGGGCTCGAGCGCAACGTCGTCGCGGTCGGCTCCGCGATGTTCCTGCTCGGCCTGGGGGAAAACCTCTGGAAGAGTTTCCTCCCGAAATATCTCCAGGCGTTGGGCGCGCCGGTGCTCGCGATCGGGCTCTACGGGACCCTGAAGGACTTCTTGGATGGCGCGTATCAGTATCCGGGAGGGTGGATCGCGGACCGATACGGTCGGAGACGCGCTCTCCTCCTCTTCGTGGGTCTCGCGTCCGTCGGGTACCTGATCTACGCGCTCGCTCCCTCCTGGCCGTTCGTTCTCGTCGGCCTCGTGTTCAGCATGGCGTGGGTGAGCATGGCGAGCCCGACCCTCTTCGCGGTCGTGGGAGATGCGCTTCCCCGGGAGCGGCGTGCGATCGGTTTTACGGCCCAGGCCATCTTGAAGAGGCTTCCGATCGTGGTCGCGCCGACGCTCGGAGGGCTTGCGATCGCCGCTTACGGAGTGCGCACCGGCGTTCGGCTCGGCCTCGCGGTCACCGTGGCGCTCGCGCTCGCCACGTTCACCGTGGTCGCGAGAGTCCGGATCCCGCTCGTCGGGGAAGAGATCCCGACCCGGATCGGGGGCGTCTGGCGGTCCCTGCCCGGTCCGCTCAAGTGGCTCCTCTTCTCCGACATTTTCATCCGGACGTGCGAGGGCTTGGTCGACGTCTTTCTCGTCCTGTACGCGACGAACGTCGTGGGAGTGAGCGCGCCTCGCTACGGCGCGCTCATCGCCGTTCAGATGGCGACGGCGATCCTGGTCTACGTTCCCGCTTCGAAAATCGCCGACCGCGCCGGAAGGAAGCCCTTCGTCATCACGACCTTCCTCTGTTTCGCGGCCTTCCCCGTCGCCGTCGTGCTCTCGCGGAGCTTTCCGGCGCTCGTCGCCGCGTTCGTGGTCGGGGGCCTTCGCGAAGTCGGCGAGCCCGCTCGAAAAGCCATGATCGTGGATCTCGCGCGCCCCGACATCCGGGCGCGGTCGATCGGCCTCTACTACCTCGTCCGCAGCTCCGCCATCGCCCCGGCGGCATTCGCGGGCGGGCTCCTCTGGAAGATCGCGCCGTCCGTGCCGTTTCTGGCCGCCGGAGCGGTCGGCCTGGCGGGCACTCTTCTCTTTGCGCTGACGGTGGAGGAGCGCTACGCGGCGTGATCCCCGGAGCGCGACTTGCTTCGAATTGGAGCGGAGGACGGGCGTCGGAGAACTCGACCTCGAACGCAATTCGGACGAAGGCGCCGTTCTCGCCTGCGACGTCCTGCCGCCTGTTCACTCTCTGTTCATCTCGGCAAACGCTGTCACGCTTTTTGCTCTGGTTTCTTGTGGCCACATTCCTGTGGCCAGGAGGGTGACAAGTGATGAAGCGCGTAATTGGAATTGCGGCTGCTTTCTGCTTCCTCATTGGAGCACAGGCGGCCCTCGCCCAGACCACGGCCCACACGGAGACCAAGATGAAGCAGACGGGCCCCGGACCGAACGTCAAGGTCAAGACCGAGACCGTCGTCGGCACCGTCAAGGAATACGAGGCGGGCAAGAAGATCAAGATCACGGGTCCGAACAACAAGAACTATTCGTTCGACCTCGACGAGACTGTCCGGGTCGACGGTGCGGTCACCGTTGGCCAGATGGCGAAAGTCGAATGGGCGAAGGGGAAGGACGGCAAGGAACGCGTGAACGTGATCGCTCTCTACACCGCCCCGCCGGGAGTCGGTACCGCCGCCAGCACGGCGAAGACGATGCCGGCAGTGCACCAGAAGACGGAAAAGGTCGTCCACAAGCCCGGGCCGGACATCAAGGTCAAGACCGAAACCGTCATCGGAACCGTGAAGGAGTACGAGCCGGGCAAAAAGATCAAGGTCACGGGTCCGAACGACAAGGACTATTCGTTCGACCTGGATGAAAACGTTTCGATGAAGAAACCCGTCGCGGTCGGCCAGCGCGTCAAAGTCGAGTACACGAAGGGCGACATGGGCAACCACGTCTCGGTCGTCTCCCTCGTGAAGGGGATGAAGAGCAAAAAGGCACGCAAAGCGGCCTGAAGCGTTCGCGCCTCAGCGCGGAACAGTCGCCGACAGATCCGTGTTCGCCAGACGCTGCGCGGCCTCGCGCAGCGTCTCTTCTTTTTTCGCAAAATTGAAACGCGCCCGCGTTCTGCCTCCATTCGTCGCGTAGAAGCTCGACCCCGGGACCGCGACGACGCCCGCCCGCCGGGCCAGGATTTCGACGAACGACCGATCGTCCCGCCACCCGAGCGCCGCGGCGTCGGCCATCACGTAGTACGCGCCCTGCGGCGGCGTGAAGGCGAGTCCGGCGCTCTCGAGTCCCGCGAGCAGAATTTCGCGGCGTTCGGCATACGCCCGGCGAAGCTTCCGGTAGTACGAATCGGGAAGCGCGAGCGCGGCCCGGCCAGCCTCCTGAAACGGCACCGGCGCGCAGATCGTCAGGTAGTCGTGGACCTTCCGGATTCGGGAAGTGAGCGGCGCGGCCGCGACCGCCCAGCCGATACGCCAGCCGGTCACCGCGTAGCTCTTTCCGAGGCCGGAGAGCGTGACCGTCCGGTCCTCCATACCGGGCAGCGATCCGAGCGAAACGTGCTCGTGACCGTCGAACCAGATGTGCTCGTAGATTTCGTCCACGACGGCGATGACTCCCGCCCGGGAGCAGATTCGCGCGATCTGCGAGAGCTCCTCGCGCGTGAGAACGCGACCCGACGGGTTCCCCGGCGTGTTGAGCAGCAGGAGGCGCGTTCGGCGGCGGACGGCTTTCTCGAGCTCTTCCACGTCGAATGCGTAGTCCGGCTCGCGGAGCGGGACGAAGCGCGGCCGCACTCCGGCGAGGATGCAGGCGGGCAGGTAGTTCTCGTACCACGGCTCGAAAACGATCGCTTCGTCTCCAGGCTCGGTGAGCGCCAGAATCGCGGCGACCTCGGCCTCCGAGACTCCGCACGTGATCGTGATCTCCCTTTCCGGGTCGGGCCGCATGCCGTTCATCCGCGCGTACTTGGCGGCGACGGCCTGCCGGAACTCGGGAGACCCCCAGGTGAAGGAATACTGATGCTGACCCGGCTCGGAGATCGCCTCCGAAAGAGCGGCGAGAATTTCACGGGGCGGCTCGAAGTCCGGCAGTCCCTGGGCGAGGTTGATTCCCCCGACCTCCGCGCCGAACCGGCTCATCTCGCGGATGACGGACTCACCGAACCCGTCGGTCCGACGCGACAGGACCCGCGGCGCCCGCCGCGTACGGGGTGGATGGCGCGGTTTCTTTCCGCTCTTCATTAGACTCCTCGAAGTATCCCTTACGAGAGAGCCTTGCAACCCGTGACGCCAACCGATCCGACGTCCTCCGGTCTCCACCGGACCTTGACGCACGTCGAGTACTTCACGTTCGGCTTCGGAACGATGGTCGGCGTGGGATGGGTCGTTCTCATGGACGACTGGCTTGCCCGCGGCGGTCCGGGCGGCGCCGCGCTCGGGTTCTTCCTCGGGGGCGTCCTTCTTCTGCCGGTCGCGCGGACGTACGGCCGGCTCGTCGCGCGCTTTCCGGACGCCGGTGGTGAAATTGCCTACGCCGAACGGGTTCTTCCGCCGTCCGTCGCGTTCGGAGCCGCATGGACGATGGTGCTCTCTTACGCGATCGTCTGCCCCTGGGAAGCAGCTGCGATCGGCAACCTGCTCGCTCGCATCGTGCCCGCGCTGAACACCGCCCCCCTCTACGAGGTCGCCGGCCGGACCATCTTCGCCCCGCGCCTCGTTCTGGGTCTCGCGTTGACGGCGGCAATCGCGTGGCTGAACGACCGCGGCATGCGGTTTTCCGGCGTCCTGCAGAACACCGCGACCTTCGGGCTGCTCGCGCTCGTTGGGATTTTCGTGGCGCTCGCCTTCCTCCGCGGGAGCCCGGCCCACGTCTACCCGCTCTTCGCGCGTCCGGGCTCCTCCGGCGCCTGGCTGTCGATCCTGCTCGTCCTCCAGGTCGTGCCCTACTTCATGACCGGCTTCGAATCGGTCGGAAAGGAGTCGGAGGAGGCGCGTCCCGGGTTTCCGTCGCGCCATTTCGGACGGGCGATCACTCTCGCGGAGGTCTCGGGGTTTCTGTTCTACGCGACGATCATCGTCGCGGTGGCCTGGATTTTTCCGTGGAGAGATCTGGTGACGGGACATCTCGGTACGGAGGCGGCGTTCGCGCGCGCCTTCGGCTCGCCGGCGATCGCACGCCTCGTCGTCTTCGCCGCTTTTCTCTCGCTCGTGAAGATCTTCAACGGCAACTTCGTCGCCGCGACCCGGATGCTGTACGGCATCGCGCGGCGGGGCCTCGTCCACCCCGGCTTGACGCGGGTCCATCCGCTCCGTGGCACCCCCCGCAACGCGATCCTCCTGATGGCAGCGCTCTCGATTCTCGGAGCGATCCTCGGCGACGCCGTGCTCGTCCCGATCTCCGAAGTCGGGTCGCTCGCCGTCGGGGTGGGATGGCTCTCGAGCTGCGTCGCGGCGCTCGCGCTGCGGAGGTCGAGAGAGGGGGGAGCGTTCGCTGCGGCGGCCGGCGCGCTCGTCGCGGCAGCGGTCGTCGCGATCAAGATCATTCCGGGCATCCCGGGGAGTTTCACAGCGTCCGAGTGGATTGCGTTCGGGCTCTGGTCCGCTCTGGGCCTGACTTTCTGGGTCGCCCGCCGCCGCGCCCGTTGACCAACTCTGAGGACACTTCTGGCACGACGGATGCTTTGGCGGGGGGACGGGAGGCCGACATGGGCTTGATTTTGATCATCGTCCTGGTTCTTCTGCTCCTCGGTGTCGTCCCGACGTGGCCCCACAGCAGAGGTTGGGGCTACTGGCCGAGCGGTCTTCTCGGGGTGATCCTGCTCATCGTCATCATTCTGCTCCTCACCGGACGCCTCTAACCCGTCGCGGGCGCGGTCCCCGGGCGACTGGCACCCGATTGGCACAGTCAGGTGACGTGCCGCCAAAGAAGGCGTCTCACGTCCTCGCCGCGGGCGTAGCGCTCGCCGCGATCGGCGCCGTGCGCGCAACGGAGGAGGGCGCATCGGTCCGGGATCGAACGCTCGCGGTCGAGCGGCTTCACTTCAACATGCTCGCGAATTCTTCGTTCGGGAGCCGCGCGGCTTCGGAGAACCTTCCCTTGCCGCAGTGGTTCTCGGTTCTAGCGGCGACCAACACTTCGCCGATCGAGGTCGCGATCCCGATCCCGCACGGCCTGGGGAACGGGGACACCGTCGTGATCAAGGGCGTCGCCGGCGACACGGCGGCGAACGGATGGTGGAAGATCACGGTCCGAACCCCGACGACCTTCGCACTCGAGGGGTCGGACGGCAACGGAGACTACGCCGGCGGCGGGTCCGTCTTTCCCGCGGCCGGTCAGCCTCCGCCTCCCGGACCGGCGGACGAGCAGGGCGAGCTTCTCTGGACGCCCTGGTTCTCTGGCCCGGCTGCGTTTCCCCAGAGCGAGTTCTTCCGCATCGACGCCGGGGTCGCGACCGGCGAGATCTATTCGTTTCCCCAGCTCCCGACCGTGCCCGAGCCCACCCTGGTCACCAGCTTTGCGTCGCAGGAGATCGACGGCTCGCTCTTCCGGCCCGGCGAGAACCTCTGTCTCTCGATCGAAGCGAAGGTGACGGAGCCGGCCACCGACCGTCAGAAGCTGACGATGATCGTGACGGCGGCGCTCGGCCAGGTTCGCGTCTACCGGACGAGCTTTCCCGGGTCACAGATGACCGACCAGTACCAGCGCTTCGCGATCTGTTTCGCTCTCGAGCCGGATGCCGTCACGGAGGGCGGGGTCGTCCGCGTCGAGTTCTTAGACGAGATGGCCCGCGGCGCGCCGCCCCGGGCGATGATCTGGAGACGGCCGATGCTGTCCGAGGGAACCCAGCCGATCCCCTGGACGCCGAGCGTCCAGCCGCTGCCCCGGACGCACGCGTTCTACTGAGACGGGCCGAAGCCAACCCCGCGGAGGATGTCGGTGTATCTCGGGTCGCCGCGAAGAGGATCGATTTTCGAATCGGCCTTGATCCACGGCATACAGTCGGCGCGCTCGTCCAATCCCTTCCGGAGCCATTCGAAGGCGGCGTCTTTCCTCCCGAGGCCCACGTACACCGTCGCAATCTCGTATGGGCAGACATAACGCTTCCCGGCCCGGCCCGTCAGCTCAGCGAGGATTCGGTTCGCGTCGCTCGTGCGCCCGGCGGCGGCGTAGGCGCCTCCGAGCCACTCGAGGATCGTTACGCTTCGGTCCATCCCGGCCGCGTGCTCGAGCTCCCGAATCGCCTCATTGATGTTTCCGGTCTTCTCGAGGGCGAGGCCCAGGTACGTGTGGGCCCACGGCGAGCCCGGGTTCATCTCGACCCACTCACGCGACAGCTGAAGCGCTTTGTCGTATCTCCGGGCGCCGTAGTACACCCATGATGCGTCTCCGAGGATGATCGGAGAGAGCGGGTCGAGCCGCTTCGCCCGCTCGACTTCGGCGATTGCTTCCTCGTGGCGTTCATTCGCCATGAGATAGAGAGCAAGACCGTCGTGGGCCTCCGCGAGACTGGGGTTCAGGTCGATGGCCCGGCGGAACTCCCGCTCGGCGCCCGGCCAGTCGAAGTCGTAGAACATCCGCGCGGAAGCGAGTGAGACGTGCCCCTCGGCGAGCGCATCGTCGAGCTCGACCGCCTTCTGCGCCGCCGCCTTCGCCTTCGGCATGACCTCGCGCGGCGCACGGTAGATGCTCCGAAGTGCGGCGTAGGAGTCGGCGAGGCCCGCGTAGGCGCGTGCGTCGAGAGGATCCTTTGCGATCGCCTCGTTGAAGTGGGCGATCGCCTTCCCGATCGTCTCTTCGGTTCCCTGGCCGAGGTAATAGCGCCCCTTGAGATAGGCCTCCTGCGCTTCGGGCACGACCCGGCGACTTCTCGCGAGCCGCGCTTCCTCTCCGGGATTCACTTTCGCGTGGACTTCCTGTGCGATCGCCTGGGCCAGCTCGGCCTGAAGTCCGAGGACGTCGCGGAGGTCCCGCTCGTAGTCCTTCGCCCAGAGGTGCTCGTCTCTCCGCGCGTCGATCAGTTGCGCAGTCACCCGAACACGCTCGCCGGAACGCATCACCGAGCCTTCGATGATCCCATCGACGTTCAGCTCCCGCGCGATCTGGCGCAGCGGTTTCTTCGTGCCCTTGTACAGCATCGCCGAAGTCCGGGAGATCACCCGTAACGCGCTGACCTGCGCGAGGCGGGAGATGAGGGCCTCGGTCATTCCATCGGAGAAGTACTCCTGCTCGGCATCGTGCGAGAGATTCTGGAGCGGCAGAACGGCGAGCGACGAGAACCGGGTCGGTCCGCCGCCGGCCGTCGGTTTGGGCGGCCGCCTCCAAAGCAGAAAACCGATCGCGACGAGTGCGACGGCAGCCCACGGCAGGAGGCGAGCCGGGTGGAGAGCGGGACGCCGGAAGGCTCGCGGAGCCGCCGTTTCGGTCGATGCATCCGCGAGCGCGAACGCGACGTCGTTCGCGGAGTGAAAACGGCGGGCGGGCTCCTTCTCCAGGCACCGACGGACCAGGCGGTCGAACGCCGGCGGCGCATCGGGGCTGGCGTCGCCGACCGCGGGAGGCTGCTCCTTCAGGATCATGCTCATCGTTTCCGCCGGCGAGTTGCCCCGGAATGCGCGCTTTCCGGTCGCCATCTCGTAGAGGACGGCGCCGAGGGAGAAGATGTCCGAGCGCGCGTCGGCGGGGAGCCCGCGCACCTGCTCGGGAGACATGTAGCCCACCGTCCCGAGCGTCACGCCCGCCTCCGTGACGGCGGAAAGCGTCGCTTCCTCCGCCGCCTCGGCGGCGGCCATTTCCGGTTGCGTAAGTTTGGCGAGCCCGAAGTCGAGGATCTTGACGCGGCCGTCGCGGGTCAAAAACAGGTTCTCCGGCTTGAGGTCCCGATGGATGACCCCCTTTTCGTGCGCGGCGGCGAGTCCCTGCGCGATTTGTACGCCGTATCCGATCGCCTCCGCCGGACGGAGCGGATCCTGCACCAGCCTCTCGCGGAGAGTCTCCCCTTCGAGAAGCTCCTCGACGATGTAGGGGGAGCCGTCGTGCTCGCCGACGTCGTAGACGACGAGGACGTTCGGATGGTTGAGAACTCCGGCGGAGCGGGCCTCCTTCTCGAACCGGCGCAGTCGCTCGGCGTCCTTCGAGAAGGACTCCGGCAGGACCTTGATCGCGACCTCGCGGCCAATCCGCGGGTCGCGACCCCGATACACTTCGCCCATGCCCCCGACTCCCAGCGGCGACAGGACCTCATAGGGACCCAGACGCGTACCTGCGGAAAGAGTCATGGGTTGGTCGACTGTCCCCGATTCTAACGTCCGGAAACGGCCCGGTTGGAAGGGATCTTGCTCTCTCGTCCGGCTCGGGGAGGCTGACATGAAAGGGAATCGATCGAATCGGCTGCTCGTGGCCCTGGCTTTTCTCGCGCCGCTTCTGTCGGCGGCGTGCGGTGTGAGCTATTCCTCGCCTCCCCCGGAGCCCGCGTACGGCGACATGGGCGGGTCGCGATACGACCGGATGCGCATCCTGGCCGGGCGGCTGGTCGATCGTCTCCAGGCGACGCGGGACGAGCTGCGGTCGACGCGCGTCTCCGAGGCGGAAACGCCGCTTCTGACCGACCTGCTCGAGAGGGCGCGGCGCTTCCGAGACCGCATGGAGAACACCGCGAATCCACCGCGCTCGATCCGCGAAGAAGTCGACGAGCTCGATCGCATGGCGCGCGACTACGACGCGCGGACGCGGTACCTCCGGGCGTCCGAGCAGGCCGTCGAGAGCTGGCGGGGCGCGCTCGAAACGCTCGACCGGATGCGGCGCCTGGCGTCCGGAGCGGAGATCGAGCTTCTCCCCGGAAGCGGCCCGCCGGCTCCCCCTTATCCGCCCGGAGAGACCGCCCCGTACGGATCGGCCTTCCCGGCCAGCGCTCTCGAAGACCTGCGCCGGACCGCGCACGAGGTCGTCGTTCGGGCGTCCCTCGCCCGCGACACGGTCGAGCGCGCCGGGCCGGGCTACGGCGACACCGATCGGAGGCTCCTCGCCGATCTCTCTTACTTCGTGTCGGGGGCCCGGGAGCTCGATTCGCGCGTGACGGCGACGACCGTCGATCGGCGGGACGTCGCTCCCTTCGTCGACCGGCTCTCCGACGACGCCCGACGGATCGATTCCGCGCTCCGCAGCTCCACCGCCTTCTCGCGCGCCGGAAGCGATTGGGAGGAAGTTCTCCGGCTGCTCGACAGACTTTCGGAGATGACGCGCTGAAAACTCGCGATAAGTCGCGCGGGATCGCCATCGCGGTCTCCGTTCTTTTTGCGGCCGCGGTAGTTCCCATCTTTCTCTCGGCAGGGAGCGACTCGGTCCTGCCGCTCGAAAAGATCAAGCTTCCGCCGGGTTTCGAAATCCGTGTGTTCGCGCGCATCCCTGGCGCCCGCTCGCTCGCACGGAGCCCGAACGGGACCCTCTTCGTCGGGACCCGGGAAGACGGAGGCGTCTACGCGGTCCGCGACGGCTCCGGCCGGCCGGACTCGGTCGTTCGGATCGCCCGCGGACTGAACATGCCCAACGGCGTGGCATTTCGGGACGGCGCCCTGTACGTCGCCGAGGTCCACCGGGTGCTCCGCTACGACCGGATCG
>DASWCZ010000080.1:0-62495 GCA_036395755.1 Thermoanaerobaculia bacterium
CGCCCTCGCGATGGTCCTCTTCTTCGACTTGCGCTCTCTCGCCGTCTATTTCCGGGAAGGCCGCGCGGACTGGCGAACGCTCGCCGGCTTCCTGCGCCAGAAATCGTCGGCCGGTGAACGGGTCTTCACCGAGAACCAGTACTCGCAGCTCTGCGTCGCGTTCTACCTGGTCGGCCCGGGCTGGCTCGCCGACGGAGGCCGGCACGGACGGGAGGTCCTGAACCTGGAAGGCGAGGTCGTCCGCTTGACGTGGTCGTGGAAGCCCGGGGAGCGGGCGTGGCTCGTGCTCGCGGGCGAGCCGCGGCACCCCGACCTGCACCGCTGGGCCGCGATGTTTCCACAGCGCTCGTTCCCGAAGGCCGAAGGCGCCCTCCTCGCCCTTCTTGACCCGGAGCTCCGCGAGCAGGCCTTCGCTCCGGGGCGCTAACATCCCGCGCATGGAGAAAGACCTCTCCGAAGCGCTGGACGACCTGATCCTCGGGCGCGGCGTCGCGCGGGGGCGCCACGCGCTCGAATACCGCGGCCGGCCGGTTCGCGAAGAGTTCCTGGAACGCCTCCTCGCCAACGGCTTCCGCCCGATGACGGTCCGGGAAGCACCCATCGAGGCGGGCGAGAAGATTCCGGCCTTTCACCTCGAAGACGGAGCCGTGGACTTCGGCTGGCTCCGCTGGGAGATCTTCACGCCGAAGAGCCGGCGGAAGCTCTTCGCGTCCGAGCGACGCCGGTCGGACAACAGCGAGTGGGCCGTGCAGTTGAACCTCTCTTCGCCGGAAAAGTTGTGGGCATCGGCGGAGCGCAAGGAGAAGCACGACGTCGAGACCGTCGTGGCGGTGAACCCTTGAGCGGTCCGCTGCTCTCCACGATCCCGGTCGGGCCGCTCCGGTGCAACTGCACGATCCTCGCGGATGACCACGCCTCGGAGGCGATCGTGATCGATCCGGGCGACGAGCCGGAGCGGATCGTTCGGGCTCTCGAGGCGACGAAGTGCCGGGCGGTCGCGCTCCTCCACACGCACGGACACTTCGATCACATCGGCGGCTCGGCCGGGGTCAAGCGCGCAACCGGCGCCGCGATCCGGATTCATCCTGCCGACCGTCCGCTCTACGACGCGCTCCAGGATCAGGCATCGTTCTTCGGTCTCTCAGCCGAACCTCCGGTTCCGCCGGACGGCGGTTTCGCCGACGGCGAGTCGATCGCGTTCGGCCGGTTCCGGCTCGAGGCCCTCCATACGCCGGGCCACACGCCCGGCTCGACGTGTTTCCTGCTCGACGGAGAGTCGCCGGTGCTCTTCTCCGGGGACACTCTCTTCCGCCGCTCGATCGGACGAACGGACCTCTGGGGCGGCGACACCGCGACGATCCTCGACTCGATCCGTCGGAAGCTCTTCGTCCTACCCGACGACCTGCGGGTCGTGTGCGGGCACGGACCGGACACGACGATCGGCGAAGAGCGGCGCTCGAATCCGTTTGCCGCGGTCTGAGACCTTTTTGCTACGATCTCGCCGATGAAGCTGTCGCTTTCCGAGAAGTCGCGTCTCGTCTCCAGCTACTGGAAAGACGCGCCGTCGATCTGCCCGAAGCACGACGTTCCGATGCGGACTTTCTTCGTCGAGCGGGTCTACAAGCCCCAGGTCGTCATGGTCTGCCCGAAGGGGGAGATGTTCCGCTTCGATCAGAAGCCGAAGCAGATCGAGTTTTCCCGCCCACACATCAAGACGATGGTCTTGGACGCGCAGGAGCGCGAAGCTCCCGCGTGCCCGCAGGACTTCACCCCGCTGGTCGTCTATCGGACTCCCGCAGTCTTCATCCCTCAGGGGTGGGATTACACCTTCGTCTGTCCGACGTGTCTCTCCTACGGTCGCTGGAGGGACACCGGCCGGCCGGACGAGGAAGCGGTCACCGCAGCGCCGATCAAGAAGGCGGAGGCACCCCCCTTCCACGACGAGACGATTCCCCTTCCCAAGCGGATGGACATGGCGAAAGAGGGAGATCTCTCGATCAAGCTCTACGCGGCCATGGCGCAGACGGACTGCACCGCATGCGGCTACGACTGCGAGGGGTACGCGAAAGCGCTCGCCGACGGGAGCGAGAAGGACCCGAACCTCTGCGTTCCCGGCAAGGAGGAGACCGCGCGGGTGGTCAAGGACTTGCTCAAGGGCACCGGTCTCCCCGCCTCGTTCGTGGCCTGAAAGCCTCGACCCGGCCGCTTCTACCCGATCAGAGGCCCCTCCGCCGCTGCGGCCGTAGCCGGCTCCGGCGTCGACGCCGATTCGATCTCACCCGAACGGCGGTCGCCCGGCCGGATCGGAAGCGTGAAGGTGAACCGACTCCCCTTCCCGACGATGCTGTCGGCCCAGATCGTTCCGCCGTGCAGCTCGACTAAAGACCGTGCGAGCGCGAGCCCGATCCCCATGCCCGCGTGCTGTCGGGTCGGCGAGCCGTCGACCTGCCGGAACCGCTCGAAGACGTGAGACAGCTCCCCCGCGGGGATTCCGATTCCGTCGTCCTCGACGCTGACGAGATAGCGTTCCGGGTCGCGTTCCACCCGGACGACGACGCGGCCGTGACGACGGGAGAACTTGATCGCGTTGGCGAGCAGGTTCCAGAGGATCTGCTGGAGCCGGAGCGGATCGGCGCGGACCAGCGACATCGAGGACGGCGGAGGCGCAAAGATGATGGAGACCAGGCGCCCGTCGGCCATCATCCGGACCGTGTCGATCGAGCGCTGGATGACGTCGGGGAGAGACACCGGCTTGCGGTCGAGCGCGAGGGAGCCGCGATCCATTCTCGCGAGATCGAGCAGGTCGTCGATGAGCGCGAGCAGAACGCGCGCGGACTGGCGGACCTGGGAAAGGCCCTTTCGCAGCGTCTTCTCGTCGAGGCTCTCCTCCATGAAGAGATCGGTCCAGCCCACGATCGCCGTCAGCGGCGTTCGGAGCTCGTGGTTGACGTTCTGAAGGAAGTGGTCCTTCAGGCGGCTCGCCCGGCGCAGCTCCTCGACGGTGCCGGTCAAGGTCGCGTAGAGACGGATGTTCTTCAGGAGAAGCGAAGCGACGTCCGCGAAAGACGTGATCGCGTCGACTTCCTCACGACCGAAGCCGCCGGGACGGTTGATCGCGACGACGACGCCGATCGTGTCCCGGTCAGTCTTCAAGGGAGCGAACAGTCCGTTGCGGCCGCCGAAGAGCTTCCTCGACTCGGCGTGGACGTAGGCATCCCGTTCGAGATCGTTCGAGTAGTAGGCGTCGCCGCTCTTGTAGACCGTGGCCGCGATCGACCGCCCATCGACTGGGATCTTCACCTGGGCAGCGAGCTCCTCGGAGATGTTCCACCCGGGCCAGGCGCCTTCGAGGCGATTGGTGTTCGGATCGTAGAGGAGAAACAGGACGGTCTCCGCGCGCGTGAACGCTCCGATCGCTTCGCTCGAGCGAGCCAGGATCTCTTTCATGTCGGTCGTGCGGTAGCCGGCGCGCGACAGGTGATGCAGCCGCCGCAACGTTTCCACGCGGCGCGCGACCCGTTTGCCCATGCGGTCGATGGCAACCGCGAGACGTCCGAGCTCGTCCCGTGACCTCGCCCCGGCCAGCTGGACCGGCCGTCCTTCGCCGATCTCCTCCGCCGCGGCGACGAGCTCCCTCACGGGCTCCGAGATCCGCCGCGAGATGAGCAGCACGGCTCCGAAAACCGCGACCACGAGGTAGAGAAAGAGCAGCACCACGTCGCGCCTCAATTCGGCATAGGACTGCGGCTCGACCTCCCTCTTCGCCTCGTTCGCGACGCGCGCCAGAGCTGCGGGAGAGTAACCTTCGAGGAAGGTCCAGCCGTTCGAGGGGACGCGGGAAGCAGCGAGCCGGTAGTTCCCGTCCGGCGAGGAATCTGCAGAGGGGCTCTTTGTCTGCAGGCCGCGCCAAAGGTCGCGGCACGGCGCGCGCTCCGATGCCGGAAGCGCGACCGTGTCCAAGTCCGGGCATCCGAGAAGTGCTCCGGCGCGGGGCGTCGCCGCCATCACACGGCCGTCGGCGTCCAGCGTGATCCAGAGATCCCCGGTGACACTCCCCCGTTCGAGCGATTCCTCGATGAATCGCGGCGCGTCTACCTCGACGCCGACCCGGGCGAGAAGCTTTCCACCTTCATCGCGGACCACCGCAGCGACCGTCGCCACGGGCCGCCCGTTGACACTCTCTCCACCTCTCCACCCGAGATCGCGCGAGGAGATCGGAGGACGGACGGGAGCTCTCACCGCCGCCCGGGGGGGAGACGCCGGGTGGCCCGGGCGGCCGGCCCGCGCCACGCGCTCCGCCGCGCCCGACGTCGTTTCGACCGACAGGCTCAAGATCACCGGGCGGCGTTCGAGAGCCCGCTCGAGAACGGGCACCAGCGATTGCATCCGGGCCAGGTCTTCCCGCGCGGCAGCGTTCTGCGCTTCTTCGGAGAGCCGAAAGGCGGACGATCCGGTCGAGCGGCCCACGATCGTCACTCGGCCACGGGGCTCGATCGGCTCGGGGAACCGCTCGACGGGCGGAACCGGTCTCGCGAGCGCCGCTGACGTCGAGTCCGCGATCGTGAGCGCGGCATCCTCGACGAGGCGGGCGCGCCGATCCATCCACTCGGCCCGAAATCGCGTGTCTGCCTGCAGGCGGCGGAGCGCGTCGGAGACGCGGATTCCCGCGAGTTGCCGACCCGACGCGTGCTCGAGCTCCGACAGACGTTGTTCGAGCAGAAAGACGAAGGCCCCTCCGGGGATGCAGAACGCGAGGAGGAAGCCGAGCAGCAAACGCGACGCGATGCTGACGCGGGGGTCGAGCCGGCGCCAGGGAGCGGGCGCGCCGCTCATCGGCGGAACTCGTCCCCCGGACGAACCCGATGGGCTCTCATGGGTAGAAACGAGGCATTTTACCGCGCCCGGCGGCGTCGAGGGCGCCCGGCGACGGGTGCGGACGCCGGGAGCTACTCGTATCTCAGCGCTTCGATCGGATCCAGACGGGAAGCCTTCCGGGCGGGATAGAAGCCGAAGAAGACGCCGATCGCGGCGGAGAACCCGAAGGCGAGCAGGATCGACTCGGGAGGAAGGGCGATCGACCAGTGCGCTTTCCACGCGAGGAAACGGGACGCACCGACCCCGAGGAGGATCCCGATCGCGCCTCCCGCAATCGAGAGCGTCAGCGCCTCGACCAAGAACTGCGTGAGGAT
The DNA here is from genome assembly GCA_036395755.1 of Thermoanaerobaculia bacterium. Classification (GTDB taxonomy): domain Bacteria; phylum Acidobacteriota; class Thermoanaerobaculia; order UBA5066; family Gp7-AA6; genus Gp7-AA6. The sequence continues at coordinate 5,190 of DASWCZ010000080.1, forward strand.
GTCCTTTCCCTTGGCGCCGATCGCCATCCGGATTCCGATCTCGCGCGTCCGTTCCGTCACCGAGACGAGCATGATGTTCATGATCCCGATCCCGCCGACGAGAAGCGAGATCGACGCCGCGGACGCGAGGAGCAGGGAGAGGGTGTGAGACGTCTGGTCCGCGGTCTGGGCGATCTCCTGCTGCGAGCGGATCATGAAATCGGAATCCTGGCCGGGCAGAAGCCGATGGCGCTGCCGAAGGAGTGCTTCGATCTCCGCCTGCGCCTGGGAAACGGCGGCCTGGGAGACGGCAGACGCCATGAACATGTCGATTTTGTTCTTCCCTTTCAAGAGGCGCATGACCGTCGTGTACGGTGCCACGACCGTGTCGTCCTGGTCCTGCCCCAGGGTGCTTCCGCCTTTCGCCTCAAGCACGCCGACGACGCGGAAGGGAAAGTTCTTGATGCGGACGGTCGCGCCGATCGGGCTCTGATCGCCGAAGAGCGAGTTCGCGACCGTTGAACCGAGCACGCAGACTTTCGACGCGGACCGCACCTCGCTGTCGCCGAAAAACGCGCCGTCCGAATTGTTCCAGGACCGGATGAAGGGCCACTCGACCCCGACCCCCTGCACCGAAGTTCCCCAGTTCAGATTTCCGTAGACGACCTGACCCGCCGCGCGCGAGATCGGAGAGACGTAGGCGACGGAGGGGCACTCCGCCTTGACGGCGGCGACGTCGTCTTCGGTCAGCGTGGATTCGCCCGTGAAGATCCGCGCCCCGGACTGCGTCGCCACGCCCGGAAAGACCATGAGGAAGTTCGTCCCGAGAGCGGAGATCTGCGACTGGATTGCGGCCTGAGAGCCCTTGCCGACTCCGATCATCGCGATCACGCAGGCGACGCCGATGATGATTCCGAGGGCAGTCAGCGCCGAGCGCATCTTGTTGCGCGCGATCGCCTTCAGGCCCACCTTCAGGATGGTCAGGAACTTCATCCCGCGCGCTCCGTCCCGACCGCCCGGCGCTGATCGGAAACGCGGTCCTCGACGACGCGGCCGTCCCGGAAGACGACGATGCGGCGCGCATACTCGGCGATGTCTGGCTCGTGCGTGATCAGGACGACCGTCTTTCCTTCGTCGTTCAACTTCTGAAAGACCGCCATCACCTCTTCCGAGGTCTTCGTATCGAGATTGCCCGTCGGTTCGTCGGCGAGCATCAGCTTTGGATCGTTGATCAACGCCCGCGCGATCGCGACGCGCTGCTGCTGTCCCCCGGAGAGCTGACTCGGAAGGTGGTGCTCGCGCCCGGAGAGGCCGACGTCCGCGAGGGAGCGCCGGGCCCGCTCCGCGCGGTCCTTCGCGACGTGCCCGTTTGCGGCGTAGATCAACGGGAGCTCGACGTTCTCGAGCGCCGAGGTCCGCGCGAGGAGGTTGAAGGACTGGAAGACGAAGCCGATCTTCCCGTTGCGGATTTCCGCCCGCTCGTCGCGATCGAGACCCGACACGTCCACGCCGTCCAGGAAGTACGTGCCGGAGGTCGGACGATCGAGACACCCGACGATGTTCATGAACGTGCTCTTGCCGGATCCGGAAGCGCCCATCACGGCGACGAACTCGCCGGGTGTGACCACGAGCGACACGCCGTCGAGCGCGCGAACTTCGACCTCGCCCATCGCGTAGACCCGGACGAGGTCTCCCGTCCGGATGACCGGCTCGGAGGGGGCGGTCGTCCCCGCGGCATTCTCAGGGGCCACGACGGCCGCCTCCGCCACCCGCCGGACTGCGTCCGCCGCCCGGCAGGGCGCTCCCCGTCGACTCGACCTTCGTCGTGGCGACTCCCGTGACGACCGAATCACCGACGGCGAGCTGTCCCGAGACGACCTGCGTCAACCGGCCATCGGAGATCCCGGTCTGAATCTTCACGGGGTCCGGCTCCGCCTTGGCCGGCGGAAGCTTGTAGACCGTCTGTTCGGTCGGAGGCCCGCCCTTGCCGCGCCGTCCGCCTCCACCTCCTCCTCGGCTGGCGCCCCCGCTCCCACCGCTCGCACCGCCGCCGCGAGACTGGTCCACCTGCCGGGCCACGGCCGCCGTCCCGCCGCCTGCTCCGAGGCTGGCGGCGCGCTCTTCGGGAGAGGTGGTCGCTTTTTCCTCCGGCCGGAACCGGAGCGCCGCGTTGGGGATCCGCACGACGTCGTTTACGCGGGCCACCTCGATCGAGACGTTGGCAGTCATCGTGGGGCGCAGCATCAGGTCGGGGTTGTCCACCGCGACGATCACCGGGTAGGTGACCACGTTCTGGTTGACGGTGGCGTTCAGCCGGATCTGGGAGACTTTTCCCCGAAAATTCCGTTCCGGATAGGCGTCCACCGTGAAGCGGACGGGCTCTCCGACCTTCACGGTGCCGATGTCGGATTCCGAGACGTCCGCGGCGACCTGCATCTTCGTCAGGTCCTGCGCGATCGTGAAGAGGGTCGGCGCCTGGAACGACGCGGCGACCGTCTGTCCGACGTCGTACTGCCGGGCCACGACGACGCCGTCGATCGGAGCGACGATCTTCGTGTATTTCAGGTCCGTCTCGGTCTGCTTCAACGCGGCCGAGGCCTGCTGCACGCTCGCCCGCGCCGAATCGTAGTTGGCCTGCGCGGCGTCGAAGTCGGCCTGCGGAGCGAGCCCCTCTTTCTTCAAGGCCTTCTGGCGCTCTAGGGCAATTCGCGTGTTCCGCAAATCGACGTTCGCTTTTTCCAGACCCGCCTGGGCGGCGTTGACCTTTTCCTGGAAAGGCGTCGGGTCGAGCTCGGCCAAGAGATCACCCTTCTTGACCTGGCTGTTGAAGTCGGCGCGAAGCCTCTGGATGATCCCGGAGACCTGGCTACCGACCGCGACCGTCGTGACCGCGGAGACGGCCCCGGTCGCTGTGACGGTCTGAGTCAGGTCGCCGCGGTCCACCTTCGCGGTTCGGTATTTGGGTTCGGATGTCTTCCTGCTCCCGAGCAGGAGAACGACGCCCCCGATGATCGCGACGACTACGATGACCCAGACGATCTTCTTCATGGCTCCCACGAGAACGTCCCTTGTAGCTCATGATCTTCCCAGAGGACAGTCCGGGAGGCGAACCTCGAAGAATCCGAGGCAGCATTACAGAAAAATTACATCTGGTCAGTTTCCCGCGCTGGAGACCGCTCGGAAAGAGAGAGCGTAAGGACCTCCGCAGTCGAAGGACACAGGCTCGCGAACTCGAGCGACCGCTGCAAGCGCTCGGGCACATCTGAGCGGGGAACGTCGCGAAAGCCGATTCGACGGAAGAACGAGGCAGCCGTTTCGGTTAAGAGGTAGACGCGGGCGGCGCCCCGGGACCCGGCGAGGTCGAGCGCGGAAACGGCGAGCCGCCGTCCGAGTCCTCGGCCGCGGCATTCCGCCGAAACGGCGAGCGACCGGAGCAACGCATCGGACCCGTACATCTCGATCGCGACGGACCCGAGAATCCGATCCCCCTCCCGAACGACGAGCGTTGTCGGCAGGTGCTCTTCGAGGCCCGCAGTCGGCAATCCGCTCGAGGCGAGCAAAGCAACGAGTTGCTCCCAGTCGCTCTCCCTCGCGGAGTCCAGGGAATTCTGCCCGCCGGTCACCGGATCCCGCCGAGGAGCCAGTAGGCGCCGGCGCCCACGAGCGCGGCAACCGGAAGCGTCACGATCCAGGCGAGCAACACGTCGCGCACGGTTTTCCAATTGACGGTCCGGGCGTCGCGATGGAGCCCGATGCCCACGATCGCGGAGGAGGAGACGTGGGTCGTCGAGACGGGGAGCCCGGCGAGAGAAGCGGCCCCCACGAGAAGGGTCGTGACGAGGTTCGCGGAGAACCCTTCGGCGGCGGACATCCGGGTTATGCGGCTGGCGAGAGTCTGCGTGACCCGCAAACCGCCGATGACGCTTCCGACTCCCATCGCCGCCGCGACCGTTGCGTAGAAAGGAAATGCGGAAGTGCCGAGCGCCGCCGACGCGACGATCCCCAGCGCGACGATCTTCGGCGTGTCGTTCAACCCCCTCGCGAAGCTCGTCGCCGCCGAGGAGACCCAGTGCAGGCCGTCGAGGACGTTCAGACGGCTGGTGACGGCGGGCGACACGCCGCAATCTTCTTCGCGTGCGACCACGGGACCTTCCGCCAGAACGACGCTCATCGAAGCCGCGCCGGCGGGAAGTACGGCGAGCCGTCGCTCGAGGCAGACGCAGTAGGCGTCCACGCTGGCCAGACTCCTTCGCATGAGAGGAAAGAAGGCGTAGATGAGCGCGATCGAGACCAGCGGAGACATCCCGAGCGGAAGGACGGTCTTCCTCGCGAAATACGCCCAGTGCAGCGCGGAAGCGCCCTGTCCCACGATCGCCGCCCCCGCGAGGGCTCCCGTGATCGCGTGGGTCGTCGATACCGGGAGACCCGTCTTCGAGGCGAAGAGCACCCATGTGGTCGCTCCGATCGTCACCGAGGCGAGAAATGCCGTGCTCCCTTCCGGGCGAGCGAGAAAGCCCTTGCCGGAGAACGTCGCGACGAGACTCTGGCTTGCCAAGGCAGCCAGCAGGCCGCCGGCGACGGTCCAGACCGTGCCCCATGCGACCGCCTGCCGAAAGCTCGAGACGCCGCTGCCGACCAGTGTCGCGATGCCTTTCGAGACGTCGTTCGAGCCGTTCGCGAAGCCGAGAAAGATGGCGAGAAGAGCGACGGCGGACAGCGCGAAGCTCACAGCACCTGCTCCGTTGGCGCTAGCAGCAGCCCGGCGCGCAGGGCTCGCCCGGCGCGCAGAGCGCGACCGCCTCGAGTGAACTGTCGCCGTCCGGTTCGATCACGTTGAAAGAGCCGGCGTAGGGCGCGCTCGCAAGCTTCGCCGCAGTGTCCGTGCAAACCTCGACTTCGAGGCCGCGCGGGAACGTGTGACCCTCTTCGTCCACGAGCGCTTTCGCCGGACCGAGATAGACGGCTCGCTGCCCGCGATACGCGCAACCGGCGGTCTTCTCGAACTTCCAGCCCCGCACGGTCATCGAAAAGAAGGGATAACCCTCGATCGACTTCCAGTACGTCTTCTTCAGGACATCGATCCCATAGAAGCCCGCCCTCTCGAGCCCGGCGATGAAACCCTCCGAGGTGAGCGCGCCGACGGTGCACTCCCCCCACAGCTCGGAGTTCGTCTTCAGATGCGGCGGAACTTCGCGCTCGCTCACGATGTCCGCGATGACGACGCGGCCGTGGTCCTTCAGGACCCGCCAGATCTCGGAGAAGACTCGCGCCTTGTCCGGCGAGAGGTTGACGACGCAGTTGGACGTCACGACGTCGACGCTCTTGTCGATTGCGGGGATCGCCTCGAGGAAGCCTTTGCGGAACTCGACCGAGTCGTAGCCGAGGTTCGCCGCGACGAGCGGCCGGTTTTCCTCCGCGACCGAGAGCATTGGGTCGGTCATGTCGACGCCGATTGCCCGACCCTCCCGGCCGACCTTCTTGGCTGCGATGAAGACGTCGATGCCAGCGCCCGAGCCAAGGTCGAGGAACGTCTCACCCACTCGAAGGTTCGCGACCGAGACCGGGGATCCGCATCCGTAGAAACGCTCGACGACCGCTTCCGGGATGTGGCCGACGTCCGCCGGATCGAACTTCGTCGGGCAACAGAGCTGCGGGTTTGGCTTCTCCGCCGCCCTGCCGTAGTAGTCGCGCACGAGCTCACGCGGCTTGTCGACGTCGAACGAGAGGACGCAGTTGGAGTGGAGGGTCAGAACCGGCATCTCGGCGGCAACGCCGTCCGCCAGGCCGCACGCGATCGAACCGTCGCCCATCGCGTGGTAGAGCGCCGGAGGATCGTACCCGCTGCGCAGATTCCGGACGGCGCGTTTCGCCTCCGCGGTTTCGCGCATTGCGCGTCGTACGAGCGCGATCGAGATCGGGTAGTACGGATCCGGAGCGGCGAGGTCCCCTTCGCCGCTCGCGTCCGCGGAGAAGAAGTAAGCGTGCTCGACGTCGCCGCCACCGGTCAGGAAGCGAAACGGGTCGGCGAGAGCCTGGCTCCGGCGTGCGAGCGTCGCGTCGCGGAAACGGGCGAGGATCGGACTCGATTCGAAGATCGTTTGAAGCGGATTCTGGATGGCATGACCGCAGGCGAGCGGGCGGTGGTCGGCGAGCGCCGCCGACGGATAGACGACGCCGTCGGCGTAGACACAGAGCGAGTCCCAGCCTGCGTTGCCGAGGTCGTACTTGACTCCCGGCTGACCATTGACGCGCCGGCGCACCGCCTCGAGGTTGTCGAGCGCAACGCCCAGGCACGCGGCTTCGTCGGCGGTACGCTCAAGCGCGGCCAGAATTTCCGCGTTCTCCGGGAAGAAGCCGTTGTCCGACTCCTTCGCGCGCCCGCGCCGATGCGACCACATGAGGTGCTGCGACTTCATTCCGGCATTCGCCGCGTGCCGCGTGAGTTCCGGGAGCTCCGCGAGGTTCTGACGAGTGACGACCGTGGTGAGCGAGACGTCAAATCCGAGATCGGCAAGGAACTTCGCGCCCGCGAGCGCCTTGGCGAACGTGCCCGCTCCTCGGATCGGATCGTTCGTCTCGGGCCGCGCGCCATCGATCGAGACCTGAAACTTGACGCGCTCGCGGGAGAGCGCCGACAGGAAGTCGCCTCGCGGTCCCCCGAAAAGCGTGGCGTTCGTGAGCACGATCACTTGACGGCCCCCCTCTTCGCTGATCGTACGGAGAATCTCCTCGATGTCGGGCCGGAGGAAGGGCTCTCCTCCCGTCAGGTAGAAGCGCTCGACGCCGAGCGCGAGCGCCTCGCGCACGATCCCCCGGAGCAGCTCGGGAGAAAGGCCTGGAATCTCGCCCGGCCCGGAACTGACGAGACAATGAGTGCACGCGAGATTGCAGGAGTTGTTGGTGTGCAGCCAGAGCTCGTGGAGTCCCGTCGGTGCCGTATAGCGGCGGCGGCCGACGTAAGGCGGCCGCTCGAGCGGTGACTCGGAGAGGAACCCGGCGCGCAGGCAGCTCTGGAGAAAGTCGTGGACGTGAAGCCACGCCTTCCCGGCCTCCAGCCCCTTCAGCGATGCGTAGCGCGCGACGAGATCGCCGAAAGCCTTCCGGCCGTCGAGCCATCGGAGGATCTCCGCCCCGCGCTCGTCGACCGCGATCCAGTGCGGCGCTTCCGAGTCCAAGAAGTAGTCAATCTCCCCCTCGCGGAACGCGTAGAGAGGAGGAGCGTGAAGGACGGACTTCTCCGAAATGTGCGGCATGACTGACTCCTCCCCGATCTCCGAGGGGTTCGAACAGCGTTGGGAGCCCGGAAGGTTCCGGACGGCGATCAGGCGGCCGTGGGCGGGGCGCGAAGTCCGGAGGGGCGGGTGCGTTCGGGAAGAAGCGACAGGAGGTGTGGCTCGCGGAACCGACAACGGAGCGGGGAGAGCGCCTGCCGTGCGGTTTCACGCAGCGAGGCGGGCAGCGTGCGCAGGAGCCGGCCGAGCTGGCGACGGCCGTCCACGTCCGGGGCGGCCGCGACGAGGCGGACGCGCCGGCCGCGCGCGCGAAGGCTTTCCGAGAGACGGAAGAAGACGTCGAAACGCCTCGGCGCGATGCGACGAAGGAGATCCATGTCTTCGGCGGGCAGGGCCACGAGCGAAACTCCGCCGTCGGGCGCGGGGGCGAGAACGGCGTCGGCTCCCTCTTCCAGAAGGTCGAACGCCGCGGCCAGAATTTCCGAAGAGGGCGCGACGTCTCCCCCGACGAGGACCACGGTACCGCCGAGATCCGCGGCCTGCCGCGCCGAGTCCTCCAGCCGCTCTCCGAAAGAGTCGCCGCGCTGCTCCAGAAATGCGACGCTGGTTTCGGGCAGACAACGCTGCCAGCCGGCGCGGTCCCCGCGGGGAGCCGCGATGGCGAGTCGCGCTCCGAGGCGCCGGACCGCGTCGACCCAGCCGTGAGCGAACGCGGCGAAGAGTTGCTCTCCTGCTCTGCCGGCAAGACCCTTTTCGAGCGCCTGCCGGCGGGGCTCACGAGCGAAGAGAACGAGAAGAGGCTCCGCCATCTCCGGCATCTTACGACGCCGCGTAGCGGCGGGTTGTTCCTTCAGGAAATGTTGCGGTCGATGAACTTGACGAACTCGCTGCGCGGCAGCGCGCCCAGGACCCGGTCGGCCACCCGGCCGGCTTTGAAGAGAATGAACGTGGGGATCGACGTGACCTGGTACTGGAAGGCAACCTGCTGGGACTCGTCCACGTTGACCTTCGCCACTTTGAGCTTGCCCGCGTACTGGTTCGCAAGGTCGTCGACGATCGGTCCGACGGTCCGGCACGGCCCGCACCACGGCGCCCAGAAGTCCACGAGGACGGGCACGGTGCTCTTCAGGATGTCGCCCTCGAAGCTCGTGTCGGAGACCTCCTGGACGTTGGGGTTGTTGGCCATCTGTGTCCCTCCGATCCAGAAATATGCAGGATCACGGCCAGCGGATTCAAGGGCGAAATCAGTGCACGTGGGCGTGGACTTTCCCGCGCACGTGCGCGAGGCCTTCGCGCAGAAACCACGGGACCATGAGCAGAGAGAGCGCCGGATCGACCCAGCCGGGCGCTCCCAGGACTCCCCCGATCATCGCGAGAAGGGTGAGAGAGGAGTCGATCGAGCAGGCGATCGATTCCTTCGCCTCGGCGGCCAGCCCTTCGCTGCCGAGGCGTCGTGCGGTCTTCCATTTCCCGTAACCCACGAACGGCATGCCGAAGGACGCGAAGAGCGTGAGCAAGAGACCGAGCACGCTCTTGTCTGCATGGGAGCCATGGGTCAGCTCGTACAGGGCGCGCGCCACTACGTAGGCCCCGAGCACGAGAAACGAGATGCCGATCCAGCGCGCGAGCGTGCGGTCCCGCCGCGCGTGATCCTGCTCCCGGTCGGCGAGTAGCCGCAGGTGCCGTACGGCCAGGAACGCGGCGCCGCCTTCGATGACGCTCTCGAGCGCGAACGCGAGGAGCGCGAGACTTCCGGTGCGGAGCGCCTCGACGAATCCCAGGCCGCCTTCGCCCACGACGTGGATGAACGTGAGCCCCAGCAGCCAGTACATCCGCCGCTTGAGATGGGCCGCTTCCGCCGGGGTGCCGGAGGGGAAAGGAGCGGCGGCGGCGTGGTCCGGCACCGCGACATTCTAGGCGCTCCGAGTTGCCCGGAAAGGTGCGGCAGGAATGGGAAAGGCGTGCCTCCCGTTTGCCGGTAAGATGCTCGTGTCGATGGAGAAAGTCCGCCGCCTTCGGAGCATCCGTGTCGCGATGCTCGTCGCGGCATGTCTCGCTGCTTCCGCGGCCTTCGGGCTCCACCCCGAGCCGGCCTCGGCCCCGAGCAATCAGGCCCTGGGCGTTCGCAACGCGATGGCCGCGGTGGATGCGCCGGCGAGCCACGATTGTCTCGCCTGCCGCGCCTACCAGAACCTAGTGTTCGCTTCAGCGGCGGCCGACGTCTCCGGACCGCAGGCTTCCGCCATCCGCCCGGTTGCACCGAGCCCTCTCGCAGTCCGCGTCTTCCCCCTCCTCTCGCGCAACGGCCGATCTCCTCCCATCGCCTCCTAGAGCGTTTCTCACCCCGGGGGCGCGTCGCCCGCGAGCGGTTCTCCAGCTCTCCAGGAGGTTTTCGTGAGCCCCTTCGGAAAACTTCTCCTCGTCGTCTGTCTCGGTCTGGCATTGGCCGCGGCGACCCTCGCGCAGCAGCCCCCGCCCGAACCGACTCCGACGCCCGCGCCGACGGCTCCTTCCCCGGAGACTTCCCCGCCGCCCGGCCCGGAGGCTTCTCCTCCGCCCGGCCCGGAAGCGACGCCCGCGCCGCCTTCATCGGCCGCAGCGGGAAGTCCCACCTATTTCAATCCGGCGATCGCCGTCATCGGAAACTTCCTCGCCATCGCCGGGAAGAACCGGGCGGAAGACCGGCCGTCGCTCGAGATGCGCGAGTCGGAGGTCTCTTTCCAGGCGATCGTCGACCCGTACGCCAAGGCGGACTTCTTCGTGTCGATCTCGAATGACGGGGTGGAGCTCGAGGAGGGATTCGTCACGTTTACTCACCTGCCGGCGGACCTTCTGGTCAAGGTCGGGAAGTTCAAGGCCCAGATCGGCAAGGTCAACACGCAGCATCTCCACACGCTTCCGTGGCCCGACGAGCCGCTTCCGATCGTCAACCTGCTCGGAAGCGAGGAGGGCTGGAGCGATGCGGGCGTGTCCGTGTCTCGCCTTCTGCCGTTTCCCGGCGACACTTTTTCCGAGCTCACCCTTCAGGTCTTTCGCGGTGAGACGGCAGGCCTCTTCCACGCGCCCTCGCGCAGCGATCTGTCTTATCTCGGTCAATACCGCGCCTACCGGGACTTCGGCGACGACCACAACATCGAGCTCGGCGCGACCTGGGGTCGCGGGTCGAACGGGACAACGGACACGGCGAAAACGACGCTCGAGAACTTTCACCTCGTTTACCGCTGGAAACCGCTCTCGGGTCGGCCGTACCGTTCCTTCGTCTTGAGGAGCGAGCTCTTTCGAAGCCGGCGCGAGCAGCCGGACGGGAAGCAGTCGTCTCGCGGGTTCTTCGTCGCCGGGGACTACCAACTGGCGCGGCGCTGGTTCGGCGGCGCGCGGTACGAGTTCTCCGACCATGCCAACGACGAAACGAAGCGGGACCGCGGGGAGGCGGTCACGCTGACCTTCTGGCCGAGTGAATTCTCACAGGTTCGCGGAGAGCTGCGCCGCCGGCGCTATGCGGGCGGGATCATCGCGAACGAAGCTCTTCTTCAAATCCAATTTGCGATCGGCGCTCACGGCGCTCATCCGTTCTGATCGTTCGGAGGAAAAATGAAAAAAGCCCTCTTTCTCGCAGCGCTCGTACTCGTCGCAGCCAGACCCGCCTTCGGCGTCGTCAAAGTCGTGTCGAGCATCCAGGACTTCGCTTCGATCGCCGACTCGGTTGGCGGCAAGAGAGTCGAGACCTTCGCCCTGTCCCGGGGATACCAGGACCCGCACTTCGTCGAGCCGAAGCCGTCCTTCATCTTGAAACTCTCGCGCGCCGACCTTCTGATCGTCGCGGGTCTCGAGCTCGAGGTGGGTTACTTGCCTCCGTTACTCGACCAGAGCCGTAACGGAAAGATTCGCCCAGGCTCGCCAGGCTATCTCGATGCCTCGGTGGGGTGCGACATTCTCGAACGGCCTACCGGTGTCGTCACGCGCGCCATGGGCGACGTCCATCCGTTCGGGAATCCTCACTACTGGCTCGATCCCTCCAACGGCCGAGTCATCGCTCGGGCGATCGCCGCGAAGCTTTCTGAAATCGATCCGGCAGGCGCATCGGAGTACAAATCCAACCTCGCCACGTTCGAAACCACTCTCGCGGAGAGGGAAAAGAAGTGGGAAGCCATGCTCGCCCCATACGCCGGCACAGAGGTCGTGACGTACCACAACTCCTGGCCGAATTTCCTGAAGCGATTCGGACTCAAGGCCGCCGGCTACATCGAACCAAAGCCGGGGATCCCTCCCACGCCGTCGCACACCGTCGAGTTGATTAATCTGATGGTTGCAAGGAAAGTCCCCGTGATCCTGATGGAGCCTTATTTCGACGAGCGGACCCCGCGTGCCGTGGCGCGAAAGACCGGGGCGACTCTCCTGCGCTTCATCCCCTCGGTGGGAGGAGTTCCGGAGGCGAAGGATTACATCTCGCTCTTCGAATACGACGTCAAGCTTCTCGCCGACGCGCTCGCGGCAAAGAAGGCAGGGCGTTGATGAGCGTTCTGCAGCTGCTGCTGCCTGCCTTCGCCGCGGGCCTGGTCCTGACGGGAATGCTTTCCTATCTCGGCCTGCACGTCGTCGAACGGGGGGTCATCTTCGTCGACCTCTCGCTCGCCCAGATCGCCGCGCTGGGGGCCACGATCGGCGTGCTCTTCGGACACGACATCCATTCGACGTCGGCTTATCTCTTCTCGCTCGGGTTCACCTTTCTCGGTGCCGCCATCTTCGCATTCTCCCGAGTGCATCGAAAGACCCGGATTCCGCAGGAGGCAATCATCGGAATCGCGTATGCGGTCGCGGCGGCCTCCGCAATCCTCGCCATGTCGAAGGTGAGCGGCGAGACCGAACACCTGAAAGAGATGCTGGTCGGCAACATCTTGTCGGTCTCCTGGCCGGAGCTCGCCCGGACGGCGGCTCTCTATGTCGTGATCGGCGTCGTTCACTGGCTGCTCCGGAAGAAGTTCCTGCTCATCTCCCTCGACGAGCCGGAGGCGGAGCGACAAGGGCTGTCGATCCGCTTCTGGGACTTCGTTTTCTATGTCACTTTCGGCTTCGTAGTCACGTCGTCCGTGCCGATCGCGGGAGTTCTTCTCGTCTTCTCGTATCTGATCGTGCCTGCTGTGTCGGCAATGTTCTTTTCGAACCGGCTCGGACCCCGCCTCGCAATCGGCTGGAGCATGGGCGCGATCGTGACGGCAATTGGCGTCTATTTCTCCTACATCTTCGACCTGCCGACGGGCGCCACGATCGTGACGAGCCTGGGGGCCGCGTTGATCTTTCTCGCAGGGCTGCGGGGACTCCTTGGAAGAAGAGAGTCGACGGCGGGGACGTAAAGACGCCGCCCCATTCCGTTCCTATTCGACGAAGTACTCCTTCCGCGCCCGCACGACGAGCTCCGGCCGGTCGACCCGTACGTCGATCGAGTGCCAGGTCCGGGGCTTCAGTCCGGCAGGAGGCGTGTACGTCAGGAAGTACTGGCTCTTCAACTCCGTGAGGATCTGGCGGAAGGTTTCGGACAGCTTGCGGATCGAGCCGATGAAGTACGAGCGCCCTCCGGTGTCTTCCGCGAGCCGGTCGAGAAACACCTTGAGGGTGTCGGACTCGCTCGCCCCCTGTGCGACCGAGTAGATCGACACCTCGGAGGCTCGCGCCATCCGGATCACCTGGTCGACCGACAGACGGCTCCGGTTGTCGTCGCCATCGGTGAACAGGATGACGGCCTTTCGACGCTTCAGCGGGCGCAACCGCTTCAGCGCCATCGCCGTGACGTCGTACAGAGCGGTCTCCCCGTTCGTCTGCGCCGCATCGATCGCGGCGTGCAGCGGGCCACGCTCTCTTGTGAAGTCGATCGAGCCCACGACAGTCGTCGAGAACGTGATTAACCCGACTTCGTCCTCCCGCTTCAGGGCTTCCACGAAGGCGTGCGCCGACCGGCGCGCCTCGTCGATCTTGAGAAGCATCGAGCCGGAGACGTCGAGCACGAGCACGACCGCCAGAGGAGAATCGGTCGCGTCGAAAGTCTCGATCTTCCGGGGCTGCCCGTCGTCGAGCACGGTGAAGTTCTTCGCGGTGAGTCCAGCAATGTAGCGGCCGCGCCGGTCGGTGACGATCGGTGCGATGGTCACCACGTCCGCGCTGGCCCGCGAGCTGAACCCGGCGGAATGCGTCCGAATCCGGGCGGACGCGACCTCGCGGCCCCCGCGGCGAAGAGCGGCCGAGATGTCGTGCGCACGGAGCGCGTCTCCCGCCTGCCAGGAGAGCTGCCAGGGAGGCTGCAGGACGGTTCCCAGCTTGCGGCCGTCGACGAACACGTCGAGCTCGTCACCGGCGACGTAGCCCTCGACCGACGCGACGATCCTCGAGTTTCCCACCGGGATGTCGACGGAAGCCGGCGAGACGATCCGAACGCGGGGCCCCTCCCGCGAAAGGTCCTCTCCCCGCGCGCTGCCCCTGAGCGCAACGGAGAGAGTGACGAGACCGGCCGCGAAGAGCCGGGAGGCGGTCACTGCCTTTTTTCGAGCGGATCGGCGTTCTGGTCACGAACGAGGCGGCCCGTCCTCAACGCTCTCTCCAGGTGCAAGTCGAGCTCCCGCGCATCGAAGCCCTGAGCTCTTCGAACGAGCGATCTCCAGTCGAAGGCAAAAGCCATCTTCACGTCGGCCAGCATTTTATCGACCGCCTCCGGGAGGACCGCCGGCAGGACGGCGACCGGGAGCCCCGCCTCCGACACCGCGCGCACCGCCGCGATCTTCAAATCGTAGAGCCGGTCGCTGAAGAGCTGCGGAGTCCGGTAGTCGGCAAGTCTCTCGTAGGAAGGGAGATCCAGGTCCGTCAGACGGAGACGACCTGCGTATGCGACCGCCTGGGGACCGAATTCGGCGAGCCTCTCGCGCGCCCCCGCCTCTCCGAACTTCTCCCGGAGCCGGAGGAGCGCCGCTTTCGCGTCCCGCGCCGCGCCGGACGCGGACGACGTCGCGCTGCCGAGAGCGATTCGCCTCCCGATCCGATAGAGGTCGGTCGGCGAGAGCTCCCCCGCCAGCGCTTCTCCGGAAGCTTCTCCCGGCCCGAGCTTCGCGAGGCGCGCAAGACGCGAACGGGGAACGAGATCCCGCGCGAGGTCCCGCCACGACCGGAACCGCTCACGCTCGTCCTTCTGCGCGAGGGTGACCGCGAGCTCTTCCGCCGCGCGGCAGGCCGCCGCGACGAACGCCATCGCATCGTCGTCGAGCCGGGCCGGCGACATCCGGCGGACCGGCCCGACGAGGCCCGAGCGGATCTGCTCGTTCCCGATGAAGGCCCCGGGGTTGTACGAGATCTGCTCGGCGTGCAGGAGGCCGAGGACGTCGGGGAGACCGAAGACGGAACCGCTCACCCGGGAGCCCCCGCCCGACTCTCTCGGTGCGAGCGTGGTCGGACCGAAGGGCGAGACGAGGACCTTGCCTCCCTTTTCGACGCGTCGGAACGAGTGGCGCCGCACGAAGTCGGGGTCCTGGTAGTACAGGTCCTCGGGATCCCCCGCGGAGATCGCGTACACGTGGCCGAGCATCGCCTCGAGCGCGCGCCCGGCTGCCACGGCGTCGAGAGCGCGCACGTCTTTCGGAAGTGCTCCCGCCGCGCCGTCCGGAACGCGGAGCGCGTCCGCGACGAATTCGCGCGCCGCCCCTTCCTCTTCGCTCGGCCGACGATCGGGCGGCGCCGAATCCGGGGATTGGGCGACCTGCAGCCGGGTCGCGAGATCCGCGATTGCCTTTCGCGCGGCGTTCGCGTCACCTTTCGCAGTCGCCGCGAGGAGCTCGCGTGCTCGACGGATCTCTTCGACGTCTTCGAGGGAGACGATGCGCTGCCTTTCCCGGAACTCCCGCCGCCGGAAGAGCTCGTCCGTCGCGGGATCGAAGAGGTATCGCCCGCCGCGCCACTCGACGCGGGCAGGGGCGAGAGGACCGACGAGGGCCCGTGCGAGCAGCTCGTCCGCCGTAGCGCTCTCCTCGGGAATCTCGAGCCGGAGGGGCGCCGGAACCCGCCTGTGTGAAACGCTCTCGATCGCCAGGGCCTCCTCGATCCACTGCTCCGCCCGCTCCTCGGTGTCTGCGAGCCGTCGCCGCTCCTCGACGATCCGGGCCGGCATCGGGCCGATGAACTCGTCGTCGGCTGCGCAGATCGGTTCGAGGAGCCATCGAACGGCTTCCGCCTGTCCGGCTCGCCCGGCGGACCCGTGCGCGCGAAGAGTCGAGCGATACGCCTCCTCGCGGCGCGCGTTCTCCGCCCGGCGAGCGTCGATCGAGCGGCGCTCGGCCGCGCGCAACGCCGGGAGCAGCCGATCCGAAAGCCACGCGAGGAGGTCTCTCGCTCCCTCCGCAGGGCCGACCGATTCCTCCGCGAAGAGAGGCAGGTCGAGATATGCGGAAAAGAGGTCCCGGATCTCGGCGGGCGCGAGGGCGTTCGACCTCGCGAGCTGCGCGAGGATCTCTGCACCCGTCTGGAAGAGGCCGCAGGCGACTTCCGATGCGCGCGAGTCCCTGCGGCGGTCGAGGCGATCCAGAGCAAACAGGTAGCGTCGCGCCAGTGCGGGGTCGACGGGAACGTCCTGCAGCACCGCGTACGCCGGAAAGAATCGGTCGACCCCTCGCAGGAGAAGAGCGACGAGGCCGGGCTCCTGGAGGTCGGGGCGGATCTCGATCAGGCTCGAGACGAAGAGAAAACGCCGCCCGGCCGTCGGCCCGCCCTGCCTTCCCGGCTCCGCGCGAAAGAGCCGCGCCAGGACGTCCCCGGTTTGCGCGGGAAGCCGGCGGCCGGGCGCCACGATTTCCTGGAGCTCGGCCTCGCTCCGCGGAAAGGTCTCTCCGTCCAGGTCGGCTCCGGAGAGCGCCAGGTCGCCCTCCGCGGAAAGGCGCAGGAACCGGGCGAGGTGCCCGAAGTCGTCGGGATCCCGGCGCGCGAGCGCGATACCCTCTCCCGCCTTCTCGATCGAGCGATACAGCCGCCGGAAACGCTCGAGCGACCTCGGCCCGAAGCCTTCGGGAGAGAGCACCAGGGCGCGCGCGACCGCGTCGGGAAGCTGCTGCAGGACATCGACGACGTACGCGCCCATCCCCGAGTCTTTCTCGTAGAGCGCCAAGAGGAAGCGGCCCGGCTCCGAGGGAGAAACCCCGAAGACGTCCGCCCAGATCGGATCCGCCTCGCGGCCGCCGGGCAGCTCGAACCGTCCGGCGTGGAGCGAGATCGCTTCGGGAAAGCGGGCGAAGGGTTCGAGCGCTCTCTCGTAGAGGACTCGCAGGGCGGCCACGCTCCCTCCGCCGCCGCCGGCGACCGCCCCGATCTGTTCGAGCGTCTCCGCGTCCAGGGAGTCGACGGCGGAGAGCATGCGGGAAGCCTTGACGTTCTTGACGAAGTACAGAAACGCGTCGCCCGCGGTCAGGTTGGGCTCGCGCAGGATCTGCCGCCATGCCGGGAGGCCGAACGGCAGCGGAGCCGGCTCGTCGCGAGGGGCCACGACGACCTCTTCCCCGGCGCGGAGCCTCGAGAGAAAGACAGTGATCGGAATTCCGATCGCTTCGAAGAACCGGCGGCGGGACAGCGACTCGCGGTCGTTTCGGCTCTCCGTCGTCCACGAACCGGGCGCTCCCTCCACTTTCATTCCGAGCCACGCCAGGGCGCGCCGGATGTTCTTCTCGCCGTCCTTCGAGGACGCGGAAAAAACGGCGCTCGCGCCGAACTCGCGCCGCCACAGCACGAGATCTTCCGAGAACTCGACGACCGCCCTGCGGCCTTCGACCTCGGGCCAGCCCGCCTGTGCCTCTCCTTCGAAGAGCAGGACTTCGTGGACGTCCCGGAGGAACGTGGCCGGCGGACGCCCGGGGTCAAGCCGGAGAAGGCGACGGACCGACGCCGGGCCGCCCGGGACGTTCACGGGCTCCTCGGCTGCGATCGCAGCGGCGCTCCGAGAAACTGCGGCGAGAAAGAGGAAGGAGAAGCGAGCCGACGTCGAGCGGCGCCGGCCCGTCATCGAACGGGGGCGCATCGAGGCTCGGGGCCGGAAATCACCGCGGGATTCTAACGGGGAACACGCGGGATCGCCCGGACGGCGGACGATCAGAACACGAACATGCCGACCGCGGCCGCGAACATGACGAGCGTCACGAGGGACACGACTGCGAGACCGAGCCCGGAGCTGGGTTGTCCTTTCATCAGGTTGCGGTCGCCGGCGACGAGCAGAACTCCGATCAACAGGAACGGGGCGAGCAACCCGTTCACGATCGCCGTCCAGTAAAGTGCCTTGACTGGATTGACGTCCGCGAAGTCGAGCGCGATGCCCACGACCGTCGACAGGACGACGACTCCGTAGAAGTAACGCGCGTTCTTCAGCTTCTGGTCGAGACCCTGCTTCCATCCGAAGGTCTCGGCGAAAGCGTACGCCGCCGAGCCGCCGAGGGTCGGGATCGCCAGGAGGCCGACGCCCACGATTCCCAGCGTGTAGAGGGTCTCCGCGAAACGCCCGGCGATGGGGCGCAGCGCCTCCGCCACCTGGCGCGACGTCTCGAGCTTCGTGAGTCCATGCGCGTGGAGCGTCAGGGCCGTGGTCAGGATGATGAAGAACATAACGAGATTGGAGAAGAACGTGCCGACGCCGACGTCGAGCTTGCGGTCCGTGATCTCACGGGACGTCGCGCCGAACCGGCGGACGAGCATCCGACGGCCCAGAGCTTTCTCTTCCTCGACCTCCTGCGAGGCCTGCCAGAAAAAGAGATATGGAGAGATCGTTGTCCCCAGGATCGCCACGAGCGCGGCCCAGGCCTCCCGACCGCGGGGCCAGGAGGGCACGAACGCGTCCTGGACGACGGAAGACCAGGCCGGACGCACGTCGATCGCCGCCGCGACGTAGGCCAGAAGGACGAGGGCGAGCCACTTCAAGACCGTCGCGATCTGGTGATACCGGAACCGGATGATCGCCCAGGCGATCCCGACGCCGAACAGAACGACGAAGAAATGCGAGTTCCAGCCGGTCAGCATCTCCGCCGCGTCCGCCATCCCCGCCAGGTCGGCGCCGATGTTGATCGTGTTGGCGACGAGAAGCGCGAGCGCCGCGGCGACGAGAACCGGCCGCGGGAACTTTTTCCGCAGCGCGCCCGCGAGCCCGCGCCCCGTCACCATGCCGATTCGGGCGCACATCATCTGAACCGCGGCCATCAACGGCCAGGTCAGAGCTGCCGTCCAGAGGAACGTGGTTCCGAGGCGAGCGCCGACGACCGAGTACGTCGCGATCCCCGAAGGATCGTCGTCCGCGGCGCCCGTGATCACTCCCGGCCCGAGAACCGAGAGGAAGCGTCGAACGAAGCCGGGACGGGACCGGCTTTCGGGCTCTCCCGAGGGAGCAGGCTCCTTCACTTCCGCTCGCGCGCGAAGTAATCGCGCGTCGCCTGGATGTCCCGGCCGATCTGCTCGGACAGGTCCGTCACGGATGGGAACTTCCTCTCTTCGCGAAGCCGGCCGAAGAAGAACAGCCGGACCCTCTCGCCGTAAACGTTCGCGGAAAAGTCGAGGACGTACGTCTCGATGGTCGTCGCGTAGTCTTCATACACGGTCGGCCGTCGCCCGATGTTCGTGACGCAATCGAAGCGCTTTCCGAACGACCGGATGTGGATCTGCGTGACGTAGACCCCGTCGGCGGGATGGAGCTCGTTCTCCGGCTCGAGATTGATGGTCGGATAGCCGATCTTCCGCCCGACCTTGTCGCCCTTGGCGACCAGCCCGTCCAGTTCGTATTCGCGCCCGAGCATCGCGTTGGCGCGCTCGATCTCCCCGCGCGCGATCGCCGTCCGGATCCGGGTCGAGGAGACCGGCTCCCCCTCGAAGAAGACCTCCTCGACCCCGGAGGCGACGAAGCCGCACTCCGGGCCCATCCGCGTCAGGAGCGCGAGGTCTCCACGCTTGCCCCGTCCGAAGGCGAAGTGGCTGCCGAGAAATAGCTCCGACACGGCCAGCCGCTCCTGGAGCACCGACCGGACGAACTCCTCCGGCTCGATCAGAGAGAAGTCCCGCGTGAACGGGATCACGAGGAGGTTCGCAACGCCGAGCGCCTCGATCGCCTCCTCCTTCTGGTGGAGCGTCTGGAGACGCCTCGGCGCGCGGTCGGGACGAAGGACCGAGAGAGGGTGCGGCTCGAACGTGATCGCGATCGAGGGGCGGCCGGTCTCCCGGGCGCGGGCGACGACGGCTTCCAGGATGCGCCGGTGACCGAGATGAACTCCGTCGAAGTTTCCGATCGTGGCGATGCCGCCGCGGGGAAGGTCCGTCTCCCGGAGCGGGTCGCGGACGACGTGCAGGGCCGTCATCGCCGAGGGACCGTCCGGTTCAGACGATCCCGCCGACCAGGTCGTAGTCGTGTGCCTCCGAGATCCGCACGCGTACGATCTCGCCGGACGAGACGTCGCGGCCGCCGGTGTCGTTGATGAGGAGACGCCCGTCGATCTCGGGGGCCTGAGACTTCAAACGCCCCTCGAGGAGGTGCTCGGTCTCCCCGCAGGGGCCCTCGACGATCGCTTGGACGGTCCGTCCGACGAGCGCCCGGCTCTTCTTCTGCGCGATCGGCCGCTGGAGCGAAAGGAGAAAATCCCTTCGACGCTCCTTCTCCTCCGCGGGCACCCGGTCGCCCAGCGGCTCGGAGGCCGATCGCGGCTCGGGCGAATACGCGAATGCCCCGACGTTGTCGAGCTCCGCGCCGCGGACGAACTCGCACAGCTCGCGGAACTCGGCTTTTCCTTCACCGGGGAAGCCGACGATGAACGTCGTGCGGATCGCGATGTCCGGCACGATCTCGCGCATCCGGTCGACCATCGAGCGGTAGAAGCCGGGGTCCCCTCCGCGTCTCATGCCGGCCAGCACCGCGCGCGAGACGTGCTGGAGCGGGATGTCCACGTAAGGCAGGAATCGCGGTTCAGCCGCCATCAGCCGGAGCACCGATTCGTCGAGCGTTTTCGGATACGCGTAGAGGAAACGGAGCCAGGGGAAGCGGGTGCCGGCGGCGAGCGCCTCGACGAGAAGGGTCAGCCCCTTCCGCTTCAGGCCGAGATCTTCTCCGTAGCGCGTCGTGTCCTGCGAGATCAGCACGAGCTCCGAGACGCCCTGCGCTTCGATCGCGCGCGCCTCCGCGACGAGAGACTCGATCGTGCGGCTCCTCTGGCGGCCCCGCATCTGCGGGATCGTGCAGAACGTGCAGGGATTGTCGCAGCCCTCTCCCACCTTCAGGTACGCGTAGCCGCCCCGGCGCGAGAGAACGCGCGGTGCCGCCTCGTCGTAGAGCCGCGTCGCGAGCGGCTTTTCGGTGAAACGGGGAAAGGCCGCCAGACCGGCCGCGGCGGCGGGCGCCTTCTCCAGCTCGTCCAAGCCGACGAAGGCGTCCACTTCGGGAATCTCGTCGGCGAGCTCGCGGCCGTACTTCTGGACCATGCAGCCGGCGACCACGACGCGGTCGATCTCGCCCCGGCGCTTGCGTTCGACCTGCTCCAGGATTGCGTCGACCGACTCCTGCTTCGCCTTGTCGATGAACCCGCACGTGTTCACGAGCACGACGCGCGCGCGGTCATCGGGGACGATCTCGTGACCCGCGCGCTGCAGGTGCCCGAGCATGACCTCCGCGTCGACGAGGTTCTTGGCGCAACCGAGAGACACGACGCCGACAGAGGGAAGATCGGTCTTGCTCATCTCGGTTCGACCAGCCGGAGCCCGCGAAAATAGTCGCGGTAAAAACCGCGATCCCGCGTGAGGAGGCGATCCGCCTGAAGGAGCGCGTGAGCGCCGATCAGGAAGTCGGCGATCGGGCGCCGGGACGGCCGGCCGGTTCGGGTTTCGAGTCGGGCCTGCATGCGCCCCGCGCGGACGGCCGTCTCCTCCGCGATCGGGTCGAACTCCACGCCGCGATCGCGGACCCAGGCGGCGGGATCGGTCGTCTCGGTGAGTCCACGGGCGAACTCCGCGAGGACCACGTCGCAGACGACGAGCCTTCCGACCGAGCCGCACTCGTCGAGCGACTGCGCTGCCTGCCTTGCGCGGACTGAATCTTCGAGGCCGAGGTCGATCAGGACGTTCGCGTCGAGGGCGGTAATCACTTGCGGCGTCTCCGTCGAGACTTCTTCCCGCTCAGCTCTTCGTAGGACCCTCCGCGGACGTGATCGATGTACGCGTCGACCGTGTGGGGAATGCCCTTGGGCCAGCGCCAGGAGTCCTTGAGGGAGCCGATCGCATCCCAGATCGGGTGGCGCTCCCCTCTCCTCTTGCGGAGGAGAGCTCCGTCATCCCGCATCTCGAACTCGACCTCGGTCCCCGGCAGCAGGGCGTATCGCTCGCGCACCCCTTTCGGGACCGTAATCTGGCCTTTCGCAGAGATCGTACTTTTCATACTGTGATTGTAAAGAAGTAAAGCAACAAAGTAAAGATTATGGGTAGATCCGCTTCAGCGTCCGTGGATACGGGATCGCCTCGCGGAGGTGGTGCGTGCCGCACATCCAGGTGACGAACCGCTCGAGCCCCATCCCGAACCCGGAGTGCGGGAAGGTCCCGTAACGCCGCACGTCGAGGTACCACTCGTACGCCTCGCGCGGAAGCTTGTGCTCGGCGAGCCGGCGCTCGAGCAGCTCGAGATCGTGGATGCGCTGCGAGCCTCCGATGATCTCGCCATATCCCTCCGGCGCGAGCATGTCGAGGCCGAGAACGACCTCCGGATCTTCCGGGTCCGGCTGCATGTAGAACGACTTGATCGCCGTCGGGAAGCGCGAGACGATCAGCGGGCGATCGCTCCCCGCGGTGAGCGCGGTCTCCTCGTCGGCGCCCAGATCCTGGCCGAACTGGATCGGAAACCCTTCCGCGGCGAGCCGTTCGATCCCCTGGCGATAGGTGATCCGCGGGAACGGGCGTTCCACGGCCTCGAGCTTCGACGTGTCGCGCTCGAGCCGCTTCAGGTCCTCCGCCGAGCGGTCGAGCGTCCGCGCGATCAGATACGTCACGAACTCTTCCGCGAGATCGCACAGCCCATCGAACTCCAGGAACGCGACCTCGGGCTCGATCATCCAGAACTCGGTCAGGTGCCGGCGGGTCTTCGATTTTTCCGCGCGGAACGTCGGGCCGAAGCAGTAGACCTTCTGAAACGCCGCCGCCGCCGGCTCGAGATAGAGCTGCCCGGACTGCGAGAGGTAGGCCTTGTCCCCGAAATAGTCGGTCTCGAAGAGCGTCGAAGTCCCCTCCACCGACGAGCCGGTCAGGATCGGCGAATCGATGAGCGTGTAGTCGCGCTCGTAGAAGAAGTCGCGGATCCCCTGCGAGACTTCCGCGCGCACGCGCAGGACGGCATGCTGCTGCGAGGAGCGCATCCAGAGGTGGCGGTGAGACATCAGGAAGTCCACGCCGTGCTCCTTCGGCGTAATCGGGTAGTTCTCGGAAGGGCCGAGGATCCGGACGTCCGTGGCGCTCATTTCCCATCCGCCGGGCGCCCGGGGCTCCTCCCGGACGCGGCCTCGAACCGTGAGCGAGCACTCCTGGGTCGCGCGCTCCGCCTCGGCCCAGGTCTCGGGAGAGACCTCGCTCTTCGCTACCACCGTCTGGAGGTAGCCGGTCCCATCGCGGACGATCAGGAACTGGATCTTCCCGGACGAGCGGCGGTTGTACAGCCAGCCCCGAACGGTCGCCTCCGAGCCGTTTTTTTCACCGATGCGAGAGATCGCCGTCGCGTCGCTTCCGCTCATAAAAGCGCGCGATTATAAATGTCGCGGGGACAGGCCCTGCGGGCCTGCACCCGCCTCAGCGCTTTGTCGCGGGGAGAGGCCCTGCGGGCCTGCACCCGCCCGCGCGCCGCGGGAGCGCGAGCGAAGCGAGGGATCAGCGCTCGGTCGAGGCCGTTTCGCCGAGCTGAGCGCCGGTGGCGTGAGCCAGATCCTGAGCAAGCGAACGCGACGAACCGATCAGCGAACGCGCACGCGCCGCTCGAGAACGGTCCGGCCGCCGTCCTTTCCGACGAGCGTGATCTTCAAAGTGTGCGATCCCGGAGGGACGCTCGGCACGACGAACCCGAAACCGGAGCTCGCTCCGTCGGAGTAGTCCGGGTAGACCGCCGGAATGTCGGGACGCGGCCCCCCGACCGCGCCCGGCGCGCCCGGACCCAGCTCCGTCGCCACGTGAATCTCCGCGATCCCTGAGTCGTCGAGCGCCCACCCCAGTCCGAAGCTGCCGGGGGCGACTTCCGCGTTCTCCGCCGGAATGTCGATCACGCCGAACGGCGGCGCGAGCTCCGACTCGGCTAACGACGTCAGCCGCGCGAAGTCCGCCGCCGCCCGATCGCGTTCCATGGGTGTGATGCCTGTCTCGAACGGGGGCGCGGGAGCGATCCGGAAGACGAAATCGCGCGCTCCGTCGTGAGAGAAGCTTCCGAGCATCTCGAGCTTGCCCCCGGAAAGCGCCTTTCGCGTCGCCCGCGCCAGGTTCAAGCGCACTAGGTTCTCGACTTCGTGAGGGTGGAGAATCAGCACCGCGCCGTCCATCGCGCGGGCGCGGGCCCAGGCCTCGTCCGGGACCGGACGTTGCTCGAACAGGCTCTTGATCTCGTCATAATGCGGCGGAGCGAAGCCCGAATAGCCGTTGATGAGCGGCTGCCAGTGAACGGTCGACCGGAAGACGTGCTCCGCGTCGTAATCAAACCCGATGGGAAGCTCGAGGACGGCGCCCGGGATCTTCACGCCGGCGAGCCATCGGTAGACCGGCGCGGGGTGTGGATCGACCGGAGGGAAATCGATCGGCGAGGCCCGATACTCGATCGCGGTAAGCAGCAGCGCCGCGGCGACGAACGCCGCACGCTCCCCGCGGTTGCGGAC
Source organism: Thermoanaerobaculia bacterium (assembly GCA_036395755.1). Taxonomy (GTDB): domain Bacteria; phylum Acidobacteriota; class Thermoanaerobaculia; order UBA5066; family Gp7-AA6; genus Gp7-AA6. The sequence continues at coordinate 29,272 of DASWCZ010000080.1, forward strand.
GCGCCGGAGCAGGAGCGCCAGTCCCCACGCCGCGAGCACGCCGAGCGCCAGGTGGAAAAGAACCATCCCCCGCGCCGGAACCCGGATCGCTCGAAACAGGAACCCGAAGGATTGGAACAGAAACGTGTAATAGGGGGTGTATCCGCCGGCGGCGACCAGGAGGCCGGCGAATCCGACGGTGACGAAGAGTGCCGCGCGGCGGTCGAGCCGCCGGGAGCGAAGGAAGTCGGCGAGATTCGCGTATGCGAATCGTCGTGGAAAGGCCAGAAGCAGGCGCAGGAGGACGAAACCGGTCAGGAAGACGAGCGCGCGACCAGGATCGCCCAAGTTGACGGGGCCGATGCGCAGGTGGCGGACGGCGAGCCCGGCGATTCCCGCCGCAAACGCGACTACAGCCAGGCCGTCGAGAACCGTCGCGGCCCGCCGGCGCCACGTGGCGATCTCGCGTCTCGGAGCTCGCGTGGTTTCGCGCGCGCGCCGCAGGCGCGAGACCGCGTACGCCGCGAGGGCGACGGGCACGACCCCGGGGAACATCTCGGCCTCCGGTCGGGCGAATCGCTGCGTGAGCGGCGCCCAAAGCTTGTTCTGCGAACCGGCGACGAGGAGAGCCGAGGGCCGCGCGGAGTAGAACCGCATTTCGCCGATCGAGCGGCGCATTCCGTAGAGCTTCGCCGCTTTCGCGTAGGGAACGTAGAACGGAAGAACGACGACCGCGGCGACCGCGGTCGCCGTGACCGTCTGACGAATGTGCCTTCTCAACCCGGGCGCATCTCCCGTCAGTCGCTCCCACGCGAGCACGACGCCGAGAAGGATCCCCGAGAAGATCGCGTAATGGACGTTCGTGAGCGCGTTCCAGGCGAAAAACACGGCAAAGAGAAGCAAATCGCGGCGGCGGCCGCCGTCGAGCCAGCGGAGGAGAAAGAGAAGAAGGAGCGGCAGGAAGGACCCCCATTGATATTGGATGTGCGGGATCTGCGCGAGGCGCCAGGGCACGAAGGCAAAGACCATCCCGGCGAGGAGCGAAGCGGCGGAGTTGCCCGTGATCTCGCGGGCGAGCGCCCACGCCGCCATGGCGGAGAGAAACATGCCGAGCAGGAAGAGGAAGTTGTAGACGAAGAGCGTCGACGCCCCCGACGCGAAAAGCGGGAAGCCGAAGACCGCGGCGCCGAACAGGTTCTCGGAGAAGGCGAGAGCATAGCGGGCGGGATGGAAGATGTTGGCGTCGAAGAGATGGAGCGGGTCGCGGAACGTCTGGTGAAAATCCCAGTGGAAAATCCACGCGTTCAACTTGGCGTCCCAGAGGTCTCCCAAGCCGCTTCCCATCCGCGCGGTCTGGGGCCAGGTGAGAGCGACCGTTGCGACGAGGAGGAGCGCGGCGGCGAGGAGGACCTCGCGCGCCTGGAGCGGCGATGCTCCGCTGGCCCCCGGCTTTCCCTTCAAGCTTGCCGCCGCGCCGATCAACCGCGGCGGGTCTGAACGCTCCGGACCAGCATCATCGCGTTCTGCACGCGCTGCATGCGGCGCTGGCGCTTCTGCGTCGCCTCGACGTCCGTCGGGGGAGGCTGGTTGCCCCGGATCTCCCGAAGAAGCTTGTCCGCTTCCTGCGAGAACAGCGCGAAATCTCCGGCTTTGAATTGCTTGAATGTGAGTTCGCTCGCGATGATGAAGCCGTCGGCGATGTCCCGAATCATCGAGTAGGCGGAACCGCCCGTGAAAACACTCATGCCGAATAAAGCTATCAGCTCTCCAACTTCCGTCCTTCGCCCCCGGCAGCTGATAGCATTCGGCGCTCGAAAATGCCGTCCGAAGGAGTGGACTACCTGGGCTTCGACGCGCTCCTGACCGAGGAGCAGCGCCTCGTCCGCGATACGGTCCGCGGCTGGGTCGAGGACCGGGTCCTGCCGATCATCGAGGAAGCCGCCTGGGAAGGGAGGTTCCCGAAAGAGCTCGTTCCGGAGATGTCCGGCATGCACCTTTTCGGAGCGACGCTCTCGGACTACGGGCTGCCCGGTCTCGACAACGTCGCCTACGGGCTGATCATGCAGGAGCTCGAGCGCGGCGATTCCGGCCTGCGTTCGTTCGTCTCGGTGCAGTCGGCGCTCGTGATGTATCCCATTCACGCCTTCGGCTCCGCCGAACAGAAGGACCGCTGGATCCCGAAGCTCGCGTCCGCGGACGCCATCGGATGCTTCGGCCTGACCGAACCGGACTTCGGCTCCAACCCGGCCGGTATGCGGACGACCGCGCACAAGGACGGCAGCGGCTTCGTGTTGAACGGCGCAAAGGCGTGGATCACGAACGGCTCGATCGCCGACGTCGCGGTCGTCTGGGCCAAGTTGGATGGCGTGATCCGGGGCTTTCTGGTCGAGCGCGGGACACCCGGATACTCGACGTTCGAGCACAAAGGAAAGATGTCGCTGCGCGCGTCGGTGACCTCGCAGCTCGCGTTCGAGGACTGCCGTGTCCCGGCGGAAAGCGTCCTTCCGGGCGTCGAGGGTCTTCGCGGCCCGCTGTCGTGCCTGACCCAGGCCCGCTACGGGATTGCGTGGGGCGCGCTCGGCAGCGCTATGGCCACGTACCAGGCCGCGCTCGACTATGCGAAGTCGCGCAAGCAGTGGCGGGACCGGCCGATCGCGGCGCACCAGCTCGTCCAGGAGCGGATCGCGTGGATGATCTCGGAGATCACCAAGGGTCAGCTCCTCGCCTGGAAGCTCGCGAAGATGAAGGACGAGGGGACGATGAAGCCGCACCACGTCTCGATGGCGAAGCGCAACAACGTTTGGGTGGCCCGCGAGTGCGCGAAGCTCGCGCGGGAGACGCTCGGCGCGAACGGAATCGTCAACGAGTACCCGGTCTTCCGCCACCTCGCCAACATCGAGAGCGTGTACACGTACGAAGGAACGCACGACATCCACACACTCGTGATCGGTGAAGCGGTGACCGGCGTACCCGCGTACAACCCGCCGATGGAGTGAGACGCGAAGCGCGCAGCGCCGTCGCGTGTCACCCCGAGCGCAGCGGGGGATCTCGTGGCACCCCGTCGGGGTGTCATCCCGAGCGCAGCGAGGGATCTTGTAGCACCCCGTTGGGCTGTCATCCCGAGCGAAGCGAGGGATCCCTTCCTCGAGAGATTCCTCGTCGCTTCGCTCCTCGGAATGACAAGAAAGGCTAGACCCGCCAGAGATTTAATCCCGTCGCCTCGTCCCTCGTCCGCTCGATCGGCGCCTCGGCGACGAACAGCACGAACTCCAGCGTGGCCGCCGTGACCGCCGAGAAGAGATGGCCCGCGCGGGGCACGCACTGCCGGTCGGAGACGACCGCGTGCAGGTGCACGAAGACCTTTCCGTCGACCAGGCCGAGCGACCCCGACGCGGGAGCGATCTCGACCTCGCCCTCGATCTTCGTTCGGTCGTAATCTTTCCGTTCGAGATCGTAGTATCCGAGCTCGACGTCCTTCGCGGCGCCGATTCCATTCAACCACCCTCCGGATACGCCGTAACGCGTGGCGACCTCCGCGAGCGAAGAGTGGACCTCGTCGCCCGTCTCGAGCCGAATGAAAATCCGTGAGCCCTCTTTTCGCGACTTCATTGCCGGATCATCACCGAGAAACGGCCGCCGAGTCGACGTCGAAGAAACGCAGCGGCCAGGCGCTCGCCGCTCCGGCATAGTCGACGCCGATTCGGGCCGAGACGCCGATCCGCGGATGCCGCGCTCGCGGGCGCCGCAGAATGCGCAGGTCCCCGCCGGAGAGCAGGTCGCGGCCGCTCGCGTCCCCCGTGATGCCGAGCGCGCCGCAGAGCTTGCCGGGCCCCGAGAGGAGGCGCGCCGGCGCGCCGGGCCCTCCTTCGGCTGCCCTCAGGAGAACGGCCTCGGCTTGCCCGGCCCGACGCGTCACGATGTTGACGCAGTAGTGCATGCCGTACACGAAAAAGACGTACAGATGTCCGCCGTCGAAGTACATCGGAAGGACCCGCGAGGTCCGCCGGCCGCGGAACGAGTGCGCCGCGGCGTCGCCCGACCCCAGGTACGCCTCCGTCTCCACGATCCGCGCTCCGTACCATCGTCCGTGGTCGCGCCGCGCGATCCACGCGCCGACGAGATCGCGCGCGACCCGGACGGTCGTTCGCCGGTAGAAGGCACGTCCCGGTTCTTCGAGCCCGAGAGACCGCGGATCGAACCGCAGCCGGGCATCCGGCGAGGTCTTCGCTATCATCAGCCCGAGTCTATGAACATCGTGGTGACCGGCGGTGCGGGGTTCATCGGCTCCCACATGGCGGCCCGCCACCTGGCGGACGGACATCGGGTCGTCGTCGTGGACGACCTGTCGACCGGCCGGCGCGAAAAAGTACCGGAGGGAGCCCGGCTCGTCGAGGCGGACGTGGCGGAAACCGACCTCCAGCCGCTCCTTTCCGAGGAGAAGATCGACGTCGTCTCCCACCACGCGGCGCAGATCGACGTCCGCTACAGCGTTTCGGATCCGCTGGACGACGCGCGATCGAACGTCCTCGGATCGCTGAAGATCTTCGAGGCCTGCCGGCGGGCGGGAGTGCGCCGGGTGCTTTTCGCCTCGACCGGCGGCGCGCTCTACGGCGAGCCACAGGGCGGCCGGCCCGCGGCCGAGAGCCATCCGACCGATCCGGTCTCACCTTACGGCTGCGCGAAGCTTTCGATCGAAAAGTACCTCCATTACTACCGGGTCATCCACGACTTCCAGGTCCAGGTCCTGCGCTATGCAAACGTCTACGGGCCGGGGCAGAACGGCATGGGCGAGGCGGGTGTCGTCGCGATCTTCGCCGAGGCGATTCTCGCCGGGAAGACCCCGACGATCCGAGGCGACGGAGAGCAGACACGGGATTACGTTTTCGTCGGCGACGTCGTCGAGAGCGCGGCCCGCGCGCTCGCGGCGGGAAAAAGCGGCACCTGGAACGTCGGAACCGGAGTCGAGACTTCCGTCAACCGCTTGTTCGAACTGCTCGCCCGGGCGCTCGGGTATGCGGGACCGCCGCAGTACGCGCCTCTCGCGCCCGGGGAGCAGCGGCGGAGCGTGCTCGATGGGTCGGCGGCTCGTCGGGATCTGGGCGTTCCCTCCTGGACGCCGTTCGAAAAGGGAATCGAGATCACCGCGGACGCTTTCCGGCGCGAGCGGCGGCCCTCCGCCTAGCGATCTTCGAGGACGGCGGCCCGATAGACGAGTTCGGCCGCGACGACGTCTTCGACGGCGACCCCGACCGTTTTGAACAGGGTGATCTCTTCGGGCGAGGAGCGCCCGGCCGCCGCGCCCAGGATCACCTCGCCGATCTCGGCGTCGATCCGGCCGGCGGCGATCACGTCGCCGGACTCCTTCGCCGCCGCCTCGCGCTGCTCGACGAAAATGCGCGCCCGCGAGAGAACGGAGTCGTCGAGCTCGCGCCAGTCGGGCCGGGACGCGCCCACGGCGTTGACGTGCATCCCGGGCGACAGCCATTCGCCGCGAAGGACCGGCGTCTTCGAGGTCGTCGCGACGACGACGACGTGCGCGCCGCGGACCGCATCTTCCGCGGACGCCGCCGCCCGCGCTCCGTACCGCGCGGCGAACTCTCCGGCCCGGTGGGGACTCCAGACCCGCACCTCGGACAGCCTCCGCACGAGCCGGAGGGCTTCTAAGTGACTGCGAGCCTGGACGCCGGACCCCAGGATCGCGAGAACGCAAGCGTCCCGCCGCGCGAGCGCCTCGGTCGCGACCGCCGAGACCGCGGCCGTCCGCATCTCGGTGATTAGGCGGCCGTCCATCGTGACGAGCGGCTCGCCCGTCTCCGGGCGGAAGAGAACGATCGTCGCGTGATGCGTATGGACGTCCCGGTTGTTCGGAAAGAAGGTCACGAGCTTGGCGCCGAGGGCGCTCCCCGCGAAGGCCGGCATGACGGCCAGGAAACCGTGGAAGTCCGCGACCGGAACGACGGTGCGCAGCGGTTGAATGACCCGCCCCGCCGAGAGGTCCGCGAGCGCCCGCTCCATGGCCGGGACGAGCCTGTCCATGGAGAGCAGCCGCCGGACGTCCTCCTCGTCGAGTCGCAACGTCAGCCGGCGGGTTTTGCCTGGGACTCGTCTGAAACCGGAGAGGCGTCTCCGGCGCGATGTACGCGCTTCACCACAACGACTGTCCGATCGTCTTCGGGAGCCCGTACCTTCACGTACTCTCCCACTTTTGCGATGAGAGCCCGCACGATCTCGTCGGATGGCTTGTCACGCAGCGCCTGGAATGCTTTCTTCAGGCGCTCCTCTCCGAACTCCCGTCCCTTCGGGTCGCACGCCTCGGTCATTCCGTCGGTGTAGAGGAGAAGGGCATCTCCCGGCTCCATCGAGAGAAACCCGCGGCTGTAGCTCGCAGTGGCCGATGGCCCGAGCACGAGGCCGGTCTGCTTGAGCGTCGTGACGCCCCGGGCGTGGAAGTGGAACGGCGGTGGGTGTCCCGCGTTGACGTAGATGAAGTTTCCTTCCTCCTCGATCTCGCCGTAAAAGAGCGAGACGAACTTCGTCGTCATCCGCGACTGGTTGATGATCCGGTTCAGACGCTCGACGGTCCGCACGATCTTAAAGTCGCGGGCGACGCCCATCCGCAGGCCGGTGTAGACGTCGCGGACCTGGAGAGCGGCGGGCAGACCATGCCCGGAGGCGTCGGCGATCGCGATCCCGTGAATGCGCTCGGTTACCGGGATGAAATCGAAGAAGTCTCCCCCCACGATCTCCGCCGGTACCGTGAAGCCGGCGATGTCGAAGTCGCCGCGCCTCGGAGAGCGCCGCGGCAGAATGGACATCTGGATTTCCCGCGCTTCGTTCAGGACGGAGACGAAGCGCTCCTCGCGCAGCTTGAGGTCGACGGCGTGGCGAAGGATCCCGAGCGAAGCCATCAGGTCATCGTTCTCCGCTGCGGGGTCGACCGAGAACGAAAGGATGTACTGGTCGTCGCCGACCGCGATCGCCGCGAAGCGCTCGACGCCGAGCCGTCTCTCGAACTCCGGATCGACGCCCGGTGCGGTCAGGTCGAGCAGCACGACGCCCTCGTCGATGACCTGCTGGACCGGCGGGTAGGCGTCCGGCACGAAGATCCCGGTCGCAGCGATGGAGCCGCCGAAGACCCTCGTCAGCTCGTAGCCTCCGTCGCGCCGCTCGTAGAGCCGGCCGCCGCGGACCCCCAGCTCTCCCTGGAAGTTCTCGATGACGGCGCTCGCCGTTTCGGCGATCGTCGAAGAGGCATCGGAGGAGCGCTGGATGGCCTGGAGCGCCTTCTCGACCTTGCGGAAAAGGGACTTGTGCGGGTCCATGGAAAACGCGCGATTCTATCGCGCGCGCGATCGGCGATCCGGCGTCTGGAAGTCTAGGCGGGAGCGCCGGAAAGGCGGGAGAGCGCGGCGGCGCGATCGTTCGGGCCGTCGTCACGGATCTTGCCGTCGAGCAGCCGGACGATGCGCCTCGCGTGCGCGGCGATGTCCTCCTCGTGGGTCACGAGCACGATCGTGTTGCCTTTCGCGTTCAACACGTCGAAGAGCCCCATGATCTCCGCTCCGGTCGCCGAGTCGAGATTTCCGGTGGGTTCGTCGGCGAGCAGGATGCTCGGATCGTTGATGAGCGCGCGGGCGACGGCGACGCGTTGGCGCTGGCCTCCCGAAAGCTCGCTCGGATGATGGGTCATCCGATCGGCGAGCCCGACCGATTCGAGGGCCTTGACCGCCCGCTCCTTTCGCTCCTTCCTCCCGAGCCCGGAATAGACGAGCGGAAGCTCGACCTGTTGGAGCGCGGTCGTGCGTGGGAGGAGGTTGAACGTCTGGAACACGAAGCCGATCTCCTGGTTTCGGATGGCGGCGAGCTCGTCGTCGGACATCCGAGCCACCTCACGGCCGTTCAGGACGTACGACCCGGACGTGGGCGTGTCGAGGCACCCGATCAAGTTCATCAGCGTGGATTTCCCGGATCCGGAGGGTCCCATGATCGCAACGTATTCTCCGCGGTCCACCTGCAGCGAGACCCCGTCCAAGGCGCGGACCCTCTGCGCCCCCATCTCGTAGACCTTCGTGATGTCGCGAATGTCGATCAGCATCCTGGTTCCGACCTTTATACGATTTTCCGCCTGCCGGGTTCGAGGCGAAGGCTAGTGAAAGATCGCCGTCCAGCCCGCTTTGCAGAGCACGAGGAGGCCCCAGAGCGCTCCGATCAGGGTGGCCGCTTTTTTTCGGGTGACTTTCGCGGCGGCGGCGAAGCCGATGACGAGGAGTGCCAGCACCCAGAGGGAGAACACGTCGAGCGAGGAAAGGAGCGAGTGGAGGACGGGATTCGAGTGCCGGTCGACGAGGAAGCCCGGATTCGAGTGCGTCAGGTCAGGAAGATCGGCGGGGTTCACGAGATCCAATCGGCTGACGAAGAAGATCAGAAGCATCGAGGCGCCGATCGCGGGTAAGAGAGCGTGGCTCGTGACGCCGAAGGCCTGGCGAAACTTCAGGTCCCATCCGAACGCTTTGAAGGAGATCCAGAAGACTGTCGAGAGCACGAGGGCGATCACCGTGCTCGCGAGCGCCGCCCAGACGTAACCGAGGCCGGCGAACTTCTTCTGCGTGGCGACGATCTGCTCGATCCGGTCTTCCGGAATGGTTTGCCCGCGGGCGACCATCTTCTCGCGGAGCGCGGACTCGAAGTCGAGGCGCGGCAGAATTGCCGCAGTCGCCGCGATCGAGAGCACCGCCGAGACGACGAGCGGCAGGACCCACCCCGGCCGGCGCGCGATGGACTCGAACGTCGGCCCGGGCGAAGCGAAGACCCCCGCAACCCTCGCGAGTGGAGATTCCTCGGCGGGCGGGACGAGATCTGGAGAGGGCACGCAAGTCTCCACCATTCGGCCGGAGCTCTCTAATACCCCGGGGGGGGCGGCGTCGGCGGCAGCGGGCGCAGCCTCAGGCTCTCCGGCGACGGAGGATGGAAGTCCGGCAGATCCTCGATCCGGATTCCCTTCCACTCGAGGATGTCGGCGACGGCGTAGTGGTAGGCGGACAGGGCCTTGCGATACACGGCGAGCGCCTGGAGCTCGTTGGTCCGCGCGACCGAAAGGTCGTTCGTGATCTGGAGAACCTGGAACGAGGTGGTCATTCCGTTCTCGTACTTCTTGCGCTCGGCGTCCAGGTTGCGCTCGGCGAGCTCCCGCGACTTCAGAGCGGCCGCGATCGAGCGGCGGGACGTTTCGATGTCGCGGGCGGCCGTCCGCACCTCGAGGAGAACGTTCTGCTCGAGCGCGTTCAAGCCCGCCTTCCCCGCCTCCCAGGTGTAGAGGGCGGCGCCCCGCTGTCCCCGCGCACGACGGTTCAGGATCGGGTAGGAGAACTGCAGGCCGATCGACCAGTTCTTGAACTCCCGGTCGATGATCTGCTGGAACGCGTCGCCGACGTTGCCCGTCGTCCGGGAGATGACGTTGCCGAGGTTGTCCCGGATCGTCGTCGTGCCGCCCAGGCCGCTGTAGCCGTAGCTCCCGATCAGGTCCAGGGCCGGCCGGGTCTGGTTGCGCCAGTACTCGTAACGGATCCGGTTGGAATCCACGTTGTACTGCGTGGCGAGAATCTCGGGGCGCCGCTCGAGCGCGCTCTTGATTCCTTCGTTGACCGGTACGGAGGTCGGCTCCGCGCGCACTTCGTCGGTGGGAACGATCGCGATGACGTACTTCGCCGGGTCGAAATTCAACAACCTTTTCAACCGGTCCTGAGCGTCACCGATCAGGCCTTCCGCGATGATGATGTCCTGTTCTGCCTTTGCGATTCCAACCTCGGTCTGCACGATGTCGATGGGAGCGAGCGAGCCCACGTCGATCTTGATCTTCGTGATCCGGTTCAGGTCGGCGGCGAGACTGCGGGCTTCTTTCTTCACCTCCAGGTTCTTGAGCGCGTACACGAGGTCCCAGTACGCCTGCTCGACCGCGTTGACGGTCCCCTGGACGCTCCGGACGAAGGTCTGGTACGAGGCGTCCCGGTCGTTGCGGGACGCGCGGATGAGCCAGGTCGTCGTATCGCGGCCGAAATTGCGGAGAAGCGGCTGAGTCAACGACAGCGTCAGTCCGGACGTGTAGGACGGGTTGACGAAGAAGAACGTCGAGTTCGTCGCCGTGCGGTTTACGGAGAACCCCAGAGAAAAGGTGCCGCCCGTGGGCGCGAGCTGGGTCACGCGCGACGAAAAGTCGGTCGTATCGCTCTGGTTCACCTCCGCGCCGGAGAGCTGCGAAGCGGCGGGCTGCTCGGCATGGGAGCGGACGAGAGACGCCTCCGCGAGCGGGTCGAAGATCCCCATGTTCGAGAAAAGAACGTACCGGGAGGCCTCGGCGGTATAGACCGAGACGTTCAAGTCCTGGTTGTTCGCCACGGCCAGAGACACCGCCTCGGCGAGCGAGAGGCGCATCCCTTCGGCGCCCGCTTCGGGCAGAGCGCGCGGGGTCCGCGCTCCCGGCCGCGCGGAAATGGCTGCCGCGTTCTGGGCAATCGCAGGGAGGGATAGACCGAGCACTCCCGCCGCCAGGAGGACGGCGCGGGCGGCCCGGACTCTCGGGAACCTCTTCATTCCGTTACTCCTTCGTCACCCTAACTACGCACTCCGGGCGGGAATGTTTTTCATTACTCTCGCCGGAAATTGCCCACCGGAAAAGACGGCGAATGATAGCTCGATTTCGGCGGAGCGATCAGCGCGAGCCGGGCACGAGCTCTCCCGGAAAGAAACAGGCGACCATTCGACCCTCGAACGAAGGGGCGAGCGGCGGCGCCTCGAGCCGACATCGAGGACGCGCGATCGGACAGCGCGGATGGAATGCGCAGCCGGTCGGCGGAGAGGCCGGCGACGGCGGCTCGCCGGAGAGCGCGATCCGCGCGCGGCGAAGCGCGGGATCGGTCTCGGGCGCGGCCGAGAGAAGCGCGGCCGTGTAGGGGTGGAGAGGCCGCGCGACGATCGCCGCCGCGCTTCCCTCTTCGACGATCCGGCCGAGGTACATGACTGCGATGCGATCGGACACCCGCGAGACCACGGCGAGGTCGTGTGAGATGAAGAGGTACGACAGGTGGCTCTTCTCGCGGAGCTCGGCCAAGAGATTCAACACCTGCGCCGCCACCGAGACGTCGAGCGAGGAGACCGGCTCGTCGCAGACGACGAACTTGGGACGCGTCGCGAGGGCCCGCGCGATCGCGACACGCTGGCGCTGACCGCCAGAGATCTCGGACGGAAAGCGCCGGGCGGTTTCGGCCGAGAGCCCGACCTCCTCCAGAAGCGAGACGACCCGCTCCCGGAGATCGCGGCCGCGGGCGAGACCCTGCACGGAGAGAGGCTCCGCGACCTGCGCGCCGCAGGTCATGCGGGGATTCAACGACGTCTGCGGATCCTGGAACACGATCTGGAGGTCGCGGCGGCGGCGCCTCAATTCCCTGCCGGAGAGAGCCAGCCAGTCGTCGCCTTCGAACAACACGCGTCCTCCGGTGGGTTCCTCGAGCCGGAGCACGAGTCGGCCGGTGGTGCTCTTTCCGCTGCCCGACTCCCCGACGAGGCCGAGAGTTTCGCCGCGCAGGACGTCGAAGGACACGCCGTCGACGGCGGCGAAACTTTGGCCGTGCCCGAACACGCCCGCCCGGAGCGCGTAGCGCTTCGTGAGATCCCGCGCCGAAACAAGCGGCGCTTCCGACTCGCGTCTCACGATCGGAGACGCGGGTCGTAGAGAAAACAGCGGGCTGTGCTCTCTCCCGCCGGATAGAGCGCGGGCTCCTCGAGGTCACAGGGGTCGAATCGCTCCGGACATCGGGGCGCAAAGGAGCACATCCGGGCCGGACGCGAGGCCAGATCCGGGACGACCCCGGAGATCGCGTCGAAACGCCGGGAAGCGCTCGAGGTCCGGACCGAAAGGCGGGGCAGCGACGCGAGGAGCCCGCGGGTGTACGGATGTCGCGGCGCCCGGAAGAGATCGGCGGCCGTCGATTCCTCGACGACCCGCCCGGCGTACATCACGATCACGCGGTCGGCGTGCGTCGCGACGGTTCCCAGGTCGTGCGTGATGAGAAGAAGAGCGAGCCCCCGATCCAGCCGGAGACGGTCGAGGAGCTCTAAGACCTGCGCGGCGACGGTCGCATCGAGTGCCGTCGTCGGCTCGTCGGCCACCAGGACCGCGGGGTCCGACGCGAGCGCCATGGCGAGAAAAGCGCGCTGCTTCAGTCCACCCGAGAGGCGGTGCGGATACTCGGTCATCCCCCTCTGCGGATCGGGGAAGCCCGTCTCGCGAAGGCGTTCGATCGCGATCCGGCGGGCTTCGGAACGGCCGACCTTGCGATGCGCCCGGACCGCTTCCACGATCTGCGCGCCCACCGTCACGACCGGATCGAAGGCGCTCGCCGGCTCCTGGAACACGAGGGAGATCTGCCGGCCGCGCACGCACCGCCACTCTTCCGCGCTCGCACCCACGAGCTCGTGCCCGCCGACGCGAATCGAGCCGGATACGCGAGCGCTATCCGGACCGAGCCCGAGTAGCGCACGCGCGAGCAGGGTTTTTCCGCAGCCACTCTCCCCGACGACGGCGACCGACTCCCCGGCTGCGAGATCGAAGTCGACGCCGTTCACCGCCGGCGCCAGGCGTCCACCGATCGAGACTTCGACACGGAGGTCCCGCACCTGGAGAAGAGAGGCCTCTCTCGACTTCGGGTTCGGAATCAGTGGACCGACTCGCGCGAGTTCTTTCTCGCTTCCTCGAGGTCGCGCACGCGCTCGACGACGTCCCGGTAGTTCGTGTTCATGCCGTAGACCTCCAGAAACGTCGTGTACGCGAGGTTCACGTCGCCCATGTCCTGGTAAACCGTACCCAGGTCGTACAGGAGCCCGGCGGTCTCGTTCTCGCGGATCCCGGGCGTCGCGAGCCCTTTTCCGTACCACTTGATCGCCAGCTGGGGCATTCCCTTTTCGAGGAAGCAGAGCCCGAGAAGGCTGCAGCACTCGACCGTCAGGGCGGGAGCCTTGCTCGCCAGCTGAAACTCGCCGATCGCCTCGTCTAAAAGTCCCATCTCCTTGTACGCGATCCCGAGGTTGTAGTGCGTCTCGTAGTCCTCCGCCGAGAGCTGCTGCTCGACGCCCTTGCGGAACTCCCGGAAGATTTCCTGAAGCGACGCCTCGTCCTGCGTCCCCGCAAGGTCCGGCGCGACCGGTGGAGTCGCCTCTTCGGCCAGCTCTCTTTCGAGCTCCTCGGCGAGGTTGAAGAACTGTTGCTCGTCGGCGAAAAGATTCTCGTCTTCCACCGCGGGCGGCGGCGGCGCCGATGGCCGCGCAGGCTCTGCCGCGGCGCGTTGCATCTTCTCCTCGATCAACGATCGCAGCTCGGGCGCGAGGAGGCCGAACCCGGTGTCGCCGGGACCATGCGGCGTCAGGCGGGCGCTCGACGCGTCCACCCAGAGCGAGGGGGGCTGCGGCAGTGACGACAGCTCTCCCGATTCGGCGAAGGAATCGAACGCGACGGGCTGGGAGATCGACTGCGGCGCGGGAGCCGGAAGGACGTCGAACTCGTCGAACACCACTTCGAACCCGGGCGCCTCCGGGGCAGCGACCGGCCGGCCCGGAACCGGCCTCGTCGATTCCGGCCGCACGCCGGGCGAGAGGCCGAGCCGCGCGACGAGGAGTGCGGCAAGACTCTCCCGTCCCTGCCGCCGATATGCGTCCGCGAGCGCCTCGGCTTCGCGGGAGGCCGCGGGATTGCCGATCTCGACCATCAACTCGACGAGACGTTCCCGGACGGAGAGGTCCCCCGGCTGGCGGCGAGAGAGCGCAAGCAGACGCTCGATCGCCCGGTCCTTCAGCCCGTATCGAGAGAGGACTTCGGCTTCTTGGAGCGCTGCCTGCGCGCCGTCGGCGTGGATCGCTTCGGCGGAACCCGGAGGAGACGCGGCCCCGGGGGGCGGCGCCGGCGCGATCTCAGCGAGCCGCGCGAGCGCTTCGGCGTGAGCCGGGTCGGCGACGAGGATTCGACGGTAGTGTTGGGACGCGGAGGAAGCGTCGCCCCGCGCTTCGGCCTCCCGCGCGAGGGTCAGCCGCACCGCGATGGACTCGGCCGCATCTCCCTCGGCCTCGGAGAGCTCGGCCATCTTTTCGAGGGTTTCCCGATGCCTGGGAAACCGCTCCAGGATCGGGCGGAGGTGGCCGACAGCGCGCTCGAAGTCTCTCTCGGAAGCCGCGATGTCCACAATCGGCGCAATGGCCTCGAACGCCGAATCGGGCGTCGCTTCGTCGAGCCGGATCCGAGACAGGAGAGCACGGGCAGCCTCGTTGTCGGGCTCGAGATCGAGCGCCTCTTCGGCCGCGGCCGCCGCCGCGGTTCGATCGCCCCGGGCGACGTGCGCTTCGCACAGCAGGATTCGGGTCTCCGCCGTGCGGGGAGCGGCGGAGAGCGCCGCGATCGCCGAGGCGACGTCGTTTGCCGCGAGGTAGGAGCGGATGATCTGGATTCGCGCGGCGGAGTCGTTCGGGTCGAGATCGAGCGCCTTGCGGAAGAAGGTCATCGCTTCTTCCTGGGCGCCGCGCCGCTGAAGCATCCCCGCGATCGCGTCGTAACGAGCGACGGCCTCGGCCGTCTGACCCGCGATGCGCTGCAGGTCCGCGAGACGAGCCTGGATCTTCAGGTCCGTCGGGTCCAGGGCCGCCATGCTCGACAAGGCGCCGATCGCGCCCTTCAAATCGTTCTTCTTCAGCCACTGCTCGGCGAGGATCAGGTAGTGGCTTCGGGCATCCTGTGTCAGGCCCTGCCTCGTGTAGAGACCGGCGAGCCGTTCGTACACATCGAGCCGGGTGGGATCGATCTTGTTGATCTTCTTGTAGATCGCGATTGCCTTCAGGAAGAAACCGTCGGCGGAGTAGGAGTCGGCGATCCTGGCGAAGTGGCCGATCGCGTCGGCGGGACGGCCCATCCGCACGCAGAGGTCCCCCGCCTTGTTCAGGGCGAAGGCGTCCTTCGGATTGTCGTCGAGGAGGCGCAGATAGTCCTTCAGCGCCTGGTCGAGCCTTCCCCGCGACAGGTGCTTCTCGGCGGATTGGACGATCCGGTCGCGCGTACCGGACATTGGCTCGGAGATTTTAACCGGTGCGGTGGATTTTGCCGGCGCGGGGACGGCGGGAAGAGGGAATCAAAGGCTCGGGCTCGCCCGATCCCGGCACCACTCCGTGGTAGCTCAGTCGGTGCTCCGGACAGGGGCCGTGGATCGAGAGGGCGTGCCAGTGCTCCGCAGTCCCATACCCCTTGTGGTGCTCGAAACCGTACGCGGGAAATCTCCGGGCAAGGTCGTTCAAAATCCTGTCTCGCGCGACCTTCGCCACGATCGAAGCGGCGGCCACCGAGGAGCAAAGGGCGTCGCCGTGCACGATCGGAAGCTGCGGGAGCCGAATGCCCGGAAGCGAGACCGCGTCGAGCAGCAGCGCCTCCGGCTGCGGATCGAGCGCGAGGATCGCCAGTCGCATCGCCGCGAGGCTCGCGCGCAGGATGTCGCGCAGGTCGATCTCCGCCGCGCTGACGACACCCACGGCGACCGCGATCGCATGGTTTCGGATCGCTGCGTCGAGCCGTTCCCGACAGGGAGCGTCGAGGCGCTTGGAGTCGTCGAGCCCGACGAGAAGGCAGCCGGCCGGGAGAATGACTGCGGCCGCCACGACCGGCCCGGCGAGCGCGCCGCGCCCTGCTTCATCGACGCCCGCCACCCGAACATAGCCGCGGCGGTGAAGCTCCTTCTCGGCTTTCGCGAGCTCCCGCAGGCGGCCGAGCTCCGCGAAGAGGGTCGACAGCGGGTCCGACTTCATCGCCCGGGAATCTAATCAGTACGCTTTTCGCCGATCCGCGCGGCTTTGCCCTTGCGTTCGCGCAGGTAGTAGAGCTTGGCGCGTCGGACGGCGCCCCTGCGGTCCACCTCGATCTTGTCGATGACGGGCGAGTGCAGCGGGAAGACTCTCTCGACGCCGATTCCGCTCGAGATCTTCCGCACCGCGAACGTCTCGCGCGCGCCGCCGCCCCGACGGGCGATCACGACTCCGGCAAAGATCTGAATCCGTTCTTTTTCGCCCTCGCGAACTTTCACGTGCACTCTCACCGAGTCGCCGGGAGAAAAGTCGGGCAGATCCTTCCGCAGGAAAGGCTTTTCCACGTCCAGCAGCATGTCGGTCATAGGAACCTCTTTCGAAACTCCGGCTTCAAAGCCAGGGGACAGCGGGATCGCGAATTATACAGGACTCACTCCTCCCCTTCTCCCGGCTCCTCGGGTCGCCGCTCCAGGAGATCGGGGCGACGCTCGCGGGTCCGAGCGAGAGCGCGGGCCCGCCGCCAGCGGAGGATCCTCGCATGGTCGCCCGACACGAGCGGCTCGGGTACGGTGAGGCCCCGGAACTCCCTCGGGCGCGTGTAGTGCGGATGGTCGAGCCGATCGCTCGCGAAGGACTCGTTCTCGACCGACTCCGCGGATCCGACTACGCCCGGCACGAGGCGCGAAATCGCCTCCGTGACTGCGAGAGCCGCGGCCTCGCCTCCGGGCAGAACGAAGTCGCCCAGAGAAATCTCTTCGTCGAAGAGTCCGAGGTCACGCGCCCTCTCGTCGATCCCTTCGTAGCGGCCACAGACGAGGAGAATCCGTTCGCGCGCCGCGAGCTCCTCGACCGCTCTCTGGTCGAGTCTCCGGGCATCCGGGGACAACAGGACCGTCCACGCCCTCGGTAATCCTTCCGCTCTTTGGCGCGCTTCGATCGCGGCGGCGAGCACGGGCGCCATCATCACCATTCCGGCTCCGCCGCCGTACGGTTCGTCGTCGACCTTGCGGTGCCGGCCTTCTGCGAACGTCCGGAGGTCGGTGACGATCACCTCGAGGCGGCCGGCGCCGATCGCCTTCCCGAGCAGGCTTTCGCCGAGGGGCGAGAGGAAGTAGTTCGGAAAGATCGTGAGGATCTCGATCTTCATGGCATCAGAGTTCCATCAGTCCCTCGGGAGGATCGAGAACGATTCGCTTCTCCTCGCGTTCGACGGAGACGACGATCGGCCGCACGAACGGAACCGGGACCGGTTCGGCGCGTCCCGTGTCGACGAAGAGCATCGCGCCGCCCGCCGTTTGAATCAGCTCCTGCGCCCTTCCGAGAACGCGCCCCGCCCGATCCTCGCAGCGCCAGCCCTCGACCTCGTGGCCGTAGTAGAAGTCTTCGGGGGGCGGGATCGCATCTTCCTCCGGAATCCAGAGCTCTCCCCCGGCGAGCGAGCGGGCGGCCGCCGCCCCATCGACTCCCTCGAACCGGATCAGGATTCGCGCGCCATGGGGACGCGCGGTGACGACCGAGACGGCATGCTCGACCTCTTCCCGGCGCCAAAGGAAGCGCGCGCCCGCCGTGAACCGCTCGGGAAAGTCGGTCGCGGGCTCGACGGACACCTCGCCGGAGATTCCGTGGGGCCGCCGGACGATTCCGACGAGGATCATCGAGCGGGAGCCGTCAGCCGACCCGGGACGCCCCGGCCCGCGGCTCACGGGTGACGGCTCACCCGATCAGTCCCGCACCCGCACCGTGACGCGCTTTCCCCGGGCGGCCGCGGCGGCGCCCACGAACGCTCGGATCGCACGAACGGTTCGGCCGTCACGGCCGATCAGGCGCCCGCGTTCCGGCTCCGGCACGGAAATCTCGTAGACGAGCGTGTGCCCTTCCACACCCTCGGTGACGCGCGCGTCGTCCGGGCGGTCGGAGAGACGCCGGACGATTGTCTCGATCAGGCGCCGCATACGGCCCGCGGAAGGGTCACGACGCCTTGCCCTCCGGCTCCTTGCGGGCGAGGAGTGATTGAACGGTCGGCGAGACGTTCGCGCCCCGGCCGATCCAGTACCGCGCGCGCTCCCGGTCGAACGAGATGACGGTCGGCTCGCGCTTCGGGTCGTACGCGCCGAGCTCTTCGAGCACCTCGGCGCGGGCGGTGGATCGGGAGTCCGAGACCACGATCCGGTAGTGCGGACGATTGCGGGCACCCATGCGCCGCAGTCGGATTTTCAGCATGACGTTTTCCTTTCAGCGAATCGAAGCGGGGTCGAGAAGCCCGGGGAAACCTGTGCAAGCGGCCCGATGACGGGCTTCTCTTCCCCCGGCGCCGTGGGCGATCCCCGGCGCGCGGACATTCTACGTCAGCCCCGGGGGGCCGGCAGAGGCAGGCGCGACAGGTCGAGCCCGCGAACCCCCTTGCGGGCCGCCTTCATCAGTTTTCGCATCTGCAGGTACTGCTTGAGCAGGCGGTTGATCTCCGACACCGTCGTCCCCGAGCCGGAGGCGACCCGCTTCTTGCGGCTCCCGTTCAAGACCTGCGGGTAACGCCGCTCCTCGGGCGTCATCGAGTCGATGATCGCCGCGATACGCAGGAGGGACTTCTCGTCGACCGCGTCGGCAGAGGCGAGGCTCCGGAACGCTCCCCCCTTCGGCAGCAGATCGAGGAGTCCGGAAACCGGCCCCATCTTCTTCATCGACCGCAGCTGATCCCGGAGATCCTCGAGCGTGAAATCGCCCGCCGCGGCGCGGTCCGCCATCTTCTCCGCCGCGGAGGCGTCCACCTGCGCCTCGACCTTCTCGATCAGGGTCAGGACGTCTCCGAGACCGAGAATCCGCGAGGCCATCCGGTCGGGGTGGAACGGCTCGAAGTCCTGCGGCTTCTCTCCGACGCCGACGAACTTGATCGGCTTCCCGACGGTCGTGACCACGGAAAGCGCCGCGCCGCCGCGCGCGTCGCCGTCCGCTTTCGTGAAGACGATCCCGGTGAGCGGCAGAGCCTCCGCGAAACCGGCAGCGGATCGCACCGCGTCCTGGCCCGTCATGGCGTCCGCCACGAAGAGGATTTCTCCCGGGTGGACCGCCTCGGTCACCGCGCGAACCTCGTCCATGAGGTCGGAGTCGAGATGGAGCCGGCCGGCCGTGTCGAGGATCACGGTGTCGCGTCCGGTCAGTCGCGCCTCTGTCACTCCTTCGCGCGCGACGGCGACAGCGTCGCGGCCCTCGCCCGGCTCGAAAACGGGAATCCCGATCTGGCGCCCGAGCGTCTTCAACTGCGAGACCGCCGCCGGACGGGACAGATCGGCCGCGACGAGAAGCGGATAGCGCCCGCGCCCTTTGAGGTAGAGCGCGAGCTTGCCCGCCGACGTCGTCTTGCCGGAGCCCTGGAGACCGACAATCTCGATGATCGCGGGACGTCCTTCCAGGAGGAGATCCTCCTTCTGGCCGCCCAGGAGGAGGACGAGCTCGTCACGGACGATCCTTGTCACTTCCTGAGCCGGCGAAAGCTGCTGCATCACCTTCGCCCCGACGGCTTTCTCGCGAACGCGCGCGGTGAAACCCCGCACCACGGTGAGTGCCACGTCCGCCTCGAGGAGAGACAGGCGGATCTGCCGGAGCGCCGAGTCGAGGTGGTACTCGGTCAGGTGCCCTTCGCCCTTCAGCTCCTTGAAGACTCCCTGAATTCGATCTCCCAGTGATTCGAACACGCGGCCTCCGGTGAAAGGGCCGAAGGATACCGGCCCGGACGAAAGCGCGCAACGCGTGGGCAGGACGGGGTTTCCCGCTTGACAGACTCCCTCGTTGGGATATCATGCGCTCGCTTTTCCCGCTGGTTTCGAGGCGGTTTCGCAAGAAAAAGTTCGCCAGTAACGAGAAGGAGAGAGGGAGATGAAGAAGTTCCTGACCCTGGTCTTCGCAGCCGTTTTCGGAACGGTGCTCCTCACCGGTTGCACCAAGAAGGAGGAGACAACCACAACGACCGAGACCTCGACGACCGAGGCGCCGGCCGTGGTCGAGGAAACGTCCACAACCATGACGGCGACCACCATGACCGGGACGCCCGCCGCGACGACGACCACCGAGACCACCACCACGATGACGACGACGACGACCACGAATACTCCGTAACTCTTCTTTTTCGTCTTGTCGGAGGCCCCCGGGATCGGGGGCCTTTCGCTTTGGAGGAAGTTCGAGAGCGGCCGGAGCTTTCGAGCCGTCCTGCCGCTACACTCAACCCGGGTGCTGCCTCTCTGGGGAGAAGCTCTTCTCGCATTCGTCGCGATCGCAGCCGGTGTCCTCGCGTGGCAGGCCCGTTCGCGCGAGCGCGCCCTGGCGGACCGCCTCGCTGCCCGTGAGCGAGGCGGTCACTTCCTCGGTGAGTCTCCCGAGCCCGCCGAAATCCTGAAGCACGCGTATACCGCGGCGGCGGCGATCCTCCCGGTGACCTGCTTCGATCTCTACCGCATCGATCCGGAGGGCAAGGTCGACGAGGTCTGGAAACTGACGCGGAACGACTCCGGAGAGCTCGAGCCCGCGCTCGACCCGGCGAGCCGGTTCCTCGCAACGCCGATCGACGCGCGGCGGGTGCGCGATCTTTCGGTGACCGAGACGGATCGCTCGTTCGCGCCGCGCGACCTCCTGGCGGGCGACCCGGTCCGACGCCTTCGACTCCCGCTCTTCTCCGGCGACCGGTTGGTCGCTCACCTCGATCTCGCCAGCCCCGAGCCGATCGACGAGGCGAAAAAGAGTGAGATCCGGGCGCTCCTGGGCCCGCTCACGGCCTCTCTGCACGCCTCCCGCAACTGGAGGGTAGCGGTGACCGACGAGCTCTCCGGGCTCGCCTCGCGCCGCTATTTCGAAGCGCGGCTGGCGGAGGAGTGGGCCCGGCGCGACCGGTACGAGACGCCGCTCTCCATCGCCTGCTTCGATCTCGACCGTTTCAAGACGGTCAACGACACCCTCGGACATGCCGCGGGCGACCTGGTCCTGCGCCGGTTCGGCACGATCATCGGTGGCGTCGTGCGCGCGAGCGACCTCGCCTGCCGGTTCGGCGGGGAGGAGTTCGCGATGCTGTTTCCGAACACAGCGGCGGCCTCCGCCCGGATCGTCGTGGAGCGAATCCGCCGGGCGCTCGAGCGCGCGCGTTTCGAGATGGACGGCCGCGACTTCTGGGTGACCGTATCGGCGGGCGTCGCGTACGCGACGGCGACGGAAGGACTCGATCCGGGCAAGCTCCTCGCGCGCGCGGACCAGGCTCTCTACGCGGCGAAGGCCGGCGGCCGCAACCGCGTGCGCATCTGGACGGAGCGCGTGGGGCGCGACGCGACCGCGGCTCCGGCGGATCGTTCGGAGGGACCGTGAACGGGGAGGACGGCGTCGAGCGGCTGCTCGAAGAGATGATCTCGGCCCAGCGGCAGCGGCTCCTGGCGCTCGCGCACCGGCTCGAGCCGGGCCTCGCACCCGACGACCTGCTGCAACCGCACGACCATCCGTCGCTCGCAGCGAGCCCCGACTTCAACTTCGAGGACGGGATCCTCGCCGGTTATCTCGCCCTCCGCGCCGCCTTCCGCGCGAGCCGCGACAAATAACCGAGCAGGTTCGGCCGCGCGCGTCGCGCGAGGCTCGCGATCGATTCGGCGTGTTTGCGGATCCACCGCGTGTCTTCCGCGTCGACGCCGAGCTCCCCCAGGATCCTGCCCGACTCCCTCCCCAGCCGCATCCAGTCGTCCGGGTCCGTTCTCACGGGACCTCCAGACCCGCCGCCGCGAGCAGCGTACCGATCGTCGCGTCCCAGGACAGCTCCGAAGCGCGCGCGAGACCGCGTCGCCCGAGAGCGACGAGCGCGTCGTCGCGCTCCCACGCCAGCCGCAGGGCAGCGCCGAGCGCTTCGGGACGCGGCGGTACCACGAATCCCGTTCGACCGTCGATCACGAACTCGAGCGGACCCCCGGCGTCTTCTGTCGTCAGGACCGGTTTGCCCGAGAGAAAGGCCTCCAGCGGGACATAACCGAGGTCCTCTCCCTCGGGGGCGACGACGACGAGGCGCGCTCCCGCGTAGAGGTCGAGCAGCGTCTCGTCGTCGGCCGCCGGGATCCATCGCACCCTCGCCTCGACGCCGAGCTCGCGCGCGAGGCGCTTCAACCTCCCCTCTTCCGGACCGCGCCCGACCATGACGAGCCGTGCCATCTCCGCGTGGGCGAGCGCGCGAAGAGGTAGGTCGGGGCGCTTCCAGCCTTCCAGGCGGCCGACGGAGAGCGCGTAATCGCCGAGCGGCCCGGTCCGGTACCGGCCCGCGAGCGGGGGCGGATGATAGAGAGGTTCGCTCGCGATCCCGTTGTACTTCCGGAGCCGCGCCGCAACGGTCCGCGAATTGGCGAAGACGCGCCGGGCCTCCGAGAGACCGAGCCGATCGATCACCTCGATCGTCTCGCGCGTGCGACGGTCCTCCGTCGAAGCGGTGAAGTCACTCCAGGGAGTACCGAACTGGTCGTAGGCCTGCCGGTACTGGTGGATTATCCAGACCACTTTGTTGGGATGACGGACCGCGTAGCTCGGGAAACGGGTCGCGATGACGGCATCGACCGCGCGGCCGCCGAACTCGGTCACGTCGAGGGAGCGCCACACGAGCGCGGACCGCACGAGGTCGAATCTCTCCCGTTCGATCAACGGAATCTGAATGAGGTCCGCCTCGATGCCGCGGGCGACGAGTTCCTCGGTCAGGCGGCGGACGTGACGCTCGGCCCCTCCCCCGGAGAACGGGGACTGCACGGCCGCGACGAGAACGCGCGGAGGCTTCTTCAACGGCGCGAGCCGCCGCGGCGCCGAGCAGCTCGCGGGATCACGGGACCGGCACGCGTCCGATCACCGCGTAGTCCTGCGGGCCGAAGAGGATCGCATTCAACCGCGCGTCGTTGTCCGATCGCTCCTCCAATCGACTTCCGGCGGGAAGCGGCGAAAGGAACTCGACCGATAGGTCCCGGAACCCTGCGGCGTCGCAGAGGAATCGAAGCGCCCCCGGCGGAACCGGACGCACGTGTGTCGGATCGAGATAAAAGGCGTTCATCGCGGCGAGCGAGTCCGTGTTTACCGTCTCGACGATCACGATCCCGCCCGGGGCGATCGCGCGGCGGGCCTCCGCAAGGAAGCGGAAGGTCGAGGCCGCCGGCCAGTGCTCGACGACCTGAAAGGCGACGACCGCTCCGAGAGAGGCCGGCGGCGTCTCCGCGAGCGCCTCGATCGCGTCGCCTTCCGTGACGTCCAGGCCCGCCGCCCGGCAGGCTCTCGCGGAAACGGAGCTCGACTCGACGCCGCGCGCGGCGATCCCTTCGTCCCGGAGCAGCCGGAGGAACTCTCCCCGCCCGCACCCGGCGTCGAAGAGGGGCCCCGGCAGATTTCGGACGTATCGAAGGTAGAACCTCTGCTTCTCGAGCACGTCGGTTGAAGGTCCCCGGAAGCGTTCCTCGAAGAGCGCGTAGACGCTTTCGGGAAGCGGAGGATTCTGCGGGGAAGGACCGGCGGTGGCCGTCGACGCTGCCGGAGGCCGCGTCCCGAGCATCTCCAAATGGGCGATCCGCGCGTCCTGGCCGGCGTCGTGTCGCTCGGTCGCCTTCCGCCAGGAAGCGAGCTCCTCCATCGCAGCGCGGTTCCTTTCGAGCGCCGCGACGACGCCGTTTACCGCCTCGAGGAGGAGCGCGTTGAACGAAGCCTGGTCTCTCCAGAGGAAGCGCAGCATCCTCAGGACGGCCGATTTTGCGCGGGCGAACCGGACCGCCTGCGGAATCGTCGGTGTCCGGTGACCCTCCGCGCGTCGGATCGGAATCCGAATGTCGTCGAGTTCCACGGTGTCCGGCGCCGGCGCCCGCGCCGCCTTCTCCGGACGGGCCACGCCGGCGACCGCGTCGCGGATTTCCCGCGCGAGCTCTTCCGCGAGATCTTCTTTCGCCGCCATCGCCGTTCTCACGATTATCCAATAGGGAGGCGGGTGCAGGTCCGCAGGACCTGTCCCCGCCATGGCATTCCGAATGCAATAGAGTTCGGCCCGCGTGTTCTTCGATTCCGACGAGCTCGATTCCATCGAGAGGAGGTCACCATGAGGAGAGGTGCCGTGCTCCTGCTGGCACTGGCGCTCGCTGCCGGATGCGCGTCGAGCGGGCCGCCCGTCGCGCCCGCCCTTCTGGCGGAGACCGAAGCGGCCATCCACCGGGCCGAAGGCGCCGGAGCCCGAGAACGCGCCTCCGACCTGCTCGCCAGGGCTCGCCGGGCCTGGGACGAGGGACGGCTCGCGTCTTCCCGCGGAGAGGGGGAAACCGCTCGCCGCCGACTCGACGAAGCCCGAGCGTATGCCGAGGCGGCCGAGGCTCAGGCGAAGGCCGAGAGACTGAGGAGCGAAGCCGCGTCTCTTCGGCGCGAAGCGGACGAGCTCGAGATGAAGACCCGACAGATCCGGGAGCAGTCCCGGAATCCATGAGCGAGGTGCGCAAATGAAAACAAGCCTGAAGCTCCTTCCGATCGCGGTCGCCGTTCTCGCAGCCGCGTGCTCGGCCGGCCCGGCGCCGCGCGAGATCGCGGAAGCGCGCCTGGCGGTGCAGGACGCGAAAAACGCCAACGCCGACCAGCTGGCGGCTCGTGAATACGACGCGGCAGTCGCCCATCTTCGGGCCGCGGAAAACACGTGGAACGAGAGGAAGGACTCCCCGCTCGCCGCGCACTGGGCCCGGGTCGCCGAAGGCGAGGCCCGCACGGCACAGTACCGCGCGGAGGCGCGCAACGCCGACGAAGCGGTGCGCCGGGAAACCGAGCGCAAGCGCCAGGGAGAGCTCTCCGTGCGCGACGCGGAGATCGCCGCGCTCCAGGCACGGGCGCGGACGGATGCGGAGAAGCGCGCGGCGGAAGCGGAGGCCCGGGCCGCCGCCGAGCGGCGAGCCGCGGAAGACCGGCTCGCCACGCAGGAGGCGGCCGCCCGCGAGCGCGAGCAGTCGCGGCTGGATCTCGAGGCCCGGCTGGCCGCTGAACGATCGGCGGCGGAGCGAGAAGCCGCGGCCCGCACGCAGGCCGAAAAAGAACGGGCTGCCGCGGAGCTCGAGAAGACTCGCGCGGAGCTGGAGGCCAGCCGCAAGGCGAACGAGGAGGCGCAGAGGTCCGCTGAGGCCGAACGGCAGAGGCTGGAAGGAGAGCGCAAGGCGGAGGCGGACCGGGCGGCCGAGATCGCCCGGCTCCAAGCGGAGCAGCAGAAAACCCAGGAGGAGCTACGAAGGACGCTCTCCGCCCTCGCGTCGGTGCGGGAAGAAGCGCGAGGACTGATCGTCACGCTCCCCGGGAGCATCTACTTCGACGTGAACAAGTCGGCCGTCAAGCCCGCCATGCGCGCGCGCTTGATCGAGATCGCCCGGGCGCTCGCGAAGGTTCCCGGACAGCGCGTTCTCATCGAGGGTCACACCGATTCCGACGGTCCGTCGGAATACAACCTGCAGCTCTCACGCCTGCGCGCGCAGTCGGTCCGCTCGGCCTTGATCGAAGGCGGAGTCTCGCCCGATCGCATCGAGGCGCAGGGCTACGGCGAGACGCGCCCCGTTGCAACGAACGCGACGGCAGCCGGAAAGGCGCAAAACCGGCGGGTCGAGATCGTCCTCGAAGGGGGCGCGGCAACGCCGAAGTAGCGAGTGCTCTCCCGCCTCGCGCAGGCCGTCGAGAGCCTTTTCGGAGGCGGGCTCCGTCCCGCCGCTCTCTTCCTCCGCGCTCTAACGGAGGCGGCGCTCATCGTCGCCGTCACCTGGCTCCTCGTCCGGGCGGCGTGGTCGCTCTCCGCCTACCGGCACGGCTGGGAGACTGCCACCGTCGTGCGCTGTCCCCGCTGCCGCCGGCTCGTCGCGGACCCGGACGTTCGAGCATGCCCTGCCGGACATCCGATCCGCTTTCCACCCGGTTCGGCCGAACGCGAGAAGGTCCGTCGCCGCTTCCATTCCGTGCGGCGGGCCGCGGCATCCTCCGGTGTCCTCGTGCCGCTCTCCCTGGCGCTCCTCGCGGTCGCGGGCTTTCAGACCATCGGAGTCACCCGTCTCGAAAATCCGCTCGCCTCGCTGACGGCTTCGATCGCCTATCTCTTCTTCGCCGCCGCCCTCGCGCTCGCCGGCCTCGCGATGGCGCCCCGAGGCCGCTATTGGAGCGAGCGACTCCTGGAGGCCTCGACCGCTCTTCTCTGCCTCGCTCCCGCGCTCGTTCTCGGGCTTCTCTCCCGCGGCTTCGAGCCTCCCCGTCCCCGCGCGATTGGCAATGTCTGGAGCACGCCCACAGCGCTCTACGTGTCGACCGGCGGCCGCGCTCGCCGCGTCGGGGAGGCTGCCCCCGAGATCGAAGCGCAATTGGTCGACGCGCGCCTTCCCGCCTTCGGAATCGTCTGGGAGGGAGTCTCCGGATTTCGCGCCGGCACGCGGACCATTCCGTGGCGGGGTCGGGGCGGAATGCTCGCGCGCGTCCTCGACCGGTGGTCCGAGCCGCTCGAGCGCCGCGGAGTCTTCCTCCAGAGGGCGACGCGCTCGGTCCCGCTCCCCGTGAACGTCCGGATCTGGATCATCTCGACGCCGGAGGGGATCCGCTTCTCGGCAAAGCGAGATCTCGCTCTCGCGCCGCCGGCTCCGCGGTCAGCCGATCCTCTTCGGCGAACCGGATGAACGCGAGCACGAGGGCAATCACGATCGGTCCGAGAAAGAGCCCGATCGGCCCGAACGCGGCGACGCCCCCGATGGCGCCGATGAAGACCGGGAGCGTCGAGATCTCCGCCCGACCGGAGATGAAGATCGGCCGGAGAAAGTTATCGATAGTTCCGACGACGCCGACCGCCCAGACGAGCACGAAGAGCGACCAGCCCCAGTGCCCGCCGAAGGCCAGCACGATCGCCGCCGGGATGAGGACCAGCCCCGTGCCGAGCGCGGGGATGAGCGCGGCGATCGCGCCGAGCACGCCGAACACGACTGGCGTGGGCAGAGGCGAGATCCAGAAGGCGAACCCGACGAGCGCTCCCTGAATGATCGCGGTCATGACGTTTCCATACACGACGGCGCGCGTGACGTCGGCGATGTGCGACTCGAGCCTCCGCTTGCGTCCCTCGTCGAGAGGAACGAGCGCCATCCCCTGCCCGATCATCTCGTCGCCGTCGCGGAAGAAGAAGTACAGGACGAACAGCATCAGGAAAAGTCCCACGACGGCGCCGAGCGCGCCGACAAACACGGACCGGCTGTTCGCGAGCGCGAACTCGAGGGCGGTGCGCAGGCCGTTGACGATCCACGCCTGCATCTGATCCACCGTGACGGGCGTGTGCTCCGCGAGCCAGTGGACGACGCGGTCCACGATCGGGAGTCGAACGATGTCGCTCGGCCGCACGATCCGGTAGCGGTCGGCGAGCCCACCCAGGCGCCGGATCAGGTCCGCCGCCTGCCCCGCGAAGGCGATCGCGATGAGCGCCGCCGGCAGTACGATCGCGAGCGTGACGGCGACCGTCATGATGAGGGCTGCCAGGCCGCGGCTCTTCTGACCCCGGAAACGCTTTCGGAGCCGGGCATTGATCGGGTGCAACAGGAAGGCGAGCAGGAGCGCCCAGAGGATCGGACCGACGAAGGGCTTCAGAATCGAAACGAGAGCCGCGGCGAGGAGCGCCGCGACAGTGAGGCCGAAAACCCTCGGATAAAAATGGTTCTGAGAAGGCAGAGTCGTCTCCCCGGCGGCAGGCGCGCGCCGCGCGTCAGCGGAGAATACCGCCGGGCCGGTGCTAGCATCGCGGGACGGGCATGACGGCGCGGTCCGATCGATTCGAAGCGGCCCGGATCTTTCGGGAAGAGGCGCTCTCGGAGGGGTTTTCCCGCTTCGGGGTCGCTCGCGCGCTTCCGCCGGCTCGATTCGAGCGCTTCCGCGACTGGATCGCCACCGGCCGGCACGCGGGAATGGCCTATCTCGAGCGGACGGTCGAGGTCCGTTCGCATCCCCAGAACCTCCTGCCGGGAGCGAAATCGGTCGTCTGCCTCGCCGCGCCCCATCGGCGCGACCCGCTCCGCGCGGGGGACGGCTCGATCGTCGCCCGGTATGCTGCCGGGCCCGACTACCACGGCACGCTCCGCAAGAGGGCGATGCGCGTCGCGCGCGCGGCGATCGAGCGGCTCTCCGAGCCGGTTCGCTGGCGCGTGTGCGTGGACTCGACACCGCTCGCCGAGAGATCGTTCGCGGCGGCGGCCGGCGTGGGCTGGATCGGCAAGAACGGCTGCCTGATCGATCGCGATTTCGGGTCATACCTGTTGCTCGCGGAGATCGTCACGGACCTCGATCTGCCGCCCGACGATCCGGTCGCCGAGCTCTGCGGCTCCTGCGTCCGATGCCTCGAGAGCTGCCCCACCGACGCGTTTCTCGGCCCGGGCCTTCTCGATTCGGCCCGGTGCCTCGCTTACTGGACGATCGAGCACCGCGGGCCGCTTCCGGACGCGGTCAAGGAGAGCGTCGGCGACCGGGTCTTCGGATGCGACGTCTGCCAGGAAGTGTGTCCATGGAATGCGCCCGTGCGCCCGCGCGCCCTTGACGCGAGCGTTCCCTCGGAGGGAGAAGGGGTCCACACGGCTCTGCCGACCCGTCGAGAGTGGGTCGCGATGGGGAAGGGCGAGTGGCGGCGGCGCTTCGGGGCGACCGCGTTGAACCGAGCCGGACGCCGGGGAATCCAGCGCAACGCCGCGGCATCCGCGGGCGCGACGGCAGACCGCGCGATGCTTCCCGCGCTCGCCTCTGCCGCGCAGAGCGCAGACCGCGGCCTGTCCGATGCGGCGCGCTGGGCCTCGCGGCGCCTCACGGCCGACATCGAAAGGACGTCATGAACGCCAAGGACTTTGTTCTCCTCGTGCTCCTCGCGCTCTCACTCGGCCTCTCCGCCTTTTTTGCCGGCTCGGAGACCGCGCTCGTGTCCCTCTCGCGGATCGACCTTCAGAGGCTCCGGGAGAAAGGGGACCGACGCGCCCCGATTCTCCGCAACCTGAAGGCGCACACGTCGCGGCTGCTCGCGACCATCCTGATCGGCCAGAACCTCTTCATCACGACCGCCTCGTCCCTCGCAACGCTTCTCGCGACGGCGTGGCTCGGCGAGACCTATGGCGCAGCAGCGGCGATCATCTTCTCCACCATCGTCCTCTTCATCTTCGCGGAGATGACTCCGAAGTCGATCGCGGCGGCTTCGCCGGTCTCGATCTCTCGGGCCGTGGCCGTTCCGATGGCGTGGACCATGCGGCTGCTCTCGCCATTCGTGAACGTGCTCGTGAGGATCTCGACCGGCATGCTGCGGCACTTCGGGATCCCCGAAAAGACCCCCGCCCTGACCGAAGAGGAGATGAAGAGCCTTTTCAACCTCGGAGCGGAGGAGGGAGTGATCCACGGCGACGAGAGAAAGCTCCTCCACAAGGTACTCGAGTTCGGCGACAAGACCGTCCGCGACATCATGGTCCCGAGAACGAAGGTCATCGCTCTGCCAGAGACGGCGAAGTTCGATGATGTCCGGCTCGTCCTCCACGAGCACAAGCTCTCGCGCCTGCCCGTCTACCGCGGCTCGCTCGACAACATCGTCGGGATCCTGAACGGGAAGGACCTCTTCGACCTGTCCGACGAGGAAGAGCGGAAGTTTTCGCTGGGGCGCTACCTCGACCCGCCCTTCCTCGTTCCGGAATTCAAGCGGGCCGAAGATCTCTTCCGGGAGATGCGCCGCCGCCGCACGCACATGGCGATCGTGGTCGACGAGCACGGCGGCACGGCGGGGATCGCGACGATCGAGGACGCCCTCGAAGAGTTGCTCGGGCCGATCCAGGACGAATACGACGAGGAGGAGACCTCCGGCTTCGTCGCCGCGGGCGACCGGACCTACGTCCTGGAAGGAAGCTTCCGTCTCGACGACATCGAGGAGCAGTTCGGTCTTTCGCTGCCGCGCGACGAAGCCGAGACGATCGCGGGTCACCTGATGCTGCGCTTCGGCCGGATCCCGCGGAAGGGCGAGCGCTGGAAGGGACGCCGCGCGGAGTTCATCGTCGAGGATGCGACTCCGACGACGATCAAGAGTGTTCGGATGATCCTGCCGCCCGCCGCCTCTCCCCCGGCCGCATGACCCCAGCGCCGAGAGTGCGCGTCACCTTGATCCGCGGCGACGGGATCGGACCGGAAGTCACGGACGCCGTCCTGGCGATTCTCGAAGCGGCCGGGGCGCCGCTCGATTTCGAGGAGGCGGTCGTCGGCAGGAAGGCGGAAGAGACCGAGGGCGATCCGCTTCCGGCCCGCGTGGTGGACTCGATCCGCAGGAACCGCGTCGCCCTGAAGGCCCCGGTGGCAACGCCGATCGGTAAGGGCTTTTCGTCGGTGAACGCCCGGCTGCGGCAGACGCTCGATCTCTACGCGAACCTCCGGCCAGTGAAGACCGTGCCCGGAGTCCCCGCGCGCTACACGGACGTAGACCTCGTCGTCATCCGCGAGAACACGGAGGACCTCTACAGCGGGCTGGAACACGTCGTGGTGCCGGGAGTGGTCGAGTCGCTCAAGATCATCACCGAGGCCGCCTCGACCCGGATTGCGCGCTTCGCGTTCGAATACGCGCGGCGGGAGGGACGCCGGCGGGTCACGGCGATCCACAAGGCGAACATCATGAAGCTCTCCGACGGGCTCTTCCTCGACTGCTTCCGCCGCGTTGCGGCCGGATATCCGGAGATCGTGGCCGATGACCAGATCGTCGACGCGGCGTGCATGCGGCTGGTCCTGAATCCGGAAGCCTTCGACGTCCTGCTCCTCGAGAACCTCTACGGCGACATCGTCTCGGACCTCGCGGCCGGGCTGGTGGGGGGGCTCGGGCTGGTGCCGGGGGCGAACCTCGGCAAGGAGGTCGCGGTCTTCGAAGCCGTGCACGGGACCGCTCCCGACATCGCGGGGACGGGCAAGGCGAATCCCACGGCGCTCCTGATGAGCGCGGTGCTGATGCTCCGGCACGTCGAGCTCGCGGCGCACGCGAACGCGATCGAGCAAGCCCTCCTCCAGACGTTTGCCGCGGGCATCCGCACTCCCGACATCGGCGGGGCCGCAAGGACGTCCGACTTCGCGAAGGAAGTCGCGATGCGGATGAGATGACCTTGGAGTGTGTACTTTGGACTTCGGACGTCAGTCCATTTCGACTTTCGGCACCATGAGCACGCGCACTCCGACGTTGCCCAGGATGCGCGCCTGGCAGCCGAGCCGACCGCACTGGCCGAGGTCGTAGGCGATCTCCTGCGGATTGATCGGCGTCAGGTTCTCCCCTCCCACCACGACCTCCACGCGGCAGGTCGAGCAGATCCCGTTGCCGCCGCAGACGTGGCTGATGCGGACGCCGAGATCCACGGCGGCCCGCAAAAGGGTGGTTCCGGACGGAACGATCCCGGCCTTCCCTTCATTGACGAAGACCACCGTGGGCATGAGAATTTCGGGACTTTCTTGACCGGGCAGATTAACACGACCGAACGCGCGCGCTCCCGTTTTCCCGTCGCCGTCGATGAGGAGCTCTGGTTCGCGCGGCCGTTCGTTGCCCACGAGATCTTCGGACGCCGCGCGCCCCTCGAGATCGAGCTCGGAACGGGGAAGGCCCGGTTCCTCATTCAGGCGGCAGGGACGAATCCCGCTCGGGACTACCTCGGTGTCGAGCGCTCCCTCTCCTATTATCGAATCTCGAGCCGGCGAATCTCGCGGGCGCGCCTGCCGAACGCGCGAATCGTTCGCGCGGATGCCCGGATGTTCGTCGACGGTTGCCTCGAAGCCCGTTCCGTGCGCGCGTTCCACGTCTACTTCCCGGATCCGTGGCCCAAGAAGAGGCAGCGGAAGCGCCGGCTCTTAGATGGAGTGTTTCTCGAAGTCCTCGCTTCGAAGCTCGAGCCGGGGGGCGTCCTTCGGATCGCGACCGACCATCCCGGATATGCCGGGGAGCTCGGGCTTCTCCTCCAGACCGTGCCGCAGTTCGAGGAGCTCGACTGGGACTCGCTCCCCGCCCCGCCCCCGACGCACTACGAGATCAAGTACCGCGCCGAAGGTCGCTCCATCCAGAGGTTCCTCTTGCGCAAGACTTGATCTTGAGCGCAGTCTCTTCAGGGTTCCGGCGGCGGCAGCGGGCCGGCGATCGAGACGATGCGACGCAGAAAGAGCGCGAAGTAGTGGATACCGGAGATGAGAGCGATTCCCACGGTCACCCAGAGCGCGAGTTTGCCGGGCAGCAGGAACATTTCGTGCCGGATGGCCAGAATGAGGAGCGACACGGCGAGAATCTGCGAGAACATCTTCGCTTTTCCCCAGCCCGAAGCGGCGATCACAAGGCCCTGCGCCGAAGCGATCGAGCGCAGCCCCGAGACCGCGAATTCCCGGCCGAGGATGACGACGACCATCCACGCCGGAGCCAGCTGAAGCTCGACCAGCGACACGAAGGCCGCGGAAATCAGAAGCTTGTCCGCGATCGGGTCGAGCAGCGTGCCGAGCGTCGTGATCTCGCCCCGACGCCGGGCGAGCCAGCCGTCGAAGAAATCCGTCGCGGTTGCGAAGAGGAAGATCAAGAGGCCGACCGTCTCCCGCCCCTCGAACTTCGTGAGCAGCACGACGAGAAGGAACGGCACGAGGAAGATGCGCAGGAGCGTCAGCGCATTCGGGAGGTTGATGTTCAATTGCTCTTCCGTCTCGACGATTTCCATGCGTTATCTTTCGGCGACGTCCGAAATCTCAGAAGTGATTAAGGTAACACCGCCGGGACCCGGCCGGTTTCGGCGCTCCGCTCCTTGAGCATCGCCTTCGGGACGGACGGCTGGCGAGGCGTCATCGCCGACGACTGCACCTTCGAGGCCGTGCGCCGGGCCGCGGCCGCCACGGCCCGCGTCTATAGGGCGTGGCGCGGCCCGGGGGACCGGACGCGAATCGTCGTCGGGTACGACACGCGCTTCCTCTCACCGGAATTCGCGCTCGCCGCCGCGGAGATCTTTGCCCGCGCCGGCATCGACGTTCTCCTGACCGACCGGCCCATCCCCACGCCCGTGGTGTCCTACCACGTGCGGCGGCTCTCGCTCGCCGGCGGGATCGCGATCACCGCCAGCCACAATCCCGCGCCTTACAACGGTTTCAAGGTGAAGGCGCACTTCGGCGGAAGCGCGCCGCCGGAGCTCTACGACGAGATCTCCCGGGAAGCGGACCGGCCGCTTCCCGGATCCGCCCGCGCCGGACAGATCTCGACCGTGGACCTCGTCCGACCCTACCGCGAGCGGCTCGGCGCCCTTCTCGACCTGCCCGCAATCCGCGACGCGGGACTCTCCGTCCTCGCCGACTCGATGCACGGAGCGGCGGGGACTCTGGTCGCCGAGGTCGTCGGGCCGGGCAGAACGAGAGTCGTGCCGTTCCGCTCCGAGCGCGACGCGCTCTTCGGCGGCGTGCAT
>DASWCZ010000081.1:0-4170 GCA_036395755.1 Thermoanaerobaculia bacterium
TGACAGCCCTCCGGCGCCCCCCGGGATTCTTCGGTGAGTCTCTCGCTGCGGTCTTAGGCCCGGCTGATCTTTTTCAAGATGTCTTCCTTCCAGGAATAGCGCAGGCGCTTGCGTCCCTTCGCGGCGTTTTTCTGGAGGGCGTAGCCGTAAAGCAGCGGAAGGGCGACCGAGGTCTCGACGAACGCCATCTCATGGGTGGCGGTCTTCGAGACTTTTCCCCAGGAGGTCGCTTCCGAGAGCGTCGATCCTCCGAGGCCGCCCCAGTGCGGAGCATCGGTCGTGACCTGAAGCGCGTACTTGTGGCCGCCGGTATCGAGTCCGAAGATGTAGGACATGACGATCGAGTCGTTGATGTAGTTCTTGGGCACTCCGCCAGACACGTACACGGCCGCCGTCGCGGGACTCTGAACCACGATCTGCGTGAGCTCGTAATTGTCTCGGATCGAGGAGATCGTGAAGGGCTCTTTTCCCTGTTGCCGGAAGCGGTGATAGTGCTCGGTCAGTCCGATGCCGATCGAGGAGTCGTTCAATGCGGGCACAAAGAGCGGGACGCCGGTTCGGCCGCAGGCGCCGAGGATGGACCCTTTGTCGCCCGTCGCTTTTTCGGAGAGCAGCGCCAGGAACGCCCGCGAGGAGAGTTTCCGCGGAGCGAGCCTGTCGGCGAAGCGCGAGACCGCCAGGTCCGTCTCCCAGTATTTTTCCTCGTCCATGAAGGTGTCGTAGAGGCGGTCGATGTAGAGGTCGCGCAGCTCCCTGTCGTCGGCGTCGGCGTGTCCATGGTAGTGGCGGCCGCCGCGCACCTGGTAGTAGTCCTGCGAGATGATGGCGCCCGTCGAGACGACGACATCCACCATGTTCTCCTCGATCAGGTCCACGATCACCTGGCGCATGCCCGCCGCGATGAGCGACCCCGCGAGCCCGAGCAGGATCGTCGGACGCTGCCTGTCCCGCAGCATCGCTTCGAAGATCGCGGCGCACTTCCCCAGCGCCCGCGCCTGAAACGACGCCTCGCGGTAGGAGTCGAGAAGCTCCGAGACCGTCGTCCCGCGGCGGACTCTTACCGGCGTCGTCGGCTTGCCGAGGAGCGCCTTCTTGCGTTTCCTGTCGACGCCGACCGCGGCTTCGTGCGTGTATTCGCGGGCGCTTCCCGCGCGCCGGGCTTTGTTTCCTTCCATGTCTGCGGACCTCCGGAAAGAATGCGGTACGCCGCCATCGCGGCGGCGTAGCCGGAGTCGATGTTGACCGCCGTGACTCCGTTGGCGCAGGACGTCATGGCCGAGAGCAACGAAGCGAATCCCTGGAGCGAGGCCCCGTAGCCGCCGGAGGTCGGAACGGCGATGAGCGGGCGTCCCACGAGTCCCGCGATGACCGAAAAGAGCGAAGCTTCCATGCCGGCGACCGCGATGACGACGCTTGCCTTCTCGATCTCCTCCAGGCGCGAGAGCAGGCGCAGAACGCCGGCGACGCCGACGTCGGGAACGAGCGTGGAGGAGACGCCCAGATACTCGAGCGTCGCGCGCGCCTCCTCGGCGACCGCGGTGTCTGCGGTTCCGCCCGTCACGACCGAGACCGTGCCCTCCAGGCGGCGCATCGGTTTTCCCACCGAGAGGTGCAGCGTTCCCGAACGCGGGTCGTAACGGGCGCGGCCGGGCAGGGGAGCGACCGATACTTCCTCCCACTGCTCCGGCGTCAGACGCGTGACGAGTACATCGTGAGCCCGCGCGAGCTGCCGGCAGATCTCGACGACCTGCAGGGGAGTCTTTCCCTGAGCCAGAACGACCTCGGGAAAACCGACGCGGCGCATCCGGTCGAAGTCGAGCGTGAAGTCCTGCTGCACGGCCGGGATCATATCCGGGCCGTAAGGCGTTAGGCGTAAGGCGTCAGGCGAGGCACGAAGGCAAGCTCTCTCCGCCTCACGTCTCACGCCTCACGCCTTACGAACCTGATCGAACGGTTGAAAGCGACCTCGTCCGGGTGTATGTTGCCGCCTCTTCGATGGATCTTTGACTCGTCTGGCCAAGGGAAGCGGGTGAGAATCCCGCGCGGCCCCCGCCACTGTTACCGGGGACGCCCCGGGCAATGAACCACTGGACGCGTCGGATCGACTGTCGGTCGCGCGTCCGGGAAGGAGCCCGGCAAGCGGAGGATCCGGAAGCCAGGAGACCTGCCGGACGAAACGCTTCTCGGTCGGGGTACCGGAGAGAACGCGCCTTCGAATTCCCGCGGGCGCGGGGATCTTTTTCGAACCCCCCGAGTTTTTCGTCTCGTCGAACGGGAGGTTCGAATGACGACCGCGGTCCTGCTCATCCTCCTCGGCGCTCTCTCCCGCCTTCTGCCCCATCCTCCGAATTTCGTCGCCCTGGGTGCGCTCGCGCTCTTTTCGGGCGCGCGGCTACCACGGCGCTGGGCGGCGGCCGTGCCGCTGGCCGCGATGGCACTCTCGGACTTCTTCCTCGACTTCGGAACGGGTCGCAAGGCCGTTAGCCTGGTGCGCGTCACGATCTACGCGACGTTTGCCGCGATCGTTCTGCTCGGGCGTGTGGCCGCGACGTCAGCGCGCGCGCCCCGGCTCGCCGCGCTTTCCGTCGCAGGTTCACTCCTCTTCTTCTCGGCGAGCAATCTCGGGGTGTGGGCTTCGGGCAGCCTGTACCCCCGAACCTCCGCCGGCCTTGCTGTCTGCTTCGCGGCGGCAATTCCCTTTCTCTGGAACACGCTCGCGGCCGATCTGGCGGGCAGTGCCGTCCTCTTCGGACTCGACTGGGTCTCTCGACGGACCCGTGCTCGCTTCTCGCCGAGCCTTCCGGCCTTTCTGGCGGTGCTCCTTCTCCCGCCGTGCGTCTTGCGAGCGCAACAACCGGCGCCGGTGTCCGAATCGGTTGTCGTAACCGCGACCTCGCTGCCGGAGGAGGAGAAGGAGGTCGGGTCTGCCATCACCGTCATCACCCGCAAGGAGATCGAGAAGAGCGGGAAGACGCTCGTGCTCGAGTTGCTGCGCTCGGTGCCCGGCCTGGACGTCGTGCAGTCGGGGACCCCGGGCTCGCTGACCTCCCTCTTCACCCGCGGGACCAACTCCACGCACACTCTCGTGCTCGTGGACGGCGCCCGGATGAACTCCCCGTACTTTCCGGGCTACGACTTCTCGGCCATGACGACGGAGAACATCGAAAGAATCGAGATCGTTCGGGGCCCGTTCTCCGCCCTGTACGGGTCCGACGCGATCGGCGGTGTCGTGCAGATCTTCACGCGGAGCGCCCGGCAAGGCGTGTCCGGCCGCGCCACTGGGGAAGCGGGCACTCAGGGCCAGGGTCAGGGCTCGGCCTTCGTCTCCATGGGAGAAGGACCCTTTTTCGCGACAGGCGGCTTCCGTTACGCCGCGTTCGGCGGCGATCGCCCCAACACCGACTGGAGGCAGCGCAACGGCTCGGCCAGCCTCGAGGCACGTCCTTCCGGAGGCGGCCGCGTCGCGGTCGAAGGGTCCGTCCTCGACGGGGAGGTCGGCAACCCGGGTCCCGTGGGCGCCCCGAGCACCGCTCGCGGATTCTTTCGCGAGGAGCGGCTTGCGATCCCGGGCAGCTTCCCGCTCTCCGGCGCGAACCATCTCGACGTCCTGCTCGCGGACGTGCGGTCGAAGCCCGGCTATCGCGACACGGACGGCGGATTCTCCTCCCGGACAGACGCCGAGACGCTGCAGGCGCGCGTCGCGGACACCGCGCGCATCGGCGCGCACTCGCTGACGGTCCTCGCGTCCTGGGAGCGGTGGAAGGTGGACGATGCGAGCAACTTCGGAACGAACCTCGACGGGCAACGCACGACCCTCTGGGGCGCCGGCGTGCAGGACACGGCGACCGTGGGTCCCGTCATCGTGACGGCCGGAGCTCGCTTCGATCACCATTCGGTCTTCGGCAATGCCTGGAGCCCGCGAGGGACGATCGCGTGGCTTTCCCCCGGCTCGCTCTGGAAGGTACGAGCCTCGGGCGGCAGCGCATTCCGCGCCCCCACGGTCGGCGAGCTCTACTACCCCTTCGTCGGCAACCCGGACTTGAACCCCGAGCGCTCGGTCTCCTGGGAGGCGGGAGTCGAGCGCTACGTCGGGGGCGGCCGCGCCGAAGTGTCCCTCTTCTGGAACGATCTGAAGGATCTCATCGTCTACGACTTCGCGCAGTCGAAGAA
>DASWCZ010000082.1:0-69386 GCA_036395755.1 Thermoanaerobaculia bacterium
TCAACGGACGGTACGTCTACGTCCGCAGCTCGTACACGTTCTGAGAGAAGGGGGTCAACGCGGAATACCTGAATTTACCCGGTCCGCGTTGACCCCATGGTTTCGGTCCCGATCTGGCTCGCGGTCCTCGTCGGGGCGCTCGCGCTGTGGGCGTTCGTGGGCCACCTCGTCCTTCCGGGAGCCCGCTGGGTCTTGCGGCGCCGCATCAATCGCGTTCTCGAGGAGATCGACACCCGGCTGAAAATCCGGATCGCTCCCTTCAAGCTCACGAAACGGGAAGTCCTGATCTCGCGGCTGATCGACGATTCGCAGGTCCAGGAAGCTTCCGATGCAGAAGCGAAGAACACCGGAGCGTCCCGCTCGGCGGTTCGGCGGCGCGTCGAAGGCTACGCGCGAGAGATCGTCCCCCAGTTCAACGCGTACCTCTATTTCCGGGTCGGCTACGCGTTCGCGCGGTGGTTGGGCCGTTTGCTCTACCGGGTGCGGCTGGGTTACTCCGACGAGGACGGTCTCGCCGCGCTCGATCCGAACGCGACCGTGGTGTTCCTGATCAACCACCGCAGCAACATGGATTACATTCTCGTGTCCTACCTGGCGGCCGAGAAGGCTGCTCTGTCTTACGCGGTCGGCGAGTGGGCACGGATCTGGCCGCTTCAGACTCTGATCCGCGCGATGGGCGCATACTTCGTGCGGCGGAATTCGAAAGACCCCCTCTACCGCAAGGTGCTCGAGCGCTACGTCGCGATGGCCACGGCGGCGGGCGTCACGCAGGCGGTCTTTCCGGAAGGCGGCCTCTCGCGCGACGGGACGCTTCGCCCGCCGAAGCTCGGGCTCCTCGACTACATGGTCCGCGCGTTCGATCCGGCCGGCCGCGACGTCGCCTTCGTCCCCGTCGGCATCAACTACGACCGGGTCTTCGAGGACCGAAGCTTCTCCGTCGAGCGCGACCCCGGCGCGGCGAAACAGGGCGGCGTGGTCGGCAACACGGTCCGATTTCTGATGCACAACCTCTCACTGATGGCGCGCAACAAATGGCACCGTTTCGGCTACGCGTGTGTCGACTTCGGGTCGCCGGTCTCGCTCGCGCGATGGGCAGAGGCTCGCGGAGTGGACTTCCAGACCCTGGGCAGGGAGGAACGGTTCGCGCGGGTCGAAGAGCTGGGACGGGGGCTCATGTCCGCGGTTGCGCGGGTGATCCCGGTCGTCCCCGTCCCGCTCGTCGCCACGGCTTTCGTGCGACAGCCGCAAAAGTCGAGGAGCGAGCTGGAGCTGAAAGCGGAAGTCCACGCTCTCATGCGGGAGCTGTCAGATCGCGGCGCGCACGTCTATGTGCCGCGCAAAGACCAGGACTACGCGATCGCGGTCGGTCTGCGAACGCTCATCCTCCGGCACCTCGTCGAGGAGAAGGACGGGCTCTTTTCCGCGCGACCCGAGGAGCTGCCTCTTCTGATGTACTACGCGAACTCGGTCGCGCACCTGTTCGGTTAGGAAAATCAGCTGTCATTCCGAGCGCAGCGAGGAATCTCTGGCCTTTCGAGGAAGAGATCCCTCGGGCTTCGCCCTCGGGACGACAGGGGAAACGTCCGACTCACTCGTACCAGATCTCGACCTCGTAGCCGTCCGGGTCGGCGACGAACGCGTACGGGACGCCGGGTGCGAAATCGCCGCGCCGCAGGAGCTTTCCACCCGCCGCAACCGCGTCCTTCACGGCCTTGTCGATGTCTTTCGGGTCGACGAGCCGAAACCCGAAGTGGTTGATGCCCCCCGTCTTGCCGACGCCGCGCTTCCTCTCCTCGAACGCGATCACGTCGTGGCAGCCCGGCGTCTTCACCTGCGCGGATCCTTCCTCGCGCCAGTACACCTTCGCGCCGAAGACCTTCCGGTAGAAGCGGAGCGTGCGCTCCAGGTCTTTGACCGCCAGCGATAAGTGCGTGAGGCCGTAGGTGCGAATCAATCGCTGTCGGGCATCAACACCGAAACGAGCACGCTGACGAGCGTGACGACGAGCGCCCCGACGAACGCCGGCACGAACCCGGCGACGTGGAAGCCGAGGTCAAGGGACTCGGAGATCGCGCTCGTCAGCCACAGCACGATCGCGTTGATCACGAACGTGAAGAGACCGAGCGTCAGCAGGATCAGCGGGCAGGTTAGGAGCTTCAGGATCGGCCGCACGAGCGCGTTCAACAGACCGAACACGAGCGCGACGAGAAGAAGCGAGACCCACGGTCCCGTGTGCCTGACGCCCGGGACGATCTGGGTCGCCACCCACAGCGCGGCGGCGTTGATGAGGATCCGGAGCAGAAGGCGCATGGGAAGAGCCTATCCCGTCCGCTTGACCGCGAGCATCGTGATGTCGTCGGAACGGTCGGCGCCCGAGGAATGGGCCGACACGGCGGCCTCGACGCGATCGAGGAGCGCGGAAGCCGACGACGCCCTTTCCGCGACGAGCGCGAGGAGCTTCTCTTCGGAAAAGAACCGACCCGCGCCGTCCTTCGCCTCGGTCACGCCGTCCGTGAACGCGAAGAGAGTCTCTCCCGGCGCGAGACGGTCTTCCTGCGCTTCGAACTTCATGCCCGGCATCATCCCGAGCGCCGGTCCCGTTGGCGGGAGCCGGACCCGGACCGCCGCGCCCCCGCACACGACCGGCGCCTCGTGGCCGGCGTTGACCCAGGTGAGTGACCCGCCGGCCAGGTCGAGCACCGCGACGAACGCCGTCGCGAACATGTTCGCGCTTCCGTGGGTCCGCGCGATGTAGTCGTTCGTCGAAGCGACCGTGGAGAGGAGCTGGGCCGAATCCGAGTCGTCGCTCCGTCCTTCGGACTCCGGGAGGACGGGCTCCGCGAACGCCCGTTCCGCGAACGCGCGGAGGAGGCTCCGGAAGAGCGCCATGAAGAGCGCCGCCCCGACCCCCTTGTCGCAGACGTCGGCGAGAACGAGGCCGACGCGCCGTCCGCCGGCGAGGGCAAAGGCATCGTAGAAGTCGCCCGCCACCTGCCGCGCCGGTTGAAACCTCGCGGAGATCTCCCAGCCCGCCGGCTGCGGCAGCTCTTCGGGAAGGAAGCTCCTCTGGATCTCGCGGCCGATCTCGAGGTCGCGCTCGAGGCTCTTCGCCCAGAGCCGCTCCCTGTCGCGCAGCCGCTTCTTCTCGAGAGTCGCGCCGACGCGCGCCTTCAGGAGCACCGGGTTGAACGGCTTGGGAAGGTAGTCGGTCGCCCCCATCTCGATGCACCGAATGACGCTCTCCATCTCGGTAACCGCGGAGATCATGATGACCGGAAGCTGATCGAGCGTCCCTTCCTCCCGCATCCGCTCGAGTACCTTGTAGCCGTCGAGCTCCGGCATCATGATGTCGAGCAGGACGAGGTCGAACTCTTCCGCGGCGATCATTTCGAGCGCTTCCCGGCCGTTGCGCGCGATCGCGACCCGATGGCCCTGCTGTTGGAGACGCCTCGACAGTAGGTCGCGGTTCATCTCGTTGTCGTCGACGACCAGCAGACGCCCGAGCGCCGGAGATCCCAGCGGCGGCTCCGCCGCGGCCGTCACGGCTGCGCTTCGAGGAGTCGCCGCAGGTACGGAAGCTGCTGCTCGGCGGCGCGCTCCCCTTCCTCGATCACGTACGGGATCTTGTGCGTGTCGAAGAGGCGAATACTCTCGCGGAACTGCGGAATGATCGGGAGGATTTCCGTGTGGTGTGCCAGGTTGTGGAACGCGTAGTTCGCCCGAAGCAGGTTGTTGGACATGATGCTCGAAAGCTGAAACGCGAACCGCAGAACGGACGTCGTACGGCTCTGGTAAGGGCTCTCGAATCCCAGGGTGACGATCACGTTCGCGCCGTGCTTGATCGCGACCCCCACCGGCATCGGGTCGGTCAGAAAGCCGTCGACGAAGAGGCGCCCGTCGATGGGCCACGGCCGAAAGACGTAAGGGATCGCGATCGAAGCGCGAATCGCGTCCACGAGCTTCCCGGTCGAGAAGACCTTCTGCTCGCCGTTGTGGAAGTCGGTTGCGGTCAGATAGAGCGGGATTCGCGCGTCCTGGAACGTCCGATCTCCGAACGCCGTCTGGAGACGGTTCAGGATCAGCCGATCGTCGACGAGACCGAAACTTTCTCGAAACGGGAAGATCTGCGGCAGCATCGCCCGCAGCAGGGAGAGATAGTGGCGCCGCTTCGTGAGCTCGCTCGTCCAGAGGCGCCGGGTGATCTCTTCGGCGGTCTGGACGTCGATGCCGAGCGCGATGAAGGCGGCATAAATGCTGCCGCCGCTGCATCCGACGACCAGGTCGACGCCGATGCCTTCCCGGTCGAGAACCTTTTGAAGCCCGAGCGCCGCCGCGCACTTGACGCTCCCCGCGCCGATGACGAGAGCGACGCGGCGATTCGAAGGCGCCGACTGACCCTCCGCGCCGTTCAAGCTGGAAAGCTCGCGACCGCCGAGTCGACGTCGGGAAAGACCTGAAGAATGCTCGTGAACCCGGAGAGCTCGAGAACCCGGAGGACCTGCGGACGCACCGCCGCGAGACGGAGGTCGCCGCCGTGCTGCCGCGCGTCCTTGACCGTTTCGAGCAGAGCGCGAAGCCCGGCGCTCGACGTGTA
Organism: Thermoanaerobaculia bacterium; assembly: GCA_036395755.1. Taxonomy (GTDB): domain Bacteria; phylum Acidobacteriota; class Thermoanaerobaculia; order UBA5066; family Gp7-AA6; genus Gp7-AA6. Next base: position 4,595 of record DASWCZ010000082.1, read on the forward strand.
ATCCACCCCGGCGAGGTTTCCCACGAGCTGGTGGCCCCCGCTCTCCACCTGTCCACGCAACGAAGCGATCAGCTCGCCCGCCGTCGAGCCGTCCACGCTTCCTTCAACGGAGACCACCGTCACGGGCCCTCTTTTTTCCACCCCAATCATCATTTCGCGCTCTCCTTACTCTTTCTGGCGCGGGACGATCTTCTTGACCATCTTCAGACGATTCGCCTCCGCGTCCGATTCGTATTCGAGCCGGTCGACGAGTCGCTTGATCATGTGCCAGCCGAGGCCGCCGGGCCGGCGTTCGCTCGCCGGGGCGTTCAGGTTGGGAGGCGGCGCGTCGTCGGGGTGGAACGGCGGGGCGTGGTCGGTAATCGTGATCACGATCTCGTCGGCCTCGCGCGCGAACGAGACCCCGATCGGACCCGGATCGCGCCCCTTGTATCCGTGCACGACGAGGTTGCTGCAGGCTTCGTCCACCGCGAGCTTCAGCTCGAAGCAGACGGAATCGTCCACTCCGGCGCGGCGGCAGGCGTCCTCGACGAAGGCGCGGAACGCGGCCACGTTCTCCACCCGCGCCTCGCGCTCGATCTCGAGCTTCAGCCTGCTTTCCTCTTCTGCAGCAGCCCTTCGATCTTCGAGACGAGCCGTGCGAACTCGACCGGCTTGGTGTCGAAGTCGTCGCAGCCAGCCTCGCGCGCCTTCTTCTCGTCGCCCGCCATGGCGTGCGCCGTCAGCGCGATGACCGGGATTTCGCGGGTCGCCGGATCGGCTTTCAGCCGCCGGGTCGCCTCCCAGCCGTCGAGCACGGGAAGGCTCATGTCCATGAGCACCAAGTCGGGACCGCTCGCGGCGAGGGCGACTCCCTGCTCGCCGTCGACGGCGAGGACGACCTCGTAACCGCTCCGAATCAGGCGGCGCGAGAGCATGTCGCGGTTCATCTCGTTGTCTTCGACGAGGAGGATCTTCGTCATCGATCGGCTCGATTACGCCAGCGCGCCGCTCCGGTAGGCGGCGAGGATCTCCGCCAGCCGATCGCGGTCCACGGGTTTCACGAAGTAATCCGCGGCGCCCATCGCGAGCCCGCGATCCCGGTCGTCGGAGATCGACACCATCACGACCGGGATACCGGAAAGCTCTCGATCGGACTTGAGCGTCCTCAACACCGTCCAGCCGTCGATTCCCGGCATGACGACTTCGAGCGTGATCAGGTCCGGCCGTTTCTCGCGTGCGAGCTTCAACCCCTCTTCCCCGCTCGCCGCGGCGACGAGCTCGTAGCCCTCGCGGGACGCGAGCCGCTCCATGAGCTGCCGCACGGCGGGATCCTCGTCGATCACGAGGAGAGTCTTACCGGGCGCCGCGCCTCCCGCCTTTCGGGGCTCCTCGCGGCGGCGGCCCGGGAGCCGCAGCCGGATGGAGGTCGCTTCGCCGTCGTAGTTCTCGATGTCTCCCGGCAGGCGGACGATAAAAGTCGATCCCTTCCCCGGCGCGCTCTCGACGTTGATGTCACCGCCCATCATCACGCAGAACTTCCGCGAAAGCGCGAGCCCCAGTCCGGTCCCGCCGTACTTGCGCATCGTGCTTCCATCCGCCTGGGTGAACGCCTGGAAGAGCTTCCCGGTCTGCGCCGGCGTCATGCCGATTCCGGTATCGCGCACCCGGAAGACGACCCAGCTGCCCGTTACGTCCGGTTCGCGCGTGACCTCGAGCGAGACGGTGCCCTTTTCCGTGAACTTGGCGGCGTTCGAAAGAAGGTTCAAGAGCACCTGCCTCACCTTGGTGACGTCCTCGCGGATCTGACCGACGTCCGCCGCACAGCGCACCTCGAGACGGTTGCCGTTCTTCTCGACGAGCGGCGTGGCGGTGGCCATCACCTCTTCGACGAGGTTCGCGACGTCGAAGGTCTCGAGGAAGAGCTTCATTTTCCCGGCCTCGACTTTCGAAAGATCGAGGACGTCGTTGATCAGACCGAGCAGGTGCTTGCCGGACGAGCGGATCTTCTGGAGGTCCGAGACGAACTCCTTCTGCCCGGAAGCCTGCGCGTCCTCTTCGAGCATCTCGCTGTAGCCGATGATCGCGTTCAAAGGGGTCCGCAGCTCGTGGCTCATGTTCGCCAGGAAGACGCTCTTCGACTGGTTGGCGGCTTCGGCGGCCTCCTTTGCCTCCAGCGCCGCGCGGCTCGCCTGCTCGATCGCGCGATTCTGTTCCTCGATCTGCTGGTTGCGATCGGCGAGCACGTTCTTCGCCTGCCGGACGCGCTTCGTCTGGAGATGGCCGTAGTAGCCGAAGATCGTCGTGACGGTCAGGATGCCGATGATGCAGAAGAGCGCGGTCGGCACGCTCGACTCGGGATGGACTTCGAAGCCGAGCAGAAAGCCGACGACGACCATGCCGAACAGAATCGCGGCGAGCCCCTTCGCCGCCTGGCGCAGGCCGCCCACGGAGAGATTCGCGGAGTTGAGCGCGGCGACCATCACCGCCCCCGGAAAGAGGCTGAAGGAGAGGGCCGCCGTCCATCCCCCGACCAGGAACGAGTCGATCAGGAGGTTGCGGAACTCCGCCCGGCGCGTGTCGCGGCTGTTCTTCGCGATCAGGTAAGCGATCTGCGGCCACACGAGGGCGGTAAACGCCATTCCCACGAGCGCGGGAAGCGGCGGCCGGCCGCGGAAATGGAACAGGGGGATCAGCCCGACGACCACCATCGAGACCATCCGGACGCGGTAGTCCAGAGTGACCAGAGGGTGGAGCTGTCGCGTCGGGATCGCCGGAGCGGTCGACATGTCGAAATTGTTCCTGCCGCTACTTTATCGCAGCGACTCCGGCGGATTCGGACTAGCGGGTCCGCCTGCGCTCCGGCGGCCGCCGGTCGCTCGCGAGGATGCTGACGACGAGCGCGACCCCGCCGAGCGCCGCAGCGAGGAAAAAGAAGATCGCCAGGCCCGGGTACCCGAGAATGCGGAAGGCGGTGGGCACCTGCATCAGGAGCGCGGCTCCCACGATCAGTGCGGCGAGGATCAACCCGAGGGCGATCCGGTTGGCGATCTTGTGCAGACCGTCGATCAGCATCCGCTCGTCCACGGCGTTCACGTCGACGCGGAGCTGGTTGCTGGCGAGGATGTCGAGGACTTTGTTCACGCGGCCGGGCAGCTTCTCGACGAAGTCCTTGGCCTCGAGCAGGCTCGCGTAGAGGTTGGCGGGCGATGCGCTCTTGGCCATCCGGCGCTGCATCAGCCGCGCCGCATTGCGCCGCACCGAAGCGTTCGGGTCGAAAGTCGGATCGAGGGTCCGCCCGATCTCGTCCAAGTGAAGGAGCGTCTTGCCGAGCATCGCCAGCTCGGGAGGAAGCCGCATTCCGGCGTTGGCGGACAGGCGCGACACCTCGAGAACGACGCGGCCGATCTGGATCTGTTCGAGCCGGGCGTGCTGAAGCGCGCCGACGAGCTCTGCAACCCGGCGACGGAACTCGGTCTCGTCGAACGTCTCGAGCTTTTCGCCGATCACGGCCGCCCGGTCGGCGGCCTCGTCCCCCCGCCCATCGCTGACGGCGAGAAGCAGCTTCAACAGGCTCTCCTGCATGTCGCCGGAAATCCGCGCGACCATTCCCAGGTCGATCAACGCGAGCCGACCATCGTCGGTCAGGAAGACGTTGCCGGGATGCGGATCGGCGTGGAAAAAGCCGTCGATCAGGATCTGTTTCAGATAGGCGCGGTGAAGCTCTTCCGCGAGCTGCGCGCCGTCGATCTCGAGCTTCGTCAAAGGCGAAAGAGCGGTGATCTTGCGGCCGGAAACGAACTCCATGGTCAGGACGCGGGAAGTCGTGTAGTCCTCGACCGGCTCGGGCACGAGGATCCGGTCGAAGTCGCGGAGGTTCTCCCGAAGGCTCACGAGGTTCTGCGCCTCGAGTCGGTAATCGAGCTCGCGCAGGATGGTCTTGCGGAACTCGTCGACGACCTTTTCGAGCTGGTAGAGGCGGCCGGCGTCGGCGTGCCGGTCGAGGAGCTGCGCGATCTCCTTGAACGAGTCGAGATCCTCCGCGATCTGCTCGCGGATGCCGGGCCTCTGGACCTTGACGGCGACGGCGCGGCCGTCCCGCAGAGTGGCGCGATGGACCTGGCCGAGCGACGCGGCCGCGAGAGGAGTGGCTTCGAAGTCGGCGAACGCCTTCGAGATGCGGAGGCCGAGCTCCTCGCTGACGATCCGCTCGACCTCGGCGAACGGAAACGGAAGGACGTCGTCCTGCAGCCGGGAGAGGGCCTCGATGTACTCGACCGGCAGGAGGTCCGCGCGCGTCGAAAGGAGCTGGCCGATCTTGATGAACGTCGGACCGAGCTGTTCGAGGTCGCGCGCGAGCTCTTCGGCCCTGGGAGCCGTTTCCTTCGAGCGGCCGGCCGGCCGGGCGATCTCCGCCTCGACGCCCAGACCGCTCGCGAGGTCGCCGCGGCCGTACTTCACGAGCAGGACTGCGATGTCCTTGTATCGCTTCAGGTGCGAGGGCTTCAGAGATACGGCCATAGGTAGAGTTCTCAGTTCTCACCCCGCAGCTTTCAAGGAACGCGCCAGCTCGGAATAGGCTCTCGGAAATGTCCAAGAGCTCCGGCATCCTGGAGGTTCCGGCCACCCGGGGTCAGGCCTCAGCCGGCAGCGATGACCTGCCAGAGTGATGAATGGAGGCCCGACCCTATGAAGCGCGAAACCCCGACGCAGTGGCGACGGAACGGCTTCACGATCTCGACCGACCCGAAGAGGCTCGACCGCCAGATGATCCACGAGTTCCTCTCCGCCTCCTACTGGGCGACGGGGATTCCGCGCGAAGTCGTCGACCGCTCGATTGAAGGCGCGCTCTGCTTCGGGCTCTTCGAGGACGGCCGTCAGGTCGGCTTCGCGCGCGTCATCACCGACAGGGCGACGTTCGCCTATCTCGCCGACGTCTTCGTCCTCGAATCGCACCGCGGGCAGGGGCTCGCGACCTGGTTGATGGAATCGATCCTGGCGCACCCTCGCCTCCAGGGGCTGCGCCGGTGGATGCTCGTGACCCGGGACGCCCACCCCCTGTACCGAAAGGTCGGATTCCGCGACCTCGCGCACCCCGAGCGAATCATGGAGAGGACGTTTCCGGGGATCTACGAGAGACGAGACTGAGGACTGTGCGATCACCAAGGGAGTGCGGCCATGGATGACAAAGAACGGCTGTCTGCCTTCATGTCGGCGCTCGTCACCGAGCACTTCGCTCTTCAGACGGCAGCGAGCACGACGGTGCCATGTTAGGCTACACCCTTCAGAGCCAATACGCGGACACGCAGACCGGTCAGAGCTTGAGGAGGAAGACGGGCGCCATGGCCGCGAGCACAGCTCCGACTTGCAGCCCAAGTACCACGAGCGCCTCCTTCGGAGCCCGCGGTAGCCACTTGATCGCGAAGAACCCGATGATGGGTATCTGTGCAGCCATAAGCAGCTGCCAGATGTGGGCAGCAGCGCCTTCGTCGGGCTCGCGGACGACGCCGAACCTGGCGAGGTGTAGAAGTACCGTGGCAAGCGCGGCGAGAGACATGGCTAAGGGAAGAAAGGCGCTCGGCTGCTTGATCATTGCGGGCAAGGTCATTGGAAACCTCCACCCAGATCTAGGCGTGCCCCGGTCTCATTCTGAACTGTTGGATTTGCTCGACTTGACCGTGACTGCAATCGCCGCCGCTTCATTTTCGGGCTTTGTCAAAAGGATAATCCCGATCTCCTTTAGGTCCTTACCACGAGGCAAGACGACCAGTTTCTTGACCCGGTCGCCCGCAATGCCAAAGCGCTTGAAGTTGGCCGGCAGCCACCGCCTCAGCTTTGCTTCATCTGCTGGCCCCATCTTGTCCAGCTCTGCCAGAATCGCCTTCGCTTGATCCCGACTCAAGAGATCGCTGGGATAGGTCAGTCGGTAGATATTGCTCTTGGAAGAGTTGAGGTTCGTCGCAGCCCAAGCGAGCGTCGCGATAAGCAACGACGCGATCACGCCAAACGTGAGCCGAGCTTTCATTTGGAATCCTCCTTTCGCCGACAGGTGGCGGCTAACTCACCTGGACATTCCAATTGGGATCGCCAAACGCTCCATTCGAGCTGGTCGGAAGGCGGGCTCTCGCTGCGGGGGGAGCTAGGCTGCGACAGAAGCAACGTAACGCCCAGCGAGGCCGTGAGAATCGATCTCCAGAGCGCATCGGCTGGCTTCGCACCCGAACCGATCATAGCCATCCTGGATCAGTTGGATCGCGGACGAATGCCGGAAAGTGTGGCTCGCGGCCCTATCCGGATCAAGGCAGCGCCACGTCCTTCAGGCTGAAGGGCACGGTGACGAGCGCTTTCGGGGTCATCAGGTAGATCCGCAGGCTCGCATCGGCGGGCAGCTTCTCGGTGAATTTGACGATCCAGAACTCCCCGACCTTCATGGATCCGGAGTCGTCGATCCGCTTCCCGGCGGCGTCGAAGACCTCGACGCCGAACACTTTCTTCCCCGGATCGGTCACCCGGACGAGGACGTCGTTCTCGCCGATGTCGCCGAACAGTCCTTCGAAGAGGCCGGTGAAGGCGCTCACCATGGCGCCCGCGATACCCGCGGATTCGGCCTCCTTCTTCTTGCGCTCCTCGTCCTTCTTCTTCTCGGCGTCGAACGTCTTGCGAGAAACGACGGTGACCTCCGTCTGAGCGGCCTTCAGAGCGGGCGCGGCGATCGGCTGGTCCATGCGCGAGAGGAAACGGTCAGCCGAAGCGACGGCGGCCGGATCGCGGTCCGGCAGGAAGACCTCGACAGATCCGGAGATCTCGCGGACGCTCTTCGCCCGCCGGGCGGGATTGCGGAGGTCGAGCTTCAAGGCGGGAGACCCCTGCCCCGTCGCTTTCTCGAAATCCGCCGGGCGACCGCCTTCCTTGACGAGGTTCCGTCCAGTGTCGTCGACCGCTTTCTCGACGAGAGCCCGCGCGCCGCGCGCTCCGCCGGCAGCCTCGCCGGTCAGCTTCAGCTCGACCTCCAGCCCCGCGAACGTGTTGTCGTTCCGGCGGCGGTCGGTCACGTCGCCGGGGGTCACTCCGATCGCCGGGGGCTTCGAAGGGGTGGCCGTGCCGGCGGTGGCGGCCGCGAGCTGCGCGGCAGCGAGAACGAGAACGGCGAGCAACACTTCCGGCCTCCGTTTCGTCATGGGAGAGGAACGTTCGTGAGAGAAAACGGCGCGCGGAGGAGCGCGTTCTTCGTCTTTACGAGAAACCGGAGCTTCGCGTCGGGCGGGAGCTTCTCGGAATACTGGAGGATCTTCAACCCGCCGGAGGACATCGAGCCGCGCGTGTCGATCACCCCGCTCGCCCCCACGACCTCGACGTCGAGCAGCTTGCCCTGTGGGTCCTCGATCTGCAGGATCACGTCGTTGTCTCCGACGTCGTTCATCATTCCCGCGAAGCCCTTCACGAGCGCCATCAACGCTTCCGCGGTCTTGTCGTCTCCGGCTTCCTTCTTCATTTCCTCTTTGTGCTTCTGCATTTCCGCCTCGAGCTCCGCGTCCCGCTTTTTCGCCTGGGCCCGGTACACCTTGGGCGAGACGAGACGCGCCTTGATCTGTTGCGACTTCAAGGCGGAGGAATCGATCGGTTTGTCCATCCGCGAAACGAGCCGGTCGATGACGATCGTCGCGGCCGGATCGCGGGACGGTGCGAAGAGCTGCACTTCGCCCGAAATCTCCTTGATGGCCGACGCCCCGCGGGCCGGATTCTTGAGGTTGATCTTGAGATCGGGCGCGCGTCCGCTGGAGGACTTCTGGAAATCCTCGTCCCCCTTTTTTTCCGGAAGCAGGTCGCGGCCGCCCTCGTCCTGCGCCTTCGTGAGCGTCACCCGGGCCGCGCGCGCGTCGGCCAGGTCGTCGCCGGTCAACTTGAGCTCGATCTCGAGGCCCCCGAAAAACTCTCCGGTGGTCCGCCGGTCCTCGATCGTGCCGGCGCTGACCCTCAGGTCCTGGCCGGAAACGGAGCTGGCGAACAGAACCGGAGCGAGCCCGAAAGCGAGAATGAATTGCGGGCCCGGGCGCCTGCGCATGGGAAGCCTCCTCGATTTTGGGGGTGCGAGCCGGATCAGGGTACCACTCTCGGAACGGGACTTGGCGTGCGAGAGAATCCGATTTGAACGATGGACTCGATGAATTCTTCGACGCGCCTGCCGGGAAAGCCGCTCTTCATCCCGGTGATCCTCGGCACGCCCCGCCGGGGGCGCAGAAGCGAGCACGTCGCAGACTTCGTGCTCTCCCGGGTCGCAGCGATTTCCGGCGTGGAGACCGAGCTGTTCGACGTGCGGCGGATGGCCTTTTCGACGAACGACGCCGGCGAGCAGATCCGGGACGCGGCGTTCTCCGCCGCGATGATGCGCGCCGACGCGCTCGTCCTCGTCGCGCCCGAGTACAACCACGGCTACCCGGGAATCCTGAAGCACGTCCTCGACTCGAACCTGAAGGAGTACATCCACAAGGCCGTCGGCATCGTCGGCGTCTCGGCGGGACCCTGGGGTGGAACGCGGGTCATCGAGAACCTCCTTCCGGTGATGCGCGAGCTCGGCCTGGTGACGATCTTCTGGGACGGCAATTTCCCGAACGTTCAGAAAACTTTCGACAAAGACACCGGCGCACTGCTCGAGCCCGCGTACGTGCGGCGGCTCGAGAAGTTCACGAACGAGCTCGTCTGGATGGCGAAGGTTCTCCGGTACGGCCGGGAGAACGTCGCGATCGAATAGGAGACACGTCATGGCGGAACGAAAGAAGCTCAAGTGCCCCGGCTGCGGCGGAGAGATGAACTTCCACGCCGAGAAGGTCGACTACTCGCAGGCGCTCGCGGACCCGGAATCCATGGATCCGGAGTTCGGAGGCGCACTCGAAGAGTTCCACACGTGCCCGCGCTGCAAGTTGACGGTCGAGCGACCGGCGACCGACTGAGTTGATGAAAAGAATCGCGGTCTTCCCCGGGTGAGGAATGGGTCACGCGCGAAGAAATCGGCGGAGGCGGAGAAGACACGCCTCGCCGAGGACGCGCGCCGCGAGAAGAACTGGAAGCGCTGGGGCCCCTATCTCTCCGAGCGGCAGTGGGGAACGGTTCGCGAGGATTACTCCGCCGACGGCAGCTGCTGGAACTACTTCCCGCACGATCACGCGCGTAGTCGTGCGTATCGATGGGGAGAGGACGGCCTCCTGGGAATCACGGACCGCGAAGGACGGCTGTGCTTCGCGCTCGCCCTCTGGAACGGGCGCGATCCCATACTGAAGGAGCGCCTCTTCGGTCTCTCCGGGCCCGAAGGCAACCACGGCGAGGACGTGAAGGAGTGCTACTACTACCTCGACTCCACGCCGACGCACTCGTGGATGCGCGCGCTGTACAAGTACCCGCAGACCGAGTTTCCGTACGCACTTCTGGTGGAGAAGAACCGCCGCCGCGGAAAGCTCGACGGAGAATTCGAGCTCGCCGACACCGGCGTCTTCGACGAGGACCGGTACTTCGACGTCTTCGTCGAGTACGCGAAGGCCTCGCCCGACGATCTCCTCATCCAGATCACCGCCTCGAACCGGGGACCGGACGCCGCGCCGCTCCATCTTTTGCCGACGCTCTGGTTTCGCAACACGTGGTCGTGGGGTCGCACCGGCGAAGGCTACTGGGGAAAGCCCCTCCTCTCGCGGGAGGCGGCCGGTGACCTTCTCGCGCAGCACGAGAGCCTCGGACGGTTCCGGCTCGCGATGGAGAAGGATCCGGTCAAGCCCGATCTCTGGTTCACCGAGAACGAGACCAACGTCGCGCGGCTCTTCGGAGCGGGGAACGCGCAGCCGTACGTCAAGGACGCGTTCCACGCCCGTCTGGTCGAGGGACAAAAGAACGCCGTCAACCCCGAAGAGGTCGGGACAAAAGCCGCTGCGCACTATTTCGTGGAGGTTCCCTCCGGGGGATCCGCAACCTTTCGGTTGCGCTTCTTCGCGGAGGACGCAGTCCCCTCCGACCCGCTCGGATCGGGGTTCGAGCAAGTGTTTGGCGAGCGCCGGCGCGAGGCGGACGCCTTCCACGCTTCGAACCTTCCGAAGGGATTGACCGAAGAGGAGGGGCGCGTCGCCCGACAGGCGTATGCGGGCCTGCTCTGGACGAAACAGTTCTACCACTTCGCGGTGAAGGACTGGCTCGAAGGAGACCCGTCGCAGCCGCCTCCGCCCGCGAGCCGGAAGCACGGCCGCAACAGCGGCTGGACCCACCTCTACAACCGCGACGTGATCTCGATGCCCGACAAGTGGGAGTACCCCTGGTACGCGGCGTGGGATCTCGCGTTCCACATGATCCCGTTCGCGCGGCTCGATCGGGACTTTGCGAAGCAGCAGCTCGTGCTCCTTCTGCGCGAGTGGTACATGCACCCGAACGGGCAGATCCCGGCGTACGAGTTCGCCTTCGGCGACGTGAACCCGCCGGTGCACGCGTGGGCGGCGTGGAGGACTTACAAGATGACGGGAGCGCGCGGCGCGCGGGACCGCGTGTTCCTCGCGCGGGTCTTCCACAAGCTGCTCCTGAACTTCACCTGGTGGGTGAACCGCAAGGACCCGGAGGGCCGGAACCTCTTCGCCGGCGGCTTCCTCGGCCTCGACAACATCGGCGTCTTCGATCGGTCGAGCCGGCTCCCGACCGGCGCGCACCTCGAGCAGGCGGACGGCACGGCCTGGATGGCCTTCTACTGCCTGACGATGCTCTCGATGGCGATCGAGCTCGCGAGCGAGGACCCCGCGTACGAGGACGTCGCGTCGAAGTTCTTCGAGCACTTCGTGGCGATCACCGATTCCATCAATACGCTCGGCGGCGCGGGCCTGTGGGACGAGGAGGACGGCTTCTACTACGACCAGCTCCGCGTCGACGGCCGGAATTTCCCCCTGAAGCTGCGCTCGATGGTCGGACTGGTCCCGCTCTTCGCGGTCGAAGTTCTCGAGGAATCGGTGATCGCGAAGCTGCCCGGCTTCCGGAAGCGGATGCAGTGGTTCCTCGAGAACCGCCCGGACCTGGCCCGACACGTCTCGTACAGGGAAGGCCGCACCGGCGACGCCCACGGGCATCGGCTGCTCGCCATTCCGTCGAAGGAACGCCTCGAGAGGGTGCTCGGATGCCTCCTCGACGAACGGGAGTTCCTCTCGCCGCACGGCATCCGCGCGCTCTCCCGCGTCTACGGCGAACGGCCGTATGCGTTCTCGATCGGCGGGGAGGAATATCGCGTCGCCTACGATCCGGGCGAATCGACCACGAGCGTTTTCGGAGGCAATTCCAACTGGCGTGGCCCGGTCTGGTTCCCGGTCAACTACCTGCTCGTCGAGGCGCTGGAGCGTTACAACCACTACTACGGCGATCTCCTCCAGGTCGAGTTTCCGACCGGTTCCGGCCGGCGGATGAATCTCCGGAAGGTCGCTCTGGAGCTCGCCCGTCGGCTCTGCTCGACGTTCCTGCCGGACGAGAACGGCCGGCGTCCCTGCCACGGCGACGACCGGCGCTACGCGGAAGACCCCCACTGGAAAGAGCTCGTGCTCTTCCACGAGTATTTCCACGGCGAGACCGGCCGCGGGGTCGGAGCCTCTCACCAGACGGGCTGGACCGCCGTGGTGGTGAGGCTGTTGAAGGACGTCGCGCGATCCCGGAGCGGGGCGTGACGGACGAGTGGTGGAAGGATTTCTTCGGCGGGCGCGCCGTGACCCGGATCTACACGACGCGGGAGATCCTGCGGATGCTCTCGGACGACGGCTTCGAGACCTCCGGCTCGCTCGAGGGGGAGCCGTTCCGACTCGGTTCGCCGAACCTGCTCGTCGTTGCCTGCAATAGATAGAGTTGCAGGATGGCGCGTCCCGGACTCTTTGGCGGCGGCATTTCACGGGCATCCCGCGGCGAACGCCGCCGCGCGGGCGGCGCTCCGCGCGAAGGGGAGAAGAAGCGCAAGGCGCCGCCTTTCAAGGTCGTCCTGCGCGACGCCGCGGAGCTCCTGCGCGCGCGCAGGGGCCGGCTCGTCTTCGGGTTCGCCCTGCTCGCCGTCAACCGTCTCTGCGGCCTCGTTCTGCCCGGCACGACGAAGTTCCTTCTGGACGAGGTGATCGGGAAGGGAAAGCGCGAGCTCCTGGGTCTCCTGGTGCTGGCGGCCGGCGGCGCCACCCTGATCCAGGCCGTGACCTCCTTCGCGCTGTCACAGGTCCTCGGCAAGGCGGCGCAGCGCTCGATCACCGAGATGCGGCGCCGGGTCCAGCGCCACGTCGGAAGGCTCCCGGTCTCCTACTTCGACCACACGAAGACGGGTTCTCTCCTCTCGCGCGTCATGACCGACGCGGAGGGGCTGCGCAACCTCGTCGGTACGGGGCTCGTCGAGGTCGCCGGCGGGCTCCTGACGGCCGCGGCGGCGTTCGTGATCCTTCTCTTCCTGTCCGTCCGGCTGACGCTGATCGCGCTCTCGGTGCTGTCGTTCTTCGGTCTCGTGCTCCTCTACGCCTTCCGGACGCTGCGCCCTCTCTTCCGGGAGCGCTCGAAGATCAACGCCGAGGTCTCAGGGAGGCTGGCCGAGTCCATCTCGGGGATCCGCGTGGTGAAGGCATACCGCGCGGAGCGGCGCGAAGCGCTCGTCTTCTCGAGAGGGGTTCACCGCCTCTTCCGCAACGTCGCGAAGACGATGACCGGTTTCGCGGCGGTTTCCGCGTTCTCGACGCTCCTCCTCGGCGTAGTCGGGGTCGCGATCATGTGGGTGGGCTCCCACGAGGTGCTCGCGGGGCGCATGACTCTCGGCTCTTTCTTCTCGTTCACGCTCTACCTGGGACTGCTCGTGGGTCCCGTCATCCAGGTGGTCTCGATCGGAAGCCAGATCACGGAAGCGTTCGCGGGACTCGAGCGGATTCGCGAGATCCGCGACGAGCGACCGGAAGATCAGGAGGACGACGCGAGGGAGCCGCTTCCCGCGATCGTCGGACACGTCGAGTTCCGCGACGTCTCGTTCGAGTACCAGGAGGGCGTTCCGGTCCTGCGCGAGGTATCTTTCGATGCGGCGCCCGGCACGTCGACCGCACTGGTCGGGCCTTCCGGATCCGGCAAGAGCACCCTGATCGGCCTCGTCGCCGCGTTCCACCGGCCGACCTCGGGCACGATCCTCGTGGATGGACACGATCTCTCGCGCGTCCGGCTCGCCGACTACCGCTCGCAGCTCGGGGTCGTCTTCCAGGACAACTTCCTCTTCGACGGAACCGTGCTCGAAAACATCGCCTTCGCCGAACCGGACGCGCCGCGCGAAGACGTCCTGCGAGCCGCGCGGATCGCGCGCTGCGACGACTTCGTCCGGGACATGCCCGAGGGATACGACACGGTCGTCGGGGAGCGGGGGGTGAAGCTCTCGGGCGGGCAGCGGCAGCGGGTCGCGATCGCGCGGGCGATTCTCGCTGACCCGCGCATCCTGATCTTGGACGAGGCGACGTCCTCTCTGGACAGCGAGAGCGAGGCGCTCATCCAGGAAGGCCTGACCGAGCTCATGAAGGGGCGGACGACCTTCGTCATCGCCCACCGACTCTCGACGATCCGGAATGCCGACACGATCCTCGTTCTCGAAGAGGGCCGCATCGTCGAGCGCGGCAGCCACGCCGCGCTCCTCGCGCGGGGCGGACGCTACTTCGATCTCTACACGCGCCAGTACGGAATCGAAGCCAACCTCTTCCTGAACCCGGGCGAGTCGCCGGAGGAAGAGGCCGAGCCGGAGGAGGTCGCGCAGACTGCCGCCGACGCGGGCGCAGCCCGGATGCCGCTCGGCGGCCGTCTTCCGGGCGAGTAATCCGGGATCTGACCCCTTCGGGATCAGACGCCTTAGAATCGCATCGATGGCGCAGAAGCGGTTGCAGGCACTCGCTCTCTGGGAGGAAGGCACCGGAAAACTCCTCTCGGGCGATCTCGACGAAGCCGTCCGGCTGTTCACCCGATCGCTGGAGCTGACGCCCACCGCCGAGGCGTATACCTTCCGCGGCTGGGCCTACTCGTTCGCGGGCCGCTACGACGATGCGATCGAAGAATGCCGCAAGGCGATCGCTACGGATCCGAGCTTCGGCAACCCGTACAACGACATCGGCTGCTACCTGATGCAGAAAGGGGAGCTCGACGAGGCCGTTTCCTGGTTCGAGAAGGCCAAGAAGGCGGCGCGCTACGAGCCGCGCCACTTTCCGTATCTGAACCTGGGGCGCCTGCACGCGGCGCGCGGGGACCTCGCTGCCGCGGTCGCGGAGTTCCAGGGCGCCCTCGAGGAGAACCCGGAAGATCCGATGGCGCTCAAATTCCTGGAGACCCTGAAGTACCGGGTGAACTGAAGAGGAATTCGCTCACCCGCGTTTCCGTTTTCGAGAGGTCGGAAGAGAGGAGTTCCCCACATGGATCGTTTCGAGATGACCCCAGGGACGGCCTTCGAGACGCCGCTCGCGATCGGCGCCGAAAAGGTGACGGCGTTCCTCCGGAAGGTATACGGCTGGATGTTCGCCGGCCTCGGGATCACCGCGGCGGTGGCCTTCGTGGTCGCGGGCTCGCCGACGCTGATCAAAGCAATCCTCGGAAACCCGATCCTGTTCATCGTGATGATCGTCGCCGAGCTCGGGCTCGTCGTCGCTCTCTCCGCCCGCGTCGACAAGATGGCGCCGCGAACCGCTGCGATCCTGTTCGTGGCCTACTCCGCCCTGAACGGCGCGACTCTCTCCGTCATCCTGCTCACCTTCACCGGGGCATCGATCGGGACCACCTTCCTCGTCGCGGCCGGAATGTTCGGCGCGCTGGCGCTCTACGGGACGACGACCCGCCGCAGCCTCGCGGGCATCGGGCAGTTCGTCTTCATGGGGTTGATCGGTCTCGTGATCGCGATGGTCGTCGGCTTTTTCTGGAAAGCGCCGGCCTTCCAGTTCGTCATCTCGGTCGTCGGCGTCCTCGTCTTCACCGGGCTGACGGCATGGGACGCGCAGAATTTGAAGGCGATGGCCGCGGTGACGCCGGACAACCAGATTGCCGGCCGCTCGGTCGTCGGCGCTCTCCGGCTCTACCTCGATTTCATCAACCTGTTCCTCTTCCTCCTGCGCTTCCTGGGCGCGCGGCGCGACTGAGGATCTGAGGAAGGCGCTGAATGCGGGATCATGTCAGCCCTCGTTCAGAACCTTCCGTCCGCCGTTCGCGAAGCGAACGCCGCGGACCAAGACGCGTTCTCTCCCTCTTCTTCACGGTCGCGGGCGCCGCCCTGATCGCAGTCGCGGGCCTGCACTACGCACGGGGCGCGCGGGGCCAGAGCGAGGGACGGAAGGCTTTCGAACGCCGGCTCGCCGGCGGATATACGCCGGTCTCGCAGAGCGTGGAGCGGCGCGAGGACCTGCCGCGCGGTTCCGCAGTTCCCGCGGCGGCGGGTTATCCCTTCGGACAACCGATCGCGAGGATCCGGATTCCGGTCGCCGAAATGGACTGGGTCGTGTTCGGCGGGACGGACGACGTGACCCTGGAGAAGGGACCGGGCCACGTGCCGGGCACGGCAATGCCCGGATCGGACGGGCCGCCGCAGAACTGCGTGATCACCGCGCACCGCGACATGCACTTCCGCCACCTGGGATGGCTCCGAAAGGGTCACGTGATCGAGCTCGAGACGCCGGCGGGGACGAAGCGGTATCGCGTCGTGTCGCGCGAGATCGTGACGCCGAAAGCGGTGCGGGTCTTGGATCCCACGCCGAAGCCGCGGCTGACGCTCATTACGTGCTACCCGTTCACCTACATCGGGTCCGCGCCGAAGCGTCTGGTCGTCGTGGCCGAGCCGGTCCCGCGCCCCTCACGGGCGCACGCCGCGGCCGCGCCCGCCGCGCGCTGATCTCGACGGGCGCCTGGATCCGCGCCCGCTGGCATCCCTTTTGAAGTTTGACGGCGCGGAGGGATCTGTCCATGTCTCGAACCCCGATCCTCGTCGTCCTGACCGCGCTCCTCGCCGCGTCTCCGGCGGCCTCCGAGCCGTTCCATCTCGCCAGGGCTCGCCGGAAGTCCGCGCCGACGCATCGCCGTAAGAGCGCTCCACATCACCGCCGCCACGCCGCGCCCGCTCGTCCAAAGGAAGCGCCGCTCAATTTCAACGCCGTGAACGATCCTGCGACGGCCGTGCGCGTCACACGCGGCGCGTCGGGATCGGCGACTTTGCGCGCGCAGGTGCTCCTCGATCGCGCACGGTTCTCACCCGGCGAGATCGACGCGGTCTCCGCCACGAACATGGAGAAAGCCGTGGCGGGATTCCAGAGGGCACACGGCGTCCAGCCGACCGGGGTCGTCGATCCCGGAACGTGGAAGCTCCTGAACGCGGATACGGCGCCGGTCCTCGTCCGCTACGCCATCCGGCCGGAGGACATCGCGGGCCCGTTCGAAAAAGTGCCGGAAGACATGATGGAAAAAGCAAAGCTGCCGGCTCTCCGATACGCGAGCCCGCTCGAGGGGATTTCCGAGAAATTCCATTCGAGCCCGAAGCTCCTGACGCGGTTGAATCCGGGCGAGACGTTCGACAAGGCAGACGAGGAGATCGTGGTGCCGAGCGTCCGGAGCGGCGAGCGCCCGTCGAAGGCCGCGAAAGTCGTCGTGTCCCGCTCGGAGCTGACCGTCACGGCCTACGACGCGAGCGACAAGCCCCTCGCGCAGTATCCCGCGACCATGGGAAGCGAGCACGATCCGCTGCCGATCGGCAACTGGAAGGTCAAGGGGGTCTCGAAGAACCCGCCGTTTCACTACAATCCGGATCTGTTCTGGGATGCCGATGCAAAGGATGAGAAGACGACCATCAAGCCGGGCCCGAACAATCCGGTGGGCGTCGTCTGGATCGACCTTTCCAAATCCCATTACGGGATCCATGGAACCCCGGAGCCCTCGACGATCGGAAAGACGCAGTCCCATGGATGCATTCGATTGACGAACTGGGATGCGATGGAGCTCTCGGAGATGGTCGCTCCGGGAACCCCGGCGATCCTCCAGGAGTAGGCATCCGAGCGCGCGCCGCACTCCTCTTCATTGCCGGCTTCGTCGCAGGCGCGCTGTCGTTGTACTACGTCCTCTGGCGAACCGGGGGCCTGACGCCCGGACACTTCGCGTCTCTCACGACCGCCGACATAGCCGGCGCCACGCGTGCCACCACGCCGCCTCCTCTCGCGACGATACCTTTCCCTAAGACGACGCTCACGCCGGCTGCCGCCGAGGCGACTCTCTCGGCGAGGATCCTGTCGCTGACGATCCCGGCCTCTTCTCTCGCGCTGACGGTCACGCCGCCTTCGCCTGCGCGCTTCTTCGACACGCTCGAAGGAAGGACCCTCGCGATGCCGGTCGCCGGTGCGCGAACGATCGACCTGCGCGACAGCTTCGACGAGGCGCGGGGAGGCAGACGGCACGAGGCGATCGACATCCTCGCCCCGCGCGGAACCCGGGTGGTCGCCGTGGACGAGGGGAAGGTCGAGAAGCTGTTTACCAGCAAGCAGGGCGGGTTGACCGTGTATCAGTTCGATCGGGACGGAACGCACGCGTTCTACTACGCGCATCTCGACCACTACGCCGAAGGCCTCGCCGAGGGGACTTACCTCCGCCGCGGCGACCCCGTCGGCTACGTGGGCACGACCGGCAACGCTCCTCCCGGCACGCCGCACCTCCATTTCGCGATCTTTGAGCTCGGTCCGGAGAGGGAGTGGTGGTCCGGAAAACCGATCGATCCGTATCCCCTCCTCATGAAAGTCAAATAGAATCAGTCTGGCCCGGTCTCACGGCTCACGCACCCAAATGAACGATCGCAAGTATCGCCACCGCGGGTACATGGACTCGTCCTCCGAGGAGCGGCGCCCTCGCGGGCCTCGTCCCGACGCCTCCGGCCGCTCCGAAGGCGCTCCCCGGGGCCGGGGAGTGGACGTCGACAAAGCCGTCGTGTTTGCGTGTAAGTCGTGCGGCGAGAAGCGCCGGGACCTGGAGGACATCCGTTTCGACTCGACGTGCTCGCGGTGTGGAGCGGACCTGCACGCCTGCGCGCAGTGCGCCAACTTCGACACGTCCGCGCGTTTCGAGTGCATCCAGCCGATCCCGGAGCGGATCCCTTCGAAGCAGACGCGGAACATCTGTACCTTCTACTCGCCCGCGAAGACGTTCGACCTGGCCGGGTCGCGGGCGACGACCGCGACACCGGATGACGCGCGGGCCGCGTTCGACAGGCTGTTCAAGAAATAGCCGGTCGGGCGGAATGCTTCCTGCAAGGAAGGGCCTAGAAACAGGAAAGGAGTCCTTTATGCAGGCCAAAGATCTGATGACGCCCGACCCGACGACGTGCAAACCGTCGGACGATTTGAGGTCCGTCCTCGAAGTCATGCGTGAGGAAGACTGCGGCATCGTTCCGATCACCGAGGGCAACGGCGAGAGCCGGGTCGTCGGCGTCGTGACCGACCGGGACATCGCGCTCTACCTGGGTGAGGCCGACGAGAGGCCGTCGAAGGTTCGCGCCTCCGAGGTGATGACGACCGCCATCGTCTCCTGCGAGCCCGACTCCGAAATCCACGAGGTGAGCCGCAGGATGCAGGAGGCGCAGGTCCGCCGGGTCCTGATCATTGAAGGAGGCAAGCTCCGGGGAGTCATCTCGACCGCCGACCTGGCGCGCGCCGCTTCGTCGCGAACCGACAAGGATCGGATGGGCAACGAGGTCGAGCGCGTGATGGAGAAGGTCTCGGAGGAGAGAACTTAGAAGGGGTCAGGCTGCCACAAGCGGGGTCAGGTCTCCACTTGCCAGTGAATATCTGACCCCGCTTCCCGCGCCGCGCGACGCAGGACCGCCCGCAGCATCCGCTGCGTGAGTTTGCCCGTAAACGTGTTCTGCTGGCTCGGATGGTATGAGGCGTAGAGAACGTGTCCGCCGATCCGATACCGCGCGCCGTGCGCGAACCGCGGCCTCGGCCGCGGAAGCAGCGAGCCCGCTTCGCCGAGCGCCGCGAGGCAGGACTCGAACGCGAACCCGCCGAGAGCCACGAGAACGCGCGGGGGCGGCAGAAGCGCGATCTCGAGCAGCAGGTACTCGCGGCAGTTCGCGAACTCCGCCGGCAGCGGGCGGTTGTCTGGAGGCGCGCACTTGACGGCCGCGGTCAGGAGAGCGCCGAAGAGATCGAGCCCGTCGCCGGGGCGCACCGACTCGGGTTGGTTCGAGATCGCGACGGCGTGGAGAGCCCGGAAGAGGAAGTTTCCGGATTCGTCGCCGGTGAAGATCCGTCCCGTGCGGTTGCCCCCGTGCGCAGCGGGCGCGAGACCCACGATGATCAGGCGCGCGGCCGGATTGCCGAAGGCCGGAAGCGGCCGGCTCCAGTACGTCTCCCCCCGAAACCGCCGCGGAGCGCGGCGGGCCGCCTCTTCGCGCCAAGCGACGAGCCGCGGACACCGGCGGCAGGACACGACCCGGCTCTGGAGACGCCGGAACTCCGTTGCCGGATCGGTCAGCGGCGTGAGTATTTTCCGGTGAGCTTCGCCTCAGCAAGGACGTGGCCGCGCATCGCCGCGAGCAGATCCTGTTTGGTCGCGCCGGCGGCCAGATCGAGCTTCGAATCGAGCGCGAAGAGCGTGAACACGTAGCGGTGCGTGCCGGACGGCGGACACGGGCCGCCGTATCCGATCTTGCGAAAGTCGTTCTTCCCCTGGCGGCCGCCGCCCCCGATCTCGTCGCGCGCAGGCACCCCTTCGGGCAGAGCGGTGGTCGAGGGGGGAAGGTCGTAGAGCACCCAATGGACCCACACGCCGGCCGGAGCGTCCGGGTCGTCGCAGACGAGCGCGACGCTCTTCGCGGGCGCCGGGATTCCGGTCCAGGACAGCGGCGGAGAGACGTTCTTGCCGTCGCAGGTGTACTGCGGAGGAATCGAGCCTCCTTCCGCGAACGCGGCACTTCGCAATTCCAGAGCCATGGCACCTCCCGTGACGGCGAGAAAAAGGCCGACCGCGAACCGCAGAGCTCGCATCATTTCTTCGGCGTCGACCCTGCGGCGGGAAGAGCGGGCGGCACGCCCATGTCGCGCCAGCGCTTTTTTTTCTCCTCCCAATCGGCGAGCGCGCGCTTCCGGTTCACTGCGGCCGCCGCGGCGCGCGCATCGTCGTCGCTCACGGGTGGGGTCTCCGGTTTCTCTTTTTCTTCCGCCACGCCCGCATTTTACGGCTCGGAGTCATTGGATGAGGATGTTCCCCTGCATTCCCCGATGCTGCTCGGGGTCTCCCCCGCATTCGTTCTGGGTGCAGATGAACGGGTAGGTGCCGCGCTGGAAGGGTTGCGGCGTGAAGGGCGCGAGCCTGACGTCGTGGCCGGGAGAGATGTCGTCCGTTCCGGACAGGCCGAGGTCGGAGATTCCCGAGAAGCCGTGGCGGGGGTTCGGAGTCCCGGGCGAATCCACGTTGTGAAAGACCAGGATGTAGGTCGTCCCGACCGAGAGGACGAGAGGCGGTGAGTTCGGGCCGCCGGGCGAAAAGTCCCACGCCTTGACGTTGACGGCGATCGTCTGCGGTTCGGGACCTCGTTCGTCTTCCGCGCCGGAGACGAAGCTGGGATCGGCGGTGGCGTTGTCGATGACCGCGGCGTAAGTGAAGAGCGGCGCCGAGTCGTTGCCGCTCTCCACGACCGCGAAGGCATTCGTCGTCGTCCTGCCGGCCTGACCCACCGCATCGAAGATCCGGTTGACCTGCGTCCCTGACCGTGGCCCCAGGTTGACCGTCTGTGCCCCCAGGAGCGACGAGTCGTCGTACAGCTTGATCGTCGCCGCCACACCGGAGTCGTTGCCGTTGTACACGCCGATGTTCGTCCGGAAGAGACCGTTCGAAAGAGACGTCAACACGGACACCGCGTACGCCTGCGACGGCTTCATCCCCGGCACGAACATCCCGGTCGTCCCGCCGCCGGCCATCGGCGAGTAGAGCCGGCTCGTCACCTTGACCAAATTCCCCGAGCTCGAAAACTCCACCGCCCCCGCCGTCGACGGAGCGTTGAAAGCCGCCGACACCATGTCGTCGAACGCCCGGGATTCCCGCGGTGACAGCGTGAACGTGACCTGCGGCGCCATCCCCGGACACCCTCCCAGAAAACATCGGTACACGGCCGTCACCGAAACCGGCGACGCGTACGAGGTGTTGAACACCCGAACGTCCGAAAAAAACGGGCTCACCGCGCTCCCCGACGGCAGCGAGGCCGCCGCCGGCAACGTCAGCGTCTCGGCAGACAGGAGAGTCTGGAAAAGCAGGAGAAACACCACGCCGGCGTGTACTTTCTCCATCGCTCCGCTTAGACGACCGCCGCGATGCCTCCGTTTACGATTCTCGCCGAAACAGAGCGCGTCCGCCTTGGGATCGGCGCCCGGCCGGCCGGAGGAAGCCGGGATCGCTAGTTGACGTGCAGCGTGCCGCGCATTGTTGAGGGATGCACGGTGCACCAGAATTCGAAAGTCGAGCCGCGCGCCGACTCCGGAGGAACGAAGGTCGTCGTAAAGGTGACTGCCGGATGGCCGGCGTTGCCATAGTAAGGATCGCCGTCCGTGGCGGCGGCGATGTTGCTCGCCCCCGCGAGCCCGATGGCAGAGATCCCGGAAAAGCCGTGACTCCCCTCCGTCGCCTGGAAGAAGAGCGTCGTCGAGGCTCCCGCCGTCACCTGGATCGGTTGGTTGGTTCCCGGGGTGAACGAGTAGTTGACCAGGTTCACGTTGATGGTCTGCGGTGAGGGCGTTGCTGGCGCGAGAGCGTCTTCTTCACCGGCGACGAAGCTCGAGTCGGAGGTGGCGTTGTCGATGACCGCGGCGTAGGCAAAGAGGCCGAGGTTGACGTTGTCCGCCGCCACCACGGCGAACGCGTTGGTCGTCGTCATGCCGGCCTGGCCCACCGCGTCGAAGATCCGGTTGATCTGCGTCCCCGATCGCGGGCCTAGGTTCACCGTCTGCGTCCCCAGAAGCGTCGACCCGTTGTACAGCTTGATCGTGGCCGACACACCCGCGTCGTTGCCGTTGTACACGCCGATGTTCGTCCGGAAGAGACCGTTGGAGAGCTCCGTCAACACCGACGCCGCGTGGGCGTCGGAAACCTTCATCCCGGGCACGAACATTCCGTTCGTCCCGCCGCCCGCGACCGGCGAAAAGAGCCGGCTCGTCACCCGCACCGAGGTCCCCGAGCTCGAGAACTCCACCGCCCCGGCCGTCGACGGCGCGTTGAACGCCGAAGAAATCATGTCGTCGAACGGCCGGGACTCCCGCGGCGACAGCGTGAACGTCACCTGCGGCGCCGCCCCCGGACACGCTCCCAGAAAACACCGGTACACCGCCGTCACCGAGACCGCCGACGTGTACGAGGTGTTGAAGACGCGCACGTCCGAGAAAAACGGACTCGCCGCGGCGCCCACGGGCAACGAAGTCACCGCCGGCAACGTCACCGTGTCGCAGAGAAGCGGCGGCGCCAGGAGGAGGGCCAGCGCCGCCGCCATGAAGAGTCGAAGTTTTCGTTCGCGGTTCGTTTGCATGATTGGTGATCTCCGGCGAGAGTGTATGGCGCAGACGGTCCTGTCCGCTCCCTTTAACTCCCCTCTAAGCCGGCGCCGCGCGTGCCCGTACTATCCTGTCCCGCCGTGACTTCCCCCTCTTCGGAGCTCGAGATCCTGCGCCGCGGGGCCGTCGATCTGATCGAGGAAGAGGAGCTCGCGCGGCGGATCGAGCGAAAGCGTCTGACGGTCAAAGTCGGCTTCGACCCCTCCGCCCCGGACATCCACCTCGGTCACACGGTGGTGCTCCGCAAAATGAAGCACTTCCAGGACGCCGGCCATCGGGTCGTCTTCGTCGTCGGAGACTTCACCGGAATGATCGGAGATCCGTCGGGCCGCAAGGCCACCCGACCGCAGCTCTCGCGCGCCGAGATCGAAGCGAACGCGGCGACCTACACCCGGCAGGCCTTCCGGATCCTCGATCCGGACAAGACCGTCATCGAGTTCAACAGCTCCTGGCTTTCCCCGCTCGGCGCTGAGGGGTTCGTGCGGCTCGCCGCGAGAATTACGGTCGCGCGAATCCTCGAGCGCGACGACTTCCAGAAGCGTTGGACCGCCCGCCAGCCGATCGCGCTCCACGAGCTCCTCTACCCGCTCGCCCAGGGGTACGACTCCGTCGCCCTCAAAGCGGACGTCGAGCTCGGCGGGACCGATCAGCTCTTCAACCTCCTGATCGGCCGCGACCTCATGCGCGAGGAGGGTCTCGAGCCGCAGATCGTCCTGACCCTGCCGCTCCTCGTCGGAACGGACGGGACCGAGAAGATGTCGAAGTCGCTCGGCAACTCGATCGGGATCGAAGAGCCGCCCTTTGAGATCTACGGAAAGCTGATGTCGATCCCGGACCGTTTGATGTGGAGCTACTACGAGCTCTTGACCGATCTCTCGCTCGACGAGATCGGGAAGCTTCGCCGCGGCGTCGAAGAGGGAACGGCGAATCCGCGGGACGTCAAGGCGGAGCTCGCGCGCCGCATCACGAGCGACTTCCACGGGGCGGATGCCGCAGGCCGTGCGGAGGACGACTTTCGCCGCGCGTTCTCGAAGCGAGAGCTGCCCGAGGAGATCGAGACCCGCGAGGCCCCGGCGGCCCCGGGAACGGCTGCCCGGGCTCTCGTCGCGGTCGGGCTCGCCGGCTCGATGCGCGAAGCGCGGCGCAAGATCGCGGAGGGCGCTCTCTCGGTCTACCCGGCGGTCGGCGATCCGCGCGAGGTTCGCGACCCGGAGGAGCGTCTCGCGTCGAAGGAGGCGACGGTGCTCCGTCTCGGAAGGAGGTTCGTGCGGGTCGTCTGGACCTAGGGTTCCAGGTCGCTTCCCACTTTGAACCTCGAACCCTCGACCTTGAACTCGTTCTGCGCTCGTGCTCCCGACCGCAGAAAGAGCGCCAGCCCGACGAGGAGGAAGGCGAGGATGCCCTGAAGCGACACGAATGCGCCGAGCTTCAAGTATGCAAACCCGGGATGGACGAAGCGGACGAGCCATCCCGCGCCCTCGTCGAGAGCCGCCGAGAGAAACGCGCCGACGATGAGGAGGATTCGGGTCCGCTTGGCATAGGGCGCGAAGATCAGAAGATGGGTCAGGAGCAGAATTACGAGGGCCATCATCGGCAGGTGGGCGTGGGTCACCTCGAGCATCGCGCCCGCAGTGCGCGGCGGGCGGAAGGCGACCTCGGAACCGAGATAGTAGGCCGCGATCGAAGCCGGCGTGAACCCGAGACGGGATCCGAACAGAGCCAGGTTCGTCACCCAGAAGAGCGACAGCAGTCCGATCGCGAGGCCGAGCGTCAGGCGCATCAAGGGCTGTACCTGGTAGCCGCCGCGTTCCAGGTACCTCATGGCACCGCCTTCGTGACCACGGAATGGATGGCAAGGACCCGCCGCGCCGCCTCGGCGATGGAGCGCGTCGTCAGCGTCGCGCCGGTGACGTGCGCGAGCCCCCGGCCGACGGCGAGGTTGTTGTCGAGACGGCGTCCGGTGAAGAAGCGCAGCCAGGCGGGGCGCGGCAGGTAGTCTTCCGGCTCGTTGAAGGCGACCACCTCGACCCCCTCGAGCGAGCCGTCGGGACGCACCGTCACGAGAAGAGTCTCCGGCATCGTGCGCACCGTGTGCGTGTCGAAATACGCGGTCCCGAGGAGTCCTTTCGCGCCGCGGCCCAGGTAAGCGACGACGAGCGACGACTCGATCTTCGACCGCGCGAGCTTGCTCGCTTTTTCCCGCTCGGCGTCCGTCAGGAAATACGTCTTCCTCTCGATCGTGGCCGGGGGCGGGAACGCGCGGGCGAGCGCCTGCTCGCGGGAGGAGTAAACCGGGGCGGCGCGGACGGTCGCCGCCGCGAACGCACAGAGAATGACCGCCGCGGAAGCGACCTTCAAAACAGCCATCCGAGCGCGAGGTTCCAGTGGTCGACGCCGGTCCGGGCCCGGTTTCGCACGTCCTGGTAGTCGACCTTGACGACGATCTGCGGAAGCGGCCGGTACTGCAGACCGAACGTCCACAGAGAGACGTCGTTCGCCGGATCCGCCGCGAATCCCGCCGGGACTGCGTCCTGGGTGTCGAAGCGCTCCCATCGCGCGAAGGGAACGAGCGAGGCCGCCCCGCCGCGCGAGAAGAGAACGTCGTAACCCGCTTCGACGTAGCTCCCGAGGAAACGCCTCGGGACCGAGTCCGTTCCCGACAGGGCGTCGAGCGCGTTCACCTCCGCCGCATCGCCGATCGACCCGCGAACCGCGAGGGCGCGGATCGCGAGGCCGCGCCACCGCCACTCGGCGTGCGCATCGAGAAGCGAGACCCGCGCGGCGAACCGGCCGTGGCCCGGGGATTCCCTCCCCTGCGCCGAGTCTCCGGTGTAGCCGGACGCCCCGGCGAGGAGACCGGGCACTCCGACGAAATCGAGACGACCCGTAAAGGCGAAGTCCTCCGCGCGCGCGTTCGACCCGCCCTGTCTCCCCTCGTGGAGGGGATCGGACCCCGAGAAGCCGGCTGCGTCGAGGCCGTCGACGAGATACGCACGGTAAGCAAAAGGCCCCGCGTCGCCGAAGACGCCGACGCCGAGCTCGCGCCACGTGGTCGGGAGGATGCGCTCCTCGACCTCGGGCCTCCGCGCGCCGAGAAAGACCGGCGGCTCGTGGAGCTCGTTCACGAAACCGAGAGGGAGAAGCACGAGCCCGGCGCGCAGGTTGACTCCGCGGAGGATCAGGTAATCCAGGTACGCGAACTCGACCGAGACCTCGCCCCTCTCCTCCGAGCCTTCCCCCGTCGAAGCGTGCTCGTACTCGATCTCGGAGTTGAAGAGGAATCGGTCGTCGAACTTGTAGCCGAAGTAGAGAACGGCGCGCGCGAGGTCGATCGAGTCGGTGCGGTTCGAGGGCACGCCGTCTTGCCGCCGGCGGGCGAAGTTCTGGTAGATCGCTTCGCCGTACCCTCCGATCGAGACGCCCCGCGTCACGCCGTAGATCTTCGATGCGGCGGGACCCAGCCCGAATGCACCCCGGGTCCCGGCCGGGGCCGCCTTCTCGGGAGCGGCGGACTTCAGGTTCTCGATCTCGCGCGTCAGGACGTCGATCTGGCGTCGCAGCTCCTCGATCTGCGCTCGCGTGGTCTCGTCGGCGGCCGAAGCCAGCCGGTCGAGCCGGTGCTGGAGCTCCTCGACCTTCTTCTCGAGCTCGCGGATCCGGTCCGCCGACTGCTCCCCCGGCGCTGCCGCTGCCAGCGCGAGCAGGAGAAGAACGGAGGAGAGAAATCGCCTCAAGAGAGCCTCCTCAGCCGTGGAAACTGCCGGCTCGGCAGGAGGTCCCATCCTTGCCCGTGGGGGACGACGAAGAGCGCCGCGATCCCCCGCCGGTCGGCGAAGGAGATTCCCGCCTTGGGTCCGAGCACGAAGAGGGCGGTCGAGAGCGCGTCCGCACGGGTGCCGGTGTCGGCGATTACCGTGACGGAGCCGGCGAACGGAGCTGCCAGGCCGGTCGAGGGATCCACGATGTGGCCGGGACGCTCCGAGACTCCGGAGCTCGAGACCGAGCCATCCCCCGGCGAAAAGCGGCAGAGCTCGCGTGCCGAGTCGGAGCGGGGAAGGGCGACCGACACCTCGCTGAGCTCCTCGCGGCGGGCCACGGCGGTCGCGGTTCCCACGAGAGAGATCTGCCCGCCGAAGTTCAACCGCGCGACGCCGACTCGGTGACGGCGCAGCTCGAGCAGGGCGTAGTCGAGCGCCTCCCCTTTTCCGAATCCGCCGGAGTCGATCGATCCTCCGGCTGTCGCGAAGAAGAGGGTGCGCGTTCGCGCGTCGAGGCGCGCCTTCCGCCACCCGACGGCTTCCGGGCGAGCCCGGCGCGGATCGGGCTCGCGGCCGGTCAGGCCGAGAGCTTCCGTGATCGCGCCGACGGTCGGGTCGAAGGCGCCGTCGGTCTCGCGCGCGAGAGAGAGCGCCGCCGAGAGGCTGCGAAACGTTCTCGGCGACAGAAGAAATGGTCTGCTCGTCGCCGCGGCGTTCGCGAGGGAGAGCTCGGAGTCCGCCCGCCAGTTCGAGAGGCGCCGTTCGACCTCGTCGACGGCCTGGAAAGAAGCCGTCACCGCCGCTTCGGTCGAGACGCGGTCCGATCCGAAAGCGTCGATCTCGAGGACGGTGCCCATGGCGGAACGCGCCCGGGTAACCCGGAACGCGAGGTCGCGGGTCCGCGCGTTCATCGTCGGGAGAAGCGCCGCGATGGCGAGGCCCCCGATCAGACTGAGACTCAGTCTCAACGTCACGGCCGGCCTGCCCGGGCGGCGCGAACCAGACATCTCAGTGGACGAGGTGGGGACGGCGGCCGGGGGCTTTGACTCTTTCGGCCGAGGAGATGCCTTCGGCGGTCAACGCCCGCGGCCGGCACTGGCGGCAGATGCCGCGCATCTGGTGGCTGTGGGAGAGCGGCAGGAATCCGTAGCGCTCGCACACCTCGTCCTGCAGGCTCTCGATGCGCGGCTCGAAGAACTCGATCACGCGACCGCATTCGTTGCAGATGAGGTGGTCGTGGTGCTCCCCGGCGCGAAGCCGTTCGTACCGATAGCCGATCTCGCCGATCCGGACGCGGCCGACGATCCCCGAGTCGACCAGGAGCTCCAGCGTGCGATAGATCGTGGCCCTCGAGATCTTCTTGCCCTTGCCGCGCAGCCGGACCAGGATCTCGTCCGCCTCGAAGTGCTCATGGCGGGCAAAGAGCTCGTCGAACACGGCCTGACGCTCGGTCGTGAGCTTCAAGCCACGCCGTTCCAGGTATTTGCGGAAGATGATGCGTTCGCGGGTTCTCATGCGATTGCGACTCAGTCTCAGTTGCAGTATTCTCCACGGCCCCGGGCTTGTCAACCCCGCGGCGGGAGGGACGTCCAAAAGGTCATGTGGCAGGGTTTCACCATCGCGCTGCGGGAGGGGATCGAGTCCTTCCTGATCGTCGCGCTCACGCTTTCGTACCTCAGACGGACAGGCCGCGCCGGTCTGGCGCGCGCCGTTTACCTGGGGATCGCGGTGTCGGTCGTCGCCTGCGTGGCCGCGGGCTTTCTCTTCTCCGAGGCCGGCAAGAAGCCCCTCTGGGAGGGGATCCTCGCGTTGACCGCCGCGGCGCTCGTGGGAAGCCTGCTCGTCTACATGAAGCGCGTCTCGTCGCGCATGAAATCGGACATCGAGACCCGGCTCGAGAACCGGGCGCGGACGACCTCGCTGCGACGCGCGTTCTGGGGCGTATTCGCATTCACGCTCCTGATGATCACGAGGGAAGGGATGGAGACCGCTCTCCTCGTCGCGACCGCGCTCTTCCAGATGAAGTCGACCGCGGTCGGCGGCGGCCTCGTCCTCGGCCTGGTGGCGGCGGTCCTGATCGCCTTCGCGTGGACGCGCCTGGGCCGCGGAGTCGATCTCCGCGGCCTCCTGAACGTCTCGGCGATCTTCCTGGCGATCTTCCTCGTCCAGCTCCTCCTCTACGGCGTCCACGAGCTCGCGGAGGCCGGCATCCTTCCCAACTCGCAGACGATCCACGACGCGACGGAGATCCTGGGACCCGACGGCCGCGTGGGACACCTGCTCGCGTATTCGCTCGCGATCGTGCCGACGCTGTGGCTCGCCGGCCTGTGGTGGAAGCGTCGCGTGGCGCGCGCGCACCTGACCGGAACGCGCAACGCCGCGTAGATATCGATCCACGACCCGGGTCGCCCGCTAGGACGGGAACTTCATGCGCCGGAGCAGATCGACGAACCGCGGGTCCGACCGAAGAGGATCGAAAGCCCGCTCGACGTTCAGATAGACCAGCCGACACGCCCTCTCCCCGTACGCCTTCTCCAGCCATTCGAAGGCCCGGTCCTTGTTTCCGAGCCCCACGTAGACCCACGCAATCGGGAAAGCCGAGACGTACCGACGTTTCGAGAGTGCCGCGAGCTCCGCCAGCGCTTTCTCCGCCTCGCTCCGCCGGCCCGCGACGCCACAGGCGTATCCGCGCAGCGCGATCGCGTCCGGCTCGTCCGGTGCGAGCCGGCCTGCGATCCCGAACTCGCGAATCGCGTCCTCCGGAAGGTTTTTCCGAAGATAAGCAAACCCCAGATAGACGTGCGCCAGGAAGAAGTCGGGATCGAGCTCGAGCGCCTTTCGCTGCTCTTCGATCGCCCGTTCGTACTGCCCCCCCCAGTAGTAAGTGGTACCGACGTCCGTGTTGATGACGAGGTTCAGCGGATCGAGATTCTGCGCACTCTGGATCTCCCTCAGGGCCGCCGGGAAACGTCCGCATACAGAGAGATAGTTGGCATACCACTGATGGCCCGTCGGGTAGTTCGGGTTCAACTCGATGGCCCGGCGGAACTCCCTCTCGGCGCCCGGCCAGTCCCAATCGAAGAGGTACTTCAGATCCGCGAGAAGCGCGTGCGCCTGGGCGAGGTTTTCGTCGATCTCGAGCGCGCGGACCGCAGCAGCCCGCGCTTTCGGCCAGAACTCCTTCGGGGGACCCTCGCCGTAAAAGGCTAAGAGATGGAAAGAGTCGGCCAGGCCGGCGTACGCGAGCGCGTAGCCGGGATCTTTTTCGATCGCGCTTTGAAAGAACTGGATGCTCTTCCCGATCGACTCTCCGGTTCGCTTGTTCCAGTAGTACCGACCTTTCAGATAGAGGTCGTATGCCTCGGGGTTCTCCGTGTAACGCCGGGCGAGCCGCTTTTCCTCTTCGCCCGTGAGTTTCAGGCGCAACGACTGCGAAATCTCCCGCGCGATTCCCTCCTGCACCGCGAAGGCGTCGGAGAACTTCTCCTGGAATCGTTTTCCCCACATCTGCGATCCGCGCTTGACGTCGGTCAGCTCCGCCTGGACGACGAGGCTGTCGCCCCGCTGCAGGACGCGACCGGTCAGGACCGCTCGGACCCCGAGGTCCCGACCCGCCTTCAAAGGATCCTTCCCCTTGTAAACGAAGACGGTCGTCGGCGGAAGAACGCGGAGCTGCGGCAGCTGCGAGAAGCTGTTGATGAGGCTCTCGGTCAAGCCGTCGCTCAGGTATTCCGCGTTCGGATCCCGGCTGGCGTTGGTGAAGGGAAGGACTGCCAGCGAATCGACGGGCGCGGCGCGATGAAGCCAGGCCGGCACGCCGAAGATCGCCAGAGAAGCCAGAATGGCCAGGGCGACCAAGATGACGATGGGGGGCGCCACGCGAGGTCCCGGCGGTGGAGGGGTTGGTTCCCAGGCCGGTTCGGTCAACACGACCTTGAGAGCAAAAGCCAGGTCCCGGGCTGACTCGAATCGGCTCGCCGGATACTTGGCCAGGCATCGGAGGATGACGAGCCTCATGTGATCCGGAAGGTCCGGCACCAGATCGGCGGGATCCTTGGGTTCGTCGCGGAGAATCGCGGCCAGCGTTTCCGCCGGGCTCTCGCCGAAGAAGGCGCGCTTGCCGGTCGCCATCTCGTAGAGGATGCAGCCGAGCGAGAAGATGTCGCTCCTCGGGTCCGCGTGACCGCCGCTCGCCTGCTCCGGCGACATGTATCCGGCCGTTCCCATCACGGTGCCGGTCTTCGTGGGAGTGGCGATCGTGGGCGAAGTCTCGGTCAATTTCTCCGGCTCGGGTCGCGCGAGGCCGAAGTCCAGGATTTTCACGCGGCCGTCGAAGGTCAGGAAAACGTTCTCCGGTTTCAGGTCCCGGTGAACGATGCCGTGGGAGTGCGCCGAGGCGAGCCCGTCGGCGACGCACAGGCCGATCTCGACGGCGGTGCGCCACGGCAGGGGATTCCCCGCCAGACGCTTGCGGAGAGTTTCCCCTTCCAGAAGCTCCATAACGAGGTACTCGATCCCCGACTCGTTGCCGAAGTCGTGAATGTCCACGATGTTCGGATGCGCGAGAGCGGCCACCACGCGCGCCTCACGCTCGAACCGGGCCAGAGACTCAGGGTCGCGAGAGAGATGGTCGGGCAGGACCTTGACGGCGACTTCGCGATCGAGCCGCACGTCGCGCGCGCGGTAGACCTCCCCCATGCCTCCCGCGTCGATCGGCGCGAGAATCTCATAGGGCCCCAGGCGAGTGCCCGCCGGCTGCGTCACGGAATGCCGGGCCGATTCTAGGCCGGCCTCGTGAGCTTCGAGCGCAACGTCACGGAAGGTCTCCGGAATCGCAGAACGGGGATCGGGAAAAGCTCAGCGTCGGGACCGGAACTCCTTCGTCCAAGCGAGAAAAAGGGCGCCTGCGCCGGACCTCGCGGCTCCGGACCGCTGCCTGAGGAGTCCGAAGTTGTAGGAATAGTCGAGCTCCAGACTCGAGTCCCAGAGAAACCCGCTCGTCAGACCGGCCGTCGCCGCGTGGAGCGTCCCTGTGCGGTCCGTGACGGAGCCCTGCGGCGTGAAGCGCGGACGGTCGAGCCACGCGAGTGACCCTCGTATCTGCATGTACAGGAAGAAGAGCGCCTGGTAGCGGTACTCGAGATTGGCGATCGCATATCGGGAGGGAAAGAACTCCTGGAATCCTGCCGCCGGAAGGATGGGCGCCGAGAGAGACTCCCAGTCGCCCGCGTTCGATCCTCCGCCCAAACGAAACGCGGAGAACCGGTCGAGGTGGACTCCACGTCCGGCATAGGCCGAGGCGACGTAGCGGTGCCTTTCTCCCGCGAAGAACGGCATTCCACTCGCGGCCACGGCGTAGAGGCTGACCGCTCGAAAATCCCTCGACGCCTCCGCGTTCTGCAGACCGAAGACTCCTCCTCCCCAATCTTTCCAATCGGAGCGGTGCCCGGCCACGCCGTCCAGGCCGGCCGCGAAGCCCGCATGGGGAAGCTCCAGGATGTTGCGCTCCAGCGCGTCCGCCCGAAGGCGAAGATGGATGCGCCCCTCGTACGTCTCCTGCGGCAGGACGAAGGCGGAAGCCGTGTCGCCGCCGCGCGCAAAGAAGAGGTAACCCGGCTCATACGTGAGCGCGGCCTCGAAGGCGTTGTCCTGGCGGCCGGGAGACAGCGTTCTCCTGTATCCGATCCCGGCGCCCGCCCGCACGAAATTCCATTTGAGCTCTTCCGCCGCGACGCGGCGGCCTTCGACATACTCCGAGCGAGCGAAAGGAAGCGTCACGTTCTCGAACGTGAGCGCCGCCTCCAAACCGGATGGAACGAGCCTGCGGTTGTAACGGGCATCGTTGGCGAGCACCGCGATGTCGGCCCGCAGGCGCTCCGCCCCGTCCTGCCGGTTACGCCAGAAGAAGAGTCCTCCGGAGGGAACCAGGACGCGCTGCTCCAGCCCGCCCGGGATCCACTGCGCACTGAGCACGATCGCCGTTACAGAAGTCCGGTCGCGGGCCGCCGCTGAGAGGGTTCTCCCGAAGACCGTTTCGGTCCAGGCCTCCCCGGCGCGTGGGGTTCGCGCGTCCTGCGCCGAGAGTGACGCGGCGAGGAGAAAGCCGGCGGCGAAGAAACTCGGGGAGAAACTCCCTCTCTTGTTCATCGAGACGCTCATCGATTCTATTTCTGCCGGCCGTGTCAGAACCGGAACGTTCAATTGAACGTGCCGAGATCGGGGGACTCGTTGCACCCTCCCGGCAGAGCGAGGAAAAGGAACGCGAGAGATCGGAGAATGCTTCTTCATGGCTTTCCTCCGCAGCGCGGAAGCGGGTCGGGAAAGGAGCTCTCGAAGGTGTTCCCCTCCCAGCAGTTGCCGGATCCCGACGTGTCCCAGACGAGGTCGGCCCCGGGAAGCGGCGCGATCTTCGGATCCGGGCTCCCGCCGTTTTCGAGCGCTACGTTATTTCGGATCTCGTTGTCGTCGGGGAAGGGACTGATGCGCGGATCCAAAGCGGCCGCGTCGGGAGGCAGCTGCGCGATCAGGATCCCGGCGCTGTCGTTGCCGGTCACGATGTTGCCAGTGACGGTCAGCTCGTCGCCGCCGACATTCAACAATCCCACGCCGCTCGGCAGGAGCGACAGGATGTCGGAGGGATCGGTCACCGGGTTGGGCCGATTGTTGTCCAGGAGCAGGTTGTTGCGCACCGTGACGTCCTTCGTCACGGTCTCGTCGAGACCGGGCAGGAGGTCCACGAGGATGCCAGCGGAGTTTCCGACGCAGCCGTTGGAGGAGACCGTGACGTCGACGCTGTTCTCGACCTCGATCCCGACTGTGCTGTCCTGCGCGACGTTGCCTCCGACGGTGATGCCGCGGGACTGGCCGATATAGATGGCGGTGTCATTGCTGCCGGAGACGAAGTTCCCATCGATGCGGCCGTCCGCGCTGTGCAGCGCGAAGATGCCGTACTCGCCGTTGCCGAGGTACGTTCCGCCGGTGACGGCGAAGTCCCGTCCGTTCTCGATCAACACGCCGTTGCCGACGTAGTTCCGAATCTCGAGCCCGCGGAGACGGAATCCTTTTATCGTCGACACGGGGGACGGCGGCGCGGCGTGGATTCCCGTGTCGCCGGAGAGCCCGACGCCGTCGAGCACCGCGCCCGGGCTGCCCTCGATCGTGATCCCGTTTTTCGCGACCAGGACATTTTCGCGATAAGTGCCGGCGGGGACCTTCACCGTATCGCCCGGCTGACTCGCGTCCACGGCAGCCTGGATGGTCGTCGAGACGACCATCGGGCGCGCTCCCGCCGGAGACGAAACGGCCGCGAGCTGCAGGGCGATCAGACGCGAAAACCGGAATGCGCTCAGGACCAGCTTCGTGGAATTCATGTCATCTCCTTCTTTCCGTCATTCGTTGACTGATAATCACGATCGTCGTTTCCTCCGAGAGAGTCTTGGGAAACAGCTGGGTTTCTTCTGGTTTTCTTTGAGAGCCGCCATGCGAGTTCGCTTCGCCGACTGCACGTTCGACTCGGAAACCCGGGAGTTCCTTCGCGGTGGAGAGGCGGTTCACCTTCACCCGAAGGCTTTCCGCCTCCTCGAGATCCTGCTCGAAAACCGTCCCCGGGCCCTTTCCAAAGCGGAGCTGCACGAGGGTCTGTGGCCCGGCAGCTTCGTTTCCGAAGCCAACCTGGCGAGCCTGGCAGCCGAGATCCGCCGGGGTATCGGGGAAAAGGGGCGGGGAGCCCGGACGCTCCGAACCGTCCATGGTTTCGGCTACGCGTTCTCCGGAGAAGTGCACGAGGCGGGAAGCGCGCCTGCCGGCGACCGGTTCACCCTCGCCTGGGATCAGCGAGAAGTCACACTGGCGACGGGAGAGAACGTCGTCGGCCGCGACCGGAACGCGACTGCGCGGATCGACGACTCAACGATCTCCCGGCATCATGCGCGCATCGTCGTTGCCGGGAAGAGCGCCACGATCGAGGATCTGGGGAGCAAGAACGGGACGTTCGTCGAAGGAAAGCGGATCGAGAAGCCCCGCGCTCTCTCGGACGGAGAAAGAATCCAGGTGGGCTCGATCGTGCTGACGTTCCGCGTGTTCTCGCCCGAAAAGTCCACCGACACCCGGCGCTGAGCGCGCGACGAAAGTGCGGGAGAGAGGGTCCTCCGGCCGTCAGCGGGTGGCGGGCTGGCCCGATCGCAGCATCGCCTGCAGGATCGTCTCGGAGATCCCGGCGTTTCGAAGCTCGAGAATCTCCGCCGTCGTCAGCTGGTAGTTGACGTTGTCGGTCCGGACCTTTTTCAGGATGAACTCGTCGGAGAGCCCTTCCTGCTTCAACTTCAGGATGTCCCGGTAGGGTCGGGCGGGCGGCTCGGAAGGAGCGTCCACGGCGATCGCGGGCTGATCGGGCACAATGGCTGCGAGCGGCGGGGTCGCTGGAGAAGCGGCCGGCGGCGGCGGAAGGTTCAAAGCCAGCGGCGTGGGCGGAGGCGGAACGGGCGGCGCCGGATTCGGGTTCGGAGCCACCGGCGCGCCGGTCCCCGGCGACGTCGGCCCGGGAGCCGGTGGAGGTGGAGATTGCCGGGACGTCTGGCAGCTCGAGAGTCCGATGGCCGCGGCGAGAAGAAGCATCCAAACGCGCGTTTTCATGGCGTTTACCTCGCTCGAAGCCGGATTCTACCGCCGGGCCCGGAACTTGCTCTTTTTCAGTCCGGCAGGAACAGGAGGGCACGAACATGAAGTGGATGAACGCTTATCTCATCGGGTACTTCATCTTTCTGGCGGGCATCGCTCTGGCCCTGTGGAAGACCGGAATCCTGGCCTCGATCGGATCCACCTGGGCGCTGATCGGCCTCGTGATCGCCGTCGGCATCGGCATCATGGTGTCCGTCACGAACAGCGGAAAGAAGGAGACGATCGAAGTCGATCGGAGCTAGACCCGGCCCTTACCTCCGGCTGTCCCACAAAACGTCCGGAACTCCCTTCCGCCGGTTCTCCGAGCGCGCCATCACGAACAGCGCATCGGAGAGGCGGTTCAGATACACGATCACGTGGGCTCCGACCGCCTCACTCCGCGACAGCGCCACGACCAGGCGCTCGGCCCTCCGGCACACGGCGCGCGCGACATGGAGTTGCGCGGCGGCCGCCGATCCCCCCGGCAGCACGAAATTCTCGAGCGGCGGAAGGTCTTCCGAGAGCCTGTCGATCGACCGCTCGAGGGCGTCGACGTGGCGCGCTTCGATCCTCGGAACGGGCCGCGCCGCCTTGTCTTCCTCCGTGACGCAGAGGTCGCTTCCCAGGTGGAAGAGATCGTTCTGGATCGCGCCGAGGGCCTCGGCGAGCACGGCGTCCAGCCCGGAGGCGATCGCGACCCCCAGGTGGCTGTTCAGCTCGTCGACGGTCCCGTAGGCCTCCACCCGTCGAGAGTCCTTCGCGACGCGCCCTCCTCCGCCGAGAGAGGTCGTTCCGTCGTCGCCGGTGCGCGTGTAGACCTTCGTGATGCGGGGCATACTCCTCTCCTGGTCACCCCGAGCGAACGGAGGGATCCCTCGTCGCTTCGCTCCTCGGGATGACAGCGTAAATTGCTTCACTCCTCGGGATGACAGCGTGAACGTTCAGAACGAAACCTCCAGCCCGCCGGCGATCCGGCGGCCGGAGGCGGGAAATCCGTTGGCCTCCTCGTACCGACGATCGTTCAGGTTCTGCGCGCGCAGATAGGGCGCGAGGGATCCCATGCGATAACGCGCGTAGAGATCGAAACGCCAGTAGGACGGCTCCTCGACCCGGTCGGTGGTCGACAGCGCTTTGACGTCGCTTCGCGGTCCGACGAAGACCGCGCGCGGAGACACGTCCAGCCGGGAAACCGGCGTCAGCGTCATGCCCAGGAACCCGCTGTGGCGAGGACGCCGGATGAGCGCGAGTCCCGTGTCCCGGTCCTCCGTGTCGAGGTACGTGTAGCCGGCGTCCACGGAGGTCACGCTGGAGATCGCCTGACGCCAGGACAGCTCCGCGCCCCGGGACCGCGCGCGGCCGACGTTGAAATTCAACCCTGTCGCGAAATCGTAGACGATCAGATGGCGGAAATCGTTCCAGAACACCGACGCCGACGCTCGCCCGCCGGCCACTTCGTATTCCGCGCCGAGGTCGTAGGAGGTCGAACGCTCCGGCTGGAGATCGGGGTTGCCGGAAAACGGATAGAAGAGCTCTCCAACCGACGGCGCTCGAAAACCGGTTCCGCCCGATGCCCGAAGCTTCCAGCGCCCCGTGCGCCAGGAGATCGAGGCTCTCGGGCTCCAGACGTCGCCGAACCGGGAATGGTCGTCGTATCGCAAGCCCGCGGTGGCGAGCCATCCTCCGGCCAGGTCGATCGAGTCCTCGCCGCCAACGCTCCAGATCGTCGCGTGCTCTCCATCGAGGTTCACTCCGAAGTTCGAGGAGTCTTCGACCTTCCAGCGCTGCCACTCGGCGAAAGCGGTCAAGCGGTGCGCCCCGGCGGAGAAAGTGTCGGCGGCCCGCCCCTCGAGCGTCCGGGCATCCGTGTGCGACTGGAAAGACGGACTCTCGAAAGACGGCCGCGAACGAACCCAGCCGAGGGTCACGCTCGCGGAGTGTCCGGACGCGGGATGAAACGTCGCCGGGAGGACGATGCGGTCCTCCCGCGGAAAATAACGATTTTCCGGGGTCTCGCCGCCGACCGGCCCCGGCAGGCCCAGCTCGCCGTCGGCGGTCGATCCCTCGAGCGCCACGCGGGTGTCTCCGAACCGGCCCTCCAGGCGCAGCGAGCCCGAGCGCTCCCGCCAGTCGTCGTTGACGCGATCGCCGTTGTCCTGCCGATCCCGGGCACTCGCCGCAATCCCGAAGAACGTCGTCCCCGCCGAGGCGAAAGCTTCGAGCTCGCGCTGATCGTGGTTCCCCGCCTCTCCGACCACGCGCCCCGAGAATTTGTCGCCCGCCGGCCGCGTGAACACGTGGACGACGCCTCCGATCGACTCCGATCCATACAGCGCGGAGAAGGGGCCGCGGACGATCTCGATCCGCTCGATGTTCTCCGTGGAAAGAAGCGTGAAGTCGTAACCCGGGAAGAAAGGTGAGTTCACGCGCACCCCGTCGACGAGCACGAGGGTATGGGTCGAGTTCGCGCCGCGCAGGAAGACCGACGTCTGCGCGCCCGGTCCGCCCGAGCGAGCGACGAGGGCGCCCGGAACCGACCGGAGCACGTCCTGCACCGTTCGCCATCCGTTCCTCTCGATGTCTTCGCGCGTGACGACGGTGACTGCCGCGCCGACCTCGTTGATCCCTTCCGGCGCTGCGGTTGCGGTCACGACCACGCTTTCGGAGACCGGCGGGACCTGCGCGGCCGCGACGGACCCGGCCTCGAAGCTCGAGACGGCGACCGCGATGCCGATCGCGGCGACGCTGCGCAGGGCGCGGCGCGCTGCCTCCCGGCGTGCGATCGCATCCAGGCCGAAGAGCACCGCGGTTCCGGCGAGCTCCGCGGCGAGCGTGTTCCAGAAGAACGGGAGGGCGAGAACGTAAGCGGCCGCGAGTCCCGCCGGCGTCGGTGGATAGCCTCCCCCGGACACCCAGACGGCGAAGTTCGTCGTCAGAAAGAAGAAGACCGCCCCGCCGGCGGAGAGTGCCGCGAGGCGTCCGGCGCGGGCATTTCCGGCGAGTCGGCGACCGACGAGGACCATCAGAGCAAAGGATCCGTAGACGGCGATCCGCACGAACGTGACCGCTCTCCGCCCGGAACCCGGGTCGAGGACCAGATCCGACAAGAGCATCGCGGCGATCGGGACGGCCCACGCCCACCGGCGCGGGAGTCGGGCGCCGGCGTAGAGACCAATGGCGCCCAGCGCGACGAAATTGGGGGGATGGGGAAGGAGCCGGGAAAAAGCGCCGAGGAGAACGAGCAGGACGGCGGTCGTCGCGGTCGTCATTCGAACCTCCCGTTCGACGAGACGAGATCTCCGGGCGGTGAAGAGGGCGTCCCGCGTCTCGGAAAGTCGAGACCACGTCCCCTCTCCTTTCCCCGTCGGAGAAAGCGTTCCGTCCGGCAGGTTTCCTGACTTCCGGATCATCCGCCGTCGGGCTCCTTCCCGGACGCGCGACCGTCATCGATCTCACGCGTCCAGTGGTTTCTCGCCCGGGGCGTCCCCGGTGACAGTGGCGGGGGCCGCGCGGGATTCACACCCGCTTCCCTCGACCGAACGGAATCAAAGAACGAGCGGCGAATTTACCGCTCTTCTTCGCCAATGTCATCCCGACTTTTCCAATGGCATCCCGACTTTTCCAGTGTCATTCCGAGGGCGAAGCCCGAGGGATCTCTTCCAAGCCTCCTTTTCCAGTGTCATCCCGAGGGCGAAGCCCGAGGGATCTCGTCTTCGAACCGGAAGAGATCCCTCGCTCCGCTCGGGATGACAGCCGGGCGGGCTCGGAATGACAGTGAGGCCCGGATATCATCCGGCACAACAATGCCGGTCCTCGACTACACGCTCGACTTCGATCGTCTGCGCCGCGTCGGGTTCCCGGAAGTCGTTCTCGCTCAAGGAAAGACGACCACGCAGATCGCGGAGATCTGCCGCCAGCTCGCCCGCGCCCACGATGTCCTCGTAACGCGCCTCTTCCCCGAACAGTGGGAAGAGCTGGCCGTCAACCCCTTGCCCGGGAGGGCGGATTACGACGAGCGGTCCGGGACCCTCCACATCTCGGTCGGAAAGCCGATGGCGCGGGTGGAAGGCAACGCGGTGCTCGTCACCGCCGGCACCGCGGACACGTTCGTCGCCGAAGAAGCCCGCCGCACGCTCGAATACCTGGGTGTCTCCTCCACGCTCGTCCCGGACGTCGGCGTAGCGGGAATCCTGCGATTCCTCTCCCGGCTCGAGGAGGTCGAGCAGGCCGACGTCGTCATCGCGGTTGCCGGCATGGAGGCGTCCCTTTTCTCCGTCATCGGCGGGCTGGTCGGTCGCCCGGTGATCGCCGTTCCGACGTCGGGTGGTTATGGCGCCGCGTTGAACGGCGTTGCTTCGCTCCTCGCCGCGTTGAACTCCTGCGCCAACGGGGTCACCGCGGTGAACATCGACTCGGGGTATGCGGCCGCGATGGCCGCGTACCGCATTCTTTCGGGAGGGCCGCGCCGATGGGATCGAAGACGGACAAAGCGCTCCGGGACGCCCGCGAGTACATCCACGCCGCCGCGATCGGCGTCGACCGCAAACGGAAGAAAGCGCTCCTCGGCCGTCCGACGACGCCGATCGAGGTAAGACCCGAAACCACCGTCGCCGAGCTCCTCGACTCCTACCGCGACGCGTCGTTCCAGGCACGTGCCCTCGGTAACTGCGCGGCCATCTTCGACGCGATGCTCCGCGACAAGGACCGGCCGACGATCTTCCTCGGCCTCGCCGGATCGCTCATCGCGGCCGGCATGCGGCAGGTCTTGACCGACCTGATCGAGCACAACATGGTCGACGTTGTCGTCTCGACCGGCGCGATCATTTCGCAGGACCTCTACCAGGCGCGCGGCGGCCGCCATTACCACGGGAGCGTCCACGCGGACGACAGGGAGCTGCGCGACCTCTACATCGACCGGCTCTACGACACCTTCATCGACGAGGAGAAGTACTGGAAGACGGACCTCGCGGTCTCGCAGTTCGCCGACTCCCTCTCGGGAAAGACGCTCTCCTCCCGCGCCTTCCTCTCCCTCCTCGCGGAGAAGGCCCGCAAGGACCCGGGCTCGATCCTCGGCTCGTGCGCGAGGCGCGGCGTGCCGCTCTTCGTCCCCGCGCTGAACGACTCGTCGATCGGAATCGGCCTGACCGAGCACTATCACCGGATGAAAAAGATCGGCCGGCAGCCGATGACGATCTCCTCCATCCGCGACAACTACGAGCTGACCCAGATCGTCGTGCAGAGCCCGGCGACCGCCGCGGTATACATCTCCGGAGGCGTCCCGAAGAACTACATCAACGACTCGATCGTGATGTCGTACATCTTCGGGATCGACACGGGCGGGCACCGCTACGCGATCCAGGTGACGACCGACGCGCCGCACTGGGGCGGCCTGGGCGGCTCGACCCTGTCGGAGGCGACGTCCTGGGGCAAGGTGTCGAAGAAGGCCTCGCACGAGATGGCGTTCGTCGAGACGTCGGTCGCGCTGCCGCTCCTGTACGGTTACGCGCTGCAGAAGAAGGCGGCGCGAGGCCGGAAGCGGCTGTCCTTCGAGTGGAAGGAGGATGAGCTGGTGAAGGTGACCCGCGTCGACGCAGTCAAACGCGGGTCATCCTGAGGCCCAAAAGGGCCGAAGGATCCCTTGAATTCGAAGGACCCCTCGCTTCGCTCGGGATGGCAGGGGCGCGCTTAGAGCACTTCCCCCCGCAGCGGGATCTCGATCACCGAGCGCTCCTTGTCGGAAGTGAAGAGTTTGACGGTTCCCTCGAGCGCGCCCTTCTTCACGTTTCCGCTGGCCTTCACGACGACCGTGTAGGAGACGCCATCCTGCGTCGGGACGACGTCGGTCACGAAACCGGGGACGCTGACCTCGGCGCGCATGACCTTGACCGGCACGGCCGGCTTGTTGTTCGTCACGATGATGTTGCGCGTGATCGGGTCCTTTCCGGCGGTGAAGTTGCCGAAGTTGACGGTCACCGGCGTGACCGAAACGCGCGGCCGCACGATTCCGGAGACCGGGATCTCGACTGTCGGCTGCTGGGTGACGCCCGTTGCGATCCGGATCGGCGCGTTCAGCAATCCTTCGGGAGCGTCCGGCTGCACGTTGACGTGGACCTTGTACTGCTCGCCGGGACGTCCCGGGATCTTGTCTTTGTCGCCGGCCGGCAGGATCTCCGCCTTGACGTACGGCTGCGAGGTCTCGGCGATCGTGGGACGGAAGCCTTTCTCTTCGGAGATGAGGATGACGTCCTGGCCGGCGGCGTCCCCCTTGATGACCGAGAACCGGACGAACGGCTGAGGCACGACGTCCACGAAGGGCTTGACCATCGCCTTGATGAAGAGATTCAGCTGCGGCCGTTCCGGGTCGTTGGAAACCACGAGAACCGACTTGGAGATCGGTCCCGAAAAGCTCTTGGTGTCGACGCTCGAGTGGATCTTTCCTTCCGCGCCCGGCTTGATGATGCGGTCGAATGAGGCGACCGTGCATCCGCAGGACGGACGGGCGTCGGAGATCATCAGGTCCGAGCCCCCGGTGTTCTTGACGATGAAGGTTGCCTCCACCATCTGACCCTTGGCGACCGTGCCGGCGTCCTTCGTCTCGGGCGAGATCTCGATCTTGGGCGCGGCGGCGGACGATTTCGCGGCAGCCGGCTTGGCGGCGGGCGCCTTCTGCGCCTCGAGGGCAGCAACGACGAACAGGCCCGCGGCGACGAGGCAGGCCAACCTTCCGATCTGACGCATTTCCGATCCTCCTGTTTCCGTTGGTGCTTTAGAGTATGCCGAACCCGTCAAACTCGGGATTACCGGCGGAAATTCCAGAATCCGGCGTTTTTGGCCGGCAATTCCCGCCTCTTGCGAAGGGCCATGGCGGAACTGAAAACCATTCACCTCGTGCCGATCGGAGGCACGGCCATGACGCCGCTCGCCGCGCTCCTCGCCGAGGAGGGGCACCGCGTCACGGGAAGCGCGCTCGACCTCTACCCCCCCATGTCCACGCTGCTCGAATCCCTTCAAATCCCGGTCGCGAGAGGGTTTGCGCCCGGGCACATCCCCGCACGCTGCGACTGCGTCGTCGTGGGGAACGCGGCGCTTCGCGACAACGTCGAAGCGGTCGAGGCGCGGCGGCGGGAGATCCCCGTCCTCTCGATGCCACAGGCCATCCGGGAGCACCTGCTGCCGGCGAAGACTTCCATCGTGGTCACCGGCACGCACGGCAAGACCACGACTTCCGCGCTGACGGCCTGGCTCCTCCTCGACTCGAACCGGGATCCCGGATTCCTGATCGGCGGAGAGATGAAGAACATGGGCCGCGGCTATCGGCGGGGCGCCGGACCCGCCTTCGTGCTGGAGGGGGACGAGTACAACGCCGCGTTCTTCGACCGCGGGCCGAAGTTTCTTCATTACGAGCCGCGGCATCTCTTCGTCGGCAATATCGAGTACGACCACGCGGACCTCTTTCCCGATCTCGCCTCGGTGGTCGAGGCGTTTCGCCAGGTCGTCGCGATCGTGCCGCCCGAAGGGACGATCG
Source organism: Thermoanaerobaculia bacterium (assembly GCA_036395755.1). GTDB lineage: Bacteria > Acidobacteriota > Thermoanaerobaculia > UBA5066 > Gp7-AA6 > Gp7-AA6. Next base: position 47,059 of record DASWCZ010000082.1, read on the forward strand.
TCGCGAACGTGGACGACGAGCGGGTCCGGGGCATCCTTCCCGCGGCGCGCGCCCGGATCGTCCCCGTTTCTCTCGCCGACCCCGCCGCGGACTTTTCGGCGACGGAGATCGAATCCGAGCAAGAGGGAACCCGCTTCACGCTGCTCGAGTCCGATCGAGCCGCCGGCCGGCTCTTCTCGCCGCTCGTCGGGACGCACAACCTGAGGAACGCGCTCGGCGCGATCGCGCTGGTGCGCGCGCTCGGCCTCTCGGTCGAGGAGATCGCGCGTGCGCTGCCCCGCTTCGCGGGCGTGCGCCGAAGGCTCGAGGTCAAGGGCGAGAAGAACGGAATCGTCGTCGTGGACGATTTCGCGCACCACCCGACGGCGGTCGCCGGAACGATCGCGGCGGCGCGCACGCGCTGGCCGGGACGGAGAATCTGGGCGCTCTTCGAGCCGCGCTCGAACACCGCGGGAAGGAAGCTCTTCGAGGAGGACTACGGGGACGCGTTCTCCGCCGCCGACGCGCTCGTGATCGGTCCCATCTTTCACGCGAAGCGCTTGAAGCCGGAGGAGCGCATCGACCGCGCGGCGCTGCTCGACCGTTTCACGACGAACGGCAAACCCGCGTACGCGCCGGAGAGCCTCGACGAGATTCCCGGAATCCTCCGGCGCGAGGCGCGCGCCGGCGACGTGCTGCTGCTCATGTCGTCGGGCGCCTTCGGGGGCCTGCCGGAGACGCTGCTCGGAGAGCTCTAGGTGAAAGCTCTTTGGCTGTTCGCGGCGCTGCTCGCTCCGGTCCCGGCTTTTCTGTTCCAGAATCCCCGGCCACCGGTCGTCCTTCCCCCGGCCGGCTTGCGCGTCATCGATCTCGAAAGCGCGGATCAGGACCCGGCAGCCTGGAGTGCGATCCGCGATCTCGGCGCCAACGCCGTCACCGTTTCCCGGCCGCCGAGTCGTGAAGCCGACGAGATCGTCACCGCCGCGGGATTGACTTACTTCGCGCTCCTGACGACCGATGAGATCGCGATTCTTTCTCGCGACGCCTCACGAATCGCCGAAATCCGCGGCGAGGGCAGTCTTCTCGGCTTCTATTTCTGGGACGCCCAGGTCGTTGAAGGTTTCACGACGCCTGAGGCCCAACAGCAAGGCTACTCGACGTTGAAGCTCCTCTTTCCGAAAAAACTCGTTCTGTACCCGACGAGACTCGATCCGATCGCCTGGAACCCCGACTTTCTCGATCGCTACTTCCGTCCGGAGTTCACGGATCTGGTGACGCCCTACTTCTACCCCGTCGGCACGACGATTCTCGGAGAGGCGCGCGAAGAGGATGCCTGGCGGGCACGGCTCGGCGGATTGCTCTCTGCTCTGGCGTCCCGAATTCCTCCGGGCAAAGGTCTCCTCCCCGTCCTCCAGGGCTTTGAGCAGCAGGGATACCCCGTGAGCACCCATTTCCTTGCCGACCAGTTCGCCGTTTATCGAAGCCTCTGGCCGAACCTTTCCAATGCCATCGTCTTCGCATGGAAGTTGTCCCCACCGCTCGTCGGGATCGCCGGCAGGCCGGATCTTCAGGAGGGCGCGTGCAACCTCTTTCGAAGTCTCTCGCGTAGATCCACGTGTCGTTCCGAACGCGTGTTGTCCTGGCGATGACTGTCAACCGATCGCCGACTTGGCCATCCCGACCGGTAGGCGCCCGCCGGTCCCGACTGACTGCCCTGGCTCCTCTCCGGGAGATGAGGACTTCCCGCCCAGAGCGACCCGCGCCCCAAGAACGAGCGCGAAAGCGGGGAAGAGCGTCGCCGCGATGCGTTGAAAGCAGGAGTCGACCTTCCAGACCGGATCGAACGACGAGATCGAAAACGCCGCCACGTAGCCGAGGACCTGCAGGACGAGGACCGGCAGCAGGAGATCCGCGAGTCCCCGCCGCGTGAGAAGGAAGAAGAGTCCGATCGCGAGGAGCGGGACCCAGACCGGAAGCACTCCTGTTTCGAAGATCCGGGCGAACACGGTCGCGACGCGCGATCCGAGCTCCGACCACCGGCGCGGCTCCAGGAACGTCGGATCGAAGTCCCGCGGCGGGATCGGCCGGGCGAAGAGGAGCATCAGGCTCGCGTGCAGAATGGGCGGCACCACGAGGGCCCATCCCCCGCTCTTCCACGTCTCGACGGGACGAAGTCGTCGCCGGAGGAAGAGAATTCCGGCGAGCAGCAGCACGAAAAGCGTGCCCTCCGGCTTCGTCCAAGCGGCCAGGAGCGACGCCACGAACAGCCTCGTTGCGGCCGATCGGGATCCGGTCGCGACCGTGTCGAAAAACGCGCACGACGCCAGCACGAGCGCAAACGCGAGCGGGATCTCGGCGAGACCGGTATTGACCGCACGGTAGAGAGGAAAACAGACCGAGACGAGCGCTGCCGCCGACGCTCCCGCGAGTGGCGACCCGCGTCGCGTGAGGAAACCCCATACCCCGAGTATCGTCGCGAGCTCGCAGAGCACGAAGAAGAGCGCGAGCGCCTGATCGTTCCACCCTCCGGACAACGAAGCGAGCGTCGCGAGCGAGAGTGGTACGAGCAGCGGGTGGTCGGGGCGTCCCCAGGAAAGGGCGGGATCCTGGAAGAGGCGGCGTGGAATCGATCCGGTCTCGAAGATCGTCTTTCCCTTCAGGCCCCACATTGCCAGGTAGTCGGTCGCCCACATCGGTTCGGACATCGCGGCTACGAAGAAGAGAAGCCAGGCGATCGCGGCAAGAGCGAGGAGGACGACGACTCCCGCCCGGACCTTCCCGGACGAGGGGGGAGGGAAGGTTTCGAAGGAACGACTCGGCCGCCGAACCAGGAAGCTCGCCGCGACGATCGCCGCATCGATCGCGACGATCGGCAGCGCGCCGGCACCCGGAAAAATGGATGAGAGGACCACGAAGAGAATCGCCTGGACGAGAAGATCGACGGCGAAGCTCCAGGCGACCTTCTCGGACCGCGTGAGGCCGCCCGTGAAGAAGCGCGACGCCGCCCATCCCACCGACGACGCGGCGAGCGCGCCGGCGGCGACTCCGAGCACCGCGCCGACGAACGTCATCGCCGCCGGAAGAGCGCGCCGCCCGGGAGAACCGTCACGTCCGGGTTCGAGATCGCCCGGTTCTGGTAGGGATAGGCCGCGATGAAGGACGCCTCTGCCTCTCGACCACGCTCGACGACGCGGCGCGGCGCGAGCTGGTACGCCGCCTGATAGACGTAGACGTCCGGCCAAGGAGGCACGACGGCGGCGATCGTTGCGTCCCTCGGCGTCGAGCGGCGGACCTCCTCGAGAAAGGCACCGTAAGCCGGATCGAACCAGAAGCCGGTCCTTTCGGCGGCGGCAACGGCCTCGCCCCTCAAGGACCGCAACAGGAGGCGGCCGCGCCGCGCGATCTCAGTCGGAGACAGCGTAGCGATCATTGAAGCGGCCACGACAAGCAGGAGAGCGGCCGGCAGGCCGCGGCGCAAGAAGTCGGGAAGCCTCGCTCCGCCGCTCATTTCGCGGCGGCGACGCGGTTCGCGAGGACGCCGACGTTTTCGATCTCGATCTCGACCCGGTCGCCGGGAGCGAGCGGCCCCACGCCCGCAGGGGTTCCGGTCAGGATCAGGTCTCCCGGCAGGAGCGACATCATCCGCGAAACGTACGCGAGGAGGAACGCGGGCGAGAAGACCATGTTCGACGTGCGCGACGACTGCTTGACCTCGCCGTTCACGCGCGTCTCGATCGCGAGGTCCGAGGGATCGAGATCCGAAACGATCGCCGGCCCGATCGGGCAGAAGGTGTCGAACGACTTCGCGCGTGCGAACTGGCCGTCTTTCTTCTGGAGGTCGCGCGCGGTCACGTCGTTTGCGCAGCACACTCCCGCGAGCGCCTCGAGCCAGCAGTCCTCCGGCCAGCTCTTGATCCGGCGGCCGATCACGAGCGCGAGCTCCCCTTCGTAATCCACGCGTGCGGACTCGGGCGGGAGCACGATCTCCCCGCCGTCTGTGACGAGCGACGACGGCGCCTTCAGGAAGAGGAGCGGCTCCTCGTCGGCAACGGGGTTTCCGAGCTCCGCCGCGTGATCGCGGTAGTTGCGCCCCACCGCGACGATCTTCGACGGGGGCGGCGGCGCGCCGGGAGCACCGAAGCGGACGCTCTTCAGGCGATCACTCCTGCCACGCTTCTTCCGTCATCTGCGCTCGGTAGATCTCCCGCGCGTCGCCCATGAGCCGCACCGCCGTGAAGACGTCCCCATCCCGCCGTGCGTTCACTACGAGATCCACGCCGCCCTTCGTCGCGCACGTGATTGGAAGCTCGGCGTGGCCCCGAAGTGCGGCGACGAGAGCCGACGCGACGACGCCGGACCCGCACGACAGCGTTTCCGCTTCCACGCCGCGCTCCCACGTCCGTACGTCGAGCCGCTGCGGTCCCGCAACGCGAACGAAGTTGACGTTCGCTCCCTCCGGCAGGAGCGGGTGGCGGCGCAGCGGCGGCCCGAGCCGCTCGATCGGCAGCGTCGTCAGGTCGTCGCGCACGAAGACCACCAGGTGCGGAACTCCGACATGGATCGGCGTGCCGCTCGGCGGCAGCCCCGCCGTCGGATGCCGGTCCGGATTCGCCGGCGCGGGATCGAGGAGAATCGGCGAGTCCGGCGCGAGCACGTCCCTGAGCGCGAGGGTGACGGACTCGCCGCTCACCCGCGCGCCGACGTTTCCCCAGCCGGTCTCGAGGACGAGCTCCTGGTCGACGACGAGGCGCCGCGTCACCGCGTACCGGGCGGCGCAGCGGGTCCCGTTGGCGCAGAACGAGGCGAGGCCGCCGTCGGCGTTGTAGTAGTCGAGGTGGATCCGGCCGTCCCCCCCGCCGGAGAGAAAGAGCGCGCCGTCGGCGCCGACCGAGAGGCCGCGCCGGCAGAGCCGCGCAATGCGGAGGCGGTCCTCGTCCGAGAGCGCGCGGCCGTCCGCCTCGAAGACGAGGAAGTCGTTTCCCCCGCCGGCCATCTTGACGAAGCGATCGGGCAGCGACATCTCGCGAAGTCTAATTGGGGTCAACGCTGAAACGCTGAATTCGGGTCAGAGCTGAATTCAGCCCTGGCACGAATTCAGTGATTCAGCGTTGACCCTAAAAAGTCTCGGCGACGGCTTCCGGCGACGGCGGGCTCACGTTGCCGGCGGTGTCCACGGCCACGACGGTGTAGCGGTATCGGTGGCCCGGCGTGACCGCGGCGTCGTTGAAGAAGGCGTCGGCGATCGGCTTCTCGGTCAACCGGACCGGGGCCGCGTCCCGCTCCGCCCGGAAGACGACGTAGCCCGCGAGGTCGGGCGCCGCGGCCGGGTCCCAGAGGAGGCGCACGAGCCCGGCTTCGGGAAGCGCGTCGAGTCGCGCCGGCGCGGCGGGAGGAAAGACGTCCCGGTAATCGACTCCCTCTTCGAGAGCCGGGACGCCTTCGACCTTCGGCTTTCCCGGCAGCGTCGCGCGGACCGTATAGACGGGCTTCGAGCCGTAGGCCGCCGTCGTGTCGACGTAGACGGTCCCGTTCAGCGGGTCCGCGTTCAGCGGCGACTCGTATTCCTCTTCGCCGAGAGGGCGGCGGTACACACGGTAACCGCCCACCTTGGCCGGCCGGCCGAGAAGGTCCGCCTCCGGAGGCGCCCACTCGATGCAGACGCGTCCCTCCGCCGGGGTGACCCGAACGATCGTCGGAGGTCCCGGCGGAACGTCGGGCGCGAGGGTCGCGATCTTGGAGAGGGGGCTGCGCTCGCCGCCGCGGCGCACGGAGATGACCGCGTACGCGAGAGATGTGGGCGGCTTGTCGACGGAGAGGAGCGGATAGAGCGGATCGCGGTACACGACCGTCGCCCCGCGGGTGCGCTGCGCGATGGCCGCGACCGGAAGAGCGTCCACGCGCTTCGCCTCGTGGAAGAACGCGGACTCGGCCTGACGGACGTTCGCCGCTTCGCGGCGCGCCGCGGAGCCCGGCGCCTGGTCTCCCGCCGGAGCGGGGCCGTGCGCCGGCGGCGGACGCGTGGTCACGAGCGCGGGAGAGGGATCCACGACCCGGTAGATCTCGAGCGATGCGAGGTCGCGCAGCGGATCCCCGTTCATCAGCCGGTCCGGGTAGGAAAAAGTCAGGACGGCGTCCGAGCCCTCCTGCTCGACCGCGAGGTCGGAGATCGCCGCGGGACCACGCGGGAGAGGCGGCTGCGGGTCCCCCTTTTTCCCGCAGGCCGCGGCGAGGGGAAGGAGCAGTGCGGCGAGCGCCGTTGCCCCGAGAAGGCGCTTCTTACAGGACGTAACGGGACAGGTCCTCGTCGCGGACCAGGTCGGCGAGCGCGGCCCGGACGTCCTCCACTCCGATCGAGATCGCGCGACCGGCGTTCTCGGGGCCGGCGAACGAGATGTCCTCCAGGAGGCGCTCCAGGATCGTGTGGAGCCGCCGGGCGCCGATGTTCTCGAGCGCGCGGTTGACGCGCTCCGCATCGCGCGCGATCTCGCGGACCGCGTCGTCGGAGAACGTGAGGTCGACCTCTTCCGCCGAGAGCAGCGCGCGGTACTGCTTCAGGAGCGCGTTTTCCGGCTCGGTCAGGATCCGGACGAAATCCCCTTCGGTCAGCGAGTCGAGCTCCACGCGGATCGGAAAACGTCCCTGGAGCTCCGGGATCAGATCGGACGGCTTGGAGACGTGGAACGCGCCGGCCGCGATGAAGAGGACGTGGTCGGTCTTGACGAAGCCGTACTTGGTGTTGACGACTGTGCCCTCCACGATCGGGAGCAGGTCACGCTGCACCCCTTCGCGCGAGACGTCCGGCCCGCTCCTTCCCGACTCGCGTCCGGCCACCTTGTCGATCTCGTCCAAGAACACGATGCCGTTCGACTGCGCGCGCTCGACCGCCTCGCGCGCCACCTGGCCGGCGTCGACGAGGCGCCCTTCCTCTTCCGCCTGGAGGATCTCGCGCGCGTCCTTGACGGTCGTCTTACGTCGCTTCTTCTTGCCGCCGAAGAGACCCGGCAGCATCTCCTTGACGTTGATGTCCATCTCCTCGACGCCCTTGTCGGTGACGATCTCGAAGGACGGAAAGGTCTTGTCCATCACCTCGACCTCGACCAGGCGCTCCTCGAGCCGCCCCTCGCGAAGGAGAGACCGGAGCCGGTTGCGCGCCTCCTCGATGTCCGAGTCGGAGAACGATGGCATCAGAAGCTCCACCAGCCGCTGCTCGGTGCGCGCTTTCGCGCGGTCGCGGATCTCCGCCGTCCGCTCGTCGCGCACCATCTGGACGGCGACTTCGGTCAGGTCACGGATGATGGATTCGACGTCGCGTCCCACGTAGCCGACCTCCGTGAACTTGGACGCCTCCACCTTCAGGAACGGCGCATCCGCGAGCCGCGCGAGCCGGCGCGCGATCTCCGTCTTGCCGACGCCGGTCGGCCCGATCATCAGGATGTTCTTCGGGAGGATCTCGCGCGACATCTCCGGATCGAGCTGCTGGCGCCGCCACCGGTTCCGCAGCGCGATCGCGACCGCGCGCTTGGCGCGGCCCTGTCCGATGACGTACTTGTCGAGCTCCCCCACGATCTCGCGCGGCGTGCGGGCGACGGACGGGGACGCCGGGCGCCGGGCCGCCGTGGTCGTCTCGCCCGGAGCCGTCTCACCGGGCATCAGGAAGACCACCTCAGAGCTCCTCCAGTGTGATGCTGTCGTTCGTGTAGATGTCGATCTGACCCGCGATCGTGAGCGACTCGCGCGCGAGCTCCGCCGCGGAGAGGCTCGGACAATGCTTCTGGAGCGCCCGCGCGGCGGCGAGGGCGTACGGACCGCCCGAGCCGACGGCGAGAATGCCTTCCTCCGGAGAGATGAGGTCGCCCGTGCCCGAGAGGAGCAGCGAGGCGTTCCGGTCGGCGACGATCAGGAGCGCCTCGAGCTGGCGCAGCATCTTGTCGGTCCGCCAGTCTTTCGCGAGCTCGATCGCGGCGCGCTCCAGGTTCCCGCGATACTCGTCGAGCTTCGCTTCGAAACGGGAAAAGAGCGCGAACGCGTCGGCCGAGGAGCCTGCGAATCCCGCGAGCACGTCGCCTCCCGCGAGCCGGCGGATCTTGGCCGCGGTCTTCTTCATGATCGTCGTGCCGAGGGTGACCTGCCCATCGGACGCCATCGCCACCTTGCCGTTGTGCCGCACGCAGACGATGGTCGTGGAATGCCATTTTTCGCCCGGATTCATTCGAAAATGAGGATATCGCGTTTTCCCTCACGCCTTCGGGTGCGCCCGGCGGTAGACCTCCCGCAGCCGCGCGGCGTCCAAGTGCGTGTACTTCTGGGTCGTCGAAAGCGACGCGTGGCCGAGCAGCTCCTGGATGGCGCGCAGGTCCGCGCCCGCTTCGAGCAGATGAGTGGCGAACGAGTGCCGCAGAGCGTGGGGTGAGATCTCCGCGGGAAGCCCGGCCGCTCGGAGGCGCCGCTTCAGCAGGCGCGCCATCGACCGCGTCGTCAGCCGGCCGCCGCGCGCGTTGACGAAGAGCGGTTCGCCGTCTTCGGATTCCGCGGCGCGGCTCCCCCGCCGCCTCTTTGCGCGCGCGGGCAGGTATGCCGCGAGCGCGTCGCCCGCCTCCTCGCCGAACGGCGCGATCCGCTCCTTGTTCCCCTTTCCGACGACGCGCAGAAGACGGGACGCGAAGTCCACGTCTTCGAGGTCGAGGCCGGCGGCCTCGGAGACGCGCAGGCCGGTCGCGTAGAGGAGCTCGAAGAGCGCGCGGTCGCGCTCCGGGAACGGGCCGTCTTCCCCGGCCGCGAGAAGGCGCTCCGTGTCGGGCAGCGTCATCGCCCGGGGAAGGGTCCGCGGGAGGCGCGGAGACGGAAGCGCCCGCGCGGGATTCTTCTCGACGTGCCCCTCGCGGCACGCCCATCGGAAGAAAGAGCGCAGGGTCGAGAGATGCCGTGCGAGCGATCGGCTCGCGAGGCGGCCGCGGTGGAGCGACGCCAGGTAGGACCGCACCGCGAGGACGTCGACGCGCGAGAGCGGGGTCGAGGAGGCGCTGCCTTCGCCAAAGTCCCGCTCCCAGAAGGTCGCGAACCTGTCGAGATCGCTGCGATAGGCGCGGACGGTCCGCTCCGAAAACCGCCGCGCGTCGGCGATGTATCCCTCGAACTCGTCGACCGCGCGCGCGATCGTGATCACTGCGAAAGAGTGTAGCCGACCGCCTGTGTCATTCCGAACGCCGGAGCCTGTTCGATGTCATTCCGAGGCGCGCAGGGCCGAGGAATCCATTTCTGTAACGCAAGGGATCCCTCGCTTCGCTCGGGATGACAGAGAGCGTCTTAGAATCCTGCCGCCGTGGAGCTGCGTCCGTTCCGCTCGATCCGCTACTCGCGCGCAACGATTGCGGAGAGAGGGCTGGCTTCCCTGATCGCGCCGCCTCCCGACCGAGATGCCGCCGCCGCCGGCGCGCCTCCCTCGCCCGGAAACATCGCGCGCCTGACCTCCGCCGAAGATCCGGACGCGGCCGCTGCGACTCTCAAGAACTGGCTCGCCGGCGGGATCCTCGACAAGGAGCGGCGGCCCGGTCTCTGGAGCTACCGCCAGACCTTCGTTCACGAAGGCGCGACACTCGTGCGCGACGCGCTCGTCGGCCTGGTGCGGCTAGAGGGAGCCGGAAAGGGCTCGCTTCTCCGCCTGGAAGAGCCGGATCCGGCGCTTCGCGAGAGGTCGCTCGCGCTGCTGAAGTCTCTGCGGGCCGACTTCACGCCCGCGCTCCTGCTGACGCGTGCTCCGCTCTCCGGCCGTCTCGCGACGACCCGGCGTTCGGACCTGACGGCGCTCGACTCCGCCGGCGTGCGGCACGACGCTTACCGGATCACCGACTTCGCCGCGCACGTCGAGCTGCAGGGGCTCGTCAAGAACGCGGAGGTCATCCTCGCGGAGGGCGAAGAGCTCTTCGAAGCGGCGCTCGAGTACTCGAAGGATCCGGCCGCGGCGAAGTTCAGCGGCGCGAAGTACAAGCTGTGCGTGATCCTGGACGCCGAATCTCCCGGTCTCGTCGTCCTGCCGGTGCACCGATTGATTTCCGGGCTTCCGGACTGGAACCCCGGGCATCTGATCTACGCCGCGAGCGACTTCTTCGAGACGCGCGAGTTCTCCTCTGCCGGCGAGGCGCGGGCGGCTCTCGAAGAGCTCTCGCGCCTCTCTCCCGCGTTCGTGCTCGTCGCGTTTCAGGAAAAGCCCACGCTCTTCGTCCTGCGCGACCGGCCGGACGCCCTGCCGTGGCCGGCGGAGCGATCGGAAGCCTGGCGCAGCCTGGACGCCGCGGCCGTCGAGGTCGCGCTCTACTCCCGACTCCTCGGGGCCGAGGCCGATGCGCTCGCGCAGAGCGGCAACGTCTCCTTCACGAGCGACGGCGAGGCCGCAGTCGCCGCCGTGGAAAAACGCGAAGCGCAGGGCGCAATCCTGATGCGCCCGATGACGTTCTCGGAGATCGAGACGATCGCGGGCGCGGGCGAGCGGCTCCCGCGACACGCCGCGAGCTTCCATCCAAAGGGCTTCGCCGGGCTCTTCGGCTTCTCGCTGGAGGATCCGGTTTACTAGGTCTACTTCGCCTTCTTCTTCGCCGCGAAGCCGCGGACGTCGTTCTTGACCAGGCTTTCGATCTGCTCCTTCGTCAGCTTCTTGCCGAAGGGGGGCATGTCTTCGCCGCCGTTGGTGACTTGTTTGATCATGTCCGCGTCGCTCTTCTCCGCCTGCCATTCGGGGTCGGTGAAGTCCTGCGCCATGAGCTGCTTGCCCTTCGGCGTGTTCCCGGTGCCGTCCTCGCCGTGGCACTTGGCGCAGTACTCCTTGAAGAGCGCCGAGGGATGGTCTTCTCCCGCGTAGAGAACGAGGCCGAAGCCGGCGAGACCGCCGAAGAGGAGAGCCGAGAGGAGCCGTGTGCTCATCCCTTTCTCGCTTTCTCCAGATCCCGGAGCAGGTGCTCCGGCTCCCACATCTGGCCATAGTAGATGGTCGCGAGCCGACCCGCGGGATCCACGACCGCGGCCGTCTGCGCGTGGACGACCTGCCCTTTGTCCGGGTAGTAAATCATTCCGAAGCTCATCGCGACTTTCGCCACTTCCTTCGGGTCGCCGGTCAGAAACTCCCAGCGGCCCGGCTCCGCGCCCAGGTGCTTCGCATAGTCGGCGAGGACCTTTGGCGTGTCGTGCTCCGGATCCACGGTGATCGTCAGGAGCCGGCCGAATCCCTTCTCCTTCAACATCGCGTCCAACTTCGCGAACTTCGTCGCGGTCATCGGGCAAGCGGTCGCGATCGGGCATCGCGTGTAGAGGAAGGTCACGGCGACCGGCTCCCCGCGCATCTGAGAGAGCCGGACGGTCCGTCCGCGCTGATCGGTTAGCGCGAAGTCGGGAATCGTGTCTCCGACGGCGACGCCGCGGTTCGGCTCCGGCGTGATGACCGCCGCCGCCGGGGACGCCGCGGAGGTGGGCTCGAATCCTTTCGTCAGGATCTGCTCGAGCCAGAAGTTTCCGCCGTCGACGACGAGGCGCGCCTCGAGTCGGTCGCCCGGACGCAGGATCTCGAACACCTGCGGGTCGTCGTGGACCGGGAAGCTCATCGTCATGGCGCCCATCAAACCGGGCACCGCCTCGTGCGCGACCGTTACTTCCTTCTTCGCCGCGTCCACGTTCCGCACGACGCCGCGAAACGGGTAGCGGCGCGCCGAGGTCGAGGCGGCAGCCGCGGGAGGCGGCGGCGATTCGCGCTTTGTGCAGGCAACGGGCGCGAGCGGCAGAAGCGCGGCGAGAAGAGGAACGAGCCGGAACCTCACGACGCCTGTTTAATACGCACGCGAGAGTAGCGTATTTCCGGGTTAAGGAACCTCGAAGGTCAGCGACGCCCAGAGGCTCTCCCAGTCGGCGCCGGATTCCGCGGGGGCCGGGATCATATGCACCGCCTTCACGAGCCATACGCCGGACCGCGGGAGGTCGAATCGGACGCGCCCCGCTCCGTCGGTCCGGACGGAGAGCCGCTTCTCCGGCTCGTCGCGGTTCAAGGCCACGACGAGCGCGCCGGCGAGCGGTTTGCCCTCGTAGAGGAGGCGCACGGGCATCGGGCCGGGGGCCGCGACCTTCTTCGAGCTCTTTTCGGCCACGAGCTCCAGCCGCAGTCCGAGGACGCGATCGAAGCCGGCCGCTCCGGCGGCGCCGGCGTCGAGAAGAGTCTTGGCGCAGCGCGAGTAGATCTCCTTGCCCGGCTTCTCCGAGTCGCCGCGCCGCGCGCGAGCCTCGCTCACTTTCTCGAGCCCTTCCTCCTTCAGGTATTGCTCGAACTTCTCCGCGGGCAGCTCGATGGACGAAGGGCTGCTTCGATACCCGACGACGAGGTACCCGGCTTCGCCCACGCGCGTCATCCCGGCCGGGTCGCGGCCGGAGATTCCTTCGACCGGCTTCTCTGCGCCCGAGGGAGAGACCAGGACGAACTTCACGATCTTTTCATTCATGCGCGGCACCGGGTCGCCCCGGAAGCCCTGGCCGACGCGGAGCCCGAGCCCCACGAGTGAGCCCACCTCCGGATGGAAGCTCGTCGGCTCGATCCAGAAGTCGTGCGCGAGGAGCGGCGCCGCGACCGCGAACGCGCATGCGGCGACGAGCCTCCTCATGGGGTCAGGTCTCCACTTGCCACATTGAGGGTCAGGTTGCCACTTCGCCGAGAAACGTCGCCAGCCGGCTCGGATCCAGGTTCCCTCCGCTCCAGATCACGCCGACGCGCTTGCCGGTGAAATCCGCCTTTCTGTGCCGTACTGCCGCCGCTCCGGCGATCCCGGAGGGTTCGACGAGGACCTTCATCCGCTCCAGAGTCCAGGAGAGCGTCTCGATCATTTCGTCGTCGGATACGAGGAGAACCCGCGAAACGGTTTTCTGGATGATCGGAAATGTGAGCCGCCCGACGCAGGAGACCTGCAGTCCGTCGGCGATCGTGCGCGGCACCGGGATCGTCACCCTCCTCCCTTTTTCGAGCGATTGCGCGACGTCGTCGGCCGTCTCGGGCTCGACACCATAAACCGTGATCTCGGGGCGCAGGTGCTTCGCGGCGGTCGCCGAGCCCGCGATAAGCCCGCCGCCGGAGACCGGCACGAGAAGGAAGTCGAGGTCCGGGACTTCCTCGAGGAGCTCCGCCGTCGCCGTGCCCGCGCCCGCCATGACGAGCGGGTCGTCGAAAGGCGGGACGAGGAGCGCGCCCCGCTCGCGGACGAGCCCCTCGCCGATCTCTTCGCGGTCGCCGGCGTACCGGTCGTACTGGATGATTTCCGCGCCGTAGCCGCGCGTCGCGGCGAGCTTCGCGGCAGGGGCGTCGTCCGGCATCACCAGTGTCGCCTTCACGCCGAGGAGCCTCGAGACGAGCGCGACGGCCTGCGCGTGGTTGCCGGAGGAGTAGGCGACAACCTCCGGGAAGCTCCGCTTTCCCTGTTCCGCGCGGATCTTGTTGTACGCGCCGCGGAACTTGAAGGCGCCGGCGCGCTGGAGGTTTTCCGCCTTGAAGAAGACGGTCGCGCCCGACGCCTCGTCGAATTGCCGCGAATGAAGGACGGGCGTCCGGTGCGCGACGCCTTCGATGCGGCGGCGCGCTTCCTCGATGTCTCCCCAGGCTAGCGTCAAGCGGGCGCCGCGGCCACTTGCGCTGCAGTCGTCTCCTTCCACTCCGCGATCGCCGCCAGCGCGCGGTTCACCATCTGCTGCCGGCGCACCGCCTTGTCGCGGATGGGCGAACGGGACGTGTCCTCGATCAGCCCAAACGTCACGTTCATCGGCTCGAAAGTCTTCGTCGCCGGGCGCTCGGAGCAGTGTCGGGCGAGGGAACCGATTGCGGTCGTGTAGGGAACGGGGACGGGCTCCCGGCCTTCCCGGAGTTGGGCAATCGTGATGCCGACTGCAAGGCCGGTCGCGGCGCTCTCGACGTATCCCTCGACGCCGGTGATCTGCCCGGCGAAAAAGATGCGCGGCTCGCGGCGCATCCGCCAGAACCGGTCGAGGTGCGCCGGCGCGTGGATGTAGGTGTTCCGGTGGAGCATCCCGTAGCGCACGAACGTCGCGTTCTCGAGCCCCGAGATCTTCCGGAAGACGCGTTTCTGTTCGCCGACCTTCAACTTCGTCTGAAAGCCGACGAGGTTGTAATGCTCCTTCGCGAGGTCGTCCTGTCGGAGCTGCACGACCGCATACGGAATCCGGCCCGTGCGCGGGTCGGGCAGACCCATTGGCTTCATCGGGCCGTGGCGGAGCGTCTCGACGCCGCGCTCCGCCATGACCTCGATCGGAAGGCAGCCCTCGAAGTAGATTCCTTTCTCGAAGTCCTTGACCGGCACGATCTCGGCGGAGAGCAGATCCGCGACGAAGCCCTCGTACTCCTCCTTCCCGAGCGGGCAGTTCCAGTAGTCCTCGCCCGAGCCTTTGCCGTACCGCGACAGCGGATACATCTTCGAGAAGTCGAGAGACGCCGCGGCGACGATCGGCGCCATCGAATCGTAGAAGTAGAGGTCCTTGGTGCCGAGGAGCTCCCCGATGGCGCGATCCAGCGCGTCCGAGGTGAGGGGCCCCGTCGCGAGGACCGCATGGCAGGCAGACGGAATTGTAGACACTTCCTCTCGAACGATCTCTATCTCCGGACGGGATTCGATTTCCTCGGTGACCATTGCAGAAAATGCATCCCGATCCATGGCGAGCGCGTCGCCCGCCGGAACTGCCGCCGCCCGCGCGCAGCGGATGACGAGGGAGTCGAGCAGCTCCATCTCGCGTTTCAAGAGGCCGACCGCGTTTCTCGGGTTGTCCGAACGGAAGGAGTTGGAGCACACGAGCTCGGCGCAGCGCTCGGTCTGGTGCGCGGCGGTCCGGACCCCGGGCCGCATCTCGAAGAGGCGCACCCGGTGGCCCCGGCGCGCGAGCTGCCAGGCGCACTCGGAGCCCGCCAGTCCCGCGCCGACGATGGTGACGCCCTGCTTCTCCAACGCGGCGATTCTACCGGCCGCTCGCCAGCCGGGATTTCCGGAACGCGATCGGGATCA
Source organism: Thermoanaerobaculia bacterium (assembly GCA_036395755.1). Taxonomy (GTDB): domain Bacteria; phylum Acidobacteriota; class Thermoanaerobaculia; order UBA5066; family Gp7-AA6; genus Gp7-AA6. The sequence continues at coordinate 62,067 of DASWCZ010000082.1, forward strand.
CGAACCGGATCGACGTCAGGCGCGCGGAAAAGGCCGCGATCTTGTTGTCCACCAGGCCGCACGCGAGACCCGCCTTCTGGACGTCCGTCCAGGAGTAGGGAAACGAGAGCTCCTCGAGAAACGGCTTCTTCGGGAAGACGACCCAGAGCGACCCGGGGGAAGCGAGCCGCTTCTTGAGGTCGCGGAGGAAGGCCATGAGCGAGCCCTCGGCCGGCACCTCCGCCATCAGCCACTCCTGCGGCCCCGAAGGCCACTCCTCGACCCGATCGACCAGCGGTCCGAAGGTCTCGCGGAGCACTTTCCGGAACTCCGCGGACTCACCGCGCGCGAACGCGGGGCGGTCGCCGGGAAGCGAGAATTTCTCCCAGGGCGTTTTCATGAAAAGCTTAAAGCTAACAGCAAACAGGCAAGTGGCAACCTGACCCTCAATGTGGCAAGTGGAGACCTGACCCTGTTTCGCGACGACCTCTATCCCGACGAGTACTTCGATCAGCTCCACCGCGTCACCGCCTTCGCGGCGCCGGAGCGCAAGTGGCGCGAGCGCGACCGCGACATCCTCGCGCTCGCGGAGCCGTCCCCCGACAAGACCGTTCTCGACCTGGGAAGCGCGCTCGGTGACGTCTGCTTTCTGCTCGCGCCGCGCGTCAAGGAGGCGATCGGCGTGGACGCCTCGCCGCGGGCGCTCGAGCTTGCAAGGGCGCGCGCGCGGGAGCACGGGCTCGCGAACGTCCGGTTTCTCGCCGGAGACGTCGCGAACCTTCCGGGAATCCGCGATGCATCGATCGACGTCGCCGGCGCCTTCGACCTCCTCGAGCACGTGGACGACGAGACGGTGCGCCGGATGCTCCGCTCTCTCTCGCGGGTGTTGAAGCCGGGCGGTGTGTTCGTCGCTTACACGCCCAACCGCGAGCACTACGTCGAGCGGTTGAAGGCGCGAAACCTCGTTCTGAAACAGTTCCCGGAGCACATCGCGGTCCGGCGTCCGCGTGAGATCCGGCGATTGCTCGAGAGCGAGGGCTGGCGGCTCCGATCGCTCCGATATTCGACTGCGCCGTTCCCGATCGTCCGCTGGATCGAGCGGCCGCTTTCGCGGCTTCCGTTCGTGGGGCCCCTCTTTCGGTACCGCATCCTCCTTCGGGCCACGCCTTCTGTGGCGGTACACTGACCGTTTCCATGCGGGCCTCCGTCGTGATCCCCTGCCGCAACGCAGAACGCACCGTCGCCGACGCGGTTCGATCCGCACTCGAGCAGACCGAGCCGCCGGTGGAAGTCCTGGTCATTGACGACGCCTCGACCGACGGTTCTGCCGCGGTCGCTCGGCGCGCCGGCGCCCGGGTGATCCAGTACGGCAGCCGCCGGAACGCGGGCGGCGCTCGCAACGCCGGGATCGCCGCCGCGAGAGGCGACGCCTTCGCGTTCCTCGACGCCGACGCGATCGCGCCGCTCGACTGGCTCGAACGAGCGCGCAAAACGTTCGAGACCGACGGCGGGATCGTCGCCGTCGGAGGCCGTATCGCGAACGGCCGGCCGGGGCGGTGGGGCGAGCTCGACTGGTTCCTGAACCATTCCGAGTGGATCCGCGCCGGGCGCCCCGGTCCCCGGAAGAACATTCCGACGATGGGGATCGTGTATCGGCGCGACGCCGTGGGCGACGCGCGCTTTCCCGAGACGAATTCCGGAGAAGACACCGCGTTCGCGCTCGCGGTCCTCGCGCGCGGAGGAAAGCTCTGGTACGAGCCGGACATCGTTCTGACGCACCGGCATGAGCGGCTGGACGCGAATGCGTTCCGCGAGAAGCAGGTCGCGTGCGGGCGAACGATCTATCTCACCCGCTTGCGGCTCGATCGGCCCGGAAGGGTGCTCGTCAAGTGGCCGGCCCTGCTGTTTCTCTTTCCGCACCTGTGGGTGACGATCGCGCGGATGGCGCGGGCGGGCTACGCGGGCCGGGCGGCCGGGCTCTTTCCCTGGCTCGTCGCGGGTGAGGTGCACCGGATCCGGGGGTTCTTCGAGGCCAGAGAAGAGTTTAGGGAGCGCAACGGTCGAGCCAGTCCCCTGACGGAGAAGAGCGCGTGACGCTCACCCGCGTTCGACAGGGGCTCGCGCTCGCGCGCGACTGGCTCGCTCCGGGACCGGCCCTCGCCCAGTGGACGCACTTCGTGACGTCGGTGTGCAACGCGCGCTGCGCCCACTGCTTCTACCCGATCAACGCCGGCAAGAACGAGCTGACGCTGGCGGAGATCGAGCGGTTCGCGGACACGCTGCCTCCGATCCGGCTGCTCCTGATCTCCGGCGGCGAACCCTTCCTGCGCCGCGACCTTCCGGAGATCGTCCGCGTCTACTTCGAACGCTGCGGTGTCTTCAACGTGGGCATCCCGACGAACGGCTTCGCAGCGTGCGAGATCGCGGCGATGGCGGAGCGAATCTGCTCGTTCTCGCCCGAGCTCTCGCTCGGCGTGTCCGTCTCGATCGACGGATTCCGCGAGTTTCACGACCGCGTGCGCGCGGTGCCGGGACTCTACGAGCGTGCGCTTCAGAGCCTGGAGTCACTTCTCGACCTCGCGCGAGGAACGCCGAACCTGACCGTCGGCGTCACGACCGTCTTCATGCGCGACAACCAGGCGGAGGTGGAAGAGTTCTGCGACTTCGTCTGGGAGCGTTACCGCCCGAGCCATCACTCCCTCGGCTTGATTCGGGGCGACCCCTACGACCCGCGGTTGAAGGACGGGCTCGACGTCGATCGATACGAGCGGCTCTCCCGCAGGATCGACTCCCGTTATCCCCCGGACGAGGCTCGCGCCGGCTGGCGCGGGGCGCGCACGCGGGCGCGGCGGGAGATCAACCGGCGGCGGTTCGAGTACGTTGCGCGGCAGGCGCGCGGAGGCGGGTTCGAGCGTTTCTGCTTCGCCGGCGAGCGCGAGTTCGTGCTCACCGAGGACGGCACCGTCTACGGGTGTGAGTTGATCGGAACGCCTCTCGGCAACGTGCGGGAGGCCGAATACGATTTCGCGCGGATCCGCGGCAGCGCCGCCGTCGAGCGGTTCGTGCAGGACAAGCACGATCGGCTCTGCCGCTGCACCCACGAGTGCAACGCGCGGACGATGATCCTCTTCGACCGGGGCAACGCCCTGCCGGTCCTCGCCGCGATGGCGGGGTTCGAGACGCCGAGGGCGGAGCCGTCGTGAGCCGCGGGAAGAACGGGCTCCGGCTGAAATCGCTCAAGTACATGCTCGAGCTGACCAGCCGCTGCAACCTGCGATGCGGGATGTGTCCGATGGACGTCCTCACCCGGCCGTTCGAGGACGCGCCCTGGGGCATGGTCGAGGACGTCGCGCGCCAGATGAAGGATCTCGGCCTGCCGATGCGTTACCTGCACGAGATGGGCGAACCGTTCCTCTACAAGAAGCTTCCCGAGGCGATCGATCTCTTTCCCGGAGTCTGCGTGTCGACGAACGCAACTCTCCTGACCGAAGAGTGGGGGAAGAAGATCCTTTCGAGCTCGCTCTCGAAAATCCGCCTCTGCATCGACACGTTAAAGCCCGACGTCTATCCGATCGTTCGCAAGGGCGGCAAATTCGACGTCGTCGTCGAGAACATCCGCCGCTTCCTCGAGATGTCGAAAGGTAAAGAGATCGTCGTCGAGATCCAGCGGATGATCACCACGCAGACCCACGACGAGTCGGTCCGGTCGTTCCGGGACTTCTTCCGGCTCGACCGGTATCCGCAGGCGGTCGTCATCCAGAAGACGTGCGAAGGGCTCGACACGTCCGAGGTCACCGAGCTCCACCAGGCGTACTACGGATGCTTCCAGGGAACGCCGTACCAGTGGTTCGTCATCCTCTGCAACGGCGACGTCACGCACTGCTGCTACGACTACGACGGCACCCAAAAGCTCGGCAACGTGAGGGAGAAGTCGATCGCCGAGATCGCCGCGTCACCGTTCCTCGACACGATCGAGGAAGGCTTTCGCGCGCACGATTTCAGCAAGCTCCCTCGCTGCGCGGAATGCTTCAAGAATCCCGCGGCGAAGCCGCCGCTGACCGACCGGATCTGGCGCTACGCCCAGATCTTCCCGTGGAAGGACCCGTTCCGCCGACTGCTTAACCTGCCGGGCGGGGAGAACTGAAGGTTTGCCAACGCCTCAGGCGACAATAGTGTTGAGGACGGAATGAGCAGCATCAAGGTCGTGGTGGAGCGCCATCCCGACGGCTACGTCGCGTACCCTGTCGGACTCAAAGGAGTCGTCGTCGGTGAGGGCGACAGCTACGAACAAGCTCTCGCGGACGTCACCTCAGCAATCCGGTTTCACCTCGAAACCTTCGGAAAAGAGGTCCTGGAGGATTCCGAGGTCCTCGAGGCATTTCTCACGGAGACCGACGTCGCGGTCGAGTGACACGTTTTCCAATTGATGCGCCGAAGAAACGAGTCCTTCGAACTTTCGAGCGACTCGGATTCCGGATCGTCCGTGAGCGAGAGCACATCGCACTTCTGCGCGACAACCCGACGGAACCCGCACACCGATGACGCTTCCCAACCACCTGCATCTGAAGGGATCGACTCTGAGGACGGCGTGTGCTCACGCCGGTATCTCGCGAGAGGAGTTTCTGGAAGCGTACGAAGCCTCGTGAGATCCAGGATCGGCCGGCTCGAGGGGGAAGCAGCGACATCCAGACCAAGTGCTCTTCCGTATTGAAGCCGTGACACGGCGGGTCGGCGGTCTCGGGTTCGTCGCGCTCCTCATGGCCGTGGTCGCCGCGGCGCACGAGCTCGGCACGCTCCGTACTTTCGTCACCTTCCACCGGGACGGCGGGTTCGTGGTCGAGCTGATCGTGGACCGGGAGCACCTTCCGCCCGGTTTCGGGGCCGCCGTCCCCGGCCCGGCCCCGCGGATCGAGGGTCTGACGCCGGTGCTCGAGAAGAAGATCGGCGGGATCCTCTTCGAGGCCTGCCGCGGCGCGCGGCCCGCCTTCGACGGCCGGCCGGCGGCGTACCGGATTTCGCTCGCGCGAGCGCCTGGCGAGACGGACGCGGCGGTCGACGCCGCCTCGGAGCTCCGGCTGCTGCTCCAGGGCACGATCCCTCCCGGCGCGCGGACCTTCACGTGGTCGAACGCGGTTCCGCTCGGTACCTACATGCTGACGCTCGAGAGCGAGGGCCAGGAAAACGTGGAGCGGCAGTGGCTCGAGAACGGAAAGGAGAGCGCGCCCTTCGCGCTCGCGGCCTCGATCGTGCCGCCGACGCGCGCCCAGGTCATCCGGACCTACCTCGCCCTCGGCTACACCCACATCCTGCCGAAGGGAACGGACCACATCCTGTTCGTCCTCGGGATCTTCCTGCTGTCGACCCGCTTGAAGCCCGTGCTTCTCCAGGTGACCGCGTTCACGGTCGCGCACACGATCACGTTCGCGCTGACGATCTACGGAGTCGTGTCGCTCTCGCGCTCGATCGTGGAGCCGCTGATCGCGCTCTCGATCGTCTACGTCGCGATCGAGAACCTGACGACCTCCCGGCTGCACCCATGGCGGATCGCGCTCGTCTTCGCTTTCGGCCTCCTGCACGGGATGGGTTTCGCAGGGGTCTTGACGCAGCTCGGTCTCCCCCGCTCGGAGTTCCTTCCGGCACTCATCTCGTTCAACGTCGGCGTCGAGGCGGGACAGCTCACCGTGATCGGAATCGCGCTCATCCTTTTCGGCCTCCCCTTCCGGGAAAAGCCGTGGTACCGGTCGCGGATCGTCGTGCCCGCCTCGGTTACGATCGCCGCGGTCGGCTTCTACTGGGCCGTCCAGCGGATCGTCATCCACTGAAGCCGGCCGCGCGCCTTCATGGACAGGTCGCGAACGCCGCTGTGTCCTGGACCGGCTGATATGCCGAGTTCAAAGGATTCACATAGGTCTTCAGCGACGCGGTCTGCGTGTCGACGACCCGGAGCGTCACTTCCACGTTGGTCAGTCCCGCGGAGAAGACCCAGTAGGAGTTGAAGGGGTCGACGCAGGCGTTCAACACTTTGGTCAAGATCTCGATGTTGGCGGGGCTGAAGAACCAGAAGTAGCCCGAGTCGGAAGTCAGTGAGACGGCCTGGCCCTGGCCGGTTCTCCCATCAGGCGTCCTCCAGTCAGCCGTGACCCGGAAGCGGTTGTTGTTGAGGCACAGGGTCGCCGCATCCGGCGTGCACGTGAAAGACCCGATCGACATCCGTCCGATCTTCCCTGCCTCAATCTCGGTGAACCAGATCGCGCCGTCTGGGCCAGAAGTGATCCCCTGGAGTGCGCCCGGCGTGGGAACGGGAAACTCCGTGATGACACCCGAGGTCGTGATGCGGCCGATCTTGTTGGCCGCCGACTCCGCGAAGTAGAGATGTCCGTCGATCCCGGCGACGATGTCGTAGGGCTCGGTTGCGGGTGTTGGGATCGGGAACTCGGTGATCGCGCCCGAGGTGGTGATGCGCCCGATCTGGTTGGCACTCGACTCGCCGAACCAGAGAGCCCCGTCGGGGCCCGCCGTGATGAAGATGGGTTGGGAACCGGGGGTTGGGATCGGGAACTCCGTGATCGCGCCCGAGGTCGTGATGCGTCCGATCACGTCGGTGTTGCGTTCGGTAAACCATAGGGCGCCGTCGGGTCCCGCGACGATCGCCTCCAGCCGAGCGTTGGATCTCGGAATCACGAACTCGGTGATCGCGCCGGACGTGGTGATGCGTCCGATCTTGTTACCGCTGTGCTCCGTGAACCACAGGGCACCATCAGGGCCCGTCGCGATGCCGTCGGCCTCGCTGGCTCGTGTCGGGATTGGGAACTCTGTGAAGGAGCCGGACGGCGTGATCCGACCGATACTGTTAGCGAAGCTCTGACTCTCAGTGAACCAGAGGTTGCCATCAGGGCCGGTCGTAATCTGGAGCGGGCGCGCGTATCTAGGAATGCGGAACTCGGTGATCACGCCCTCCGGTGTGATGCGTCCAATGCCGGGAACGTCGCGGTTTATCTCGGTGAACCAAACGTTCCCGTCGGGGCCCGCGGTGATCCGGATTGGGCCCGCCGCGAGGGAAGGGACCGTGAACTCGGAAATCGTCTGCCCCACGACGGTCGGCCCGCCGAGAAGAACGAGCAGAACGAGAGCGCAAAGAGGCTTCACGGGAACCTCCTCAAATGACCCGGCTCGTGACCGGGGAGAAAGGCATCCATTCCTACTTCAGCCGTGTGACCATCAACCGGAGGGGCACGCAGAAGACGCCCTTGCTCGTGCCTCCGTTACCGACTCCCTGGATCAGCTCCGCGTTGGGTGAAGTGAGGTCCGTCGTCAGGTCGTAGACGGTGCGGTCCGAGTATT
>DASWCZ010000083.1:0-3987 GCA_036395755.1 Thermoanaerobaculia bacterium
CGGAGCTCCAGTTCCAGCCGGCGTGCGCCGCGCCCGAGCGGGAGGTCGCGTCGGCGAAGGTGTGATCTGGTTTCTGGAGGAGAAGAGAGTTTCCGGTTGACATAGTTTCCATCCACCGGACCGCGATCGGCAGGAACACTCGGCCGGCAAAGCCGATCGGCAGCGAGGGGTAATCGTGGAGGAAGTACCATTGCGTGTCGCAGCCAGTCGTGTAGAGGTCGAGCAGGCCGTCTCCATTGAAATCAGCGCAGGCGGCCGACATTCCGTAGGCGCGGACTTGCGCTCCGGCCTTGCCGGCCTCGTCCACGAAACGGCGTCCGCCGTCGTTCCTGTAGAGATTCTTCAAACCGAAGTCGTTTGTGACGAGGAGGTCGGGCCGGCCGTCGCCGTCATAGTCCGCGAAAACCGACGAGAGAGACCAGCGCGTCGTCTTGTCGAGGCCCCAGGCGGCGGTCGCGTCGGTGAAATGGCCGTGGCCGTCGTTGACGAACAGGCGGTTGGGCCGCCCGTCGTTGGCGTCGTAGGGAGGGTCGGGCATCTGGTTGTAGTAGTCGCCCGTGACGCAGACGAAGAGGTCGAGGTCTCCATCGCCGTCCACATCGGCGAACGCGGCCGAGCGGGCGTTGCCGCTAACCGAGATGCCCGATGAACTGGTGATCTCTTCGAAGGTGCCATCACTGCGATTGCGAAAGAGCCGCGCGGGGCCAAAGGCGTCGGTCAGGAAGAGATCCGGGAAGCCGTCGCCGTCCACGTCGCCGGCGGCAACACCGGTCGCGGCGATCCCCTTTTCGCCCGAGGTGGCGAGGCCGGCCGCCACCGTCACGTCCGTGAAATGCCCTTGCCCGTCGTTCTTGTAAAGGATCGAGCGCACGCCGTCCGCGACAAAAAGATCCTCGAAGCCATCGCCGTCAAAGTCGAGAACGGCGACCCCGGAGCCGGGCCAGATGTCGGCGATCAGCCGGTTGGTGAGTTCCAACGCCGGGTCGTGCCGCTGCGCACCGAGACCCGCCTCCGCCGTGGTGTCGTGGAATCGCGAAAAGGCGTTCGATCTTTCATCGCCAACATGGTCGAGCGATACCGTGAGCGTCATCGGGACCGGAACGGATTCGGGCGCGGCGCCCGGAGGAGCGTCACGAGGGGTCGGGTCCCGGCGCGGGTCCCACTCGGCAGCGAGGAGAACGTCGGCGCTCCTCTCGACACGCGTCCCGTCGGCCCGGAAGCCGCCGACCGTGAACCGGACGCGCCCGCGCGTGACCTCGCGCGTCGGGGAGACCTCGTGGTCGGGTTTCTCGACGCGGTAAGAGATCCAGGCGACGCGATCGAGGCCGTACCACGCCCACTGGCGCAGGCGATCGATCCCGGCCGGGTCGGAGGGAGTGGGCTCTCGCCGTCTCAGGGCGCGGCGCGTCTCTTCGGCCGCGTCGCGCCACCGCTCGAGCCGGTGCATCCAGGGAACGAAGTCGCGGCGGAGTCTCGTCAGAGAGGCGTTCCTATAGGTCCAGATTCCCGCCGCGATGAGAAGTCCGGCTGCCAGGAGCCGCAACGCTTTCGACCCGGTTGTGATCAATGCCTATGTGCAAGCCGAGGTTAAGGGAGCAGATCCTTCGCGGAGCCTGTCCCGAGCGGACGCGCGTGTCGAAGCGACGTTAGCAGATCCCTCGCTGCGCTCGGGATGACAAAGAGGAGCGAGAGGCTCGGGATGACAAAGAGGAGCGAGGGGCTCAGGATGACACTACGCGGCAGCCGAGAGCTGACAGCTGATTGCTGAAAGCCGACAGCCTGGTCCTCACTCCGCCTTGCCGCTTCCCGGCTCGTACTTCCAGGCGGTCTGTGTCGCGGCGCCCTCCGCGAAGCGCGGGTCCACGTACTCCTCGAAGGCGATCCTGCGGTCCAGCACACCCGTCTCGATCATCAGGTCGCGCACCATGTCGAAGTCAGGCTTGCGCGGCGAGAGTCTCGTGTAGATCACGCGGTCGAGCGGTTCCGTCAGGGCGTGGCGGAGAACCTCCGGCTTCTGCCGGAAGTAGTAACGGGCCACGAAGTCCGCGGCGTGCTCTCGGTGCGGGCGCCCTTCATCCAGCCACAGGCCCGACCGCGCAATGCCGTCCACGAGGATCTGGACTGCCTGCGGCCGGCGATCGATCACGTCCTGTCTGACGACCACGACGCAGGACATGTAGTCGGGCCAGTACTCGCGAGCGTGGAAGAGCACGCGGCCGAAGCCGCCGAGCTCGGCCTGCGAGGGATACGGCTCTCCCATCGAGAACGCGTCGATCGCGCCCGCGGCGAGCGCTCCCGCGACGTCCGGCGGCGCCATCTCGACCAGGTGCACGTCGGCTCCCGTCATGCCATTCTGCTTCAAGGCCTTGAACACAATGAGCCGCTCGTCTGAGAAGCGGCTGGGGATCGCGATGGTCTTGCCCGCGAGATCGCGCACGGAACGTATCGGGCCGTCCATTCGAACGACGACCGCGCTGCCGTAGCGATGCCCGAGATAGACGATCTTGATCGGCACTCCCTGCGCGACGAGAGCGATCGCCATGGGCGCGACCATGAACCCGACCTGCATGCGGTCGGAGATGAGTGCCTCCTTGATCTCCGGGAAGCCCTGGAACATCCTCGGAATGAAGAGGGCGCCGTCGAGCGAGTAGCGGGAGATGAAGTCGGTCACGGGGCAGGCCAGATGGCAGGTCACAGGAATATAGGCCACGTTCAACTTTCGTTTCGCGGCCGGCAGGCGGTCGTTCCAGGCGGCCGACCAGTCGAAATTCAGCGTCAGGTGCGCGGCCGTGACGACTCCCGTCCAGGCGAGCAGCCCAGCCAGGATCTTCCGGCCGGCGCTCACGGGGTCTCCTCCCGGAATCCCCAATGCACCGCCCGAAGCCGCGAGACGCGCTGGACGAGGAGATTCAAGACGAGTCCGATGGCGCCGATCGAGAGCATCGCCGCGACGACGAGGTCGTAGCGTTTGCCGGCGTTACGCGAATCGATGACGAGATATCCCAGCCCCGAATCCACCGCGATCATCTCCGCCGCCACGACGACGATCCAGGCGATACCGAGCGCCAGGCGCAGTCCCGTCAGGATCTCGGGAAGGGCCGCGGGAAACACGACCCGGGAGAGAAGCGCCCTTTCCGACAGGCCGAAGTTGCGCCCCGCGTCGCGGTACATCGCCGGCACACCGCGCACTCCGTTCATCGCGGAGACGAGGATGGGAAAGAGGGAAGCGAGGAAGATGAGAAAAACAGCCGCCACGTTGCTGACTCCGAAGAGCACGATCGCCACGGGAATCCAGGCCAGAGGAGAGATCGGACGCAGGAGCTGGATCACGGGGTTGACCGCGCGCGCCGCGGCGGGGCGCCATCCGAGGAAGACGCCTGCGGGGATCCCGACCACGAGAGCAGCGCCGTAGCCTGCGGCCACGCGCAGGAGCGAGTCTCGGCTGTATCGGAGAAGGAGACCCTTGCGCGCAAGCTCGGCGAAGCCGCGCGCGACCGCGCCCGGCGAGGGGAAGACATTCGTCCCCGTCCACCGGACGGCCACCTGCCAGAGAGCGATCAGGACCACCGCGGCGGCCGCGGGCAAGAGAATCGCCTCGAGCCGGCTACGGGACGTCATATCTTGTGGGCCAGACCGATTTCCTCGAAGATCCCGTCGCGCAGTTCCAGATAGCGCCGGGAGGAGAGGTCTCTCGGATGCGGCAGGTCGATCGGGACGATCCGGCGGATCCGCGCCGGCCGCGCCGTCATCACCACGACCCGATCGGCCAGTTGCACGGACTCCTCGATGTCGTGGGTCACGAAGAGGATCGTCTTCTGCTCCGCCTGCCAGATACGCAGCAGCTCTCCCCGCATCACGAGACGCGTGATCGAGTCGAGCGCACCGAACGGCTCATCCAGAAAAAGCACGTCGGGGTCCACCGCCAGGGCGCGAGCCACCTCGACACGCTGTTTCATTCCGCCGGAGAGCTCGTGCGGGTATGCCTTC
>DASWCZ010000084.1:0-22343 GCA_036395755.1 Thermoanaerobaculia bacterium
CAGGTTCTCGGGCTTCAGATCCCGGTGCACGATCCCCGCGGAGTGCGCCTTGGCCAGTCCGTCGGCGATCTGGAACGCCAGGTCCAGGAGCCTTCTCGTGGGCAGTGGCCCGGAATGCAGGACTTCGCGGAGGGTTCGGCCGTCCACGAGCTCCATCGCGATGTAGGTCGTGGAGTTCGACGATCCGATCTCGTGAATCGTGACGATGTTCGGGTGATTCAGAGCGGAAGCGGAGCGCGCCTCCTGCTCGAAGCGCTTCCGCCGGTCCGGATCGGAAGAGAACTCTTCCGAGAGCACCTTGACGGCGACCTCGCGGCCGAGCCGTCCATCGCGGGCCCGATACACCTCGCCCATGCCGCCGGCGCCCAGCGGGACGAGGATCTCGTATGGCCCCAGACGCGAACCGGCTGCAATTGTCATCGAGCTCGAGACATCTTATCCGGCGGCCGCTCAGGGCGGGGACGCGGCGACGATGCCGATGTTCGCGACGGTGTCCCCCTTCTTCATGGAAGGGACCGCGCAGATGTAGAGGATGACGCCGGCCACCGGAGCGCGCGCCTCGAAGCCTGTCCGACCGACGAAGTCGGTGACGTACCCGATCTTCATTCCCTCTCCGACGTAGCTCCCCCGCCGGACGAGCGGATAGAAGAGTCCTTCCTGTTCGCTCGAAACGGTCTTGATTGCGCCGATCCAGACCGGGTGCTCGACGGGATTGGGCGCTCCCGGCAGCATTTTCAGGTAGCGCATGACCGAGAGACAGCCGTCGACGAGCGCGGCGACGTCTTCGGGTTCCACGGTGCCGGCGTGCCCGGCCTCGACCGTGATCGACGGCTTCCCGCGCGTCGTCGCCGTGTTCTCGAGGTAGCGGGAGGCCTGCGGATCTTTCGGCCGATCGGTGGACACGATGATGTGGTCGAGCCCGAAGGCGAGCACCATTTCGCGGGAGACGGCGTCCTGCGCCGCATTGCCCGTCTTCGTCCAGTAACTGTAGGGGCGGAGGTCTTCGTCGAGATCACCTCCGTGAAGGTCGATCAGGTGATCGCACTTCTCGACGACCTCGCGCGTGATGAAAAACGAAGCCCGCTCCGTCTGCGTGCCGTCCACCCGTCCCGGATAGAAGCGGTTCATGCTCTTGCCGTCGACCGGGTTGACGTGCGGGACCTTCTGCTCGAAGGAAGCGACGTTGACGAGCGGCACGAGGATGACGGTCCCCGAGAGCACTGCCGGATCGATCGCCTGGGCGAGCTTCGACACCGCGACGATCGACGCGTACTCCGTCCCGTGCGCCCCCGAGACGAGGGCGAGGACCGGACCGGGCTTCGTCCCGCGGATCACGGCGACGTCGATCCGGGTTCCGGCATCGACGCCGGGCGGCACCTCGATCGCGCCGAAGACTCTCCGTCCCGATGCGGCGGTCGCGGTCCCGACCGAGAAGACCTTCGGCTGCGGAGCCGCCCCGAAACCGTACGCCGCGAGCGCCATCCCGAACGCGGTTCCTGCGACCCGTCTCCTCATCGGCACGGCCCCCCGATTTTTCGCAAGGATATACATGGAAAAAGGCCCCGGGATCGCCGGGGCCTCGGAAAAGCGGGAATCGAGAAGCGTTACGGAGCGGTCTTGACGCAGCCGGAAACGGCGTTGGACCACTCCCACTGGTAGCCGTAGCCGCCGGTCCCGAAGAACGGGGCGGGAGACCAGGCGCACTTGTCGTCCGCCTCGTAGCCGCGCCGGTCGAACCAGGCGGTCCCGTCGGGATCGGTCACCGCCTCACGCGTCTCGTGGCAGGCGAAGTGCTCGAGGTTCTGAGCCGCTGTCCAGCCCGTCCACTGGCAGCCGCCGCAGCTCGGGTAGGGCAAAGAGGAGTATTTGATGTCCATGCCGCCGTAGCTGAAGTTGCTGTGGTAGGCGCAGTAGACCAGGTTCGGCCCGCCGCACGAATCCGAGGTTCCGTATGACGAGTACGACGTGGACGGAAGGAAGACTGAGTAGATCGTGCTCGAGTCGGCCACGCCACCCTGAGTGAAGTACTTCACGACTTCGGCCTCAAGCGCGGAGTCGGTGACGTTGGTCGGCGGGGTCGACTGGTCCCACCAGACTGTGCTCCCGAGGTTGGCCTTCTGAATGCTGGAGTACTGCGTAATGACGTTGTACTCGGGGGTTTGCCCGAACTGGTTCAAGAAGTCCTGGAGCGCTACGGCGACCGGGTCGTTCAGGTTGTTCGCACTGCCCCAGGACGGACCCCAAAAGATCGCGACCGACTTGGCGTTCGTGATCACTGGTCCACCGTGATAGCTCAGGTTCTGCCCGCCGACGCCGCCCGGCCTCGCCCATCCCGGCGCCTTGTCTTTCGTCGGATAGAGCTGTGTGTGTTTTCCGTTCGTGTCGTCGATTCGCTGGGCAAAAGCGAAGGGAGCGAGCGACAGCAAGGTGAGGACGAGGATCGTTCTCTTCATGGCTTTCCTTTCCGTGGACGATCTTGTTTCGAGGCGCCGAAAAGTTTAGACGGGACGAGCAGCCAAATAAAGAGTTTTCTTGCCCCGGAAGTTGTGACGAAAGAACATCTGCGACCAAAGTCGAGGCCCCGACACCTTTGCTAGGATCCGGGTCGGAGGGGCCATGCCGAAATTCGTCATCGAGCGGGAAATCCCGGGGCTGGGGAATCTTTCAGACGAAGAAGTGAAGGCGATTGCCCGGAAATCGAACGAGGTCCTGACGTCGTTGGGCCCGGAAATCCAGTGGCTGCACAGCTACGTCACGGGGGACAAGATGTATTGCGTCTACATCGCCCCCGACGAGACGCTCATCCGGGAACATGCCCGTCGAGGTCAGTTCCCGGCGAACCGCATCTCGGCCGTCCGGCGACTGGTCGACCCGATGACCGCCGTCTGAACCGGCCGGTCAGATCGCCTCCGCAGCGAGCGCCGCTTCGACCGCTTCTTCGAGCGGAGTCGTCCAGCCTTCCATCCAGGCCGACGCTCCTTCCGAGCCCGCCAATCCCTCCCGGGCCGACGCCAGACCCGCTTCCAGCTTCGCGTGCTCGGAAGGCCTGAGCGGCGTCCCGAGAGCGTGGCGGAGCGCCGCCGCCGATCCCGCGAGCGCGAGCGCCGTCTTCGATTCACCCCGTTCGGCGGCCACGCACGCGAGGTTCTCGAGAATCTGCGCGACGCCCCGCTTGTAATCGAGATCCTGGAAGATCCGGAGGCTGTCTTTGTAGAGCGTCCGGGCGGCGGAGGGATCACCGCGCTCCCGCGCCAGGTTTCCCAGGTCGGCGAGAGCGAGGGCCATCCCCCACCGATCGCCGAACTCCCGGAAGGTCGCGAGACTCTGCTCGTAGAGCTCCCGGGCTTCCGACGTCGCGCCCTGCTCGCGTGCGGCGTCCCCCTGCTTGTTCAAGACCCGCGCCGCCGCCGTCGCGTCGCCGACCTCGCGAAAGATTCCGAGCGCTTCGTCGTAGAGGGAGCGCGCGAGAGGGTAGTCCCCCTGCTCCTTGACGACGCTCGCGAGGTTGGAGAGCGATCGCGCGACCGCTGCGCGATCCCCGAGCTCGCGCCAGACCGCCAGATTCTGCTCGGAGAGTGAGCGCGCGGCGGACACGTCCCTTTGGTCGAGGGCAGTCACGGCGAGCGCGTTCAGCGAAACTGCCGCAGCCCACTTGTCGTCCGTCTCCCGATTGATCTCCAGGCTTTCGGTGAGAAGGGCGTCGGCGGCCTCGTAGTCCTTCTGCGCGCCGGCGAGGACGCCGGCGGCGAAGACGGCCCGCGCGCGGACTTTGTCGCGCGCCGCGGCTCCCGGAAGATCGAGGATCCTCGCCAGCCATCCCCTCCCGTCGGTGATGTCCTCCCGCCGCTCCCAGAACTGGAACAGCGCCCCTCCGAGCCGAAGCCCCCATTGCGCCTCGTTGTTGCGGCAGAGCCAGTCGAGCGCCGCCCGGAAATTCTCGTGCTCCCGGTCGCACCGGTCGAGCCAGTCGGAGGGCTCGACGCCGCTATCCGCCGACCCGACCTCCTCCGCGAGAACCAGGCAGTAAGCGGCGTGGGCGCGGCGCGTGATCGGCTCGTCGCCCGAACCCGTGAGCCGCTCGAGCGCGTACTCGCGAATGGTCTCGAGCATCACGAACCGCGGCTCCTTTTCCGCCGTCTCGACCTGCCGAATCAGGCTCTTGTCGACTAAGGACGACATCCCGTCGAGAAGGTCCAGCCCGAGATCCTCCTTCGCATTGCAGACGGCTTCGGCCGCCTCGAAGGTGGATCCGCCCGCGAACACCGAAAGGCGGCGGAAGAGCTTCTGCTCGTTCTCGTTCAGGAGGTCGTGACTCCACTCGATCGCGCCCCGGAGGGTGCGTTGCCGGGCCGGCAGATCGAGCGCGCCCCCGGTCAGGAGCTGCAGGCGTTTCTCGAGCTTCGTCTGCATCGCGGCCGGCGGGAGCAGCTTGACTCGAGCGGCGGCGAGCTCGAGCGCCAGCGGCAAACCGTCCAGCCGCGCGCAGATGTCGGCGATCGCCGGCGCGTTCTCCTTCGTGAGGGCGAAGTCCGGCTTGACCGCCTGCGCCCTCTGCAGGAACAGGGCGACCGATTCGTACTGAGGCAACCGCTCGAGCGACGGAAGGTTTTCGAGATCCGGCAACGCGAGCGGCGGCACGGGGAATTCGTGCTCCCCGTAGACGTGCAGCGGAGATCGGCTCGTGACCACGACCTGGAGACCCGCGCCGGCGGCGACGAGATCGGCGACGGCTGGAGCCGCCGGGAGCAGCTGCTCGAAGTTGTCGAGGACGAGGAGCATGGGCGCCCGCGCGGTGGCCGCGAGGTGCTCTTTCAACGAGTTCGAGATCGCTTGCCCGACGGTTTCCCGGACCCCGAGCGTTCGGGAGATCGCGGCGATCATCTGGTCCGCGTCCCGGGCGGATTCGAGGGGGACGAACGAAACTCCCGCAGAAAAGCGATCCGACATCTCGTGGGCGACCTGGAGAGCGAGCCGCGTCTTTCCGATCCCGCCGAAGCCCGTCAGGCTGACGATCCGGACGTCCGGACGCTCGAGCAACGCCCGCAGGGCGCTGCGCTCCTTCTCGCGGCCGACGAAGCGGGTTCGCGGCACCGGAAGGTTCGTCGGCCGTACGACGCGGACTTCGGCGGGCGATTCGAGAAGGCGCTCGCGGAGGAGAGCGAGGTCGCGCGCGAGATCCCGCGTCGAGGCGTACCGGTCCTCCGGGTTCTTCGAGAGGCAGCGCTCGACGAGCCAGCAGAACGGCGCGGGCAAACGGGCATTCAACGAGGCAATGGGCTCGGGATCGTCCTCGAGGATCGCGGCCAGAGTCTGCACCGGCGTCTCCCTCCGAAACGCCCGCGCTCCCGTCGCGAGCTCGTAGATCACGGCGCCGAAAGAGAACTGATCCGATCGGAAGTCGAGCGGACGGCCCGAGGCCTGTTCGGGTGACATGTATCCGACCGTGCCGGCGATTCCGCTGGTACCGATCTCCTCGTGATCCGAGGTCGAGAGGTCCGAGACCGAGTCGGATCGCGCGGGGAGGATCCTGGCGAGTCCGAAGTCGAGGATCTTCACGAATCCGTCGTTGGAGACCATGAGGTTTTCGGGTTTCAAGTCCCGGTGGACGATTCCCGCGCCGTGCGCCTTGGCGAGCCCGTCGGCGATCTGGGTTGCGATCGAGAGGAGCTGCCGCAGCGGAAGCAGACCCGCGAGAACGAGCTCTCGCAGGCTCGCGCCTTCGACGAGCTCCATCGCGATGTAGAAGGTCGAATTCGCATGACCGACCTCGTAGATCGTCACGATGTTCGGATGGTTCAAGGCCGACGCGGAGCGCGCCTCGTGCTCGAGCCGCTGTAGCCGGTCAGCGTTTGACGCGAACGCCGCCGGAAGGATTTTGATCGCGACCTCGCGCCCGAGGCGCATGTCCCGGGCTCGGTAGACCTCTCCCATCCCGCCCTGCCCGAGCGGGGCGAGAATCTCGTGGGGACCGAGACGGCTTCCCGGCGACAGAGCCATGAGCGACGAAAATCTTATCGTTCCGCCCATGTCAAACTCGGGAACCGGAGGCCATATAGACGTTCGAGCACTGCAGAAGCCGTTCAAGGATCGCTATCGTAAGACGTTGACGAAGCCGCCGAAGCTGGAGACGGAGTGGAGCGAGTGATTACTCGTAACGAAGGGCTTCGATCGGGTCGAGCCGTGACGCTTTGACCGCCGGGTAAAGTCCGAAGAAGATCCCCACCGATATCGAGACCAGCAGCCCCACGAACACCGCCCACAGGGGCGTCTCCGCCGGCAGTGCTTCGAATGCCTTCTTGACCGCGGCCGGAATCGCGATCCCCACAACCACTCCGATCGCACCCCCCAGGACGGAGAGGGTCGTCGCCTCCGTCAGGAACTGCAGGATGATGTCCCGGCGAAACGCGCCGACCGCTTTCCTCACGCCGATCTCCCGCGTCCTCTCCGTCACCGACACCAGCATGATGTTCATCACGCCGACGCCTCCGATCAGGAGCGAGACGAACGCGATGAACACCATCGCGAGAGTGATTCCACGCGTGATTCCCTGGAAGCTCTCGATTAGCTTGTCCGGGGTGACGATGCCGAAGTCGTCCGGCTTGTCGAATGCGACATGATGGCGCGCGCGCAGGATCGTTCTTCCCTTCTCGATGACCACGGGCACCTGGTCCGGCGTGTAGGGAACCGTGGCGATGCGAAGCGCGTCGCCGTTGCTGCCGCCGACCTTGATCCACGGGAACCTGCGGTCGAACGTCGTGAGCGGAATGACGACGAAGTTGTCCTGGGACTCGCCGAACATCCTGCCCTTCTTCTCGAAGACGCCGATCACTGTGTAACCGTCGTGCCCGAGGGTGACCCTCTTCCCGATTGGATCCTCTCGGGGGAAGAGCTTGTCCCGGATCTCTTCGCCGATCACCATCACGTCCGCGGCGTGCTCGACCTCCGTCGTCGACAGGAAACGTCCCTGTGCAACGAACCGGCTCGTCGCGACGGGGTACTCCTCGACGACGCCGAAGACGCGCGGCGAACGCGCCTCGGCGTCCCGGAACTTCAGGTGGTAGTCGGTGTTGTCCCAGAGGTACCGCTGAGGCGAGACGGCGCGCATCTCGGGAATTTCGCGCAGCGCCGCCGCATCCTCGAGGGTCAGGTCCTTCCGCCGCAGCTCGCCCTCCGGTCTCGGGCCACCCGGGCCGAAACGGGGCTCGTACTTCTGGAAGAGGACGAGCGATGCCCCGAAGCTCTGGAAGTTACGAACCATGCTGTTGTTGAAGCCCGTGACGATCGAGACCATCGCGATGACCGTTGCGACGCCGACGACGATCCCCAGCACGGTCAGAGACGCGCGCAGCTTGTGCGCCCGGACGGCCAGCAGCGCGAACCGGGTGTTCTCACCGAACCCGCGCCGGAGGCGCCCGAAGATGCCTTTCATCCCGCCCTTCGCGCCTGTTCCGGGTCTATTCGTACCGGAGGGCTTCGATCGGATCGAGGCGTGAGGCTTTCACCGCGGGATACAGTCCGAAGAAGATCCCGACCGACATCGAGACGAGCAGGCCGACGAGCACGACCCAGAGCGGCGTCTCCGCCGGCAACGCCGCGAAGGCCCGTTTGATCGCCGCCGGCACCGCGACCCCGACCACGACCCCGATCGCGCCGCCGATGACGGAAAGCGTGGTCGCCTCCGTCAGGAACTGCAGCACGATGTCGCGCCGGAACGCGCCGACCGCTTTCCTCACGCCGATCTCCCGCGTCCTCTCCGTCACCGAGACGAGCATGATGTTCATCACGCCCACGCCTCCGATCAGGAGCGAGATGAACGCGATGAAAACCATCGCCAGCGTCACGCCGCGTGTGATCCCCTGGAAACTCTCGATCAACTTGTCGGGTGTGAAGATCGCGAAGTCGTTCGGCTTGTCGAAAGGAACGTGCCGGCGGGCACGCAGCAAGGTCGTCCCCTTGTCGGTGATGAGCGCGACCTGGTCCGGCTTGTAGGGAACCGTCGCGATGTGGATCGTGTCCCCTCCGCTGTTCTTGATCTGAGGAAACTTGCGATCGAACGTCGTGAACGGAATCAGGAAGAAGTTGTCGTTCGACCCTCCGAACATGGTCCCCTTCTTCTCGAGGACTCCGATGATGACGAATTCTTCGCCGTTGAAGTTCACGACCTTCTCCAGCGGCTCCTCGCGCGGAAAGAGGATGTGCCGGACGTCCTCGCCGATGACCGCGACGTTCGACTGGTGCCGGAAGTCGCTCTCGGTGATGAACCGCCCGTAAGAGACGAAGTGGTTGTTGGCGACCGGGTAATCGGCGGTGACGCCCGCGACGACCGGCGTCGTCGTCTCGTTGTCGCGGTATTTGACGCTGATGTCGCTGTTCCAGAGGTAGCGTTCCGCGGAAACCGCGCGCATCTCGGGGATGGACTCCTTCAGCACGACCGCGTCCGCGTACGTCAAGTCCTTCCGGCGCCGCTCGCCCTCCGAACGCCCGTGTCCCGGACCGAATCGGGGCTCGAACTTCTGGAACTGGACGAGGGTCGCGCCGAAGCTCTGGAAGTTGCGGATCATGTTGTTGTTGAAGCCGGTCACGATCGAGACCATGGCGATCACCGTCGCGACGCCGACGACGATCCCGAGAACGGTCAGGAAAGCGCGCAGCTTGTGGGCGCGGACCGCGAGGAGCGCGAAACGCGTGTTCTCGCCGAATCCACGGCGGAGGTGACTGAAAAGGCGCGACATCGGCTGCTACTCGGCTCTTTGGTCCTCGATCGTCTACTCGTATCGAAGCGCGTCCACCGGCGCGAGCTTGCTGGCCTGCGAGGAGGGAATCCATCCCGCGAGCAGCCCCGTCACCGTCGCGACGCCGATTCCGATCACGACGAAAGAGAGCTTGATCTGCGCTGGGAAGACCTGCTTGACCGCCAGCGCGATCAACGCTCCGAGAAGCACGCCGATGACCCCACCGATCGCGGAGAGCATCGCCGCTTCCAGCAGGAATTGCCGGCGGATGTCGCGGCGGCGCGCGCCGAGCGCCCGCCGGACGCCGATCTCCTTGGTTCGCTCGACGACCGATACGAACATGATGTTGGCAATCACGATCGCGCCGACGACGAGCGAGATCCCGGAGATCAGGATCATCAAAAGGAATGCGCCGGCGGAAATGTTCTTCCAGAGATCCTGGAGCATCTCCGCTGTCACCAGCCCGAACGGGTCGTCCTTGTCGAACTTCGTCTTTCGCAGCGAGCGCAGGATCGAGCGGACTTCATCCGTTGCACGCGCCACCATCGCGACGCCCCCCTTCGGCTTGATGAAGACGCCGATGTCCTCGCTCGGGGCGACGTGTTTCTTGAAGAGTGTCAACGGCATGTAGACGACGTTGTCCTGGCTCTGGCCCATGACGTTGCCCTGCTTCGCGAGAGTGCCGATGACCTTGACGGGATACCCGTCGACTTTCATCACTCGGCCGACCGGGTCGATGTGCGGGAAGAGCTGGTCCTGCACGTCCCAGCCGATGACGGCCACCGCGGCCGCATGGTCGTACTCGGCCGCCGTGAAATACCGGCCGGTCGCGATGTCGAAGTTCATCGCTTCGCCCATGTTCGGGGTGTGGCCCTGGATCTCGACGTCCGCGAGCTTGCGGTCGCCGTACTTGACGGGCCGGGTCCGGTCGCCGCGCCCGCCGACCTCCTGGCAGAGGCGGCACTCACGTCGGACGATCTCCATGTCGGTCAGCGTGATGCTCCGCCGCTTGCGCGCGATCAGCCACTCGTCGCGGCTCGTGATGATCCCGTACTTCGTGAAGATCACGATGTCCGGGTTCAAGCCGATGACCTTGTCGTTGACGTACGTGTTCAATCCCGAGATGACCGAGACCACGCCGACGACCGTGGCGACTCCGATGATCACGCCCAGGAGCGTCAGGAACGCGCGCATCTTGTGGCGCGTCAGCGCCGAGGCCGAGACGCGGAGGAGCTCGGCGGACTTCATGCGGGCGGCGGAGTGCGGCTCCCTTTCTTTCCGCCCTCTTTCTCGACGATCACTTTGTCCCCCTCCTTCACCTGGCGCAGTACTTTGAAGGGACCGGTCACGATCTCCTCGCCGACCTTCGGTCCGCTCTTCACTTCGATCATGAGCTCACCCGCAAGCCCCGTCACGACTTTCTCGAAGGCGAGCTTCTGGTTCTTGACGAGATACACGCCCTCTTCGGTCTGCGGCCGACCCGCGCTGCTCGCCGCTGCCGGTTTGCCCTCCTTCTTTGGAACGTCCCGGACCACGAGCGCCTGGATCGGAATGGCGGTCGCCCCTTCCTTGCGTCCCGTGAGGATGTCGGCGGTGACCGAGAAACCCGGTCGGATCGTATCGGGCGGATTGGTCACGCGGATCTTCACCTTGAAGTTGATGGCTTCCGACCCCTGCGTGAGCGAGAGCAGGTCCGGGTCGTTTTTCGCGATCGGAGAGGACCCGACCTCGGTGACGATCCCCACGAAAGTCCGATTCGGATACGCGTCGATGTTCAGGTTGGCTTTCTGCCCGACTTTGACCTCCGGCACGGAGGTCTCGTCGACCATCATCACCGCCTCGACCTCGGACATGTCGGAAATCGTGAGCAGTTGCGTCCCCGGGTTGTTCATCGTGCCGATGACGGTGACCTCGCCCTCCTTCACCGGAAGGTAGGTGACGACGCCGGCGATGGGCGCGCTGACCGTTGTCTTCGAGAGCGAGTCGCGGCTGGCCGCGAGGTTCGCGCCCGACTCCTGCAGCCGCTGTTGCGTCGCCGAAAGGTTCGCCTGCGCCGTGTCGTACGCGGACTTCGTCTTCTGGTACTCCGCCTCCGACAGGATCTTGGACTCCCAGTTGCGGCGCGCCCGCTCGTAATCGAAGCGCGCCTGCTCCGCGTTGGACCGCGCCGCCAGGAGATCGGACCGCATCGCCCCGAGCGCCGACTCCCGCCCCGCCGTCTGCGCGGCCAGCTGGGCCCGGTCGATCTGGAGGAGGAGCTGACCCTTCTGAACCCGATCGCCTTCCTTCGCCGCGAGGTTCACGATCTGCCCCATGACAAGCGCCGAAAGGTCGACCTTCCGGCGGGCCTGGATCTTTCCGTTCGCCGTGACCTTGGCGACGAGATCGATCTTTTCAACTTTGGCTGTGGTCACCCGGGCGACGTCCTTGTCCTTGCGCAAGATGAATCCCATGGCGACGAAGGCGAGCACGATGGCCCCCAGGACGCCCAGAACGATCTTCGTCTTTTTCGACATCGACTTCCCTCCGGTGACGGCAACTCGAATCGCCTATTTTCTTACGTTTGGCGGGGTTGAAAGTTCGTCATCCCGCCCGATCGAGCGTCCGCCTCTCTCCCCGACGGTCACTCTTCCGTCCTCGACGCCGCCCGGAGAACGGAGAACTGACTGCCGAGAACATAAGGATGGTGCGCCCAGGAGGACTTGAACCCCCAACCTCCTGATCCGTAGTCAGACGCTCTATCCAGTTGAGCTATGGGCGCAGGAGCCGGGTACGCTACCGAAAATACTCTCTGTTTTCAAGCAATTCCACGTCTCCGTGCCGCTCTCGAGAGGCCGGCGTGCGGTACCCTCCCCGCGGTGTCGTTCACCCCCGACGACGAGAAGTTCCAGCGCGAGGCGCTCGCCTTCGCCCGGATCGCTTTTTCCGAGCGGGAGGTGCCCGTCGGCGCGGTCGTCGTGCGCGACGGCCACATGATCGGGCGGGGCCGCAACCGGCGCGAGGCGCTCGCCGACCCGACCCACCACGCGGAGATCGAGGCGATCCGTGAAGCCGCGCAGGCGGCCGGCACCTGGCGGCTGGACGGGGCGACCCTCTACGCAACCGTCGAGCCCTGTCCGATGTGCGCCGGCGCCGCCGTCAATGCCCGCCTCGCGCGCATCGTGTTCGGGTGTGTGGACCCGAAGGCCGGCTATTGCGGAACGCTGGCGAACGTCCCTCAGGATCCGCGCCTGAACCACCGGTGCGAGGTCGAAGGAGGACTTCTCTCCGAGGAATGTGCCGAGCTGATGAAGCTGTTCTTCCAGGCCCGGCGGTAGCGCCCATCCCCCGAATTCGCTACATTTCGCGTTTCGACCAAAGTAGGGTCAGCGCTGAATCACTGAATTCAGCCATTCAGCGTTGACCCCAGCCCAAGGAGAGGTGCTGGAGTGGTTGATCAGGCCGGTCTCGAAAACCGGTAAGCCCTAACGGGTTTCGAGGGTTCGAATCCCTCCCTCTCCGCCATGAACCTTCGAAACTGGGGCACGTAAGCCAAAGACTCGAATATGACCGCCGCAATCGAGCTCGAGAACGTTTCGAAGGTCTTCGGCAAGTTTCCGGCCGTGGACTCGCTCTCCTTCCGCGTTCCGCGGGGGGTCGTCTTCGGCCTTCTCGGCCCCAATGGCGCGGGAAAGACGACCACGATCCGGATGATCATGAACATCACCGCGGCCGACTCGGGGGAGATCCGCGTTCTCGGCCAGCCGATGACCCGGGAGATACAGAACCGGGTCGGTTATCTCCCGGAAGAGCGCGGGCTCTACCGGAAGATGAAGGTCCTCGACCACCTCCTGTTTCTCGCGGCGATCAAGGAGGTCTCGCGCGAAGTCGCCCGCCGGCGGATCGCCGAGTGGGCCGAGAAGCTCGAGCTGAAGCCCTGGCTGAAGAAGAAAGTCGACGAGCTCTCGAAGGGCATGCAGCAGAAGGTCCAGTTCATCACAACGGTCATCCACGACCCGGAAATCCTGATCTTAGACGAGCCGTTCTCGGGCCTCGATCCGATCAACACCGCGATCATCAAGGAATACCTGAGCGATTTCCGGAAGCAGGGGAAAACCATCGTCTTTTCGACGCACGTCCTCGAGCAGGCCGAGAAACTCTGCGACGAGATCTGCCTCATGGCGCGCTCGAAGAAGATCCTGGAGGGCGATCTCCGGGATCTGAAGCGCCGATTCTCGCGCAACCTGCTCCAGTTGTCCGTTGACGCGCGTCCAGACGAGATTGCGGCGCTGCCCGGGGTCGCCTCGTCCCAGCCCGTCAACGGCGGTTATCTCATCGCTCTGTCCCCGGGGACCGATCTCCGGGAATTCCTGCGACGGGCCCTCGACCGACACGAGCTGCTGGGGTTCTCGGCGAAGGAGCCCGAGCTCGAGGAGATCTATCTCGACGCCGTCCGCGCCGCCGGGATCGAAGAGACCCGGACGATCGAGTGAGGAAAAAATGAGCTGGAGGAAAGTTTTCGCCGTCATCCGCCGGGAGTATCTGGAGCGCGTTCGAACGAAGGCGTTCTGGATCGCGACGTTCCTCGTGCCGGCCTTCTTCCTGGGATACATGGCGGTTCAGGTCACGGCAATGCGAAAGGCGAGCGGCGAGCGGCGGGTCGCGGTCGTAGACGTGACCGGGCACCTCGCTCAACCGCTCGCGCGCGATCTGGCGAGCAGCGAGGAAGCCCAGCGACGGAAAAGTCCCGGCACGCGCGGAATCCACTGGATCCTGGAGACGAGGCCGATTACCGGGGACCTCGAGCAGACGAAAGATGCGCTCCGAAAGGAAGTTCTACAGAAGAAGATCTACGGTTACCTGGTCCTCGACCCCGCGCTTCTCGAGAAGGAGCGGGCCGAGTACTACTCGATCTCGGTCTCCGAGTTCGTCGCATTGTCGCAGATGAAAGACGCGATCAATCGGACCATCCTCCATCAGAAGATCGCCGACCGTGGTCTTCCCGCGTCGGTTGGCGCAGACCTCGAGAAAACCGTGGATCTGAAGACCTGGAAGGTCACGACGAAAGGAGTTACCGAGGAAAAGGGCGCCGGCATCATCGCCGCTCTCGTCTTCATGATCCTCATGTATCTGACCTTCTTCATGTATGGCTTCCAGAACCTGCGCGGTGTCATCGAGGAGAAAACGAATCGCATCGTCGAGCTCATCATCGCGTCGGTCCGTCCGACGGAGCTGATGCTCGGGAAAATCGTCGGGATCGGCCTCGTTGGACTGACGCAATATCTGGTGTGGTCTCTGGTCGCGATGAACCTTTCCCTCCCTGCCATTGCCGGGCTCATGGCGATGGGCGAGACGGGCGCGCCGATGATTCCCCTTTCGATGATCGGATACTTCCTGCTCTTCTTTATTCTCGGATACTTCCTCTATGCCAGCATCTTTACGGCGGTCGGAGCGCCCTTCAACTCGGACCAGGAGGCACAGCAGCTTGCGATATTTCCTCAGATGCTGATCGTCAGCGGGGTCGCGGTCTATCCGGCCGTCATGAACAATCCGAACGGCCCGGTGGCGGTCGCAGCGTCGCTGATCCCCTTTACCGCGCCGCTCGTCATGTATCTGCGCACGGCGATTGCGGAGCCGCCGGCCTGGCAGATCGGGCTGTCCATCGTGATCCTCGTCCTCTCGACGATGGGAATTGCATGGTTCGCGGGAAGGATCTACCGCGTCGGCATCCTCATGTACGGAAAGAAGCCGACGATCCCGGAGATCCTGCGCTGGGTGCGATATCGGCCGGGAAAGGTGCTCCAGCCGGCATCGCCGCCCTCGAGCTAGCGGACAAAGAAAACGGCCCGCGAGTGACCGCGGGCCGCTGGTTCGATCTCCGTTTCAGTTCCTAGAGCATCTCCGTGCGCGACTGTTTCGCGCGGGCCGCACCGATCGCCGTCTTGACGTCCTTCTCCTCTTCGGGCGGAGGCATCACGGCGGGCATCCCGAGGAACTCGATCCAGAGCTCTCGCGCCCACCCGGCAGTGTGGTACAGGTGCTCGTCCTCCTCGTCCTCGACTTTCTCCTGGGCGGTTTCGAGTGCCCTCTTGTCCTCGGCCTTCGCCTTCTTCGCGACCTGGCCGAGCAGCTCCCAGTTCAGATGGTCCTTCGTCTCGGCCAGAACGACGCACTCGGCCGCGACGATCTGCGCAGCCTCGGGCGGCGCGGAGGAGAGGGCCATCTCCATCGCCTTCACCAGGGATTCTCCGATGTGGCGGACCACCTGGCGTCCCGGAGTTTCGGCTTCTGCGTCGAGTCCCATGGACTCGAAGATCTCGGTAACGACCTGCACGTGGTTTTCGGTTTGCTGTAGATACTTCTGCCACTCTCTCTTCAAGTCATCGTTCGTCGCGCAGTGGATCGCGGTTCGATAGACCTCGACGCCGCCCATCTCCGTCTCCAACATCTGGTAAAGAAGCTCGTTCAATTGATCCCTTTTCATGGTCCCTCCCAACGGGAGAGCAGGATGCAAGGCCCGGGCCGCTGCAATGGTCGAGGTTTGCGCACTCCCGAGGGCCTGTGCTACGTTTCCGCGCCCACCGGCCCATTCGTCTAACGGTTAGGACGCGGCCCTCTCAAGGCCGAAATACGGGTTCGATTCCCGTATGGGCTACCAACCGATCCAGAATCGTTAGCGCGCTGGCTCCGCAGAAAGCTGACGAGGATCAACGAGCCGAGCATGACAGTGATCGGCCATCTCGTCCGGGGACTTCTAATCTCTCGCATCGTAACGACGGGGCGGCCGCTTCGGGTCATTCTCGTCAAGATTCCGCGGATATCGGGGCACGGCGGTTGCAGTGCTCTTCGTGCGGAGGCTCACATGGCGAATCCGGATGATGAGTTCCGCCGAGGCGTCGAACGTCCGCAGTTCGGAGCATACGAGGGGTCCGGCGACGAGCACGGCGAACCGAGTGAGTTTCGCTACGGGAGCGGCTTCGACAAGCCCGAGCGCGGGCGCTGGGTGAGTCAGGAGCGCGAAGAGGTCTTCACCCGGCCTTACGACGAGTGGTCGACTCCCGGCTACGTCTTCTACGCGGGAAAGGGCTATCACCGGGAGTTCGTCGATCCCTACGCGGGATCCGCGCAACCCGAAGGCGGCGCCGGAGGTCAGGGGTGGCAGATCGCGCGGGAATCGATCCGCGGGCCTTTCGCCGGGCGCGGGCCGAAAGGCTACGTCCGCCCGGACGAGCGCATGTGGGAAGAAGTCAACGAGCGGCTCGAAGAAGACGGAGAGATCGACGCCACCGACATTTCCGTTCAGGTCGTCAACGGAGAGGTCACTCTCGAAGGCACCGTGGGCGGCCGCCGCATCAAACGGCTGGCCGAGGACCTGGCTGAATCGGTTCGCGGCGTGCGCGACGTGCACAACCGGCTGCGCGTTGAGGCCCGGCAAACCGCCGTGGACGTGGATGTCCAGGGCCGGCCGAGCCGTTCGGGAACAGCTTTTCTGACCGAGAACATCGAGGGAAGCCCCCGAACGCGCCCCCGCGAATAGGCGCGGCTCGCCCCGAACCGGCGCTTTCGCTACTGTAGGGCGAGATGGCCGCCCTCCCGTCGAAGACGGAACCCAATCACGAGACCCCGCGCAAGTCGCGCGCGCGGCGCAACAAGGCGTGGAACCTCGTTCTCGCGATCGTCTTCTTCGTCCTCGGCGTCATCGGGGTCCTGATTCCCGTGATGCCCCAGGTCCCCTTCTTCGTGATGGGGCTCCTGTTCCTGACTCTGGTCTCGCCGACCGTGCGGCGCGCCGTTCGCCGGTTCCTGCATCGCCATCCAAAGATGGCGCATGCGTACAAGCACTGGAGAGACAAGGGGCGGCAGAAGAGGCGCGCGATGATCCGCAGAAGGAAGGAACAGGCGCAGAGGCTGTCCGTGCGGCTCAAAAGCTGAGGAAGCGAAGGGTCAGGTCTCCACTTGCCACTTTGCTCTGCAAAGTGGCAAGAGCACAGCGGCAAACGCGGCCGCACGGCGATTCGTGAAAACCTGACCCCGCTAATCCATTTGGCGGCGCAGGATCGTCGGGATGTCGAAGTCGTCGCGCGAAGACGCGTTCGGGCCGAATCCCCCCGTATCGTCTCCGCGGAGAAAGGGCGTCCGACCGCTTCGCGCCTGCGAGAGCGCGCGCGGTTCCTCCTCCTCTTTCTCCTCGATGATGGAATCGCCGCGATCGAAGCCGGTCGCGATCACGGTGACCTTGACCGCGCCGGCCAGCCGGTCGTCGTTGACGTAACCGAACAGGATCACGGCCTCCGGGTCCGCGGCCTGGCGGATGATCTCCGCCGCTTCGTTCACCTCGAAGAGAGTCAGGTCGGCGCTTCCCGTGATGTTGATCAGCACCCCGCGCGCCCCTTCGATCGAGGCGTCCTCGAGAAGCGGCGAGGAGATCGCCGCCTGCGCGGCGTGCACCGCACGGTTCTCCCCTTCTGCGATGGCGGTGCCCATCATCGCGCGTCCCATGTCGCACATGATCTTCTTGACGTCTGCGAAGTCGCGGTTGATCTCTCCCGGGCAGTTGATCAGGTCGGCGATCCCCTGGATCGCCTGGCGCAAGACGTCGTCCGCGATCTTGAACGACTCGTGGAACGGCGTGTTCCGCTCGACGAACGAGAGAAGCCTCTGATTCGGAATCGTGATCAGCGTGTCGACGTGCTCGCGCAGCTCCCGGGCGGCTCTCTCCGCCTGGCGCATGCGCTTCTTGCCCTCGAAGTCGAACGGCTTCGTCACCACGGCGACCGTCAGCGCTCCCGACTCCGCAGCGAGCTTCGCGATGACGGGACCCGCGCCCGAACCGGTTCCGCCGCCGAGACCGGCCGCCAGGAAGACCATGTCGGCGCCCTGGACGAGCTGCGAAAGTTTCTCCTGGTCCTCGAGCGCGGCGTTTCTTCCCACGTCCGGGTCCGCGCCTGCGCCCAGGCCTTTCGTCAAACGGCCGCCGATCTGGAGCTTGCTCGCCGCCGCCGTCTTGCGGAGTGCCTGGAGATCGGTGTTACAGGCAATGTACTCGACGCCGCGAACGCCCGCCGCGATCATCCGGTTGATGGCGTTACAGCCGCCGCCGCCGATCCCGATGACCTTGATGATCGCGGGAGACGCGTCCCCTCTCTCCAATTCGATCGCCATGGGCGATTTCCCTCCGTCGTCGACGAGCTCGATCATCGGTCTCCCCCTTCCACCCCGTCTCGCGTTTGTCTTCTCCCCGCGCGCGCGGGCGCCGCCCGCCCTCAGAAAAGCTCCCGGAAAAACCGGGAGACCGACGTCGCGGCGCGCGAGATCCCGCGCGAACGGCGGCGTGGCGTTTTGTGGCGGTGCCCATAGAGGAGAAGACCGGTCGCCGTGGCCCATTCCGGCCTCGACACGACGTCGACGAGACCTCCCACCCCGGCCGGAATGCCGCGCCGCACCGGCCCTTCGAAGATTCCCTCCGCGATCTCGACTAACCCTTCGAGCTCGGATCCGCCGCCGGTCAGGACGACGCCCGATCGCATCTCCCTGTCGACACCCAGTCGCTGCAGGTCTTCGTGGATCAAGGCGAGCAGCTCTTCCGCCCTCGGCTGGAGGATGTCGGCGAGAGTCGAGCGCGGGCAGAGCTTCGGCTCCCGGCCGCCCACCATCGCGACCTCGACCATTTCGTCGTCGCCGACCGCGGATCGCAGGGCGGATCCGAACTTCTTCTTGATGCGCTCGGCGTCGCCGATGGGGGCCCGGAGGACCACGGCCAGGTCGTTGGTGAAGTGGTCGCCGCCGACCGGAATGACGGCCGTGTGGGCGATCGAGCCCCTCTGATAGACCGCGATCTCCGTCGTGCCGCCGCCGATGTCGATCAGGACGATCCCGAGCTCCTTCTCGTCCTCAGTCAGCACCGCCTCGGCCGCCGCGAACTGCTCCAGGACGAGCTCGACGACCTCAATTCCCGCTTTGTTCATGCACGTCACGATGTTCTGCGTGACGGCCACGGGCGCCGTCACGACGTGCACGTCGGCTTCCAGCCGGGCGCCGACCATCCCGGTCGGATCGCCGACCCCGTCCTGCCCGTCCACCGCGAACTCACGCGGAACGACGTGGACGACCTCGTGGTCCTGCGGGATCTGTACACCCCGGGCGGCGTCGATAACCCGGGTGACGTCCTCGCGGGAGATCTCCCGGTCTTTGCCGGCGACCGCCACGACTCCGCGGCTGTTGAAGGACCGGACGTTCGATCCGGAAATGCCCACCCAGGCGCGGGCGATCTGGACGCCCGCCATGATCTCGGCTTCCTCGGCGGCGCGCTTGATCGCGTCGATCGTGGCGTCGACGTTGATGATGTTGCCCTTGCGGGTGCCCCGGTTGGGAGAGGCGCCCTTGCCGATCACGTCCAGGCCGCCGTGAGAGTTCTGCTCGCCGATCAAGACGCAGATCTTCGAGCTGCCGATGTCGCAGGAGACGAGGAAGTTCTCGGGCTTAGCCATTGCGCCGGATCAAAGCGAATTCCCGGCGCCGTAGGCACCGACCAACACAATTCGATCGGAGAAACGGAGATCGATGGCCCGCGCCTCCCACCCACGAGACTCGATGAAACCCCGCGCTTCCAGGAGCGCGCGAATCTTCGCGGGAGCATCCCGTCGAAGAACACGAACCGGCCTTCGAAAGATCGAATCCATGATACCGAAACCTCCGTCGGGCAGCGCGGAAATTTCGGAGAGCGCGGAAAAATAGTCTGCCGGTGATGAGCGGAGGTCTTCGAGAAGACCGGCCGCTTCGGGCAGAGCGCGGCGATCGCCCGACACGAGAACGTACTCGGTCGAGTCGGTTCGCGGATCGTAGAGCGCGATCGGTCTTCCCTCCGGCGACAGCCACCAGAGACGGGAGCCTTCGCGAAAGAGCGCGACCGCCCGGCGCTCGGTGACGCGGATCGCGAGACCGTCGGGAAGTCGCTTCGTGAGAGTGACGCGCTCGACCCACGGATGAGCACCGACCGCGTGCGCGATTCCGGAGAGGTCGAGCGCGACGAGGTTCGCACCGCGCCACGGCTCGACCGCGCGAAGGATTTCCTCGGTCCGCGCGCGGCTGTTGCCCGCGACCTGGATCCGCTGAAGGGAGAAGAGCGAGCCTCCGAAGAAGCGAGCGAGACCGGCGGCCGCCGCCGCGAGCACGACGACGAAGAGCGCGATCCGGACGGTACGGCCCGACTTCCGCCGCCGCGGCGCGACCGCGCCCCGGCGGAGGAACGCCTTGTTCCGTCCGCCGACGGCCACGAAGCGGGGACCCCGGCTACTTTCCGGCATCGACTGCCTTCCGGGCGCCCTCCGCCGCCAGGTACCCTTCCCCGAACTTGACGACGTCGCCGGCCCCCATCGTCAGGAGCAGGTCGCCCGGTCTCAAGAGGCGCTCCAGCCGCTCGCTAACCCGTTTCTTATCTGATATATAGATGAGAGCTCGGTGCCCCGCCTCCCGCGCCGCGGAGACGACTAACTGACCGGTTACGCCGGGCAGCGGCTTCTCCCGCGACGGGTAGACGTCGGTGACGACGGCCACGTCCGCGCCGAGAAGGGCCCTCCCGAACTCCGCCGCGAAGTCGCGCGTGCGTGAATAAAGATGTGGCTGGAAGAGCGCGACGAGCCGGCGCTCCGGGTAGACCTGCCGCGCCGCGGCGAGGGTCGCGGAGATCTCGGTCGGATGGTGGGCGTAGTCGTCCACGACGAGCACGCCGGCGCGCTCGCCCTTCTTCTCGAACCGACGGACGACGCCGGTAAAGCCGGCGAGGGCGCGGGCGATCACGTCGAACGGGATCAGCAGCTCTCCTCCGACCGCGATCGCGGCGAGAGCATTGGCGACGTTGTGGCGGCCGGGGAGCGGGAGGCGCACCTCGCCCAGGAGGCCCAGCTCCGAGTCCCACACTTCGAAGCGGGTGCCCGATGCCTCCAGCCGGATGTCGCGCGCCCGGAGGTGCGCCTGGGGCGACTCGCCGTAGGTGACAATCCGCTTCTCGACCCGCGGAAGGACCGCTCCGATTCCGGGGTCGTCGAGACAGGCGACGACCGCGCCGTAGAACGGGACCTGGTTCGCGAACTGGACGAACGCGTCGATGATCTCGTCCAAGTCGCGGTAGCAGTCGAGATGGTCCGCCTCGACGTTCGTGATGACGGCGACGTCGGGCGTCAGCTCGAGGAAGGAGCGGTCGTACTCGTCCGCCTCCGCGACGAGGAAGTCGCCCCGGCCCAGGCGCGCGTTCGTGCCGAGGATGCGGACCCGACCGCCGACGACGATCGTCGGATCGAAGCCGGCCTCGGTCAGAACCATTCCGGTCAGCGAAGTCGTCGTCGTCTTTCCGTGGGTCCCGGCGACCGCGATCCCCTGCTTCAAGCGCATGATCTGGCCGAGCATCTGGGCTCGCCGGATCACCGGGATCCCGCGCTCGCGGGCGGCGGAGACCTCGGGATTCGATTCGTCCACCGCGGACGAAACGACGACCAGGTCTACCTCGGCGAGGTGCCCGGGATCGTGGCCGAAGAGGATCTTCGCCCCGAGCGCCGCGAGCCGGGCGGTGTTCTCGCCTCTCTCCCGGTCGCAGCCGGAGATCTCGAGCGGGGTCGAGAGAAGAAGGATCTCCGCCAGGCCGCTCATGCCGACTCCGCCCGCTCCGATGAAATGAATCCGACGAAGCTTCAGGAATCTCATCGGGTCCCCTCGGCCTCGAAAAGGAGGTCGGCCAGGAGTTTCGCCGCCTCCGGCCGCGCGAAGGAGCGCGCGTTCTCCCCCATGGCCGCGAGCCGCCGCCGGTCCCCCAGGAGCTCCCGCACCAGGGTCGCAAGCGCGTCGCCCGAGAGCGCACTCTCCTCGATCGCGACGGACGCTCCGGCATTCGCGAAGACCTGCGCGTTCTCCGTCTGGTGGCCGTGCGTGGCCGAGCCGAACGGGACGAGGATCGACGGCCGCCCTGCGGCGGCGAGCTCCGCTAAGGTCTGGGATCCCGCGCGCGCGAGCACGAGGTCCGCCCAGGCGAGCTCTTCGTGGATCCGCGGGAGAAACGGAACGAGTCTCCAGCCGGCCGGCAGCTCGCCTCCGTATCTTGCGCGCGTGTCTTCGAACTGGCTCTCGCCCGCCTGGTGAATCACTTCGAGACGGTCCTCCGCGAGGAGGGAAACCGCTTCGGCCATCGCGTTGTTCAGGACCCGGGAACCCTGGCTGCCTCCGAAGACGAGGAGCCGCCGCGTCGCGACGGACGGATCGAGGCGAAGAACCGAAAAGAACTCCGGGCGGACCGGCGTTCCCGTCACGACGCCCGGCCGGACGAGATGTGAGTTCGCCGACGCGATCCCGACCGCCGTGCGGGTCGCGAGTCGATTGAGCAGGCGATTCGCCACTCCGGGAGAAGCGTTGGACTCGTGGATGAGCGTGGGCACGCCGAGCGAGCGGGCCGCGGCAAGGACGGGCACCGTCACGTAGCCTCCGACGCCGGCGACGGCAGATGCCCGGCGTCGGGCGAGAAGCCGTCGCGCCTGGAGGAATCCGACGGGGAGCTCGGCGACGGCCAGGAGCTTCGCGCCGGCGCTTTTGCCCGCGAAGCCGGACGCGCGGACGAGCTCGAGCGAAAACCCGGCCTGGGGGACGAGC
>DASWCZ010000085.1:0-10776 GCA_036395755.1 Thermoanaerobaculia bacterium
CCGACGTCGAGTCCCGCATCCAGGACCTGAAGAAGCGCGTCGAACGCGAGCCCGGGTCGAGGTTCTTCGTCCCTCTGGCCGAGGAGTACCGGAAAGCCGGACGGCTGTCGCAGGCCATCGGCGCCCTGGAAGACGGGCTGATCGCGCACCCCGGCTACGTCGCGGCCCGAGTCGCGCTGGCGCGGGCTTACCTGGAAGTGGGAAGGGTCGATGAATCGATGACCGCGTTTTCGAAGGCGCTCGCGGACGATCCGTCCAACCTGGTGGCCGCAAAAGCGCTGGGCGACCTCCACCTTTCGCGTGGGGAGTCGATCGAGGCCCTCAAGCGGTATCTGCGGTATCGGGGGATCTCCGGAGACAGGCGAGTCGATGCCTTGATCGCGAGACTCCAGGAGGAAACCGCCCCGGTCACGGCGCGCTCGCCAGAGGCGGACGCTCCTCCTCCACCCCCGGCATTCCCGCTGGCGCCGATCGAGCCGCTGTCGCTCGACAACGTTCCCGCCGCGCTCGCGGAGCCTTTCGTTCCGCCGGGATACGGGCCGGTCAGCCGGGCCGCCCGGGGAACCGACCCGCACGACATTTCCGGGGTCGAGTACGAGAGCCCTGACGGTCTCGCGCCGGCCGCTGCCGAGCAGCCGACCGCGGTCCCCTCCCGGGACCGGCCGCTCGATTCGATTGCGTCGCCTCGCAAGGGCGACGAGGAGATCGTCACTCGAAAGATCCGCCTTCCGGAGGCCAACTGGCCTTTCGAGGCTCCAACGCCTCCGCCTCCTCCCCTCGCGGAGAATCCCCCGTCCCCGCAGACCGAGGGGCGTACCCTCGCCGACCTGTACCTGGAGCAGGGCCATTACGCGGAGGCGCGAGAGCTCTACGCAGCGCTTCTCGCGGAGTCGCCCGGCGACGGGGAGCTCCGGAGCCTTCGCGACGAAGCCGCGCATCGCGCCGACGTCGCGCCTCGGCCCGATCTCCCCGACGCCGACCCCGCGCGCGAGCGGCGGCTCGCGAAGATCCGGATCTTGAACGAATGGCTGGCGACGGTCCAGGCGAGGGCGGAAACCGGAAATCGGTAGCGGCAACGGTCCAGATGAACGTCTTCGGAAAAGCGCTGGCGCGGATCGCCGAGCGGGTGGAGGGGACGCGCGCCGTCTCCCTCGTGGGCACCGACGGCATTCCCATCGAGACGTGGGGCTCGCCGCAAAGCCTTAGCATCGAGACGGTTGCGGCCGAGATGGGCGCCCTTCTGCAGGCCGCCCGGCGCGCTTTGGCCGCATCGAGCTCCGGAGAAATGCGGGAGATCGCGACCGTCACGGACGGCGGGATCGCCGTCCTTTCGCGGGTGACCGGGGAGTATTATCTGCTGCTACTGTTGGCCCGGGAGGGCAACCTCGGGCGCGGCCGCTTCGAGCTGCGCAAGGCCGCAGCGGCCC
The DNA here is from genome assembly GCA_036395755.1 of Thermoanaerobaculia bacterium. Taxonomy (GTDB): domain Bacteria; phylum Acidobacteriota; class Thermoanaerobaculia; order UBA5066; family Gp7-AA6; genus Gp7-AA6. The sequence continues at coordinate 1,428 of DASWCZ010000085.1, forward strand.
TCGAAAAGGAGCTTCTTTAGATAATGCTCTCTTTCAAGGAAATCAAGGAATTGATCGACCTCGTCTCCGAGCGCGGCCTGTCCGGCCTGGAGATCGAGCGGACCGGGTTCCGCCTGCGCATCGAAGGGGGCCGTCCGGCGACCTCGAACGGACTCGCGGAAGGGGCTTCCGTTGAGAAGGCCGCGCTCTCTCCCGCATCCGCCGCGTCTTTTGCGGAGCCGGCGGTGGAGGAGGCCGAGGACGTCCACGTGATCACGTCCCCGATCGTCGGGACGTTCTATCGCGCGCCGTCCCCCGAAGCGGAATCCTTCGCCGAGGTGGGTTCGCGCGTGTCGAAGGGTAAAGTTCTCTGCATCATCGAGTCGATGAAGCTGATGAACGAGATCGAGTCGGACGTCGAGGGGGAGATCGTCGCCGTCTATGCGCGCAACGGCCAGCCGGTCGAGTACGGGGAGAAGCTCTTCGGGATTCGACTGGCGGCCTGACAGCCGTTCCCGCGTGTTCAAGAAAATCCTGATCGCCAACCGGGGCGAGATCGCGCTTCGGATCATCTCCGCTTGTCGCGAGCTCGACATCAAGACCGTCGCCATCTACAGCGAGGCCGACCGGGATGCTCTGCACGTGCGTTACGCCGACGAGGACGTGTGCGTCGGCCCGTATCCGTCGGCTGCTTCGTATCTGAACATCTCCGCGATCGTGTCCGCCGCGGAAATCACGGAGGCCGACGCGATCCACCCGGGCTACGGCTTCCTGTCGGAGAACGCGTACTTCGCCGAGATCCTGCACGACTGCCACATCGCCTTCATCGGTCCTTCTCCCGAAGCGATGCGAAAAATGGGGGACAAGTCGCTCGCTCGCCGGACGGTCGCGGCCGCCGGGGTCCCCACGGTTCCCGGGTCTCCGGGCCCTCTGGAGTCGGTGGATGAAGCGCTGGCCTTCGCGCGCAAGGCGGGCTATCCCGTCATCCTGAAGGCGTCGGCCGGAGGAGGCGGACGCGGGATGCGGGTTGCCCGGGACGAGCGCGAGCTCTCCGGGGCCTACGAGACCGCGCGCGCCGAGGCGGACAAAGCCTTCGGGAGCTCGGAGGTGTACCTCGAAAAGTATCTCGACGCGCCGCGCCACATCGAGTTCCAGATCTTCGGCGACCTCCATGGCAACGTCCAGCACCTGGGGGAGCGCGAGTGCTCGATCCAGCGGCGCCACCAGAAGCTGATCGAGGAGGCGCCTTCTCCGGTCTTGACGCCCGAGCTGCGCAGCGAAATGGGCGCTCACGCCATCGCCGCGGCGAAAGCGGTCCACTACACGAACGCGGGAACGATCGAATTCCTCCTCGACTCCCAGGACCGCTTCTACTTCATGGAGATGAACACGCGGCTGCAGGTCGAGCACGCGGTCACCGAGGAAGTGACCGGCCTCGACCTCGTCAAGGAACAGATCGCGGTCGCGGCGGGAAAGCCCCTGTCCTTTGCGGGGAGGGAGCTCGCGCCGCGCGGGCACGCGATCGAGTTCCGGGTGAACGCCGAGGACCCGGTCTCCTTCGCGCCGTCACCCGGAAAGATGACGGCCTTCCACGTTCCCGGCGGCATCGGCGTCCGGGTGGACACGGCGGCATACCAGGGCTACGTGATTCCGCCGCATTACGACTCGCTGGTCGCAAAGCTGATCGTCAACGGCCGGGACCGGACGGAGGCGATCTCGCGGGCCCGCCGCGCGCTCGACTTCTTCGTGATCGAGGGGATCAAAACGTCCATCCCGATGCACCGCAGGATCCTGGACGATCCCGATTTCGTGGACGGCCGGCTTTCGACCCGGTTCATGGAGCGCTTCGCGGCGGCGTCGTAAACGGGTTCAAGGTTCTTGAACCTCCGACTCCCTCCGATCTACGCCATCACGCCGGGCGCCGCGAAGCGCGGCGACGACGTTTCGGAGATCGCCGCCCGGCTGTTCGAAGTGGGAGTCCGCTTTCTCCAGGTGCGCGAGAAGGGCCTGCCCGACCCGGAGCTGCTCGGAGCGGTCGAGGCTTCGGATCTCCGTGCGCGCGCATCCGGCGCCACCGTGATCGTCAACGACCGCGTCGACGTCGCCCGGATCGCGGCGGTCGGCGTGCACCTGGGCGAGAACGACCTCCCGAGCCGCGTTGCCCGGCAGCTCCTCGGAGCCGGCGCGCCCGTGGGCGTTTCGACGCACGATCTCACCGCGGCCCGCGCCGCGTTCGCCGACCCGTCCTGCGACTACGTCGCGTTCGGGCCGGTTTTCGAGAGCTCGACGAAGCCCGGCCGCCCGCCGCGGGGCGTGGATGCCCTGGCCGCGGTCGCCCGCGAGAAAACGAAACCGCTCGTGGCGGTCGGAGGGATCACGGAGGAGAACCTCGATTCGGTCTTCGACTCGGGCGCCGACTCTGCGGCGATGATCGGGGCGCTCGCCGCCGGAGGGCGTCTCGAGGAGAACGCGCGGCGCGTTCTCGACCGCGCTCGCCGGCGTCAGCCCGCAGGCCGGATCTATCTCGTCGGGTTCATGGGCAGCGGCAAGACGGCGCTCGGCCGGCGCGTCTCGGAGCGGCTGGGCATTCCGTTCGTGGATCTGGACTCCGAGATCGAGCGAACTTCGGGTCTCACGATCCGCGCCCTCTTCGATTCGCTCGGGGAGCCAGCGTTCCGGGAGCGGGAGTCGGCCTTCCTCGGGGGGACCGAAGCCCTTGCGGCCGCCGTCGTGTCGACGGGTGGCGGCTCGTTCGTGCCCGAACGCAATCGCGCGACGATCGCGCGACTCGGGACGCCGGTCTTTCTCGACGTACCGTTCGAGGTGGTGCGCGCCCGTCTGGCGGAAAAGACAGATCGCCCGCTGTTCACGAGCGTCGAACAGGCGGTCCGGCTCTTCGCCGAGCGCGAGCCCTTCTATAGAATGGCGCCCGTTCGGGTCGCGCTCACCGGGCGCGAGTCGGTCGAAGAGTCCACCGACAAAGTGCTCTCCGCCGTCTACGACCGGCGGGAGCTGGGAGGTCCCAGGCTCGAGCGCTGAGCCCCGCGCCGGCAGCCAGCAGGCCGCGCCCGGGTCAGGATTTGCGGAGAGCGTTGCGGTCTCTGGAATGCGTTACCTCATTTTTTCCGACATTCACTCGAACGACCCGGCTTTCTCGGCCGTGCTCGCGCGCGTTCAACGCAAGAAGTACGACCGGATCGTGATCCTCGGCGACTTCGTCGGGTACGGCGCAGAGCCCAATGAAGTGATCGACCGCGTCCGCAAGATGCGAAAGCGAAAGTCGATGATCCGGGGAAATCACGACAAGGTCGTCTCCGGGCTCGACTCCGGGGAGCTGTTCAACCCCGTTGCGCTGAAAGCCGCCCGCTGGACCACGGAGCGCCTCTCGGCGACGAGCCGGCGGTTTCTCGAGGAGTTGCCGATCGGACCAATCGACGTGGACGGAGCGTTCGTCATCTGCCACGGCTCGCCCCGCGACGAGGACGCGTACATCTTCTCGGACTACGACGCCTACCTGAACTTCACCTTCTCCGACGCGAACGTCTGTTTCTTCGGGCACAGCCACATCCCGTCGGTCTTCTCGCTGGAACCGCATGGGATTCGCGTCGACGTCGTCCGCGGAGACCGGGTGCGGATCCGGTTGAAGCGCGACTGCCGTTACCTGATCAATCCGGGGTCGATCGGACAGCCGCGGGATCGCAACCCGGCCGCGGCTTTCGCCGTCTACGACAGCACCGAGCGCGTCGTGACTTTCGAGCGGGTCCGCTACGACGTAGAAGAGGCGCGCGAGAAGATCCATCGAGCCGGGCTTCCGGGAATGCTGGGAGATCGGCTGTTGATCGGGGCCTGAAAGGCACCTTTCGTATAATTCCCGCGCTCTTCCCGGTTGAACAGAAAGGACGCGACCATGACTTCTCGAAGGTGGAGTCTTCTCGCTGCCGTGGCCGGTGCCGCGATCTCGCTTCGCTGCGGGACCGCGCCGGCCGCGCCGGGCTTGCCGCCGGCGCCCCGCGTTCCCCTCCGGAGCTTTGCCGGCGCGGCCGAGGCGGAGGCCGCGATCCTCGCGCTCGAGGACCGCCGGGCCTTTGATCCATCGATCCTCGAGTCGGTCGTCCGATCGGCCGACCCGGCGATCCGCGAACGCGCCGCTCTCGCGCTCGGCCGTATCGGAGACCCCCGTGGCCGGCCGCTCCTCACGGCGCTCCTTACCGACCCGTCCCCCGGCGTTCAGGCATCCGCGGCCTTCGGTAGCCAGGTGCTCGGCGACCCGACGTTGACGTCCGAGCTCGTCCCGCTTCTTTCGAGGCGCGACGTCTCGGTCGAGTCCGCCGCCGCGAAGGCCATCGGCTTCCTGGGCCGCGGCGACGGGCAGGACGCGCTCGTGGCCGCCGTGGACACCGCGACGTCGCCGGAGCCGCGGGCGACGATCCTTCGCTCTCTCTGGCGATTCGCGACGCCCGCGACCGAGGCCGCCGCGCGCCGCTTCGTGACCGATCCGGACGTCCATGTGCGATTCGGCGCCCTCTATGCGCTCGCGCGCAAACCGCTCGAGACTTCGCTCCCGGTGCTCACGACCGCCCTCTCCGACGCGGACGCGGACACGGCCGCCTCCGCGGCGCGAGCTCTCGGCGTTCTCGGCAAGAAGGAATCGATGCTGCCGCTCTTCGCCGCCCTGGACGGCGGAAAACCGCCTCTCGTGACGAACGCCCTCGTGGCTCTCGAAGCCGTCCTGGAAAAGAATCCCGGCTCGGCCGCCGGCAAGGAGCGGATTGCCCGCATCGCAACGCTGGCCGGTGACGCCAACCCGAACGTCGCCGTTCCGGCGCTCACCCTGCTGCGGCAGTTTGCGGGCGCCGATCGCGAGGTCTTCCGCCGGCTCTGGTCGATCGCCACGACGGGAACGGGCCGGCGCCGCCAGGTCGCGCTCCTTTCGGCGACCGCGGTGTTGCGCGACAAAGCTTTTCCGGCTCTCGAAACGGCTGCGAAATCGCCGGACCCGACGTTGCGCGCCACTGCCGCGGAAGGCCTCGGCTATCTCTCTTTCGCGCGGTCGACCGCGCTCCGTACGACGCTCGCTTCGGATCCGAGCCCGATCGTGCGCCTGGCGGTGCTCGCGGGTCTCACAACCGGCGAGGCGGTCGCGCATAACCGCGCCCTCGTCGAGAAAGCGCTGAACGACGCCGACCCCGGCGTCCGGGCGTCGGCCATCGAAGCGCTCACCCGGTTAGACGACGCCTCGATCCTGCCGCTCCTGACCGACGTCGTCTCGAAGTCCGCGTCGAGTCGCGACCCGGACGTTCCGATCGCGGTCATCGCGGCGGCCGAAAAGCTCCGCTCGAATCCCGCGGCCCGTGCGCTCCTCGAGACCGCCTATCGGCTTCCCAATCCGGTCGTCTCGCGCATCGCCCGCCGCTCTCTGCTGCAACATTTCCGCGCGGATCCGGCGGCGTTTCCCCCATCCGAATACAAGCCTTCGCGATCCGCCGCGGACTACGTCGCGCTGCTCGCCGAGGCAAAGAAGCCGTGGACGGCGACGATCGAGACCGCCCGCGGTGCCTTCCGGGTCCGCCTGGCCGGTGCGGCCGCGCCCATCACGGTCATGAACTTCGTCACGCTCGCGCGCCGCAATTTTTTCGACGGCTCGACCGTCCATCGCGTCGTGCCCAACTTCGTCATCCAGGACGGTGACCCGACCGGCACGGGTAACGGCGGACCGGGCTACGAGATCCGCGACGAGCTGAACCCGATCGAGTACGGGAGAGGCACCGTCGGCATGGCGCTTTCGGGCCCGGATACGGGCGGGAGCCAGTGGTTCGCGACCCAGGCTCGAGAACCGCACCTCGACGGGATCTACACCGTCTTCGGTCAGGTCGTCGCCGGGCAGGACGTCGTCGAAAGGATCGAACAGGGAGACCGGATCACGCGCGTGAGCCTTGCGGAGACTCCGTAGCATCCTGCGGTTCGCGCCGTGTATTCCTTCGCCCGCACGCTGCAATTCGCGGGACTCCTGGTGACGGGGATCGCGTTCTTCGACGGAGTGATCGGCGGGAACGTCCGACGCGAGCTCGCTCTGCTCGCGCTCGGCGGCGCGATCTTTCTCCTCGGCCGGTGGCTGCAGACCCGGCGCTGATACACTCGCTCGCTCCGACCCGACAGGCCGCATTCACAGGCACAGGGGGTACCGTGGCGACCCGCTCCAGCGAGAAACTCGTTTCCCCGGCTTCGGGAGAGCCCGCGGCGGAGCGCGCGCCCGCCTCCGGAGTCGTTCTCGCGACGCGCGCCCTGCCGGAGCCCTCACTCTCGACCCTCCTGCCTGAGTTCGAGGTCCGGGTTCTGGGATACAGCCCGAACGAGGACGAGCTCGCGGCGGAAATCGAGGATGTCGACGCTCTCATCACGCTCGTGTCGGACCCGGTGACCGAGTCGGTCATCGCGGCTGCGCGCAAGTTGAAGATCGTCGCGAACTACGCGGTCGGAGTGAACAACATCGACCGGGCGGCCGCCGCGGCGCGGGGCATCGTGGTGACGAACACGCCCGGCGTCCTGACCGACGCGACCGCGGACCTGACGATGGCGCTCCTTCTCGCGATCGCCCGCCGCGTTGTCGAAGGCGATCGGATGGTCCGCGCGGGAGCTTTCGCGGGCTGGGCCCCCGACCTGCTCGTGGGGCGGGAGCTCAAGGGGAAAGTCCTCGGGATCGTCGGCCCCGGCCGGATCGGGAGAGCGGTCGCCCGCCGTGCCCGCGGCTTCGGCATGACGGTCATCGCGTTCGGCCGGTCTCCACGCGCCGAGGACGACCCCGAGGACCCGGCGCGGGTCTCGTTCGACGAGCTCCTGCGCCGTTCCGACGTCGTTTCGCTCCATGTGCCGTTGAATGACGAGACCCGCGGGATGTTCGACCGCGTCACTCTCCTCCGGATGAAGCCGGGAAGCCTGCTGATCAACACTGCGAGGGGAGGGCTCATCGACGAGGCCGCGCTCGTCGTCGCGCTCGAGTCAGGACACCTGGGCGGCGCGGGCCTCGACGTGTACGAGAACGAGCCCGCGGTGCTGCCGGCCCTCCTCGACAGCGACCGGGTCGTCCTGATGCCCCACGCGGGAAGTGCGACGACCGAAACCCGGCGCGAAATGGCGAGGATGGTCGTCGAGGACGTCCGCCGGGTTCTCTCGGGTGAAAAGCCGTTGCGCGCGGTCGCGCCGGAGTCGTCCAAACGATGAGGCGACGCCCGCCCGGCGGGTTCAGCTCCCTCGAGGCTGCCGCGGACGGCGTGATGCGCCGGATGTCTTCCGGCGAGAGCGCCCTTTTGTGGATCCAGGCGCGGTGGCCGCGCATCGTCGGGGAGCCGCTCTCGCGCAAGGTCGCTCCGGCCGCTCTCTCCGGCCGCCGCCTGACGCTCTCGTTGCTCGATCCCGCCTGGCGAAGGCCTGTCGAGGCGGCGCTGCCGGAGCTCGAAAGGAAGCTCGCCGTCGAACTTCCGCGCGTGCGTCCGTGGGTGCTCCTTCGAAAGGGGGAGGGGTGATCGAAACCGACGTCCATCTCGACGGACTCATGCAGGTCGCCGTGAACGTAAAGGACGTCGACCGCGCGACGGCGTTCTACCGGGATGCCCTGGGATTGAAGTTCCTCTTCTCCGCCCCGGGACTCGCGTTCTTCGACAGCGGCGGCGTGCGGTTGATGCTGGCGAAGCCGGAGAGGCCCGACCTCGATCACCCTTCGTCAGTCCTCTACTTCCGGGCCGGGACCATCGAGGACGCTCACCGGGCACTGTCCGCACGAGGGGTTTCCTTCCTGACGAAGCCTCACGTCGTGCACCGCGCGGACGATTACGACCTGTGGCTTGCGGAATTCCGCGACAGCGAGGGGAACATTCTTGCGTTGATGAGCGAGGTCCGGAGAGGCTAGCGGTCACGGCTTCGTTCTGGCGGCCGGTCGAGGGCGGCACGGAAATCGACGTCAAAGTCGTGCCGGGCGCGAGCCGCTCGGAGATCGTCGGACCGCTCGGCAACCGGCTGAAGGTTCGCGTCGCGGCGCCCGCGGAAGGCGGCAAAGCCAACCGCGCGCTGGTGCAGGTGTTGAGCGAGTGGCTCGGGACGCGCGACGTCGAGATCGTCGCGGGTTTCTCGAGCGCCGAGAAGACAGTTCGAGCGTTTGGGCTCTCCCGTATCCCGGAGCTCAAAGCTCGTTGAACCCTCTGTGACCGGACGGGAGAATCCGGGCAGCCGTGAAGACTTCCCCAAGGCTGCCACTCGGCGTCGACGCCGGTCGCGGGCAGTTGACCTGCTTCCCGCAATTACACTACTGTCTCCAGCAAGTAGAACGATCAAGCATTTCCAGCAAGGAGAGCGATCAAGATGACTGTCCGCGTGTTCCGGCCCAGCCCCCGGCTCGTCGCCGCCGTCGCTCTCGGAGCACTTTTCCTGCTCTTGTCGAGCCATGTGCTCGCCGGAGGAGCCACTTTCCTCGGTCCAACGCCCTACCTGTCGACGGCGAACAGTCCTTTCCTGGCGGATATCAACGCGGGCCACGTCTACCTGGAAACGTTCGAGTGCGGCACGTTCACGGTCCCCGGAGTGACGCCGTCGGCGGGCCAGGTGATTCCGCCCGGATTCGCCGGCCTCGTCGACTCCGTGGATGCGGACGACGGCACGATCGACGGCTCGGGACTGAACGGCCACTCGTTCTTCTCGAGTGACGGGGCGACCGGAATCACGTTCACGTTCGATGCGACGACGCTCGGAGCGTTCCCCACGGAGGCCGGGATTGTGTGGACCGACGGCGGCGGCACGACGACGTTCGAGGCGTTCGACTCGCTCGGCGCGTCTCTCGGGACGATCGGGCCGGTCTCGATCGCGGACGGATCGAATTCCGGCGAAACCGCCGAGGATCGCTTCTTCGGAGTCCAGTTCGCCGGAGGCATCTCGGCGATCAAGATCTCGAACTCGTCCGGCGGAATCGAGGTGGACCACCTCCAGTACGGGCTGTACCCGTCCGCGGTGGCCCTCCCGTGCGGCGTCGCCTCGCCGACCCCGACTGTGGCCGGGGTCGCCACTCCGACCCCCACGGCCACAACGGTCGCCGCGACGCCGACCACCACGCCGACCTCCCAGCCGAAGACCGGAGCCGTCGTCCCGACGTTGTCGTTCCCGATGCTGGCGCTGCTCGGGCTGGCGCTCGCCGGGGCTGCCCTCTTCCGGATGCGGAGGATCTAGAGAGCCGCTCTCTTACGCATAGAGCCCGCGCACCATCGTGTCGTGCGCGACGCGGGAGATTCCCAGCATGTACGCCGCGATCCGGTGGCTGACCCCGTACTTCTCCGCCATCACCGACACGTCGCGGAACGACTGGCACATGATGTCCTCGAGCCGCTCG
>DASWCZ010000086.1:0-2029 GCA_036395755.1 Thermoanaerobaculia bacterium
GACCTCGCGATCGTGAACTCCGAGAAGCAGATGCGCTATCCGTCGATCCCGGAAGAAGAGCGGAGACTTTGCGAGGACCTGCTCTTCAACCGCGGAGGCGATCCGGTCGCCGCGTTCGCCGGCTACTTCAAGGCGAAAGGCTCGCGGCCGAAAGAGAAGGTCGCGCGCGCGGGAACTCCGCTGGAAAGGCTTCCCCGGTACATCGTCGAAGGTACAAAGGACGGTCTGCTTGTCGACCTCGAAGCGGTCCGGCAGGCCGGAAAGGCGCCGCTCGAGATCATCAACGGGCCGTTGATGGACGGCATGCGCGAGGTCGGACGCCTCTTCAACGACAACGAGCTGATCGTGGCGGAGGTTCTTCAATCAGCCGAGGCGATGAAGGCGGCCGTGGGGCATCTCCAGAAGTTCATGGAGAAGACGACCGACTCGCTCAAGGGAAAGATCGTACTCGCGACCGTCAAGGGCGACGTGCACGACATCGGAAAGAACCTGGTCGAGATCATCCTCTCCAACAACGGCTACGAGGTCATCAACCTCGGCATCAAGGTTCCATCGGAGAAGCTGATCGAGAGCTATCGCCAGCACCGCCCCGACGCGATCGGGCTTTCCGGATTGCTCGTCAAGAGCGCGCAGCAGATGGTGACGACCGCGCAGGACCTGACGGCGGCCGGCGTGACCGCCCCGCTCCTCGTGGGCGGCGCGGCGCTGTCCCAGCGCTTCACCGACAACAGGATCGCGCCGGCTTATGGCGGGCTCGTGGTCTACGCCGAAGACGCAATGCGCGGGCTCGCTCTCGCCGATCGCGTGCTCACCGGCGAGGAGGCGCGCACGGCGCTGGCGGCGGAGTCGGAGGAGCGGCGGCGCTCGCGGCCCGTGGCGGCCGAGCGCGAGGTCAATCCTCTCGCGGCGCCGGCCGTCCGCAACGCCTCGATCGACATCCTGCCGCCGGTTCCGGCCCCCGATTTCGAAGAGCACGTGCATGTGCCGCTCGAACCGGAAGCGGTCTGGCCGTACGTCAATCCGCACATGCTGTACTCGAAGCACCTCGGCCTGCGCGGCAGCTACTGGAAGCTGAAAGAGGCGGGGGATCGCAAGCTCGCGGAGCTCGAAGAAGTCGTCGACCGCATCCGCCGTTCCGGCTGGATCCGACCCAAGGCCATGTACCGGTTCTTCGAGGCGTCCTCCGAAGGAAACTCCGTGCACTTCGTGGAAGGCGGTCGAGCGGTCGCGACCTTCTCCTTCCCGCGGCAGCCGACCGGTGAGCGGCTCTGCCTCGCCGACTTCGTCCGTCCGCGGGAGGACGGTCTGCCGCTGGACACAGTGGCCCTCCTGCTGACGACGGCGGGCGAAGGCATCCGGGCGCGCGCCGAAGACTTGAAGCGCGAAGGGGAATACCTCCTCTGTCACGCGCTCCAGGCGCTCGCAGTCGAGGCGGCCGAAGGCGCGGCCGAACGAATCCATCAGCTGATTCGCGAGCGGTGGGGATTTCCCGATCCTCCGGCCACGACGATGATGGACCGCTTCCAGGCGCGCTACCGCGGCAAGCGTTACAGCGCGGGCTATCCGGCCTGGCCCGAGCTCGCCGACCAGGTCACGTTTTTCCGGCTCCTGCCGGGCAGCGAAATCGGAGTCGAGCTGACGGAAGGTTTCATGATGGATCCCGAAGCGTCCGTGTCGGCGCTCGTCGTCCATCATCCGCAGGCGCGGTACTTCGCGGCGTAGCCCCGGGGCTCCGGCTCAAGAACTCTCAGCCGCCAGTCGCGCAGCGACCGCCGCGGCGCAAGTCAGTGGAGACCTGACCCCTTTTCGAGGCACCACCGGATCGCGCGGCGGGTCCCCTCCTCCAGCTCGATCTTCGGGTCATAGCCCAGCTCGCGCTCGGCCGACGCGATCGAACACGCGCTCTCCGTTTGCAGGTGGGAGAGCGCGTGGATGCGCGGCGCCGCGACGCCGAATCGCTGAAGGAGATCGTCGGCCGCGGACGCGGCGCGTCCGACGGCGCGGGGCAACCGGATCCGGCGATGTGTCA
>DASWCZ010000087.1:0-23943 GCA_036395755.1 Thermoanaerobaculia bacterium
AAGCGGAAATCTGTTTGCGAAGCGCCTCGGCCTGCCGCAGCGACTTCGCGACTCGGACGCGCTCGGTCTGAACGTCTCTCGCGAGCTCGAATTGCCGCGCGAGGTCGGCCTCCGGAGTCGAGACGCGGGGATCCTTCGTCACGACGAGCGGCTGCGTCAAAGTCACGCCTACCGCGACGAGGCGCACGGTGTAGCGGCCGGGCGGAGCCCACAGGCCGGAACTCGCCCGGAATGACGACGCAATCGGGCTGAGGAGCTCCGACGGCAGCGCGTAGCGGAGGTCCCAGACGAAGCGATGCATTCCCGGTGAAGCGGCGGGCGGCTCGGCGGCGGATACCCAGTCCGGCGTCACGTTGATCCGCTGCAAATCGGGCGGCTTCGGCTTCTCTTCGCTCGTCCAGCGGCGAACGACCTCGCCGCGCGCGTCCACGATCTCGAGCGTGAACGGCGGCGCTGCCGCGACCGCGAGGAAGTAGTCGATCACCGCGCCGTCGGGCGGGTTCTCCCCGGCCGGCTCGTCCTTCGGCTCCGGAGTCCCCTGAAACGAAGCCGGGCGAAGCCGCACGGTTTCCGGCGGCTCGAAGAGCCAGACCCGGGAGCCGGCGACCTTCGCATCGAGCTGGCGAACCGGCGATACGTCGTCCAGGACCCAGAACGACCGGCCGTGCGTCGCGATGACGACGTCGCCCTTCCGGACGGAGATGTCGCGCACGGAGCAGTTGGGCAGGTTCAGCTGCAGCGGCTGCCAATGATCCCCTTCGTCGAAGGAGACGAAGACGCCCGTCTCGGTGCCGGCATACAGCAGCCCCCGGCGAGCGGGGTCCTCGCGCACGACGTTGACGTAGCTGCCGGTCGGGATCCCGTTCGCGATGGCGGTCCAGGTCCTGCCGCCGTCGCGCGTCCTGTAGACGTGCGCGGCGAGATCGTCCAGGCGATGGCGGTCGATCGCGGCGTAAGCCGTCTCGGCATCGAAGTGAGACGCCTCGATGATCCCGACCTTCGACCAGGGCGTCAGATCCTTCGGCGTGACGTTCTGCCAGTGTTTCCCGTCGTCGCGGGTCCGCCAGATCAGTCCGTCGTCGGTGCCGCACCAGACCCAACCGTCCTTCAACGGCGAGGGCGCGACCGCGTAGATGACCCCTCGGCGCGGCCCCTTCACGGCGGTGTCCCCGGCCGTCGCCGGATCGAGGCTCGCCGGGGTGCCGGGAGATTCGCGCGTCAGGTCGGGACTGATCTTTTCCCAATGCCGACCGGCGTCCGTCGTCTTGAAGAGGAACTGGTTCGAGAAGTAGAGCGCGTGAGGGTCGCGAGGCGAGAACGTGAGCGGCAGCGTCCAGGTCTGCCGGTAATCGCCCGGATCGGCGAGCGTGGGGTCGACGTCCTGTTCCTGGAGCGTCCGCCAGTCGAATCGACCGACCGCTCCGCCGAAGAGGACGTTCGCGTCCGACGGATCGGGCGCGATGTATCCGTTCTCGCCGCCCGCCGCGATCGGGCGCCAATCGCGGAGCGTGACCGAGCGGTAATCAGTGCGCGAGGGCGTCGCGACCGCGCCGCTGTCCTGCTGCGCGCCGTAGATCCAGTACGGAAACCGGTCGTCGGTCGCGACGTGGTAGAGCTGCGCGGTCGGCTGGTTGTACCAGGAGCTCCAGGTCTTCGCGCCGTCCACGGAGACGACGGCGCCCTGGTCGCTCGCGACGATCATCCGACGCGAATCGGTCGGATCGATCCAGAGCTGGTGGTAGTCGTCTCCGCCCGGCGCGCCCTTGACCGGCACGAAGGTCTTGCCGCCGTCGTTCGAGCGGTAGATCGAGACGTCGCAAACGTAGACGACGTCGGGATTCTTCGGATCGACGGAAACGCCGCCGAAGTACCAACCGCGCTCCCAGATGCGTTTGTCCGCGCTCTCGCGCTTCCAGGTGACGCCGCCGTCCCGCGAGGCGTAGAGGCCGCCCTCCTTCGCGTCCACGACGGCGTAGACCCGGCGCGCGTCTGACGGCGCGAAAGCGATGCCGATGCGCCCCAGCTTGTCGGACGGAAGACCGCCCGAGACGGGCTTCCAGGTGCCGCCGCCGTCGTCCGAGCGATTGAGTTTGCCGCCCGGCCCGTTCGAGGGGGGATAGACGTTCCACGGTGGACGCCGGGTCTGCCAGAGCGCGGCGAGGATCGTCCGGCTGTTCGTCGGATCAAAAGCGAGGTCGATCGCGCCGGTGTTCTCATCTTGGAAGAGCACGCGAGCCCAGCTCTTGCCTCCGTCCCTCGAGCGGAAGACGCCGCGCTCCTTGTTCGGACCGTACGCGTGGCCGAGCGCGGCGACGAAGACCAGGTTGGGATCGCGCGGGTCGACGAGGATCCGGCCGATCTGCCGCGTGTCGGCGAGACCGATGGAAGTCCAGGTCCTGCCGCCGTCGGTCGACTTGTACATACCGTTGCCGTAAGAGATGTCCGAGCGCATGTCCGCCTCGCCCGAGCCGACGTAGATCACGCGCGGGTCGGAGGGCGCGACCGCGAGAGCGCCGATCGAAGCGATCGGCTGGCCGTCGAAGATCGGTTCCCAGGTCCGTCCGGCGTTGTCGCTCCTCCAGACGCCTCCGCCGACGGCGCCGAAGTAGAAGACGTTCGGGTTGCCCGGAACTCCCGCCGCCGCGAGAGCCCGTCCTCCGCGGAAGGGCCCGACGAGCCGCCAGCGCATTCCCGCGAAGAGGCCCGGATCGAACGGCTGAGCGCGGAGCAGTCCCGGTGCCGCGGCCAGTAGGCACACGAGCAGAAGCCGCCGTCTCGTCACGCGCACCTTCGGAAAAGTCGGCGATTATACGGTTCCGCTGAGCGGCGCGGCGCTCGCCGTTTTCGGACGTGAATGGCGAGTGAGTCCTTGACGCTGCCCGAGGGCCGCCCGAATACTCGCCGCAACGAAAGGAGACGGCGGTGATCATCTCGAGATCGAAGTCGTGCGCTCTCCTCCTGGGGGCGGTCACCGGGCTCTCCGCGGCAGCGGGTTCGGCGGTGCCGCGAGCCTCCAGCGCTGCCGACGAGCAAGCAGTCGCCGCGCTCGATACGCAATATCAGGCTGCGGTCGCGAAGAACGATGCCGCCGCGATGGACCGGATCCTCGCCGACGACTTCGTCCTGGTGACCGGAAAAGGCAAAGTGTTCACGAAGGCGGATCTGCTGAACGAGGCACGGAGCGGCAAGACCGTTTACGAAAAGCAGGAGGACAGCTCGCAGAAGGTCCGCGTCTGGGGCGACACGGCGGTCGTGACCGCGCTCCTCTGGGAGAAGGGCACCGAGGATGGAAAGCCCTTCGAGTACAACCTCTGGTTCAGCGATACCTACGTCCGGACGCCGTCCGGTTGGCGCTACGTTTTCGGGCAGGCTTCGATCCCGCTGCCAAAGGCGAAATGATCTTGCTGCGGCCCCTCGCCGTGACTTCCCTCGTCATCCGCTTTCAGCGCCGCAAGGCGAGGGCTGCCGGTCTTTCAAGGGTGACCTTGAGGGCCCTGGAAGAGGCGGGCTTGCTTCCGCGCGGCCTGGATTCGCCACCGATCGTCCAGAGGTACATGGCCGCGTAGGCTCTCCACGGCCGCCACGCTTCGGCGCGCCGCTCGAGCTCGCGAGAGCTCCCCGAATCGAGGGCCCGCTGAAGACCGAGGTCGCCCGCGGGGAACGCATCGGGTTCGCCGAGCGCTCGCATCGCCACGTACTGCGCCGTCCACTCTCCGATGCCCGGAATCTCACACAGCCGCGTCAGGAAGGCGTCGGAGTCCACGACCCCCTCGAAGCGGATCCGCCCGTCGCACACCGCGCGGGCGAAAGCCCGGATGGTTTCCGATCGCGCGCGGGGAAGGCCGACGCCCGCAAGGTCGGCATCGGCCAGGACGTGCGGCTCCGGGAAGAGATGCGTGAGGTCGTTTGCGAGGGAGAGCGGCTTCCCGAAAGCTCTCACGATCCGGCCGGCCAGAGTTGTCGCGCCCGCGACGCTGATCTGCTGGCCGAGAATCGCCCGCGTCGCCAGCTCGAAGCCGCTCCAGCAGCCCGGCACCCTCAGACCCGGCTCCGCTTCGACCCGCCCGCGCAACACGGGGTCGGCTCTCAGGCTCGGCGCGATGGCCGCCCAGTCCGCGCCAAGATCGAACATGGCGCGGACTCGCTCGATGATGCCATAGAGCGAGCGGGGATCGTCGAACTGGACTCGCACGGCGAGCGCGTTCCCGTCCTCGAGCGAGACCTCGAAATAGCCGTGGCTGCCGTTGGAAGAAATCGAGCGGCGATAGCTGCCGAGCTCCACGGCTTCGACGCCGGGCGTGGCGCGCGGCGCCAGAAACGCCAGCATGCCGTTCCAGTCGTACGGCGGGCGGAAACGGAGTCGGAAGAGGTAGTGATTCTCGGGCTGGATGGCCGTCTGCCGCGCCAGGCGCCGGATCTGAGTCGGCGTTCGATGGTAGACCTCGCGGATACCGGCGTTGAAGCGTCGGACCGAACCGAAACCGGAGGCGAGCGCGATCTGGCTCATCGGCAAGGTCGTCTCGTCGATGAGCTTCTTCGCGAAGTGCAGACGGCGCGTCCGGGCGACGGCGCTCGGCGTGGCTCCCAGATGTCGGAGAAACAGGCGGCGGAGATGGCGCGAGCCAACTCCCATGCGCTCCGCCAGGAGCTCCACGCCACCATCTTCCAGGCCGCTCTCACCGATCAACCGCAAGGCTCGCGAAACCGTGTTGGACGTTCCCAGCCAAGCCGGAGTTCCGGGAGAGCTCTCCGGCCGGCAGCGCAGGCACGGCCGAAAACCCGCTTCCGCGGCGGCGGCGGCGCTCGCGAAGTAACGAACGTTCTTCTCTTTCGCCGTCGGCGCGGGGCAAATCGACCGGCAGTAGACGCCGCTGCCGAGCACGCCGATGAAGAACTTACCGTCGAAGCGCGCGTCGCGCGACAGCCTCGCCCGCGAGCACACCTGCCAGTCGAGAGTCATTTCCTTCACGAGCCTTAGGGTAGTTGATTCCGAGACGGCGACCGGACGTTTTCGGACCACGTTTCAGAGGTTTCCGATCGGAAGGCCGGTATCGCGCGGTCGTCCGGGAGCCAGGTCCGGAAACGTCCACGCGATCGGGAGCAGCGTCCGCGAACGTCCAGCTTTCCTCTGCGGATGCCTCTATGTTGCCCGAGTGTCGATCGTTTTTCGGAGACCAACCAGGCAAGGAGGCAAGATGAAATCCCGGATCTTCACGTGCATGATCGCGACGATCTCGTTTGCTGTGACTGCTGCTCTGATCGCAGCGCCGGCGCCGACCAACTACACCGTCGTCGAACTCGGCATGCTCGGCGGAACGGCGAGCGGAGCCAGCAGCATCAACAACCGGAGCTGGGTGGCAGGGTTTTCCAACTTACTCGGCGATACCACAGCGCACGCCACGCTCTGGCGGAATGGATCGACACTCGACCTCGGCACGCTCGGAGGCCCCGGCACGAACAGCGCCGTGATCTGGCCGGTCAAGAATGACCGAGGTCTCCTTGCGGGCATCGCCGAGACTTCCGATATCAACCCGCTTGGGGAGACATGGAGCTGCGCCGCTTTCTTCCCGACCGTGACCGGCCACGTCTGTCTCGGGTTCGTGTGGCAGAACGGTGTGATGACCGCGCTTCCCACTCTGGGCGGCTATGACGGCTACGCGGCGGGCGCCAACAACCGGGGGCAGGTGGTCGGATGGGCGGAAAACACGACCCATGATTCAACGTGCGTCGCTCCGCAGGTCCTCCAATTCCGGGCGGTCCTGTGGGGACCGAAGGACGGCCAGATCCAGGAGCTCTCTCCGGTTCCCGGCGACCCGACCTCGGCTGCAACGGCGATCAACGACTGGGGTCAGGCCGTCGGCATCTCCGGTGTCTGCGATCGGGCGGTCGGAAGATTCAGCGCCGCTCACGCCGTGCTCTGGCAGGACGGCATCCCGACGGACATCGGCAATCTCGGCGGCGTGGCGTGGAACACTCCGACCGCGATCAACAATCGAGGTCAGGTCGTCGGTTTCTCCGACCTTCCCGGCGACCAGAGTGGCGCACCCAACTTTCACGCTTTCCTCTGGACTAAGAGCGGCGGTATCCAGGACCTCGGCACGCTTCCAGGGGACTCTTTGAGCCTGGCCTTCGGCATCAACGATCTCGGTCAGGTCGTCGGCCAGTCGATCGGTGCCGGCGGCTCCCGGGCATTCCTCTGGCAAAACGGCGTCATGACGGACTTGAACACGCTCGTTCCCCCCGGTTCACTCGATCTCGTTTATGCCAACGACATCAATGCGTCCGGCGAGATCGCCGGCGGGGCATTCGATCCAGGCACCGGCGAGTCGCCGGCATTCCTGGCGAGCCCGGTAAAGCCCGGCCGCTGACGGCCGAGCAGGGGAATTTCTCCGGTCGCAGCGCGAGCGCGACGGTAATGGTGGAGGCGGCGGGAGTCGAACCCGCGTCCGGAAGCGCCACGGGAGAGGCCACTCCATGCTCAGCCTCTTCTCGATTCTCGCTCCGCCGCCTTGAGAAGAGGCAAAACGGCGGCAGAGCAACCCCGGATTCGTTTCGCCGCTCCGTCCGGGGATCCGGAGCGGCTACACCCGCATTTCGCGACGTCAGCCGGAGCGCGGCGGGTGCGCTCTCCGGACAAACGTGGCTACTTAATTAGGCAGCCAGAGCGAAGTTGCTGTTGTTCGCAGCTACTGTTTTTCACCCTTTTTTACGAGGCGAGTGAACCTCGGCATGCAACCTTTCGCGTGATCGTCCCCGTCGAAGCCGTTTCGCCCCCAACGGAGGAATCTTCGCTCGATGTCTTCAAAGATCCGGGAGAAATGTTAACACCCGGCCTGCGGCGATATTCCGCGAGCGGCGCGCTCGACTTGACAGCAATCCGCCCGCGTAATGGAATGCCTGCCCGTGCGTGTCAAGGACCTGATTATCGTGGTCACCTCGGTCGGGACCGAGGACCAGGCCTTGGACGTCGCGCACGCGCTCGTTCGCAACCGGCAAGCGGCGTGCGTCAACATCCTCCCGAACGTCCACTCGATCTACCGCTGGAAGGGGCGCGTTTGCGATGATACCGAGTGGTTGTGCGTGATCAAGACGGTCGCCGGCCAGTTCCAGGGCGTGCGCGAGACGATCCAGAAAGTCAATACCTATGAGCTTCCGGAGATTCTCGCGTACCGCGTCGATGACGCGAGCGACGGGTTCGGCGACTGGATCGTCCGCATGACCGAGCGCCCCAAGAAGCGGATTTCCGCGGCTCGCTCGAAGGGCCGCCGTCCGGCTGCCGTCTCGACGATCGCCAGCTAGGGGGTCAGGTCTCCTAACCAACCGCCTGCAGCGCCTGCGCGAGGTCGGCGACCAGGTCCTCGACGTCCTCGATTCCGACGGAAATGCGGACGAGGCCCATCGTGATTCCGAGCTTCTCCCGCTCCTCTTCGGGGATCGATCCGTGCGTCATCGTCGCCGGATGCGAGATCAGGGTCTCGACGCCTCCCAGACTCTCGCCGAGCGAGCAGAGGCGCACCCGGGCGAGCAGCGCCCGGGCGGCTTCGAGAGAGCCGACGTCGAAGGAAATCATCGCGCCGAACCCCTTCATCTGGCGGCGCGCCAGGTCGAACTGCGGGTGATCGGGTAATCCGGGGTAATACGTCTTTCGCACCTTCGGATGCTCCGACAGATATCTCGCGATCTCCCGGGCGTTCGTCTCGTGCCGCTCCATCCGGACGACGAGCGTCTTGATGCCGCGGAGAACGAGCCACGAGTCGAATGGAGAGAGGATCGCCCCGGAGCTGTTCTGAACGAAGGCGAGCCACTCGAGGTGAGCCGGGTCCTTCGCCACCGCGACGCCGCCGACCGAATCGGAATGCCCGTTCAGAAATTTCGTCGTCGAGTGGACGGCGAAGTCCGCTCCGAGGTCGAGCGGCCTCTGGAGATACGGCGACGCGAACGTGTTGTCCACGACGACGAGCGCGCCGCGCTCGTGCGCGATCTGCGCCAGCAGTGGAATGTCGCACAGGGTCATCATCGGATTCGTGGGGGTCTCGAGGTGAAGCAGCTTGGTGTTCGCGCGCATCGCGCCGCGCACGGCTTCGGCGTCCGCGGTGTCCACGAACGTGAACTCGACGCCGTATCGCGCCTGGATCTTCGTGAAATAGCGGTAGGTCCCGCCGTAGGTCAGATTGGAGCAGACGGCGTGCTCGCCCGCCTTCACGAACGTCGACACGGCGGTGATCGCCGCCATCCCGGATGCGAAGGCGCACGCCCCGGCGCCGCCTTCGAGCACCGCGAGGTTCTCCTCGAGAGCCGCCCGCGTCGGGTTCTGCGTGCGCGCGTACTCATAGCCCTTGTGCTTCCCGAGCGCTTCCTGCACGTAGGTAGACGTCTGGTAGATGGGGACGGCGACGGCTCCGGTCCGGGGATCCGGGGCGTTGCCTGCGTGGATCGCGTCAGTCGAGAAGCCCATAGTTTTGACCTCGTGCGAAAATAGTCAGCGCGGCGGCTGAAAGATTCCTTGCTCCGGATACCGTTCGGCGCCATCGGGGAACACGGTGACGACCGTCCTTCCGGGGCCGAGCCGGCGGGCGATCCGGAGCGCCGCCGCCGCCGCGACGCCGGACGACCCGCCTACGAGCAATCCCTCCTCCCGAGCGAGCACGCGGCACGTCTCGAACGCCTCGGCGTCGGAGACGAGGAGGACCTCGTCGATCACGCTTCGATCGAGGATCGGCGGAAAAAAGGAGAGGCCGATGCCCTCGACCTGGTGCGGACCCTGCTCGCCGCCCCCCAGGATCGAGCCTTGAGGCTCGGCCGCGACGCGCAGGACTTTCGGGAGGCGCTCCCGGAGAAAGCGCGCGACTCCGGTGAACGTGCCGGTCGTGCCGACGCCGGCGACGAACGCGTCGATCGACTCGCCGAGCTCCACCCAGATCTCGGGCGCCGTCGTCTCGTAGTGCGTGAGCGGGTTGATCGGGTTCGCGAACTGGTTCGGAAGGAATGCTCCAGTCTCCCGAGCGATCTGCTCGGCCCGGCGGATCGCTCCGCTCATCATCTCGCCGGCTGAGGTGCGGACCACTTCCGCCCCGAGAGCCTCCATCAGCTTCGCTTTGACGCGGCCATAGCCTTCCGGCATGACCACGATGCAGTGGTATCCCTTCACCGCGGCGATCATCGCGAGAGAGACCCCGGTGTTCCCGGAGGTGGGCTCGACGATCGTTCCGCCTGGCGAGAGGACGCCGCGCGCCTCCGCGTCCTCGATCATGGACCGCGCGATGCGGTCCTTGACGCTGCCCCCCGGGTTCAGGAATTCGAGCTTGGCGAAGATTCGCGCCGCGCCGGCGGAAAACCGTGAGAGCTCCGCGTGGGGCGTCGATCCGATCGCTTCGAGGAGTCCGGGGCCGGAGCGAACGGGCTTCAAGACGGCGGGAAGATAGCAAGAAAAAAGCCCCGGCGTCGCCGGGGCTTCGTTCGTCAGATGGAACCGAACTCAGTAAGCCTGCGCCCGCCGGGCCGAGTAGCACTCGCGGCAGTAAACGGGCTTGCCGTTGGTCGGATTGAAGGGAACCTGCGTCTGCTTTCCACAGCCGTCGCAGGTGACGTCGTAGAGCGTCCGCTCCCGGCCCTCACCCGCGGCCGACTTGCGCTTGTCGCGGCACAATTTGCACCGCTTCGGCTCGTTGGTGAAACCCTTGCGAGCGTAGAACTCCTGATCGTCCGCCGAAAACAGAAACGTCGAACCGCAATCCACACAGGTGAGGTTCTTGTCGGTGTATTGCTGCATCATTTGACTTTGCCGATCTCCTGGGTATTACCCTCTTCGGAAGCGCTCTCGCGCTTCACATCAATAAAATTCGAAACAACGAGTCGCGAAACCCGGCAGCAGCCGGGACGATGATCTCTCTAGGACCAACCCCCTTTCGAGCGCGCATACGCCTCCCCGCAAGGGCGAACGGATGGGGGATGAGAAAACATAGTGATGGCGCCGGGTGTGCGGGGTTTTCCTAAAAGCTGGCGCAAAGTAGCACGCGCTCGAACGGCATTGCAAGGAGTTTCTTCCGTGGCCGGGTCGTACGACCAAGGTCGGAGGATGTGCGAAATCCACCGCATGCCGGCGGGCGCGCCCTGTCAGCTTCCCGGCCGACCCTCCAGGGGCGACGACGCGGTCGCGTAGCGCTTGCGCGGAATCCGCCCTGCGAGAAACGCGTCCCGTCCGGCGGCGACCGCCCGGCGCATCGCACGCGCCATTCGAACCGGCTCCGCGGCCCCCGCGATGCCGGTATTCATGAGGACGCCGGCCGCGCCGAGCTCCATCGCGATGCAGGCGTCCGATGCGGTGCCGACGCCGGCGTCGACGATGACCGGGACCTTCGCCTGCTCAATGATGATCGAGATGTTGTTCGAGTTCTGGATCCCCAGCCCGGAGCCGATCGGCGCTCCGAGCGGCATCACCGCGGCGGCGCCTTCCTCCTCGAGCCTCCGGCAGACGACCGGATCGTCGGAGGTGTAGGGGAACACGACGAAACCGTCGCGCACGAGCGTCCGGGTCGCTTCGAGCAGGGCGGCGTTGTCGGGCCAGAGCGTGCGCTCGTCGCCGAGAACTTCCAGCTTGATCCAGTGGGACAGCCCCACCTCGCGCGCGAGGCGCGCCGTGCGCACCGCATCGTCCGCGTTGTAGCAGCCGGCCGTATTCGGAAGGAGAGTCATTTCCGGTGGGATGTAATCGAGCATCGATTCGCGCGTTCGGTCGAGGTTGATCCGGCGCACGGCAACCGTGACGATCTCCGCGCCCGACTCCCGGTGGGCCTCCTTCATCTGCTCGAACGTCGGGTACTTGCCGGTCCCGATGATCAGGCGGGAGGTGAAGGTCCGGCCGCCAAGGACGAATGCATCGGGAGCGGTCCCAGCCGAGGGACCCTCGAAAGAAACTTCGGTCGCCACGCGCTGATCCTGTCGCTTCGGGCGCGCGCCGTCAAGGAACGGGGACGTTGTCGATCAGCCGGGTCTTCCCGATCCGCACGGCCGCGACGAGCGCGGTTCCGGGCGCAGCGACTTCGACGGGTGCCATCGTTTCCGGATCGACCGCGTCGACGTAGTCGGGAGGGAGGCCCGCGGCCTCGAGCTCGCGCCGGACGCTCTCCGTCAGGTTCGCTGCGTCGCGCTCTCCCCGGGCGGCCCGGTCGCGGCCCTCGAAGAGCGCTCGAGGAAACGCGGCGGCGAGCCGTCGGTCGTCGGGCGAGAGATACCCGTTGCGTGAGGACATCGCGAGACCGTCCGGCTCCCGCACCGTCGGGCCGACGACCAGGCGGATGGGAAAGTCGAGATCCCGGATCATCCGGCGAACGACCGACGCCTGCTGGAGATCTTTCTGGCCGAAGACGGCGACGTCCGGCGCGACCTGGAGAAAGAGCTTCGCGACGACCGTCGAGACTCCGCGGAAGTGACCCGGCCGGATTCCGGCTTCGCCTCCCTCGGAGACGCCGCGGACTTCGACCGAGGTCGAGAAATCCCCCGGGTACATCGCGGCCGGGTTCGGCAGATAAAGGACGTCCACGCCCTCCCGCGCGAGCGCGGCGGCGTCGTCCCCCTCTTTCCGGGGATAGCGGGAGAAGTCCTCGTTCGCCCCGAACTGCAGTGGGTTGACGAAGATCGAGACGACGGAGAACGCCGACTCCTGTCGCGCGAGCCGCACGAGCGAGAGATGTCCCTCGTGTAGCGCGCCCATCGTCGGCACGAAGCCGATCGTTCTGCCCGAAGCGCGCGCCCGGCGGACCCGGTCGCGCAGGGGTGGAACTTCGCGGACCGTCTCCATCGCGACCGCCTGGGGTCGCTAGAACACCCGCCGCAGCGCCGTCTTGCCGCCCGCGAACGACTCTTCCGCGCTCGGGAAGCTGCCGCTCTTCACGTCTCTCGTGAAGGCTTTCGCGGCCTCCTGGATGACGGTCGAGAGGTCCGCGTAGCGCCGGACGAAGCGCGGGCGCAGATCCCGGGTCAGGCCCATCACGTCGTGAAAGACGAGGACCTGGCCGTCGCAGTCCGCTCCGGCGCCGATTCCGATCGTGGGAACCGCGATCTCGTGTGTGATCTCCGCCGCCAGCGGCGCGGGCACGCACTCGAGCACGACGGCGAAGCACCCCGCGTCGGCGAGCGCCTTCGCATCTTCGCGGATCTCCCGAGCGCTCCCCGGCTCGCGCCCCTGGACCTTGAAGCCCCCCAGCTTGTGGAACGACTGCGGCGTCAGCCCGACGTGACCCATCACCGGGATGTCGGCGGCGAGGATTGCCTCGATCGCGGGGAGGCTGCGAACCCCCCCTTCGAGCTTGACGGCCGCGCACCCGCCCTCCGCGAGGAAGCGGCCGGCGTTCTCGACGGCGCGCCCGGTGTCCGTCTGGTAGGAGAGAAACGGCATGTCGCCGACGACGACCGCGCGCTTCACGGAACGGGAGACCGCCCGCGAGTGCCGGACCATCGAGTCCATCGTCGCCGAGAGCGTGTTGGGTTCCCCGTAAACCGCCATTTCGACGGAGTCGCCGACGAGAAGAACGTCGACGCCGGCGGCATCGAGGAGCGCCGCCGAAGGGGCGTCGTACGCCGTCAGCATCGCGATCTTCTCCCCGCCTTTTGCCGCAACCAGGAGGGGGATCGTCAGGGGGGAAGTTTCCGAGAGAGCCGGCATGTCGCGCTCCTTTCCTCTCGGTCGACGTCCCGAAAACCGGGATCGCCGCCGATAAGGGCGTGCGACAAAGTATAGCGGGGTCAGGTATTCACGAACAACCTCGCGCCCGTCAAGTCCAGATGGCTTGCCACTTTGCGTTGCAAAGTGGCAAGTGGAGACCTGACCCCTCCCTGCGGCCAGCAGCGGCTGCCCGTGAAGACCTGACCCCGCTGACTCTTACCCGCTCGCCGCCGGAATGTAGTACTGCATTCCCTTTTTGGCGCGGCGGATCTGCGCGACCAGATCGTCGAAGTCGGCGGGCCGGTTGACGAAATCGATCTCGTTCGTGTCGACGACTAAGAGCGGCGTCTCGTCGTAGTGGTAGAAGTAATAGTTGTAAGCCTCGATCAACTGCGCGACGTACTCGGGCGTGATCCCCTTTTCGAATCCCCGCGAGGCCTTCTTGATCCGCCTCATGCAAGTCTCAAGCGACCCCTGCAGGAAGATCACGAGGTCCGGCTTCGCCACCGATTCGGAGAGGAGCGAGTAGAGGCGGTCGTAGATCAGGAGCTCGGAGTCGTCGAGGTTCAGGTACGCGAAGATCTTGTCCTTGGGGAAGTGGTAGTCCGCCACCACGAGCGTCGTGAACAGATCGATCTGGGCGATCTCTCTCTGTTGCTGGTAGCGCGAGAGCAGAAAAAAGAGCTGCGTCTGAAACGCCGCCCCTTTTTTCCTCTTGTAGAACTCGCTCAAGAAGGGATTGTCGACATCCTCGAGCACCTTCGTGCCGTGGAAGCGGCGGGTGAGCATGTCGCAGAGCGAAGTCTTGCCCACGCCGATCGGCCCATCGACAGCCACGTGACGGAGAGTCAGATCGCCTTCGGACGGGATCGGCATCGGCGCGGATTCTAGAGCAGCTACCGGGCGAGCACGTCGGCAATCCCGCACACCGCGAGAGCGATGGAGACGAACCCGTTCGCCGTGAAGAAGGCGGCGTTGACGCGCGAGAGATCGCGCGGGCGGACGATTGCATGCTGGTACACGAGGGCCGCCGCGGTGGCGGCGATGCCGAGCGCGAAGAGGCGACCGCCTCCCGAGACCCGCCAGACCGCGATCAGGAGAACCACCATGACCGCGTGAAACAGCGCGGAGATGACGAGCGCCCCGCCCGATCCGACCCGCGCCGGGATCGAGCGGAGGCCCGATCGGCGGTCGTGCTCCTCGTCCTGGAGCGCGTAAATGATGTCGAAGCCCGCGGTCCAGAACAGGACGGCAAGACCGAGCAGCAGCGGGAGCATTTCAAGGTTTCCCCGGACGGCGATCCAGGCACCGACGGGCGCCATGGCGAGACAGAGACCGAGGAGCACGTGCGAGAGAGACGTCACGCGCTTCGCGTACGCATAGACGAAGAGGAGCGCGAGCGCCACCGGGGAGAGAAGGAGAGTCAGCCGGTTCAAGCTCGCGGCCGCGGCGAGAAAGACCACAACCGAGACGACGAGGAAAACGCGCACGTACGTCACCGAAAGGGCACCGGAGGGAAGAGCGCGCGACTCCGTCCGGGGGTTGGCCGCGTCGATCTCCCGATCGGCGAGCCGGTTGTGCGCCAACGCGGCGCTGCGGGCGCCGATCATGGCGACGAGGATTTTGGCGAGCGTGGGCCAGGCCGGCCAGCCGCCGGCGGCGAGCACGGCCGAGAGGACGGCGAACGGAAGCGCAAAGATGGTATGTGAGAACTTGATCATCTCGAGAGTCGTCCGGAGCGGACGCGCAACTCCGGGCGGCCGGTTCATCGCGGCCGGCGCCGCGTCGACGGTCGCGTGCCCGTTCCGGTCCAGCGGAAGCGCTCTCCCGGGAGCTCGAGGCCGAGGAGCATCGCGATGCGGCCGCACCACGCGTCGAGGAACCGGGCCATCGAAGGGTCGCTCACGTAGAAGGCTGGCGACGGAGGCGCGACGATCGCGCCCGCGAGCGTCACGCGCCGCATGTTCTCGACGTGAATGAGCGAGTAAGGAGACTCGCGGAACGCGAGAACGAGCGGTCTGCGCTCCTTCAGGCACACGTCGGCGGCGCGCTGGAGGAGGTCGCGGGAAATGCCGTTGGCGATTGCACCCAGCGTCCCGGCGCTGCACGGAATGACGGCCATGCCCGCGACGGGATAGGACCCGGAGGCAATCGAAGCGCCGACGTCGTCGTTCGGATGGAGAACGATTCTTCGCGCGGCGTCACGGGGCAGATCGAGGCGCGCGACCCAGTCTGTTGCCGAGCCGATCGAGGGATCGAGCTCGCTCGCCGCCACGATGAGACTCGACTCGGAAAACAGAAGGTGAAGGTTCGATACGCCGCGCGCGCGGGATGCGAGCTCCACGAACCGGCGGGGCAACGAGGCGCCTGAGGCCCCCGATACGCCGACGACGATCTCCCGGCCCATCACGGGACGGAGTCTATCGGCGCCGCGGACCAGCCCCGCCAAAACTCCGGTCGGGTGGCAATCTCTCTTTCCTCGCGTGCGAGTCCTTCCGGGTAAGGGAATTCCGCTCGCTCTGCTCGACCGACCCGACAGTTTTCTTTCCTGGCAATCCGCCGCGCTCCCCGCCCGCACTCTCGCGAAAGCCTTCCGGCACAGAGGTTCCGCGAGGCGCGACGCGCGGCACGCTTCTCGCGATGGCTCCCGCGCGAAAGAAACCCAGGAGGTGCCAATGGAGAACGCCTGATCGCGAAAGCTCGATGAGGACGAAGACCCGAAAGACTCTCTCGCCCACCGATCCCGAAACCGCAAAGGAGTTTTCGAATGACGACTCGATCTCTGGAACGCTCACCTTCCGCGAATGGTACGGGTCACCGCAGATTGCGGGGCCCGCTTCTCGCAGCTCTCTTTCTCCTTTCTTCCGCCGCCGGTTTGACAGCGGACACGTCGGGCGCGCCCGCGGCCGGGGGAAAGGTCAACATCAACCAGGCCTCTGCGACTCAGATCGCGCTTCTCCCGCGGATCGGGGAGAAGGTCGCGGGGCGCGTTCTCGATTACCGCAAGTCCCATGGACCATTCGTCCGGCCCGAGGACCTGATGGAGGTCAAGGGGATCGGCGAAAAGATGTTTCTGACCCTGAAGCCCTACGTCGCCGTGAGCGGCCCCACCACACTCGCCGCAAAGGTCCGCCTGGGATCTTCCCGGAAACGGGAAGGCCCCGCTCCCGCCAAAAACAAGCCCGCTCCCAAGTCCGCTCCGGCTTCCGTCCCCGCGGGCAAGGGACGGTGACGATCGTGCCCGCCCGGGTCCGCGCAAGCGGTCCCGGGCCTTCCTTGCGCCGCGGATTCTCGTCGCTCGAGCTCGTCGTGGTTCTCGCGCTCTGCGCCGCGCTCGTGACGGCAACGGCCGCCGGCGCCTTTCAGCTTCAGGCTTCTCTGGCGATCCGCTCGGCCGCCGCGGAGCTCGCGGCTGCGTTCTTTCGGGCCCGCACCTACGCGCTGACCAAAGGGGTCGCCGTCGCCTTGAAGTTTCGGAACGACGGAGGGCGCTACGAATGGGCGCTCTACCGCGACGGAAACGGAAATGGCGTGCGCACTTCGGAAATCGCGTCCGGCGTCGACCGATCGCTCGGCCTCGCGGTACCCTGGCTCCGAGGGGACGTGCGGCCCGGAATCCTGAGGGACTCCCCGGTTCCCGATCCGGCGACTCCCGGCCGCCAGCTCGATCGCCTGGACGATCCGATCCGCTTCAACAACTCCGATCTCTGCTCCTTCTCGCCCGTCGGCGAGAGTACGCCGGGCTCGATCTATCTCTGGGATGGCCGCGACCGCATGGCGGTCGTTCGGGTGTTCGGAAGGACCGCGAAGATCCACACCCTTTACTACGTCCGCGGCGAGAAGAGCTGGAGGAGGTGAGAAGGTCAGGCGCCTGCCGACAGCGGATAGGCCGTCACCGTTTCCTTCGGCGCAGCCCAGAGAACGGCGTCGCGGAACGCCGCGCCCGCAGGCACTCGCCCGCCTGCGGCGACGCAGTCCTTGAGATCCACGCCGGCGCCGATCTCGACGCCGTCCCAGACGACGCTCTCGATCAGCCGCGCGCCCTGTCCGATGGAAGCCTGGCCAACGACCGTCGAGACACCGTCGAACCCTCGGAGGGGAATCTTGGAAAGAATGCGCGTCGGCGCATCGAACGAGCCGCCTTCAGGAGGAAATGGTCCGCCGCGCGTGAGCGCCTGGCGCGTCGCGCGAAGAAAGTCTCGCGGCGTGCCGAGGTCGGAGAAGGGTCCGTCGTGCAGGAGCCATCCGATCTCTTCTCCTGCGTCCAAGAGGGGCTGCCAGAGGTCGGCGACGAGCGACCTTTCTCCGGCTGGAATCCGGGAAAGAACGCGGGGAGAAAGAACGCTGACACCGGTGTAGACGAGAGGCCAGGAGGAACGTTTTCCGAACGACACGATGCAGTCTCCCTCCGCCGCGAGCGGTGTGAATCGCGCCGGCTCGTTGTTCTCCGTGACGAGGAGAGTGACGGCGCGCCCGGTCTGGCGATGGCGCGACAGGAGACCCGGGAAGTCCGGCTCGAGAGCGGCGTCGACGTTGACGAGCACGAAATCCTCTCCGGAGAGAAAGTCCGCCGCGTTTCGAAGCGCGCCGGCGGTCCCGAGGATTTCCGGCTCGTAGAAAAGCCGGGTTTTCGGAGAGCCGGGCGGGAGAGCTCGAATGCTCTCGCGCATCGCGTCCGGCAGGTGATGGACGTTGATACCCACCTCCGACACGCCCGCCATGCGGAGCCGGGCGAGGTGCGTTCGCAGAAGCGGGACGTTGCAAAACGGGAAGAGCGCCTTGGGGATGGCGTCCGTGACCGGCTTGAACCGCGTTCCGCGTCCGGCCGCGAGGAGCATCGCTTTCAACGGTTCGTTCCGGGAAGGCCGGCGGCGCTCGCAAAGACCATGTCGGGCGGGAGCGAGCGGTCCTCCCGCCTCCGTCGGGCGTAGAGCTCGGGATACGAGTACGGCAGGGATTCCGACGCGTCGAAGGCGAGCTCGTACACCACGCGGCGGATGGCGGCGGGATCCCCCTCGACCTCGACAAACGATCCGATCGGGGTCTCGTCGAGCGCGATCACGCATTGGTCGAGCGACCACTCTTCCCGTCGCTTCTCGTAGCGGAAGCGCGGCCGCCGGCCGAGAGCCTCCAGGATGCGCTCCAGCTCGGACGGATTGGAGACCTCCGTCTCGCGCTCTTCCCGGGTCCTCGTTCCCGCGTGGAAACGCGCGGGCCCCTTGAACGTCAGGACCGCGCCGCCGGCGCTCGTCCTGCGGATCCGCAGCACGCAGCCGGCCTTCGCGAGCGTTCCCTCGTCGTCGTCATAGAGGTCGTTCGACTCGAAGTGGAGCGGTGAGACGAGCCGGGCTCCGCTCGCGCGCAGTCTCTCCCGGACGCTCGCGAGATCGGCAACGGGAAGCTTGATCTCGACCTCGTGGACCTTGGGGCGCCCCGGCGAATTCTCCGAATGCGCGCTCACTGGAGCAGCCGGCGCGCGATCTCCTGCGCGCGTTTGCCGTTCACGCGCCCGCGATGAAGAGCCATCAGGTCTTTCATTACGAGCCCGGCGTCACGCGCTGTGGAATACCCCTTCTCCCGGATGATGTCGCGGATCGCCGCCTCGACTTCCTCTTCAGTCAAGCCCGCGGGTAGGTATGCCTCGAGGATCGCGAGCTCCTCGCCCTCGCCGCGCGCGAGATCCTCGCGGTTGCCGCGGGTGTATTGCTCGATCGCCTCGCGGCGCTGTTTGACCGCTCGCCGGACGACCGCCTGCGACTCTTCGTCGGTCAGCTCACGACCCGCGTGGATCCTCTCGTTCTGGAACGCCGAGAGCAGCAGCCGCAGAGTCGCGACCCGCCGTTTCTCGCCGGCCTTGAGCGCCTGCTTCAAGTCGCTCTCGATCGCGGCGCGCATGCGGAAAAGGCTACCATCGCTGTAGCCTTCCGCCGTGGATCGCTTCCTCGTCGGCACCGCCGGTCACATCGATCACGGCAAGACCGCTCTCGTTCGCGCGCTGACCGGCATCGACACCGACCGGCTGCCCGAGGAGAAGCGGCGCGGCATCACGATCGACCTCGGGTTCGCGCACGCGGAGTGGGAAGGCGTCCGCGTCTCCTTCGTCGACGTTCCGGGTCACGAGCGATTCGTTCGAAACATGCTGGCGGGAGCCGGCGGGATCGATGCGGTGCTTCTCGTCGTCGCGGCCGACGAGTCCGTCATGCCGCAGACGCGCGAGCATTTCGAGATCGTTCGAATGCTCGGGATCCGCCGCGGCGTCGTCGCCGTGACGAAGACGGACCGCGTCGCGCCCGAGCTCGTCGCGATTACTGCGTCGGACGTCCGGGAGATGGCGCGTGGGTCCGCTCTCGAGGACGCCGAGATCGTACCGGTCTCCGCGCGCACGGGCGAAGGGCTCGAGGAGCTGAAGCGCGCGATCGTCCGGCTCGCCGGTCGTGACGCCGAAGCCGAACGGGAGTCGCGCGGCGTTCGACTTCCGATCGACCGCGCGTTCTCGATCGCGGGCTTCGGGCCGGTCGTGACCGGCAGCCTCGTCTCCGGAACGATCTCGCGTGAACAGAAGCTCGACCTCCTTCCGCGGCGACGAACCGTCCGCGTCCGCCGGCTCGAGGTGCACGGCCGCGAGACCGCCGAGGCGCGCGCGGGCGAGCGGGTGAGCGCGAACCTGGCGGGAGTCGAGCTGTCGGATTTGAAGCGCGGCCAGATGCTGACGACCCCGGGCGCCTTCGCGACGAGCGCGCTCTTGACCGTCCGCATCGATCTCCTGGGCACGTCGCCGCCCGTAGCGAGCGGCGACCGCCTCTCGTTTCACCACTTTTCTTCGGAGGCGCGGGCTCTCGTTCGTGTCCTGGAAGGCGGCTCGATCGAGCCGGGCAGATCGGCGCGGGCGCAGCTCCGCCTCTCCTCGCCGGTCGCGTCCGTCCCGGGCGACCGCTTCGTCCTGCGGCGCCTGTCTCCGGTCACGACGATCGGCGGCGGGATCGTCCTCGACCCGCTTTCGCCGCCTCTCGGACGGCGGCGGTCGTCCGAAGTGCACGACCTGCTGGACCGTCTCGAAAGCGGATCGCTCGGAGAGAAGCTGGAGCTCTGGATCGAGCAGGCCCGCGAAGGCGGCGCCTCGGAAGACGAGCTCGCTCCGCGCGCGGGGGTGCCGGCTGCGCAGGTGCGATCGGCGCTCGCGGCGTCTCGGGAGGGTGGCCGCGTCCACGTCCTGCGGCGGTCTCCCGAACGGTACCTGTCCGACCGGACCCTCGGCGCTCTCGTCGAGAAGGCTCGGCGCGAGATCTCGGTTTATCTCGAATCGGGAACCGGCGCGGTGGGGATGCCTCGGCGCACGCTCCTGTCGCGCCTGCTTCCCACGGCCGACCCTCCCTGGTTGGAGGCGGTCGAGGCGGCTCTCGTCGAGCGCGGCGCGTTCGCGGCGGTCGGCGACGAAGCGCGCGCTCCCGGCCGCGACGACCTGGTCGGTCGAGAGCGCGAGCTCTCCCTACGGATCGCGGACGTGTTCCGCGAGCGCGGCCTGTCGCCTCCCTCGCCCGTCGAAGTCACGCAGGTGGTGCAGCACCGCCAGAAGGTCGTCGAGGGATTGATCGGCTACCTCGTCAAACGGGGAGCGATCGTCCGCCTCCCGGGAGGATGGCTGATCGCGCGCGAGGCGGTCGACGGCGTCGTCTCGCGCCTGCGGGCCTCCGGCAAGTCCGCCGTCGAGATCGCCGAGTTCAAGGAGATGTTCGGGCTCTCCCGCAAGCTCGCGATCCCGCTCCTGGAGTACTTAGACGCCGAGAAGGTCACCCGGCGGGTCGGCGACCGGAGGGAAATCCTCCCGAAGTAGTCGGACCGCCGCCAGGCCGCTCCGTCCTAGCCGGACCCGGTCGAGCGATCGTCGACGTCCGAGGTTCTTCCCAAAGCCAGCCGGGCCTCTTCCGCCTCGCGCTCGAAAGAGAGCTCCCGGTAGGCCTGCGCGTGTCGCGCGCCTGCGAGGCGGCGTCCCAGGTACTCTCCGACGTACCTTCCGAGAAAGATGGCCGAGCCGGAGCGGCCGTATTGCCGCACGTGCGTCAATTCGTGGGCGAGAAGGCGCGCGCCCTCGGGGTCATCCGAAAAGACCAGTGCCGCCACCCCCGGGGACAGGAACACGCTCCGGCCGAAGACGATCGCATCCGCACGGGCCAGCGACGACAGGATCCGCGCGAGGAGACCGCGGTGAAGCCGGGCGCGAACGAGCTCGCTGGCGAATCCGGCGCGCAGGCGTTGCGCCGGTGCGGGAGGGATCCGGTCTCCGAGCAGACTACGAGCCGGCCAGGCTCCTTCGCAGCGAGGCGATCTGCTTCAGCGCCACCTTGTAGGTGACGTTACCCGAGAGGGACAGCTCGTTCCAGGAGTCGACGGGCATGCCGTGCGCCTGAGCGGGTCGGAACGTCCAGGTGGACATCGCGTGGCGCAGGTACCCGAGAAGAATTGGATCGGTTGCTTCGAGCGGGATCGCCTTCTCGACCGAGCCGTTCGATCTCACCTTGACCCAGAACCTGGCGGAAAACGGTCCCCTGTAGGAGTCGGCCGTCCAGGGCGTTTTCTTCGGCATGGGCGGCGAGTCCACGGCATCGATCGCCACGCCCCCGGCAGGGGCCGGCCCCTTGCGGGTCTCCAGCCAGGTCTCGTCGGACGGCCAGGAGAGCGGGCGGGGAATCGCGGTCGAAGGCGTAACCGGAACGAGGTTGGCCTGAACCGAGCGCGGCGCGTCGATCTCGACCTGGAGGTCCAGTCTCAGGGCCGCCCAGGTCTCGACGTTCTCGGAGCCGCGTCGCGCCGGTTCGAACGTCCATCGGGCGAGCGACTTCTGGGCTTCGCCCGAGAGCGAGGGAATCGGGTCGCGCTCCGGCTTCAGCCCCATCGGTTTGCCCGCCGCGTCGACCCGCGCCGAGACGTACTGCGCGGCGGGGACGATCGATTGAGCAAAGTTCAGCTTCGGCGGCAGCGCCGCCGGGACCTCGGCGGTGATGCCGAAAGGGTTCTCCGCCGGCGCCTGGAGGATGGCGACGACCGCGGAGTCCGTGATTCGCATGGCCGGAGGAGAAGTCGGCGTGACGGCGGCAGCCGGCGGCGTGGGAGTGGCAGCGGCGGGAGGAACCGCGCTGGTCGGAACGGCCGGCAAAGCGGTCGGCGGGGCCGGAGTGGGCTCGGGAGGCGGCGCCGGGGCAGGGGCCGCTTCCGGCGGCGGAGGAGTCGGCACGGGCGTGGGCGAGACGTCGCGCTTCTGGCCGCGTCCGATCCCCGCCGTGAGCGTGAGGACGACCGCAAACGCCAGGAGAGAGAAAAGCCGCCGATTCATCGAGATGAGCGCGAAGTATAGCGAAATGTGACGCAGGTCACTTCGCCTGCAGCCAGTTGTCCCCGGATCCCAGCTCGACGGCGAGATCGACCTTGAGTTGCGCCGCTTCCTCCATCACCCGGCGCACGAGGTCCGAAACATCGAGAACCTCGCCGGCGGGAGCCTCGAGAACGAGCTCGTCGTGGACCTGGAGGAGCATGCGCGCGCGCGAGCCCGACTCTTCGAGCGCGCGATCGAGGCGAACCATCGCGATCTTGATGATGTCCGCCGCCGAGCCCTGGAAGGGCGCATTCAACGCCATGCGCTCGGCGTTGCCGCGGACCATCCCGTTGGACGCATGGATGTCCGGGATCGGACGAACGCGGCCGAAGAGGGTCGTCACCTCCTTCGTCGAGCGCGCCTCTTCGAGGATCCCGTCCAGAGTCCCCCGCACCGCCGGGAACTGCGCAAAGTAAGACTCGATGTAGCTCTTCGCCTCCGCGGTCGGGACGCCGAGATCCTTTCCGAGCGTGTAGGCCGCCATGCCGTAGAGGAGAGCGAAGTTGATCCGCTTCGCCGCGAAGCGCATTTCCTGGCTGACCAAGTCGGGAGTGACGCCGAAGATCTTCGCCGCGGTCGCTCGGTGGATGTCGTCGCCGCGCTCGAACGCCGCGATCAGGTTCTGGTCGCCCGAGAGGTGCGCGAGGATCCGCAGCTCGATCTGCGAGTAGTCGGCGACGATCAGTTTGCTGCCGGAAGGCGCGACGAACGCCCGGCGGATCTCGCGGCCCGCGGCGGTGCGGATGGGGATGTTCTGCAGGTTCGGATCGGACGAGGAGAGCCGACCCGTCGCCGCGACGGTCTGGTGGAAGGAGGAATGGACGCGCGAATTCTCGTCGGCGAGCTGCGGAAGGGCGTCGACGTAGGTGCCCTTCAGCTTCGCGATCTCCCGGTATTCGATGACCATCCGCGCGATCGGGAACCCCTGCTCGGCGAGCTCGTTTAAGACCTCGACGCCCGTCGAGGACACGCGCGTCTTCGCGGTCTTCCGGCCGACCGGGTACTTCATCTTCTCGAAGAGGATCTGGCCGAGCTTCACCGGGGAGTTGACGTTGAACTCTTCCCCCGCCTCCTGCCAGATCCGCTCTTCGAGCGCGCGCAGGTCCCGCTCCATGCGCGAAGACATCTCGGCGAGGTATGGAATGTCCACCGCGATCCCGGCGAGCTCCATCCGAGCGAGCACCGGTGTCAGCGGGCGCTCGATGTCGCGATAGATCTTCTCGAGCGCCGGCCGCTTCTCCATCTCCGGTCGCAGGCGGCGGGCGAGCTCGAGGGTGCCGGACGCCCGTTCGCCCAGCCAGCGGTCGGCGGTCTCGACGGCGTATCCCTCCGGCAGCGCGCAGGACACGATCCCGGCTTCTTTGTTCGGGGTGACCTTCTGGCCGAGGCGCTGAAAGGCCATCACCTCGAACTCGGAGCTGCCGACTCCCGGGGCAAGGACGTACTGCGCCAGGCAGACGTCGAAGACGTCCGCGGCGACGGCTCCCCCCTCGCGCGCGAGGAGCTCATCGAGCGGCTTGGCGTCCGCGATCGTGACGGGACGGCCCGGACCGTCGAGCGCGCGCCAGCGGGCCGCGATCTCCCCCCGGGATTCCTCGGCGATCTCGACGTTCGCTCCGTCGGAGACGGCGAGGAGAACCGTTTCCTTCGCCCGGAGAAGCGCGACTCCGAGCGGCCGCGAAGCGTCGAGCGCAAAAGGCTCTCCAGGCCGGCGCCGGAACGCGGAGATCTCCGGCGCCACCGCCGCTTCGTCGTGGATCTCGGCGGCCAGAGAGTGGAACTCGAGCTCAACGAAGAGCTCTCTCAACTTCGGCGCGTCGGCAGTCGAGCAGCGGAACGCGTCCGGCTCGAAGGGAATCGCCAGGTCCGTCGGAAT
This sequence comes from Thermoanaerobaculia bacterium, assembly GCA_036395755.1. GTDB lineage: Bacteria > Acidobacteriota > Thermoanaerobaculia > UBA5066 > Gp7-AA6 > Gp7-AA6. The sequence continues at coordinate 23,905 of DASWCZ010000087.1, forward strand.
TTCGACCAGGCGCCGCGAGATCAGGGCGTCGTCCCTGTG
>DASWCZ010000088.1:0-51839 GCA_036395755.1 Thermoanaerobaculia bacterium
AGCGAAAACCCGGCCTGGGGGACGAGCTTCGCCTCGAGGCCGTGCCGGCTTCCCACGAAAAGAATTTCCGCCTCGGGCCGGCGGGCGCGAATCTCGCGCGCGAGGGCAATCGCGGGAAAGATGTGCCCGCCCGTTCCGCCCGCCGCGATCACGTACGCACCTTCCTTCGCCTCACGTCTCACGAGTTTCCACTTCGTGCTGGGACACGTTCAGGATCAACCCGGCCGCCAGCCATGACGCGACGAGAGAAGACCCGCCGTACGAGACGAACGGCAGCGGAATCCCCTTCGTCGGCATGATCGCGAGCACGACGCTGACGTTCACCGCCGCCTGCACGACGAGCATCGCGGTCGCCCCCGCCGCGAGAAGGCCGCCGAAGGCGTCGGGCGCCCGGCGCGCCGCGCGAAAGCCGCGCCACGCGATCACGGCGAAGCACGCAATCACGCCGACCGACCCGATGAAGCCGAGCTCTTCGCCCACGATCGCGAAGATGAAGTCGGTGTGGGGGTACGGCAGGAAGAAGAGCTTCTGCCGGCTCGCGCCGAGCCCGTTGCCGAAGAGGCCTCCTGCTCCGACGGCGATCAGCGACTGGAGAGCCTGGAAACCGGCGCCGAGCGGGTCGGCTTCCGGCCGCAGGAAAGAGAGGACGCGCGCCCGACGGTAGCTCGCTGCGAACGCGGCCGCGATGACGAGCGGCAGCGCGCCGGCGCCCAACATCAGGAAGAGCTTTGCGCGGACTCCGGCGATCCAGAGAAGGACTCCTCCGAGCATCATGTAACACGCGGCGGTGCCGAGATCGGGCTCGAGCAGGACCACTCCGGCGGCGGCGAGCGAAAAGAAGAGCACCGGCTTGATCGCCTTCTCCGGATCGCCGAAGGCGAGCGTCTTGCGCGCGATCTGCGCAGCGAGCAAGACGACCAGCGCCACTTTCAGGAACTCGGAGGGCTGGAACATCACCGGCCCGACCGGGATCCAGCGACGGGCGGAGTTGATCGGCGGCTGCAGGAGCGCGAAGACGCAGAGCAGGAAGGCGCCGCCGTAAGCCAGGTACACCACCCACGGGCTCGCGAAGATGCGGTAGTCGGCTCGCGAGACGACGAACGCGACGATCCCGCCCACCACGAGCGCCGCGAACTGCTTGACGAGGTAACGGTATGGGCTGCCGGAGGTCTCGGCCGACGAAACCGCGGAGGCGCTGTAGATCATCACGCAGCCGAACAGCGACAGCGCGACGAGCGGCACGAACAGGACCTTGTCGGTCGCGAGCTTACGGGCCATGCTTGGGGTCTGATCCCCGAAGGGGGTCAGATCCCTCCCCGTCTGATCCCCGAAGGGGGTCAGATCCCTCTCCCGTGAGCCGACGGACGAGTTCGGCAAAGTGCGCTCCCCGTTCCTCGAAGTTCCGGTACTGATCGAAGGACGCGCACGCCGGCGACAGGAGCACGGTATCGCCGGGCCGGGCCAGCTCCGCCGCCCGCGCGACCGCCTTCTCCATGCTCTCGCACCTCTCGACGGGAGCCGATCCCGAGATCGCCTCCTCGATCTTCGGGGCGGCCTCGCCGATCGTCAAGACGACGCGGGCCGTCCGCGCAATCGGCGCCGCGAGAAGACGGAAGTCACCGCGCTTGTCGCGTCCTCCGAGGATCAGGAGGACGCTCTTCTCCCGGCGGCCCTCGAGCGATTTCACGGTGGCGTCCACGTTGGTTCCCTTGGAGTCGTTCACCCACTCGACGCCGCCCGCTTCGAGGACGAGCTCCGTGCGGTGCGGGAGGCCGTGGAACCCGGTCAGCCCCTTCTCGATCGCGGCGGGCGGCGCTTCCAGACAATCGGCGGCGGCGAGAGCCGCGAGCGCGTTCTCCAGGTTGTGCGCGCCAGGAAGCGACAGGCGTTCCGAGGCCAGGACGTCGCGGCGCGGACCCCGCGCTTCCGAAAAGAGCCTTCCCTTTTCGCACCACGTTCCGCCGGCCGCGGGGGCCCGCCGCGAAAACGGCACCCGCCGGGCGCGCGGCCGGGCGCGACTGGCAACCGGGTCGTCCGCATTGACGACCGCAAAATCGCTCTCGCGCTGGTTCGAGAAGATGCGTTCCTTCGTCGCCGCGTATTCCTCCATGCTCGCGTAGCGCTCGAGATGGTCGGGCGTGACGTTCGTCAGGACGGCGACGTCCGGCCGGAAGCGGTCGACGGTCTCGAGCTGAAACGAGGAGAGCTCGCACACGAAGTCGCGCGGAGCGCGGTCGCGCAAGAACCCCGAAAGCGGCGCGCCGATGTTTCCGGCGAGCGCGACGGGCCTCGATCCCAGGCGCAGGATCTCGGCGATCCACGCCGTCGTCGTCGACTTGCCGTTCGTGCCGGTGACCGCCACCCAGCGGTGGCGCCCCGCGGACTCCGCCTCCGCGATTCGCCACGCGATCTCGAGCTCCGAAAGCACGGGCACGGCTCGCCGGCGCGCCGCGACGACCATCGCGTGAGTCGGAGGGACGCCGGGAGAGAGCGCGAGCCAACCGGCGCCGTCGAGCGCTTCGGTGGGGTCTGACCCCCTTCGGGGATCAGACCCCCCGAAGAAGAATCGCACCCCGGACTCCTCGAGCCCGGCTGTTCCTTCGAAGGCGCTCCGCGGCCGGTCGTCGACGACCGTCACGCCGACGCCGCGCTCGAGAAGCGCCTCCGTGAGCGCCCGACCGCTGCGCGCGAAACCGAGAACCGCCACTCTCGGCGGCAGGACCGCGGAAGACGCAGCCGTCGCGCTCATCGCAGCTTCAACGTCGAGAGTCCCAGCACGGCGAACAGGATCGAGAGGATCCAGAACCGGACGATCACGCGGGACTCGGGCCAGCCGGCGAGCTCGAAGTGATGGTGGAGCGGAGCCATACGAAAGACGCGTTTCCCCGTCAACTGGAAGGAAGCGACCTGCACGATTACCGAGAGCGCTTCGAGCACGAAGACGCCGCCGACGATCGCGAGGAGCATCTCCTGTTTGGTCATCACGGCGACGGCGGCGAGCGCGCCTCCGAGCGGCAGCGCCCCGACGTCTCCCATGAACACGTCTGCGGGGTGCGAGTTGTACCAGAGGAATCCCAGGGAGGCGCCGACCATTGCCCCGCAGAAGATGGACAGCTCACCCGCCTGCGGCACGTACGCGATCTGGAGATATCGCGCCGCCACCGCGTTCCCGCTGACGTAGGAGAGAAGAGCGTACGTCCCGGCTGCGACCCCGAACGCGCCGATCGCGAGACCGTCCAGGCCGTCCGTCAGGTTGACGGCATTCGACGAACCGACGAGCACGGCCGCGACGAACGGAATGTAGAACGCGCCGAGATCGATCACGAGGCGCTTGAAGAACGGGAACGTGACGAGCGTCGAGAAAGTGCCCGGAGCCGCCCAGTGCTCGATCGCCCATGCGGCGGCGAACGCAACCAGGAACTGCGGGATCAACTTTCCGCGGCCGGTCAGTCCGAGACTCCGGCGGCGTGTGAACTTGACGAAGTCGTCCGCGAACCCCACGACGCCGATGCCGACCAGCGTGCCGAGCGCGATCCACACCAGCCAGTTCGTCAGATCCATCCACAGGAGCGTGGCGAGCAGGACCGACAGCAGAATCAGGATTCCACCCATCGTCGGGGTTCCCGCCTTCGAGAGGTGGGAGCGCGGGCCGTCTTCGCGCACGGACTGCCCGATCTGAAGCCGCTTCAAGAGGCGGATCGTCGGGCCGCCGAGCGCGAGCGCGAGCAGGAGCGCCGTCACCGCCGCCATCGCCGTGCGGAACGTGATGTATCGGAAGACGTTGAAGGCCGGGAAAACCTTCGCGAGCGGATAGAGCCAGCGGTAGAGCACTTACGCCTCGGTCGCCGCTCGAGCGAGCATTTCCACCGCGCGGTCCAGACCGACGGCCCGCGATCCCTTGAAGAGGACGACGTCGCCTTCCGCGAGCATGCCGTCCAGCAGCTGCGCCGCCTCTTCTGGAGAGTCGAGGTAGGTGATCGCCTGTTTCGGGAAGCCGCAATCGACCGCTTCCTCGCCGTAGTAACGCGCGAGCTCTCCGACGCAGACGAGCCGGTCGGTCCGGCTGGAGGCGTATTTGCCGATCTCGCGGTGCCAGATGTCCTCGTCTGATCCGAGCTCGCGCATGTCTCCGAGCACTGCGATGCGTCGAGTCGCTGCGAAGCCCGAGAGCGTGTCGAGCGCCGCGCGCAACGAGGCCGGGTTCGCGTTGTACGAGTCGTCGTAGAGGAGCGCACCCGAGCGGTGCCGCCGGAATTCTCCGCGATGGGGAGACGGGGTCAGATCGGGAGCGGCCGCGGCGCAGTCTTCGATCGAGGCCCCGGCGGCGATCGCGACGGCGGATGCCGCGAGGAAGTTCACGGCCTGGTGCGTGCCGGGTAGCGGCAGCGCAATCGCCACCTCTTCGTCGGAAGTCCTCAGTCGAAAGCGGGTCTCCGTCTCCATCCTCTCGAAACGGTCCGCGGTCACGTCCGCCTTCCCGAAGCGCGCGAATCGCACGACGCGGCCGGGCCAGCGCGCGGAGATCGCCGCGACGCGCGAGTCGTCGGCGTTCGCGACGAAAGTGCCCGCGGGGCGGAGACCGTCGAGGATCTCCGCCTTCGCCTGTGCCAGCTCGTCGATCGAGTCGAAGTTCGCGAGGTGGGCCGGGGCGACGTTGGTGATCGCGGCGACGTCCGGCTCGAACGCGCGGGAAAGCCGCGACAATTCCCCCTTCGCGCTCATTCCCATCTCCCCGATCATCCAGTCCGGAATTCGCGGGAGGTTGACGACCGACATCGGAAAGCCGATCGCACTGTTCTGGTTGCCCGGCGTCTTCTCGACCGCGAATCGGCGCGACAGGATCGTCGCGGTGAACTCTTTCGTCGTGGTCTTTCCGGAAGAGCCGGTGATCGCGGCGAGCCGGAATTTTGCGCGCGTCTTGAGGAGGATCGCCAGCGCGGTGAGAGCGGTAACCGGTTCGGGCACGACGACGACCGGAACAAGGTGGGGGAGCGCGGAGGGCACGCGCTCCCCCAGAATCGCGCGGGCGCCCCGCGCAACGGCGTCGGGAGCGAAGTCGTGACCGTCGGCGCGTGCTCCCTTGATCGCGACGAAGAGCGTGCCGGGACGGACCGCGCGGGAATCGACCGCGACCCCGGAGAGCTCGACGTCCGACCCGCGGGGAATAGGGGAGCGCGCGGCGGAAGCGACGTCGGAAAGCGAAAAGTTCATCGGAGTGAGGCCATCGCGAGGCTCACCGCCTCGACGCGTACTCGGCGGCGACGTCGCGGTCGTCGAACGGAATCGAGCGGTCGCCGATCACCTGGATTCGCTCGTGCCCCTTGCCCGCGATCACCACGACGGTTCCCGGGTTCGCGAGATCGATCGCCGTGCGGATCGCCTCCCGCCGATCGGCCACCTTCAGGTACTTCGTCGCGCCGGAAGCGACCAGTCCCGCCTCGACCTCCGCGAGGATCGCCTCGGGATCCTCCGAGCGCGGATTGTCCGAAGTCGCGATCGCGATGTCCGAGAGACTGCCGGCGACTTTTCCCATCGGAGCGCGCTTGCCGCGGTCGCGGTCTCCCCCGCAGCCGAAGACCAGGATGATCTTGCGATCCGTCAGGTCGCGGACCGCGAGAAGCAGCCGCTTGAGCGCATCTTCCGTGTGGGCGTAGTCCACGATGATCCGATAAGGCTGTCCCGCCTCGACCGGCTCGAGCCGGCCGGGAACGCGGGTGACTGCCGCGCATCCGTCCACGATCTCTTCCGCGTTCATCCCGAGAGAGAGTCCCGCCGCCGCGGCTCCCAGGAGATTATCCGCGTGGAAGCGGCCGAGGAGCGGTGAGGAGATCCGGAAGCGTCCGCCTGCGTGCACGACGTCGATCGACGTTCCGGAGACATCGCACCGGACGTCCTCGGCTCGCACGTCCGCGCGAGATCCGGACGGGGACCACGTGACGACCGGTGGCGCGGCTTCCGCCGCGAGCCTCCGGCCGAAGGCGTCGTCGGCATTGACGACGGCCGCCGCGGCCGGCTTTCGCAGGGTGAAAAGCTTCTTCTTCGCTTCGAAGTAGCTCTCGAGATCGCCGTGGAAATCCAGGTGGTCCTGCGTCAGGTTCGTGAAGACGGCAACGTCGAAGCGGCAGCCCGCGACGCGGTCGAGCGCCAGAGCGTGCGAGGAGACCTCCATAGCTGCCGCGGGAACACCCTCGTCGACCATCTCGGCCAGGAGGTCCTGGAGGATCGGCGCCTCGGGAGTCGTCTGCGAAGCGGGGATCTCGCGCCTCCCGGTGCGGTATCCCACCGTTCCGACGAACCCGGCGCGGCCGTAGCGGCGCGCGAGGATTGCCTCGAGGAGCATCGCGGTCGTCGTCTTCCCGTTCGTGCCCGTGACCGCCGCGAGCACGAGCTTCTCGGCCGGATCGCCAGCCAGCCGGGCGGCAAGACGCGCCAGCGCCACGCGCGCGACGCGGACACGAACCCACGGCACGGGAAAGCCTTCGGGAGCGGGACGCTCGGAGACGACGGCAGCGGCGCCGTTCGCCGCCGCTTGCGCCGCGTACTCCCAGCCGTCCGCCTTCTCGCCGCGGACCGCGACGAAGAGTTCGCCCGGACGGACCGTTCTCGAGTCCTGGGAGACGCCCGTGATTTTCAGATCGCGCACGGCGGGAGAGAAGCTCGAGTCCGGCACGGCCGTCAGGAGCTCACTCAGGTTCACGGAGCCGGCGGCGGTGAGATCAGCTCCTCCGCCCGGCGCTCGCGGCCCCCCCTCCCGAGAGCCTCTGGCGCTGCGGCGGGTTCGGCAAGACGAAGCATGCAGGTCGATCCCGTCCGGACCCGAGCTCCCGGAGCCGGGTCCTGTGAGACGACGAATCCGGATCCCTCGATCCGCGCGGCGAGACCGTTGCGGGCAAGGAGCACGAGCGCCTGGCGCGCGGAGAGGCCGATCGCCGAAGGCACGCCGTCGGACACGGCCGCCGGCGGCTCCATGGACGAGAGGACCGGCAGAGGCTCGGTCGTCGAGCGCACGGATGCCGGGACGACCCCTTCGGGGTAATGGATCTTCTCGGTCGAAATCGAGGCGAGGAGCGTCTCGGGGAGCCTCTGTTCCTCCGGCCCCACGCGCAGGATCCCGAGCGCCTGGGACACGACCCGCGAGAACACGGGCGCCGCGATGTCGCCCCCGTAATATCTCCCCCCCTTCGGCTCCTCGATCAGCACCAAACCGACGATCCGCGGGTTTTCGCTCGGGGCGAACCCGACGAACGAAGAGACGTAACGGCCTCGCTGGTAGCCGCCGAGCCCCGCCTTCTGCGCGGTACCGGTCTTGCCGGCGACCACGAATCCCGGGATTGCCGCTTTCTTGCCGGTGCCGCGCTCGACGACGCCGACTAAGAGGTTGCGGACCGTGCGCGCGGTCGCCTCCGAGAGAACCCTCCGCGGCGGAGACGGAACGATGACCTCGACGCGGCCGTCGGGGTGAACGATGCGCCGAACGAGCCGCGGCTGCACGAGACGGCCGCCGTTGGCGATCGCGGCGGCGACGCACGCGAGCTGAAGGGGCGTGACGGAGACTTCCTGCCCCATGGAGATCATCGCGTTGGAGAGTCCCGACCACCGCTCCGGCCGGCGGAAGATCCCCGCGTTCTCGCCGGGGAGGTCGACTCCGCTCGCACGTCCGACGCCGAGTGACGTCGCGCCCTGCCAGAGCCGTGCGGGGCCGAGGCGCAGCCCGACGCGGATGATCCCGACGTTCGACGAGTGCTCGAAAATTCCAGCGAGCGTCAACGATCCGTACTGCTTTCTGTCGTGTTCGGAGATGGTCGTGTTGCCGACCCGGATCGTCCCGTTTCCGGTGTCGATCAATTCGTCCAGCGTGACGAGAGAGTTTTCGAGCGCGAGCGATCCGGTCACGATCTTGAACGTCGAGCCGGGCTCGTACGCGTCGGCAATCGCGCGGTTGCGGCGGCTGTCGCCCGAGGAGCGGCCGTAGTCGTTCGGGTCGAACGAGGGGGCGGTCGCCATCGCCAGGATCGCTCCGTCCGAAGGATCGAGAAGGATTGCGACTCCCGATTTCGCCTGCGCCTCGAGGACGGCGGTGGCGAGCTCCCGCTCCGCGGCGAACTGGATTCCCGAGTCGAGCGACACGAAGAGCGAGGCGCCTTCCTCCGGCGCTTTCCCGCTCGGCGCTTCCGCTTCCCCGTAGGTCGAGCGGCGGGCATCGGTCAGCGCGACGATCTCTCCCGGCTTGCCCCGGATCGTCGAGTCGTAGAAGTGCTCGAGGCCTCCGAGTCCCTTGTCGTCGGTGCCGATGTAGCCGAGGACGTTCGCGGCGAGACTCCCCTTCGGGTAGGACCGCTTCGTCTCCATGACGAAGTGCACGCCGGCGATCTTTTCGGCGGCGAGCGCAGTCGCGGCCGAACGGTCCAGCTTTCGCGCCAGCCAGACGAATCCTTTCTTCTGGGTCAGGCGGGCGATGATCGCCGCCTGGGATTGACCGAGATGCCTCGCGAGGATTCGCGCCGTCGCGGCGGGGTTCCGGACCTCGTCGGGGATTGCGTAAACCGACGAAGCCTCGACGGAGACCGCGAGCGGACGGCCTTCGCGATCGAAGATCGAGCCGCGCAAAGGCGAGACTTCGATCCTCCGCTCCTGCTGGCGCTGTGCGCGCGCGCGGTAGCGGCCGCCTTCCGCGAGCTGGAGCTCGGCGAGACGCCCGACGACGACCGAAGCCCAGAGCGAGAGGAAGATGGCGAAGAACCGAACGCGGCCGAGACGAACGAAGTTCACCGGATTCCCCTTTCCCGCTGTTCGACGTACTGAATCTGTCCCGGCCGCGGAGGCGCCAGCCCCTTGCGGATTGCAACCGACTGGACTCGTTCCGGCGAGGAAGCCCGCTCGAGCTCCGCCCGGAGACGGCGGTTTTCCTCGAAGAGCTGCGCGTGTTTCCGCGTTCGTGCGCCGCGCGCATAACCCACGCGCACGGTCTCGACGTGCAGTGCCGCCCAGCCGAGCAGCGCGCAGGCCACCGGCAGCGCCGCCAGCAGGAGCGTCGCCATCTCGCGCCCGCGCCGGCGGTCGCGCTCGCGCGTCAGGTGCAGGTTTTCGACGCGCTTGGACTGAACGTAGACGGTCGAGCTCAACCGGCAGCCCTCTCCGGGGCGATTTTCTCGGCCACGCGAAGGCGCGCGCTCCGAGCTCGCGGATTGCGGTGGAGCTCCGAGTCCCCGGGCCGGATCGGGCGGCGGGTCAAGACGAGCAGAGCGCGGCGTGCGCCGCACACGCAAACGGGGAGCTTCGGCGGGCAGAGGCAGACGCCCGACTGTCTTCGGAAGGCGTCCTTCACCATGCGGTCTTCCAGAGAGTGGTAGGAGAGGACCGCGAGCCGCCCCCCGGCGTTCAGTTTCTGGACCGCCGCGGCGAGAAAACGCGAGAGCGCCTGGAGCTCTTCGTTGACCTCGATGCGCAGCGCCTGGAAGACGCGGGTCGCCGGATCGATCTTCTCCCGATCTCCCTTGACCCGGGCGACGATGCGGGAAAGCTGCCGGGTCGTCGTGATCGGCCCCCGGGACCGCTCCTCCAGGATTGCGCGCGCGATTTTGACCGCCATCCTTTCCTCCCCGTATTCGAAAAAGATTCGACTCAGCTCTTCGACCGAAGCAGCCGCCACCACGTCGGCGGCGCTGCGGCCGGATCGGGATATGCGCATGTCGAGTGGACCGTCGCGGCGAAACGAGAACCCGCGGGAAGGCTCATCGAGCTGCATCGAGGAGAGCCCCAGATCCGCGAGGATTCCGTCGGGGAGCGGGAAGCCCTCAAGCTCTCGATCGAGATCGCCGAAGTTTGCTTCGGCGAAACGCACCCGCTCGCCGAAACCGGCGAGCCGTTCGCGCGCGAGAGCCAGAGCGTCGGGATCGCGGTCGAGCGCGAGGAGACGGACTCCGGGGGCCGCCTCGAGAAGAGCGCGCGCGTGCCCGCCGGCTCCGACGGTCGCGTCCACGAAGAAGCCGCCGCGCCCGGCAGCGAGCAACTCGACGACCTCCCGAACGAGGACGGGTGTATGCGGAGCTCTTTCAATGCTCTCTCTCTCCACTCTCTTCTTTTCGTCTCACGACAAGGCTTTCGACAGCTCGTCGTAGTCCTCGGGCGTGAAGTCCTCCGTCGCGAGGCGACTCGAGAGCGCGCCGCGATCGGAGACGATCAGGTGGTCGATGTTTCCGGTGACGACGACCTCCGGCGGCAGCTTTGCGGCGTCGCGAAGGATCTGCGGGATGAGCACGCGCCCCTGCCCGTCGAGAGCCGCGTCCTGGCCGTAGTAATTGACGCGCTCCAAAAACTTGTTCTTTGCGCGATGAACCGCCGGAAGCGCCGCGAGCTTCTCTTCCAGTGCGCGCCACATCGCCAGCGGATAGAGAAGGACGTTCTTGCCGTGGAGGGAGGTCACGAAAAGCTCCGGCCCGAAGGCCTCTTCGATCTCGGCGCGGAAGACGCTCGGGACCTTGAGGCGGCCCTTCTCGTCGACACTTGCCGGAGCGCTCCCGCGAAAGCGATCCATAGTTCAATTGGCGCACCGATCCGAAGATCGATGCCACTTTCTCCCACTTTTGCCCAGATTAGGCCACTTGCGGCGATGTTAGGAGCGCCAACTTTGTTAGTCAAGGAAAAGGATTTCCCTGAAAAAATTAGGGGCGAAAGTCGAGCGTAATGGATGTCGATCGCCTCTCGCGAGCGGTCGCACTCGTTCTAGTGCATTGCATCTCCACAGGTTGCGGTCGTACGACCTGTCAAGCGCAAGCAGTCGACGCGGAGCCTGCGATTTCTCGGCTTGCGCCGACTTCCGAAATCTTCTCGCAGGCTACTTGAGTGCCTGGTCCCAGTTCCCGGGTCCCTCCTCGGGGTGCCACGACCCGGTCATATCGAGCCACAGGGCGAGACCCCGGTGCGCGCCGAACCGCGAGTAACGCCGCGCGATCGCGACGTCCGTCGAAGACGCGGGACCCGGATAAAGCTTTCGGTACTGCTGCCGCGTCCACGAATCGAGCGCGAAGAAGTCGTGCCGGCCGAGGATCCGCATCAACCCTTCCGCGGCGTATGGCCCGAATCCGTGCTCCGCGACGATCGCCTCGCGAAGGTCCCCGGAAGAAAAATCCGGGTCCTCCCAGGTCGAGAGGTCGAGCTGGCGCGAGGCGACGCGTTTTGCGAAGAGCCGGAGCGCTTTCGCCCGATATCCGCAGCGCACGCGGCGCGCGAGTGTCGCGGTCGAGAAGCTCGCGACCGACTCCGCGGAGGGGAACGCGCGCCCCTGGGCGCCGGCGAGCGCGATCAGCCGCTCGACCATTCCGCGAGTGGCTGCCCACGAGCAGTTCGTCGTGAAGAGCATCTTGACCGCGTCCTCGAAGAGCGTGGGAGCGCGCAGCATCCGGCCTCCGCGACGATCGAGCGCCCGGGCGAGTTTCGGCACGGAAGCGAGCGACCGGTGCGCGCCAGCGAAGTCCAGATCCAGGGAGAAGACGCGCCGCGCCATCGTGCGAAGCCCGTTCGAATCGATCCCGTCGCCGCGCGCCTCGAGCTTTCCGCTCCGGACGCGAAAGGTGATTTCCGCGGCTCCGGCCGCCGTTTCAACGGCCGTTTGGAGGGTCCCGCGCTCACGGTCGTATGCGAAGGGCAGCAGTCCGTACCAGCCGTGCGAGCGGATGACGGCGTCGAGGGAGAACCGGGCGGGAAGCGAAACGCGGGCGATCAATCGCCGGCTACGAGGTCTTCTTCTCTTCCCGGGCGGCGGCGAGCGCGGGATCGTAGATCTTGATGAACGCCTCGCGGCGTAGCTTCTGAATGTACTCCCCGTAGTGCTTGTCGTAGAGATCGTCGCCGATGCGCGCGCGAAGGTCCTCTTTGACTTCCGCAAAGGGCCGGTAGCCCGCGGGCTTGCGATCCGTGACGTGGAAGAGGTGCATCGAGGAAGAGAGGACGACCGCTGGCGGGAACTCCTGCGGAGGATCGGAGAACACCGCGGCGTCGAGCGGCGTCACCAGCTCGCCCTTGTTCACGCTGCCGAGCGCGCCGCCGCGCTCCCGCGCGTTTCCTTCCGAGTACTGTTTCGCGATGTCGGCGAATGGCGTGCCCGCGGCGATCTTTGCCCGTGCCTCTTCGATCCGCGAGGCGGCGCTGGCCCGGGCCGCCGGATCGTTCGCGTCGAACCGGATCACGATCTCGCCCACCTTCGCCTGATCCGGGGTCTTGTAGAGCTGGTCTTTGCGCCGCTCGTACTCCAGCCGCAGCGTGTCGTCACTCATGTCGAGCTTGGAGCTGATGTCGCGGCCAATGACCTTCTGGAGCGTGATCGTGTTTTTCATCTGGCGCTTCAGGTCTTCGCGCGTCAGGTTCGACGACTTCAGGGCGTTGTCGAATTCCGCGTCGGTCGCCAGGTTGTATTGTCGCTTGACGCGCTCGACGGCCGTCTCGACTTCCTCGTCCGTCGCGGACAAGGAAAGCTCCTTCGCCCGCTCTTCGAGGAGTTTCTCGTCGATCAGCTCCGAGAGGAGCTTGCGCTTCGCCTCGAGGGGGTTGTTTCCCGCCTGCGGGGACGAGATGAAAACCGCGAAGCGCGCTTCGAACTCGCTGGAGGTGATCAGGCGGTCGTTGACGCGCGCCACGATCTTCTCGACGAGCTCGGCTCCGGCGAGAGAGAGCGAAGCCAGGAGGACAGAGGCAGCCAGCAGAATCCGGTTTCGCATGGAGAGATTCATAACACCTTTCGGGGGTCGGAATTCCTTTCCGCCTTCTAAGCCGCTTCTCTTCTCTCGAGCGCGTTCATCCAGGAGAGAAGGGCCGGCAGGAGATCCTCGCCCGGCGGAGCGGGAAAGGAGAGCAGCCCTCCGGGAGAAAAGGTCGCGCCGGAAGTCGAGCGGACGAGCGCCGCCAGGTTCTCTCCGTCCACGCGGGCGTCCTCGGCGAGCCGGAGATGGACCCGGCCGGCCTGCCGCGTCACCGAAGTCACGCCGAGCCGCTCGGCGCGGTTGCGGAGGCGGGAGTACTCGATGAGAAGCCCGAGCGCCGGCGGAGGCTCGCCGAAGCGGTCCGCGATCTCGCGACGGGTCTCTTCGAGCTCCGCGTCGTCCTTCGCGCGCGCCACCTTCTTGTAGATCATCATCCGCCAGTTCTCGTCGGCGACGTACGCGGGCGGAATCGTCAGATCGAGCCCGAGCGAGAGCGTGACCGCCCTCTCCGGCCGGATCTCCTCGCCTTTCATCTCCCGGATCGTCTCCTCGAGGAGCGACAGGTACATCTCGAAACCGACCGACGAGATGTGCCCGGACTGCTCCCCGCCGAGAATGTTCCCCGAGCCCCGGATCTCGAGGTCCTTCGCCGCGATGCGGAAACCGGCGCCCAGGTCGCAGAACTCCTGGATCGAGGCCAGCCTCCGCCTCGCCGTTTCCGAAAGCGCGACGCTCTCGGCGACCAGCAGGTACGCGTAGGCGGGCTTGTCGCTCCGGCCTACGCGGCCTCGCAGCTGATAGAGCTGCGCGAGCCCGTAGGTCTCCGCGCGGTCGATCAGGATGGTGTTGGCCGTCGGAATGTCGAGGCCGTTCTCGATGATGGTCGTCGCGAGAAGGACATCGGCCTCCCTCGTGTAGAAACGCATCATTGCCTTCTCGAGCTCCGCCTCGCGCATCGCGCCGTGCGCGACCGTGAACCGCACCGAAGGAAGGAGCTCCTCCAGCATCTGCCGGATCCGGCCGATCGACTCGACCCGGTTGTGGACGAAGAAGACCTGCCCGCCGCGCTCGATCTCCGCCTCGATCGCCTCGCGGATGACGTCGGCCTTCGCGGGCACGACCTGGGTTTCGATCGCGAGCCGGTCGCGCGGCGGGGTCTCGATGATCGAGAGGTCGCGCAGTCCCGACAGGCCGAGGTGGAGAGATCGCGGAATCGGCGTGGCGGACATCGAGAGCACGTCGATCGACGCCTTCCACTCCTTCAGCTTCTCCTTCTGCGCCACGCCGAAGCGCTGCTCCTCGTCCACGATCAGAAGGCCGAGGTCGCGAAACGCCAGGTCCTTTCCGAGCATCCGGTGCGTCGCGATCAGGATGTCGACGCTGCCGGCCGCGACCTTCTCGACGATCGTCTTCTGCTCGGCGCGCGAGCGGAATCGCGAGAGCAGCTCGATCGTGACGGGGAACGCTGCGAACCGCCGCTGGAAGGTCCGGTAGTGCTGGTCCGCCAGGATCGTGGTCGGCGCGAGAAGCGCGACCTGCTTGCCGTCTAAGACCGCCTTGAACGCCGCCCGCATCGCGACTTCCGTTTTGCCGTAGCCGACGTCGCCGCAGAGCAGCCGATCCATCGGTTTGGGCTGCTGCATGTCGCGCTTGACGTCCGCGATCGCCTGCGCCTGGTCGGGAGTTTCTTCGTACTCGAACGCGTCCTCGAATTCCTTCTGCCACGGCGAATCACGCGAGAACGCGAACCCGTCCGCGAGGGTCCGGCGGGCGTACAGCTTCAAGAGCTGGTCGGTCATGTCGCGCATCGCCTTCTTGACCGACGCCTTGCGGCGGGCCCAGCCGGCGCCGCCCAAACGGTCGAGCGCGGGCTGCACGCCTTCGACGCCCGAGTACTTCTGTACGAGGTCGAGCCGCTCAACCGGAAGGAGGAGGCGCTTCTCCTCGGCGTAAGCGATCTCCATGAACTCGCGCTCTTCGCCCTCGACGGGCACGCGCTTCAAGCCCTGGAAGAGGCCGATCCCGTAGTCGCGGTGGACCACCGCGTCGCCCAACTTCAGGTCCCGGAGGTCGGAGAGGAACGCCTCGGACGGGCGGCCGCGGGAGGCCGCGGAGCGCTTCTCCTCGCCGAAGATCTCGCTTTCGGCGTAAACCGCGGCGCGCGGCTCGCGCAGCCGGAATCCCGCCGAGATCTGGGCGGGCAGCGAGACGAGCGCCCCCGGCCGCCGATCGGAAGAGACGTGGAGCGAGTACTCGAGCGCGAAGCGGCGCAGCTTCTCGACCCCGCCGGTCGGACGGACGGCGACGAAGACTTCCTCCCCCGACGCGAGCGACTGCGAGATGTCCGCCGCGGCTTCCGCGGTCCGACCGGACCAGGCGGCAATCGGCTCCGAGGGCAGCCTCGAGAGCCGGCCGCGCGCGGAGAGACCGACTCGATCGAAGAAGACCTGCGCGTCTTCGACGGCCGCGCGGATCTTCCCGAGCGGATGCAGGAGCTCTTCGGGATCGAAGAAGTCCCGGTCGGGATCGCGATCCGCGGCGACCCGCTCGGCGAACGCCTCGAGCTCTTCTTGGACGGAGGACGGCTCGACGACGACAAGCGTCGCGCGGTGGGCATGATCGAGCCAGCCCGCCGGCATCGGTTCGACCGCCGGAGCGAAGACGATCCGCTCGGATTCCGAAGGCGGCCGCCCGATGCGGTCTTCCAGGAGCGCGCGCGCTTCTTCCACGTCGGCCGTCGCCGCGAACGGCGGGATCGTCGCCGCCGCCAGTCGCTCGCGGGACCGCTGCGTGTCGGGATCGAAGACGCGCAACGAGGCGACGCGGTCGCCGTCGAGCTCGACGCGGACGGGCAGGTCCCGGTCGGGAGGAAACACGTCGAAGAGGCCGCCCCGCACCGCGAGGTCGCCGGTCTCGATGGCGAGGTCGGCCCGGCGGTAGCCGACGCGCGTCAGGTGGCCGACGACGCCGGAGAGTGAGATCTCCTTTCCCTCCTCGAGAGAAACCGAGAGCGCCTCCAGCTTCTCCGCGGCGGGCAGTCGCGTGAAGAGAGACCGCGCCGGCAGCACGATGGCGTCCACGCCGTCCTTCCGCGAGAGCGCCGCGGAGAGCGCGAATTCGTCGCGCCGCGCCTTCAACGACGGCGGAATGCGCTGGTAGGGCGTGAGGGTCGGCGCCGGGGCATGGAAGACGGAGGAGAGGCCGGCGGCGGAGAGGTCGGCGAGGAGCCGTTCGGCTTCCTCTTCGTCGGCGACGACGATCGCGACGGGGCGATCGAGGTCGCGTCGGAGCGCCGCGAGAAGAGCTCCGGGCAGCGCCCCAGCGGCGGAGGCGATCGTCCCGCCGCGCTCGCCGCGCGCGAGCCGGTCCCGGAGATCACGGTATCCGGCGAGCTCCCGCGCGATTTCGACGAGGAGGTTCGACCCTTTGTCCTCCGCCATGCCGGAAAAGCTACGGACGCCCGACCCCGGCTCGCAGCTCGTCGACCTTGCGCCGCCAGAACCGCGCCTCGGCGAGAGCGTCCGCCGCGGCGTTGACCTCTTCGACCAGAGACCGCTCGAGCCGCGTGAAGCTCTGCCCCGCCGCCATGATCGCCGAGGCGAGTTTTTCTTCAGCTTCCAGCACGACCGCGGCGAGACGGGCCGCGTCCCCTTCCCGCCGGGCCTTCGCGGCCATGCCGTCGATCTCCATGACCTCGCTCTGAAACTCCCTCTTTCGGACCGGCTTGTCCCGTTCCGCGACTCCGTAGGAGGCCAGCAGGTACTGCGCGCGCTCGAGAGGATCGAGAAGCATCTTCCGCGCGGCGGCAACGGACCGGGCCGCGGCCGCTGCCCGCTCGCGAAGATCCTCGCGCGCCCCCGACTTGTCGCGGAGGACCCGCGAGATCGCCGCGTATCTTTCTTCGAGCTCCGAGGTGTCGAGGGACCAGGAGCGCGCCATGCCGAAGACCGCGAAGGCGTCCGGCGGGACGTCGAAGATCTCGCCGCACTCCTGGCAGACCGCGGGAGAAAGCCGAGAGGCGCCGCATCCGACACACTCGCCCGCGAGCGTAGGGGTGGGAGTTCCGGGCACGTCCGCCATTCCTTTCAAACCGGGAGCCGAAGAGTTACCGCATTGCGGGCATGAGGTCCCGCAGGCGTTTGACCGTCGCGGCAACCGCTCCGATCGTAAAATCCACCTCTTCCGCCGTGTTGGGACGTCCGAGCCCGAACCGGATCGACGCATGGGCGAGATCGTCGGGGACCCCGATCGCCTTCAAGACGTGGGAGGGCTGGAGCGAAGCCGACGTGCAGGCCGATCCGGAGGACACGGCGACGTCTTTCAACCCCATCAGCAGCGCCTCCCCTTCGACGCCCGCGAAGGAGAGGTTGAGGTTGCCCGGCAGGCGGCGCTCTTCGGCGCCCGGGGCGAGCGAGCCGTCCGCTTCGATCCGCGGCAGCGGAGGTCCGTTCAGGGAGACGTCGGAAACGTCCGCCAGGATGCCGTCGAAGAGGCGCCGGCGCAGGAGCCTCAGGCGCCGCGCCTCGTCTTCGCGCTCGGCCATCGAGATCTCCACTGCTTTCCCGAAGCCCACGATCCCCGGCACGTTCAACGTCCCGGAGCGCAGACCCCGCTCGTGCCCCCCGCCGTGGAGGATCGGCTCGACGCGGACGCGCGGCTTGCGGGCCCGGACGTACACCGCCCCGATTCCCTTCGGGCCGTAGAGCTTGTGCGCCGTCACCGAGGCGAGATCGACGCTCATCTCCTCGACGTCGAGGGGGATCTTGCCGAAACCCTGTACGGCGTCGGTGTGAAAGAGCACCCCCTTCTCGCGGCATACCGCCCCGATCTCCGCTAGGGGGTGGATCGTCCCGATCTCGTTGTTCGCGAGCATCAGCGTGACGAGAACGGTCCGGTCTCCGATCGCCTCTCGGACCTCTCCCGCGTCGATCCGACCGGTCCGATCCGGGGTGAGGTAGGTCACCTCGAAGCCTTCGCGCTCGAGCTCGTGGCAGGAGTCGAGCACGGCGTGGTGCTCGGTCGATCCTGTGACGACGTGGTCGCCCTTCGAACGGTTCGCCCGCGCGGCGCCCAGAATCGCGAGGTTGTCTCCCTCCGTTGCGCCGCTCGTGAAGACGATTTCTTTCGGCGAGGCGTGCAGGCCCTCGGCAACCTGCCGGCGCGCTTCGTCCACCGCCGCCTCCGCCTCCCAGCCGAAGACGTGGCTGCGCGAAGCGGCGTTGCCGAACGCGCGCGTCAAGTAGGGCATCATCGCCTCGAGCACGCGCGGATCGACGGGCGTCGTCGCGTGATGGTCCATGTAGATCGGCAGGTTCACCGTCATTCCGAACGCCCAATATGGACCGTTTCCTTCCCCGTTTTCAACCGCCCCGCGAGCGTCCCGATGCGAGGAGCAGCTGGATGCATAATGAGACGAATCCCATGTCGGCTGTCCCGCACCCGGCAACTGACTTCGACTTCTCGTCCCCCGCGCCGAAAGTCCGCCTCGTCCACGCCTTCGAGCGCCCGTTCGAGAACGTCGTCGCGACCGCGCGGACCTGCTACTCGTCGAAAGGCATCGTCAGCGAGGACCAGGCTTCGGCGAAGCCGGAACGGCGCGACGCGCTCGCGCGCTCGATCTACCAGGCCGGACACCACACGACGTTCCAGCACGCGCACTTCCAGTTCGCTCTCGAAAACGTCTCGCGGCAGTTCCTCTGGAGCTTCCTGCACAGCCATCCCTTCTACAACTCCGAGCAGGTCTCGCAGCGATACGTCGAGGTCAAGTCGGGCAACTACGCGGTGCCGCCGATGGCCGCGGCCGAGCGGGAGATCTTCGAGACGACCGCGCGGCGCCAGGAGGTCGCTTACCGGCGCCTGACCGAGCTCCTGATGCCGCTCGCCGGCGAGCGTTACTTCGGACTCTTCCCCGGACGCCTGCGCGGAGACGGGCGGGCGAAATTCGGCGGCGCGGTTCAGAAGCGCGCGCAGGAGATCGCGCGGTACGTGCTTCCGGTCGCGACCTTTGCCTACCTGTACCACACAGTCTCCGGCGTCACCCTGTTCCGCTACTGGCGGCTGTGCGAGACGTACGATGCACCGGCCGAGCAGCGCGAGGTCGTTTCGCGGATGGTCACCGAGGTGCTTCGCCACGACCCTCTGTACGAAGCCGTCCTCCAGGATCCGCTGCCGCTCGAGGAGACGCCGGAGTTCGCGGCGTTCGAGGCGCTGCCCCGCACCATCGCCTCGGGCTCGGAATTCCGCGCCGAGTTCGACCGCGAGCTCGACGGCCGTGTTTCGAGACTCGTAGACTGGAAGGCCAACAACGAGGAGATTCTGGCGTCCTCCGTGCGCGAGGTTCTGGGCGTTCCCCGCTCCGCGCTCTCCGACGGCGACGCGATCGCGATGGTGCTCGACCCGGCGCGCAACAAGATGCTGGGCGAGACGCTCACGCTGACGACGCACGGAAAGCTCTCGCGCGCGCTCTTCCATCCGTCGTACACGTTCCGCAAGAAGCTCTCGCACACGGCCGACAGCCAGGACCAGCGCCACCGCATGACTCCGGCCTCTCGACCCGCCCTTCCCGGTTACCTCTCCGAAGAGCCGGATTACGTGGTTCCGATGCTCCTCGACGAGGTCCCGGAGGCGCTCGCTCTTTACGAGACGACCATGCGTGAGACCTGGGAGGCGATCGGCCAGCTTCGCTCGCTCGGCGTGCCCGACGAGTTCGCGGCGTACCTTCTGCCCAACGCGGTGGCGATCCGGTTCACCGAGTCCGCCGACCTTCTGAACCTGCACCACAAGTTCGCGATGCGTCTCTGCTACAACGCGCAGGAAGAGATATGGCGCGCGTCGCTCGACGAGGCGTTGCAGATCCGCGAGGTCAACCCGCGCATCGGGCCGTGGCTCCTTCCTCCGTGCACGCTGCGTCACCACGCGGGCGTCCGCCCCGTCTGTCCGGAGGGAGACCGTTTCTGCGGCGTCGTCGTGTGGAAAATCGACGCGGCGGAATATCGGCGCGCGCTCTAAAAGGGGTCAGGTTAGACGAAGACGAGCCGCCCGTAAGTTGACCGTGTCGAAGAGCCCTTGCCATCTTTGCAACGCAAAGTGGCACGTGGAGACCTGACCCCCAGACCTTTCCCCGAGGCACAGATGTTGCAGTTTTTCGAGGGTGTCCGGCTCTCAACTTCAGGCGCAAACATCCGAAGCAGAGGCTCGGATTTTCGAAAGTTTTTTCACGAAGGAGGCTCATCCATGGCGTATCAGAGTGATTACCGACGCGGCAGCGAGCGCGACGAGGAAATCCGACGCAGCCGCGGCAACGAGGAGAACTTCCGTGGCCGCGAACAGTACGGCGACTCGTATGGGCGCGATTACGAGGAACGAAGCGGACAGAACTATGGACAGCAGGATTTCCGGCGGCAGCAAGGTTATGGGCAGCAGCGATACGGACAGCCGGGGTTCGGCGGGCAGACCCGCTATGGCCAGTACCCGGGATACAGCGAAGAGGGCAGATACGACCGAGAACGCGCTCAGGGAATCCAGTCGCAGTCCGGCTTTCAGCGCTACGGCCGGGGTCCCGAGCGCTTCGACCGCGAGAGCCGCGGCTATGGTTCCGAGTTCGGTCCGGGTACCCAGAATTTCGGCGCAGGCTATGGCCACGGCGAGACGGAGCGTTACGGAGAGAGCTTCGGCACCGTCGGAGCGAACCGCGGGCGTTTCACGGGCCGTGGGCCGAAGGGCTACGTCCGGTCGGATGAGCGGATCCGCGAAGACGTCAGCGACCGCCTCGAGCAGCACGGCGAGATCGACGCGACCGAGATCGAGATCCGGGTCTCCAACGGCGAAGTGACCCTGGAAGGGGTCGTCGAAGACCGCCGGATGAAGCGGATGGCCGAAGATCTCGTCGAGAATTGTCCGGGAGTCAAGCAGGTCCACAACCGGCTCCGCGTCCAGGGCAGCAACGCCCAGTCGATTTCCAACCGTCAGTCCACGACGACCAGCGGATCGAGCGGCTCGACCTCCCGGTCGTCTGCCTCGTTGCCGAAGAGCTAGAAAAAGGTTTCCGGCCGCGCGCGCCGCGGCCGTTTTATTCGAGGCGCTTCGAGCCCCCGGGGGCCGGAGCGCCTCGTTACGTGAGGATATGATTCCCGCCGGTTTTCCGGGTGATGGCGCCCCCTTCGAAGGAACATCCATGAGTTCTCGAGAAGCATGAAACGACTTCCGGGTCTGGCGGTTCTCGCCGGCATCGCCCTCTCCCTCCTGCTCTTCTCGACCTGTCGCTCGACGAAGCACACGGTCGCACGCATCGTTGCTCCGGCGCCCCGACCCACCGAGCCCTACTTCCCACCTGAGCCGAACGTGCCCGCGAACCCGCGGGCGGCGACCTCGACGGCCTTCCCTTCCCCCTCTCCGACCGTCGTGGCAATGCCGGTCGTAACGACGCCCGCTCCGAAGTCCGAGCGCTCGCCGGGAGTGCTTTACGAGGAGCTCGTTCCGACCGCTGCCGCAGTCACGCCCGTCGCGACCCCGAAGTCGACGCGGGCGCCGAAGCCGACGCGCACGCCCCCGTCCGCAGCGCCCCAGAAGCCCGGCACTTACTACGAGGATCCGCAGGGGCGACCGATTCCGACCGCGACCCCGATCTCGCGCTAGAGAACCGCCCTGTTTTGGGGCAGAATCCGATGCGTCCGAAGGAGATCCATGAAAAGTGAAGCACCGGTGCGCACGGGGACGGAAGAGTCTGCCGTGCGCGATGACGAGCGGATTCCGCCGATCGAAAAGCGCTCTTCGGCCCTCGACCGGAGAGGGTTTCTCGGACAGCTCGGTATCGGCGCGGCCTCTCTCGTCGGGTTGCGCGCGACCGCCTCGGCAGTCGTCTCGCAGGGATCGGACTCCGCTCCTGCCGGAAAGGACATCGGACCGGGCCTCGGCGTGGAGACCCGCCAGTCGCGAGCCTTCGAAGTTCGGATGCGGGCCGCGGAGCTCGCGCGGAACCGCCAGCCCGCTCTCCAGACGGGGAACGGAGAGGAGTCCCTCTACGAGAAGCGCATTGCGAGCTACTCGAAAGGCTTACCGCACAACGCCATCGGAGACGTCGACCCGGCCGCGTACACCGCTTTCCTGGCCGCGATCGCGAGCGCCGATCCGGCGGACTTCGAGCGCCTTCCGATGGGGCTCGGCCGGAAGCTGACCAACCCTCTCGCCGGCATGGCGTTCGATCTCGAGGGACCCGACTCGCACCATCTCGCCCAGCCGCCCGCGCCGACGATCGCGAGCGGCGAAGGGGGCGCCGATCTCGGCGAGCTCTACTGGATGGCCCTCTGCCGGGACATTCATTTCTCCGATTGGGCGACGAGCTCGACGATCGCGGATGCGGCCGGGGACCTGACGCGATTTCCCGACTTCCGGGGACCGAAGAACGCCGGCGGACAGGTCACGGCCGACACGATCTTCCGCGGCTCGACCGCCGGGGACCTCGTCGGGCCGTACCTCTCGCAGTTCCTCTGGCTCGACATTCCGATGGGCGCTCTGCGAATCTCGCAGAGGGTCTGGACCGTTCCGGCCGGCCAGGACTTTCTGACCCGGTACGACGACTGGCTCGCCTCGCAGAACGGGTTCGAGGACTACAGCTACACGATCGATTCGACGGCGCGATACATCCGCAACCTGCGCGACCTGGCCCAGTGGGTTCACGTGGACGCGCTCTATCAGGCCTATCACCAGGCCTGCCTAATCCTGCTCGGGGCGGGCGCTCCGTTCCAGGCGGGGAACCCGTATGCGTCTTCGGTCACGCAGATCGGCTTCGGAACGTTCGGCGGACCGCACATCCTCTCGCTCGTGGCGGAGGTGGCGACCCGCGCGTTGAAAGCCGTCTGGTATCAGAAGTGGTTCGTGCACCGGCGCCTGCGCCCCGAGGCGTTCGCGGGACTCGTCCACAACAGGCGGATCGGAGCGGCGAACTATCCGGTCAGCCAGGACATCCTGAATTCCTCCGCGCCCGATGCCGTCTACTCCCGCTTCGGTTCGTACCTTCTCCCGCTGGAGGCGCCGGAGGGATGTCCCACGCACCCGTCCTACGGCGCCGGGCATGCGACCGTGGCCGGCGCCTGCGTGACGATCCTGAAGGCGTGGTTCGACGGCTCTTTCGTGTTGCCCCGGACTTGGGTGCCGGACGCTTCGGGCACGGCGCTCACGCCGTACCACAGCGTGCCCCTGACCGTTGAGAACGAGCTCGACAAGCTCGCCGCGAACATCGCGATCGGCCGCAACGCGGCCGGCTTTCACTACCGGTCGGATTACTGGCAGTCGCTCCTTCTCGGCGAGCGAATCGCGATCGACATCCTCGAGGAACAGCGCAACACGTATCGGGAGCTCTGCACGTTCACGTTCCGGGGATTCGAGGGGCAGACGATCACGGTCTAGTCATGGCGCGGGGACAGGCCCTACGGGCCTGCACCCGCATCCTTATTCGCGCGGGGACAGGCCCTGCGGACCTGCGCGTGACCCTCAACGTCACCGTCACCAACTCCACCCGCTGCAGCGTGAGCAGTACAAAGGTCGTGACGATCAATACGGGATGTTGACCCCGCCTCGACCATAGACCTGGCGATAGGCAAGAAGGGGCGGCTCCGATGCCGTCCACCGCCGTGCCGCCGCCCGCGAGTCGACCACGAAACGTTCCGGCTCGAGAGCGCGCAGGGCCTCGACGACCTCGGGAAAATAGCGCGCGAGCGGCTGCCCCGACTTCGACTGCAGCGCGATCGAGTCCCCGTCGCGGAAGGCCAGGCAACGAAAGCCGTCCCACTTCGGCTCGTACCGCCACTCCCGGCCGGCCGGGATCTCGTCGACGAGTAGCGCCTCCATGGGCGGATAGTCGACCGGAACTGACAGCGTCAAAAGAACTTTTCCAGCTTCACCCGGCCCTTCTTCGCGAGAAGCGGCTCCCACAGATCGCCCAGCTTGCGCAAACGCGCGGGCACGTTGTCCATGCGGAAGTCTTCGATCGTGACGCTGCCTTCCAACTCCTTCCACGTCACCGGAGTGGAAACCGTCGCGCGCGGCTTCGGACGCACCGAATAGATCGAAGCGAGCGTCCTCCCCCATGCGTTCTGGTTGTAGTCCACGAGCACCCGGCCGCTCGGCCGCTTCGCGACCTTGTATTCCGCAGTCACCAGCTCGGGCTTGAGCGCCTCCATCTGCCGCGCGAACTCCTTCGCGAACGTCCAGACCTGCTTCTGCGTCGGTCCCCGCACGATCGGCACGTAGACGTGGATCCCCTTCGATCCGGTCGTCTTCGCGTAGGACGGCATCGCGAGAGAGTCGAGCGAATCGCGCACGAGGAGAGCCGTCTCGATGACTTTCCCGAAATCCGCGCCCGGCACGGGGTCGAGGTCGAAGTGGAGATAGTCGGGCCGGTCGACGTCGTCGCAGCGCGCGTACCACTGGTTCAAGTCGATGCAGCCCAGGTTGACGACCCACAGCAGCGCCGGGAGGTCCTGCACGATGGGGAAGTCGATCACGTTGCCCGATCCGTGCTCGATCGAGCACAGCTCGATCCACTCGGGGCGCGGCGACGGTGCGCGCTTCATGAAGAAGAACTCCTCTGCCGCGCCGTGGGGATACCGCTTCATCACCATCGCGCGGTCGGTGAGGTGGGGGATCAACCACTGCGAGACGTCGGCGTAGTACTGGAGGAGGTGGCCCTTCGTGATGCCGAGCTCCGGCCAGAAGACCTTGTTGACGTTCGTCAGCTTCACCTCGCGGCCGCCGGCGGAGACGACGACGTCGTCGGCGTCCCGCGGAATGACGAGACCGCCGGCGAGACGGCGGCTCGGAGCCTTCCCGGCGGCCGAGCGCCGCGACGGATGGTAGTCGCGCGTCGCGGGGCGGCGGGAACGGGAGCTCACGGACGGGGCTCGATCGGCCGGCGGGGAAGCGGTGGGAGCTTGGCCGGTCGAGGGCCGTGCCGCACGGCTCCGGCGACCGGCACGTAGTCGAGCTCGACGCCCGACCGCGCGCATCGCAGCATCAATCCGCCCCGGCTCATGTCGCCGCGTCCGACGAAGGAGATCGGAAAGAGGAGCCGCTCGCCGAAGACTTTCGTCAAGACGTCGACGTACTTGCCGCTCGCCACCGAGCCGAGGAGCACGATCTCGCAGCTCTCCCCCGCGGCCTCCGCGATCAGCCGCGCGTCGCGCAGGAGCGGCTGCCGGTAGCTGCGCTTCTTCTCGTCGATATCGCCTCGAGCAAACCGCCTCAACCGTGCGACCGTGACGGGCTCGTCCGGCGATCGTAGGCCTTCGTTCGGCGTGATGACGAGAGCGCCGGGGAGGCCGGCCGGCGCCGACGCGAACTCCCGGGCGTACGCGAGCTTGCCCCGGAAGTAGAGTCCCGAGAGGAAGCTGAAGACGGCGCCGATCGGGGCGCCCTCGGGCGATCGCAGCCGGCGTGCGAGCTCGAACTCGGCGCGCGGGTTCATGAAGAGGCGGGCCCGCTCCCCGCCGCAGTAGGCGGGCGACAGGAGAAAAATGCGGTTCGGGGCGGCCACGGGCGGAGCATACCGAAGCCGAAACGACCTTCGGGCGGGGCTTGACAGGCTTCGCGGGCGATGCTATTAGTTAACTAGATGGTTAACTATTCCGGGACCCTCGATCGGACCTTCGGGGCGCTTGCAGACCCGACGCGGCGCGCGATCCTGGCGCGACTGGCGTCGGGTGAGTTCCGCGTCACCGACCTCGCGGAGCCTTTCGACATCTCGCTCCCCGCGGTGTCGAAGCACCTGAAGGTCCTGGAAGAAGCGGGGCTCCTCGCACGGCGCAAAGAGGGTCGGATCCACCACTGCCGGCTCGATCCCCGACCGATGAACGCCGCGGCGGAGTGGATCGCGCGCCATCGCGAATTCTGGGAAAACGCTCTCGACAACCTGGAGAAATATCTCGTCGAACAAAAGAAGGAGGCAGAGAAATGGCGGCAACCCAACCCAAGGCAGAGGCGACGCTCCGACTCTCGCGGACGTACCCGGCCCGGCGCGAAGAAGTCTTCCGAGCATGGACCGACCCGAAAGCGATAGAGCGCTGGTTCATGCCGGACCCGGAGTTCGTGACGAAGGTCCCGATTCTCGAGCTGCGCCCCGGCGGGCGGTACCGGATCGAGATGCGCAAGGGCGGCGCGACCCACGTCGTGGTCGGTGAATACCGCGAGATACGCCCCCCGGAGAGGCTCGTCTACACCTGGAAGTGGGAAGTCAGCGAGATGGCGGTCGGCTTCGAAGATACGATCGTCACCCTGGAATTCCACGACCGCGACCAGGAGACGGAGTTGGTCCTGATCCACGAGAAGCTCGCCACGGTCGAAGAACGCGAAAAGCACCAGCACGGCTGGAAGGGTTGCCTCGACCAGCTCGCAAGCTACATTTCGAAAAGGAGCGCTGCATGAAAACGACCCGGATGCTCTCGATTCTCTTCGCGGCTCTTCTCGTTTCGGTTGCGACCGCTCCCGCCGGACCGGCCACCAATCCCGCGTGGGAAAAGATGAAGTCCCTCGTCGGGGAGTGGGAAGGAACGATGGCCCACGGCGACATGAATATGCCGGTCAAAGTGTCCTACTCGCTGGTGTCCGGTGGAACGTCGCTGATGGAGCGGATGGACGCCGACAGCCACCACGAGATGGTCACGATGTACTACCCCGACGGGTCGCGGATCATGATGACGCACTACTGCTCCGAGGGAAATCAGCCCCGGATGAGGGCGCAGGCCGCGGCGGGCGAGCCGAAGAGCCTCGCGTTCGAGTTCGTCGACGCAACCGGTCTCGCGAGCCCGGAGGCCGAGCACATGCGCAAGCTCGTCGTTCGCTTCGACGACGCCGATCACTTCACGCAGGAGTGGACGCACCGCGTGGCTGGCAAAGAGGAGACAGGAGTTTTCAAATATACGCGGAAGAAGTAAGTACCGAGCGGCGGACACCGCGGAGGAGCGACCACCGGATCGCTCCGCTGAACGGCTCGATCAACCGCCAGTAGAAGAGGAACTTCCGGCGGGTCGCATCGCCGAAGCAGAGGACGCGCGTCTCGGTCGAGAGCTCGCAATGTGGCAAGTGGAGACCTGACCCTGCATGTGGCAAGTGGAGACCTGACCCCAGCAAGTTGAAGGCGGCTTTCGCGAGGCCGGGCT
The DNA here is from genome assembly GCA_036395755.1 of Thermoanaerobaculia bacterium. Taxonomy (GTDB): domain Bacteria; phylum Acidobacteriota; class Thermoanaerobaculia; order UBA5066; family Gp7-AA6; genus Gp7-AA6. The sequence goes on from DASWCZ010000088.1 coordinate 26,846, forward strand.
CGGCGAAATTCTCGAATTCGGCGGCGGAAACAGGACGCAGGCCGCCGTCCCACCGCCAGAAGCGGCCGACGAGGCCGAACACGAGCTCTTCGCCGGGCGTCTCCCCCAGCAGGGTGAACCCGAACCGGACGAGCCGTTCGGACAGAGACGCCTCCTCGCCCTCTCCCGCTCGACGGCGGCGCCAGCCGTATCCGCGAAGCCCCATGAGCGCGCCGGTCACGAGCGAGCTTCCGAAGTCGTAGCGACCGACCGCGTCGAAGACCCGCTCGCGCGGCGCGGGGATCTCGATCGAGTGCCGCTTCGAGACATCGTATTCCGGTAGAAACCGATCGAGGAGCACTCAGGTCGCGCGCGCCGCCTCGGTCGGGTAGTCCGCGACGACGGGCGCCGAGGCCTGGTGCTCTTTCAGGTACGCTTCCGCCCGCATCATCCGCTGCGTGCGAAGGAGAACCCGAGTGATGTAGGGGATCTCGGCGAAACGCACCTGGCGCATCCAGTCGGAGAGCTTCTTCTCGCCGCGTGTGTTCAGGATCGAGCGGCGCCACGTCTCGGCGTAAAGCTCGAAAAATCGGCGCGGGCCCAGCCGCGGCTCCCACAGGACGTGGTGCATGTCGTACTTGAACCAGGGCTGGCCTTCGAGCACCGGCGCGAGCCGCTGATAGAGGTCGGTCCCGGGCAGGGGCGTTAAGATCGTGTATCCCGCGCGCTGGAAATCGTGCTCGGCGACGAAGTCCCACAGCTCGCGGAACCGGGCCTCGTCCCAGTCCGGATCCACGAGGAAGTTGCCCGTCACGCCGTAACCGAACGAGCGGGCGATCTTCGCGGCTTCGATGGATGCCCAGACTCCCGTGTCCTTGACGACGCCCGCCAGCCCTTCATCCGACGCGGCCTCGAGGCCGAAGAACACGTCGAAGTCCTTCGCGAGCGGCCGCCAGGCCTCGAGCAGGTCGGGCCGTCGGCAGACGAGGTCGGTGCGCGTCTGGACGAGCAGCCAGCGCTTCTTCACGCCGCGTATTTTCAGCGCTTCCGCGAGAGCGAGGCTCCTCTCGGGATGGTTCCAGAAGAGGTCGTCGGCGATGAAGACGTTCTCGCCGACCGATGCGAGGTCGTCCACCACCGCGCCGATCGACCGCTCGCGGAAAGAGCGACCGTAGAGCTGCCAGACCGAGCAGAAGTTGCAGCGGTACGGGCATCCGCGGGCCGTCTCGACCAGCCAGACCGGCCGGAACAGCAGGCAGTGGTAGCGGCGGCGATCGCGCTCGGCCAGAGAGCGCGCCGGAAGCGGCACGCGGTCGAGGCCGGTCCGATCGGGGAGAGGCGGCGTCGAGATCCATCCGTCTGAGGTGCGCAGGCGCAGCGCCGGCACTTCCGAAAGAGGCTCTCCGCTCTCGATCGCGTCGGCGAGGACGGGAACGGTCTCCTCGCCGTCGTCCACACAGATCGCGTCGACCTCCGGCTTTTCGAGCGGCGCCGCGAAGGCCGCCGCGGCGTGTCCTCCCACGACGATGAACGCATCGGGCGCCGCGCGGCGTACGTTGCCCGCCGTTTCGAGAACCCGGTCGTACTCGAGCGCGTGCATGCAGGAGATGCCGACGATCCTCGGTCGCGTTCGCCGCACCCACGAGGAGACACGCCGGTGGAAGCGCAGATCGACGATCGAGGGAAGATGCCCGCGGGAGAGGAGAGCGGCCGCGACGTACTCGAGGCCGAGCGGCTCGACCCGGAAGAATGGCCCGAGCCCGAAGCGCTCGTTGCCGGGATCGGGGCGCAGGAGCAGGACGTTCATGGCGTCGCGGGATTGTAGACTCGGCGCTGAAAATGTCCGCAATCGAAGCTCCGGGTGCCTCTCCGCGGACCCCCGCCGCCCCCCGCGCCCGGCGCAAGTGGGTGAGCCACGGTCTCTCCAACCGGATCGTCTACGGGGGCCTCCATTACGGCGCGCGGTGGCTGCCGCTTCCGGTCCTGAAGGCGATCTCCAGAGTCGGCAACTCGATCGCGATCGCGGTCCTCCCTCGGACCCGCCGGGGAATGGCCGACAACTTCCGCCGGGCGCTTGAGGTGCCCGGACGGGAGGCCGGCCGGCTCGCGCGCCGGGTGTTCTTCGAATACGGCCGCGCGACGATCGACGTCTGGCGCCTGCGGAGCGAGGCGTTCACACCCCGGATCACGACCTTCGACGAGGACGCACGGGTCCTCGCCTCGAGTCGCCGCGCGGGCCGCGGTTTTCTCCTGGTGACCGGCCACGTGGGTAACTGGGAGATGGGAGCGGTCACGCTGCGACGCCATGGCCTCATCCCGGCCGTCGTGGGCCAGCCCGAGCTCGACAAGACCGTCCAGGAGATGCGCCTCGAGCTGCGCAACCGCCTGGGCGTCGAATCGATCGACATCGGCACCTCGATGGCAACCGCTTTCAAAGTGCGGTCGGCCGTCGACAACGGACGCGCGGTGGCGCTGCTGGTAGACCGCGCCTATCCCGAAGACCAAGTGCTCGTTCCCTTCTTCGGCCGGCCGACGCCATTCCTGCGGTCGCCGGCGCTCCTGGCGAGGTTCTGCGGCTGCGACGTGCTGCCCGGGTTCTTCCTGCGAAATCCGGACGGCAGCTACCGCAACGCCTGGGGGAAAGCCGTCGCCGCGGACCCGGCCCTCTCGCCCGAGGAAGACGCCTTCCGGATCCTCTCCCGCGTCGCCGCGGACCTGGAAGCCGTCGTCCGCGAGAACCCGATGCAGTGGTTCAACTTCTACAGTTATTGGGGTCAACGCTGAAAGGCTGAATTCGGGTCAGGGCTGAATTCAGCTATGGCACGGATTCAGTGATTCAGCGTTGACCCTGTCGCTGCGTCAGGGCCTCTGGAACTTCCCGTACACGTAGCTTCCGCAGCACCGGTTGCAGATCGGGAGCGGCTCTTTCGCGAGCTTCGCCCGGAACTTCTGGGCCTTCTCACCTCGCCAGATGTCCGCGAACTCCTGCTTGCGCACGTTCCCGATGAAGTAGTCCGGAAAGTCGCCGCAGAAGCAGACCTCGCCGTCCGGCTCGACCTGTGCGAAGTACCACGCGACCGGGCAGAGTTCGTGGCCGAAGACCTGGTTGAAGTCGCGGAAGTATGCGGGAACCTCGTCCGGGCGGACCTGGGGCACGAAAGACACCCACGGCTTGCCGAGGGCCGAGTCGAGGTACCTGCGGCGGCGCAGCGATTTGAGCAACCGGACGAGGTCGTTCATGTGGCGCGCGTGGTCCTCTTCCGCCCCGTTCCCGCCCTTGTTCCATTCGAAGTCGAACCCTTTCCACGACTCCGCGCGAACTCCGAAGGTCTCCTTCATCACGACTTCGTAGCGCGCGCCCACGTCCTTCGGGACGAACCAGCGCAGACCGACGTTGATGGTGTCGAGCGGCAGCTCGCGAAGGGCTTCGAAGGCCGGGCCAATCTCGGTCAGGTTCAGCTCGGTGATGGGAACGATCGCCATCAGCATCGGGAGGGCGCACCCGAGCTCGGTGCGCCACCGGGCGATCGCGCGCACGCCGGCGGCGGCGCGTTCGAAACTGTCCGACTGTCCGCGGATCCGGTTGTGGACCTCCGGCGGACCGTCGATCGAGACGGCGATCGAGTCGATGCCGGCTTCGACGAGCTCGCGCGCGTGCTGCTCGAGGCGCCCGCCGTTCGTGATCACCGTGCAGGTCATTCTCCGCACCTTCACCTCGCGCACGAGAGGGAGAAGGTCCGGATAGAGAAACGGTTCTCCGCCGAAGAGGCTCACGATCGGTTGGAACGGCGCGATCTCGTCCAGCAGCTTCACGTAGTCCTGGAGCGAAAGCTGTCTCTTCAAACCGATGAGCTCGCGAATGCGCGCGCGCTCCCCCTCGCCGTCCGTCGCGGAGGCCGGGGAACGGTCCGACCGGTAGATCCCGGTGTCCCCCCACTGACCGCACATGGGGCAGCGCAGGTTGCAGAGGTTCGTCACGCGCAGCTGGACGAACGTCGGCATCGGCAGGTTTTCCTGCGACGGCGATTCGAGATGCTCGCGGACGCCGCGGCGCCCGCGCTTCATTCGAGAGAGGTAGCGGGTCGCGAACCCGGAGAGAGCGAGGCCGCGGAGATAGCTCATCGGGCGGCCTTCGCGCGCGGGGTCGAGTAGAGGTCGATGACCCGTTCGATCGCGCGCCGGCAGACCGCGCAGAACGGCACGTCGTTTCGCGAGAACATGATGCAGTCGATCTGCGGCCGGTAATAGCCCTTTGCCTCGTACATCGCGCCTTCGAAGGCGCCCACTTTCCGGAAGTACGGCTCCCCCGCGAGAAGACGCATCTCCTTCTCCTTCTCTTCGCGGAAGAGAGCGTCCATCTCCTCTTCGGGCCGGTTCTCCGCGCGGATCTGCCGGCGGCGCTTCTGGATCTCGCGGGACTGGACCTCGAAGGCCTCCTTGTTCCACGGCGTCGGAATCGGAATTCCCGGCGTCACGAGGTCCTTCCACTTGAGCTCCTTCGGATCGAGGAGCGCCGTCGCGTTCGGCTCCCACGGCTCGACGCGGTCCGCCGCCGGCTCGGTTGCGACGTCGGACGTGAAGTACTCGTCCGCGAGGCCCGCGAAGTGGTGCCCGAACTCATGTACGAAGACGTAGGGTGACCAGAAGCTGTCCGCGGCGACCGTCGAGAAGAGCCCGAAAATTCCGCCCCCGCCGTAAGTCCGGGTGTTGGTCAGAATTTCGACGAAATCGTACGGAGCGAACGAAGCGACGTCGCGAAAGAGCCGGTTCTCGAAGGTGAGAACGTAGCGCTCCGACCCGAACGAGTCATAAGTCGCGCCGACGCGGGAGCGGCGGTGGATTCCGGTGGAGGGCCGGGAGATCCCCGATTCGTCGGACGCGGGACAAAGGCCCCAGACGTTGAAATCGGAGCGCCGCTCTTTGAACGGCGAATAGGAGAACAGGATTTCGGTGAGCCGCCGCGCGTCCTTCTCGAACTTCGGCCGCTCGGCCGCGGTGTAGCCGTCGCCCACGATCAGGAAATCGACTTTGTCCGCCGGGTCGCCCATCTTCTGGATTTCGAGGAGCGGTCCGGGCGACGCCGGCTTCGAGGAATCCACGAAGATGTCCCTCGGATCGAGGAGGAACGACCAGATTTCGCGGAAAGCATTCCGCGCGTCGCGTTTCTTCAGCACGATCTGGACCGGCCCGTCCGGCGCCGGAAACCTCAATGACTCGTGAAAGGTCCGGTTGACCGCCTTGGCTTCGCCGGTCAGCTCCCATTCGCCGTAGATGGACGCGAACCCGCGCGAGTAGAGGATCCGGTTCGTCTTCCGGTCGATCACCTCGAAGAAGTACTTGCCGAGGTTCGTGTCGTCGACCGGACGTCCGCCGGCCCAGGGAAGCGGCTCGAGGACGACCCGATCGACGCTGAATCTCTCCTCCGTCGCATTTCCGGTGTGGTAGTAATCGAGTCTCATCGTGCGCGGCGGGAGAGCGGAGGCGGTCAGAGACGCCGCGAGCATCGCCGCTCCCAGGAAGAAGGCCCTGCGCTTCACTTTGCGAATATCCTACGTCCAGCGGGGTCAGGTCTCCACTTGCCACATTGAGGGTCAGGTCTCCACTTGCCACATTGAGACCGACCAAAAGAGGGAAAGCATGATCTACGAGAACATCCTGGGAACCATTGGGAACACTCCGGTCGTTCGCATCAACCGGCTCGCTCCGCCGAACGTAACCATGTACGTCAAGTGCGAGGCGTTCAACCCCCTGTCTTCGGTCAAGGACCGGCTCGCGATCGCGATCATCGAGGACGCGGAGCGGCGCGGCACTCTGAAGCCGGGCCAAACCGTCGTCGAGGCGACGTCCGGCAACACCGGAATCGCGCTCGCGATGGTCTGCGCCGTGAAGGGATACCCGTTCGTCGCACTCATGGCGGAAACGTTCTCGATCGAGCGGCGGAAGCTCATGCGCATTCTCGGCGCGAAGGTGATCCTGACGCCGGCCGCCGACCGGGCGACCGGGATGGTCCGGAAGACCGAGGAGCTCGCGAAGAAACACGGGTGGTTCGTCGCGCGACAGTTCGAGAACCCCGCGAACCCCGAATATCACCGCAACACGACCGGCCCCGAGATCCTCCGCGACTTCGCGCGCAAGCGGCTCGACTACTGGGTGACCGGATATGGAACGGGCGGTACGCTCACCGGGGCCGGCGAGATGATCAAGAAAGCGCGGCCCGAAGCGAAGGTCGTCGTCGTCGAGCCCGAGGGCGCGGCGCTCTTATCCGGCCAGGAGTGGAAGCCTCACAAGATCCAGGGATGGACACCCGACTTCATCCCGGCGGTCCTCGACCGGGATGTCTACGACGAAGTCGTGACCGTGACCGACCTCGAGGCGCGCGACTGCGCGCGGGACCTCGCGACCAAGGAAGGGATCTTCTGCGGGATCTCCTCGGGCGGCACGTTCGCCGGAGCGCTGAAGGTCGCGCAGAAGGCGCCGAAGGGATCGGTGATCCTGGCGATGCTGCCCGACACCGGCGAGCGGTACTTCACGACGATTCTGTTCGAAGGGATCAACGAGGGCAGCGACGAGGAGCCCGGGGCTTAAGGCCGCTCTCCATTCAGAAGCGCCCGGAAATGGACAGAGGTCAGCGCGCAACCTGAAATCCGAGTGCCGCGAGAGCGAGCGCCAGGATCAGGATTCCCCATGGGGATAGAACCGGGATTTCGGCAGGCGCTTTTGGTTCCGCGATCACACAGCTCGAAAACTCAGAGGTGTTGTCATGCGAGTCGGTTGCAGTCGCCGTAATTACCTGCCCGATTGGCACCGCCGCGACGAACACCGAAAAGCTGGCATTCCCATCCGCGCCCGTAGTGACCGGCGCTGATCCCAAGGGAGTCGCGCCTTCGCCAAACCCGGAAGGGTCACAGCTGGCGCTCGAAAAGAACTCAATCCGGAAGGTCGAGGACGCTGCGCTCTGCAGCGTCCCTCGAACCACAGTGCCGTCAGTGCCGACAACCGCGCCACTCAACAAGGGAAAGTTCTGCAGCAAATTGGGCCCGGTATCTGCGTCAGACAGATCGTTTGGCGTAACCCCATCGCTTCCGAGGTTGATTCCGAGTCCAGCATTGGAAAAGATGCGGTTTGCGCGGAGTGGATTCCCGGTGTCGCCCGGACCGGCTATGCGAACTCCGTCACTTCCGTTAAACGCGATTGCGTTCCCGGCCCCGGCCGGCCCTCCGATCGCGTTTGCAACCGCCCTGGATCCAGACGTCCCTTCGATCAAGATTCCTTGGCCGACATTTCCCAAGTTGACCCCCGCTTGGTTTGTTCCGATTGAGTTGCCTACGACAAAATTCAAGGTGGTGATGTTGGGCCCCGACCCGCCGATCGCGACGCCGATCGCATTCGCGGCAAGGAGATTCCCTTCTCCCGGCCCTGCGCCGCCAATGAAGTTTCCGGTGGTGCCCAAGATGGATACTCCTGGTCCTCCATTGCCGAGACCGACCCGGCCATAGGCGTCGGTGCCGATGAGATTCCCGCGGACCGAATTGGAGGCAAATCTCGACCCATAGAAGAACGCCAGGACCGAGATGCCGACTCCGGCGTTCCCCGAAATTACGTTTCCCGGAAAGACTCCCGTCGGCGATGCCGGGCCGCCGATACGGTTGAGTGCGGAGTCGCCGACAAAGATGCCAGCGCCAATATTCGGTGCCGCTGCGGTACCGCTGACGTCCGTACCGATGTAATTGCCTTCGATAGTGTTGCCATCACTCACTAAGGCGAGAATCCCTGTACCGTCAAAGCGATTGATCACGAGGCCCCGTAGCGTGTGAAACCCTGCCCCCAGATTTAGGCCCCACGAGGAACCGGCTCTGGATCCGTCGAGCTCAATCAGCGGCCGACCGCGGTAGCCCGGTTGGGTCGTCCCATCGAGGGTTGTGAAACTATCGGTTAACGCAGGCAGAGGTGAAAGCGGCTGGATAGTTTGCGTCCCCGACCCGATTGCGAATTGAATCAGGTCTGGGCCGAAATTCGCATTCGCGTCGAGGATTGCTTGCCGTAACGAGCCGGGACCGCTGTCGTTTGTGTTCACAATGACGAAAGTGTCGGCCCGCACGACGCCGCCGAAGCCGAACAAAAGAACCGCGGAGATCCCGAGAACGAGGTTGCGGGTGCTCTCCTTCACACAGCGGCGACGGGCCTCTCGACCTCTTCCGGTGATCGCGCCGCGAGCTCCTCGAACCCCGCCATCGGCGCCATCCCGTGCTCCAGCCACTTGTGCTCGCCGTCCAGGAACCGGCGCGCGGTTCGATACTTCCGCACGTCGTCGTTCGAGCGGATCGCAGCGAACGCGGCCTCGATGCGGCGGCGGGTCATGCGGCAGAACACGTCCGCCAGCTCGACGGCGCTCGCTGCCTCGGGCGCACGCGACTTACGCAGACCGGCGGCGCGCGAGACGGCGGCCGACATCGCGAAGAGGTCCGCTCCGATGTCCACCGCGCGAAAGAGAAGGGCCTGTCGCTTCTCGAGCTTCGGGCCGTGGGTCGCCATCAGGTGGAAGATCGCGCGCGCGAGCCGACGCGTGGTCCGTTCGAGGTACCTTACCTGCCCCGCCATCGGGCCGAAATCCGAGAACCGCGGCCAGCGGCCCCATCCCGCCCAGCGGCTCGGATACCAGGTCGCGTAGAACCCGAGGAAGCGCGGGAGCGCGGCCGCCCGCTCCTTCCATGAGAGCTTCTTGTCGAAGAGGTCCGAGGCGACCGCGAGATGCCGGTCGAGCGCCTCGCGCGCGATGAAGAGGCGCATGATCTCCGATGAGCCTTCGAAGATCAGGTTGATCCGGTAGTCGCGCATCATCCGCTCGACGGCGATCGGCGGCTCGCCGCGCGAGCGCAGCGAGTCCGCAGTCTCGTAGCCGCGGCCGCCGCGGATCTGCATCGTGCGGTCGACGATCCGCCAGCCCTCTTCCGAGTTCCACATCTTGGCGACGGCGGCTTCCAGGCGGATGTCCCGGTCCCCCATGTCGGCCATCGAAGAGGCGAGGTCCGTGATCGCCTCCATCGCGAACGTCGTCGCGGCCATCTCCGCCAGCAGCTGCGCGATGGCGTCGTGCCGTCCGATCGGCTGACCCCACTGAACGCGCTCGTTCGCCCAGAGGCGGCAGATCTCGAGCGACCGCTTGGCCGCGGCGGCGCAGGTCGCGGGAAGCGTGAGCCGCCCCGTGTTCAGAGTCACCAGGGCGAGCTTCAACCCGCGTCCTTCGGCGAGCAACAGGTTCTCCTTCGGGACCTTCACGTTGGTGAACCGGATCACGCCGTTCTCGATCCCCTTCAGGCCCATGAAGTGAAGGCGGTGAACGACCTCGACGCCCGGCCAATCGCGCTCAACGATGAACGCCGAGATCTTCTTCGTGCCGGGGTGACGCGCCATCACGACGTAGAGCTCCGCGATCGTCCCGTTCGTGCACCAGAGCTTCTCGCCGTTCAGCACGTAGTCGCCCTCCGGCGTCTTCCCGGCGGTCGTCGAGAGGTTGCCGGGATCGGACCCGACGTCCGGCTCGGTGAGCGCGAACGCGGAGACGGCGCCGCGCGCGAGGCGCGGAAAGTATTTCCTCTTCTGCTCCTTCGTGCCGAAGAGCTTCAACGGCTGCGGAAGCCCGATCGACTGGTGCGCGGACAGGAGGACTGTCAGGTTCCCGTCCACGCTCGTGACGAGCTTCATCACCTCGGTGTACTCGCGCTGCGAGAAGCCGAGGCCGCCGTATTCCTTGGGGATCTTGATCCCGAACGCGCCCAGCTCGGCGAGCCGCGCGATCATCTGCGGCGGGACCTTCCCTTCCCGGTCGATCCGGTCCGAATCCACTTCCTCGACCAGGAACCGTTCCAGCCGATCGGAGAACGCGCGAAACTCCGGCCGGTCGAACGCGACCTCCGGGAACGGGTGAACGAGGTCGAGGCGGAAGTTTCCGAGGAAGATCTCCTTAAGGAAAGACGGCGCCCTCCACTCCGTTTCCCGGGCCTCCTCCGCGACCTTGCGGGAGTCGGCTTCGGTCAGCGGACGGGACTTCTCGCGATCGGCCATCCTTGAAAACTTTACCGTAAAGTGGCGGGTGGAGACCTGGCCCCCGATGTGGCAAGTGGAGACCTGACCCCCGATGTGGCAAGTGGAGACCTGACCCCTTGAACAAATACCTGTCGTACGACGAGGAGCGGGCGCCCAGAGTGCGGGAGATGTTCAGCCGCCTCGCGCAACGCTACGACCTGGTCAACGACGTGATGAGCTTCGGGATGCACCGCAAATGGAAGCGTGAGGCCGTCCGGCTGGCGATCGACGGTCTTTCGCGCCGACCGGCGCGACTCCTGGACCTCTGCTGCGGCACGGGCGACATGAGCTTTCTGGCGGAGACCATGGGCGCGCACGTCGTCGGCGCGGATTTCACTCTCCCGATGCTCCAGGTCGCGAAGCGCCGCGCGCGCGCCGAAGAATCCGGTCCGGCGTTCGCCGCAGCCGATGCGCTCCGCCTTCCCTTCCGCGACGGCGTTTTCGACGCGGTCACCGTCGGCTACGGATTGCGCAACGTCGCCGACCCGCAGACCGCTCTCCGCGAAGTGCGCCGGGTCCTCGCTCCGGGCGGCCGCGTCGTCGTTCTCGACTTTGGAAAGCCCGAAAACGCCGTTGCGAGCGCGCTCTACCAAGGCTATCTGCGCACGATGATGCCGGCCGTTGGCTGGATCTTCCACGGCGATCCGGAGACGTACCTCTACATCCCCGCGTCGCTCGAAAAGTATCCGGCGCAGCGCGGCGTCGAGCAGATGATGCGGGACGCCGGGTTCGTCAACGCACGATACGAGAACCGCCTGCTGGGGACGATGGGATTGAACATCGGCGAAGCGCCGGAGGTTACGGTGTCATCCTGAGGCCGAAGGCCGAAGGATCCCTTTCTCGGAAGGTACGGGATCCCTCGCTTCGCTCGGGATGACAGGGAAAGACATGGCCCACCAGTACATCTTCACGATGGTCAACCTGCGGAAGGTCGTTCCGCCCCAGCGGGAGATCCTGCGCGGAATCTGGCTGTCGTTTTTCCCGGGCGCCAAGATCGGAGTCCTCGGCGCCAATGGCGCCGGGAAGTCGACGCTCCTGCGAATCATGGCGGGACTCGAAAAAGACTTCGCGGGTGAGGCCACTCCGGCGGAGGGAACGCGGATCGGCTTTCTCTCACAGGACCCGCGACTCGACCCTTCGAAGACTGTTCTCGGCAACGTCGAGGAGGCCGTCTCCTCCACGCGCGCGCTGCTCGCCCGATTCGACGAGCTGAACGAGAAGCTCGCTTCGGACCTCTCGGAGGCCGAGAGCGAGCGCCTGATGGCAGAGTATCAGCGCGTCCAGGACGCGATCGAGGCGTCGAACGCTTGGGAGCTCGACCGCCAGCTCGAGATCGCGATGGACGCGCTGCGGCTGCCGCCGGCCGATGCCGACGTCACCAGGATCTCGGGGGGTGAGCGCCGCCGCGTCGCGCTCTGCAAGGTCTTGCTCGAGCGTCCGGACCTTCTCCTTTTAGACGAGCCGACCAATCACTTAGACGCCGAGTCCGTGGCCTGGCTGGAACGCCACCTCGCGGAATATCCGGGTACCGTCGTCGCGGTCACGCACGACCGGTACTTTCTCGACAACGTCGCCGGCTGGATCCTCGAGCTCGACCGCGGCGCGGGGATTCCGTGGGAAGGGAACTACTCGAGCTGGCTCGCGCAGAAGGAAGCGAGACTGGCCGTCGAGGAGAAACAGGAGTCGGCGCGACGCCGCAGCCTGCAGCGCGAGCTCGAGTGGGTGCGGATGGCGCCGCGCGCGCGCCACGCCAAGAGCAAGGCCCGCATCGAGAGATACGAGTCCCTGCTCGCCGAGGGGGGGCCGGAGGCGCGGATCGAGACCCAGGAGATCTACATTCCGCCCGGGCCGCGCCTGGGGGACGTCGTCGTCCGCGCGAAGGGGGTCCGCAAGGCATATGGCGACCGTCTCCTCATGGAGGACCTCTCCTTCGACCTGCCGCGCGGCGGCATCGTCGGCGTGATCGGTCCCAACGGCGCCGGGAAGACCACGCTCTTCAAGATGATCGTCGGGCACGAGAAGGCGGACGCCGGCCGGCTCGAGATCGGCGAGACCGTCGTCCATTCCTACGTGGACCAGGACCGCGACCGTCCGAATCCGGGGAAGACCGTCTTCGAGGAAATCTCGGGAGGGGAAGACCGAATCGTCCTCGGCAAGCGCGAGATTCCGGCGCGCGCCTACGTTGCGATGTACAACTTCAAGGGGGCCGACCAGCAGAAGAAGGTCGGCAATCTCTCGGGCGGCGAGATGAACCGGCTCCACCTCGCGCGCACGTTGAAGCGGGGAGGAAATCTCCTCCTGCTCGACGAGCCGACGAACGACCTCGACGTCGACACGCTGCGCGCGCTCGAAGAGGCGCTCGTCGGTTTCGGAGGATGCGCGGTCGTCATCAGCCACGACCGCTGGTTCCTCGATCGGATCGCGACCCACATCCTCGCCTTCGAGGGGGAAAGCTCGGCCGTCTGGTTCGAAGGGAACTACCAGGAGTACGAAGCGGACCGGAAGCGGCGGCTCGGCCTCGAAGCCGAGCAGCCACACCGGATCAAGTACAAGAGGTTGGCGACCGGTTGAGCCGTTGACTCCTAGCGCCGGCTGACGAGCACCAGCCCCGTCCCCACCAGCGCCAGCAGCGCGACGATGGGACCGAGCCGGAACCGGCGGCGCTTGACCTGCGGCTCGCCCAGGGAGGACGCCCACTCGTTGGCGACCTGAAGGCCCTTGCGCAGGAGGACATCGGCGAAATCCATCCCCTCCTTGCGGGCTTCGCCGACGAGCCGTCGGCCGCGGTTGACCGCTTCCTCCTTCAGGTCGTCAACGCTCGCGCGGGTCTTCTTGAGGTTCTCCTTCAGGGTGTCTTCGGACTCCCCGACGTAGTCGTCGGCGGCGAATTTCCTTTTGCGAAGGCTTTCGAGCGCGATCGGAATGGCGACGCGGGTCACCAGCGGGATCACGACCGGGCCCAGGGCACGCATGGTCTGACGCGAAAGGCGGCTACGCGACATGATGTTCTCCTCCAGCCGAGCATAGAGAGCAGTTTCCGTGCCCGGCCGGAGTCGGAAAGAATGGGCTCGTGAGGGTCATTTCGGCGGTTTCCCTGGCGCTTTTGACGCTGCGGGATGTGACCCCCGCCGGGGATCAGACCCCGCGACGTGGGGTCGAGGCAGTCGTCCTCGGCATTGCCCAGGATGGCGGAGTGCCCCACCTCGGTTGCCGGCAGCCGCTGTGCGTCGAAGCACGCCGCGACTGCTCGAAGCGTCAGCTCGTCGCGTCACTCGGCCTGATCGACCACACCGCCGGACGCCGCTTCGTGATCGACGCAACGCCGGATTTTGCCCGGCAGGTCGATCGACTGGGTGGGCTGCCCGACGCGATCCTCCTGACACATGCGCACATCGGTCATTACCTCGGCCTGGCGCAGCTCGGCTTGGAAGTGCTCGGCGCGAAACGGCTGCCGGTCTACTGCACCCCTTCGATGGCCAAGTTTCTCCGGGAGAACGGTCCCTGGAAACGGCTCGTGGAACTCGAGAACATCGAGATCCGCGAGGTCGAGCCGGGTCGCGTTTTCGAGCTCACGCCGTCGCTTCACGCGGTCGGGATCAAAGTGCCGCACCGCGACGAGGATTCCGACACGGTCGCTTACCTGGTGACGGGACCGGAGCGCCGGCTCCTCTGGCTTCCCGACATCGACAAGTGGGAGAAGTGGGACCGGCGCATCGAGGAGATGATCGGTCCGATGTCGCTGCTTGCGTTCCTCGACGGCACCTTCTTTTCGGCCGACGAAATTCCGGGCCGCTCGATCGCCGGGATCCCCCATCCCCTCGTGCCCGAAACCGTCGCCCGCTTCGGCGGGAAAGCCCCCGCCGCCCCCGCGAAGGTCTACTTCGTGCATCTCAACCACACGAACCGGCTGCTGTGGGACGGCGCCGCACGACGCGAGCTGGAACGCAGAGGATTTAGAATTGCAAAAGAAGGCTTGCGGTTTTCCCTTTGACCGCGTGCGAGTTTGATCTTTGGGCTTTCGAAGCTGCGACTCATGACTGACCCGATCCGCCAACCGACCCCCGTTCTGGCCTGGCGGCCGACGACCGCCCACCACCGCGCCGTATGGCCGGAGGGTTACTGGAGGACCGTCGTCTGGAGAGGCTTGAGGCTCCGCTGCCCGGTCTGCGGCAAGGGAAAGCTTTTCGCCTCGTATTTCCGGATGAAAGACGCCTGCGACTGCTGCGGAGTGGGTTTTGCGCGGGAGCACGGGCAGTGGGTCGGATCCCTCGACATCAATACTCTCCTGACCGCGATCGTCCTCATGGCAGGCGTCGGGTTCGGGCCGCTCTGGTCTCTTCGAACCAGCCTCGCCGTCTGGTGCACGGCCGCGGTCGTCTTCCCCATCCTGACCTTCCGCTTCAGCCGGGGAGTCTGGACTGCGATCGTGCACCTGACGGGCGGCGTTTATTAGAAGGAGCCCCGCATCCGCGCGACTTTGCGAATCATCCCGTCCCGTTTCGGCGGGCTTCCGGCGAGCCCGACAAGAGAGAGCCGCAGCGACGCGCAAGTGCTTTGAACAGAGGGACTCGCGGGCTGGCCCATAGCTTGCTCCTACACGTACCGGAAAAGGAGGCGAGCAATGGGCATTCTGGGATGGATACTCTTCGGTCTGGTGGTCGGGATCGTCGCGAAGCTCATCATGCCGGGTCGCGATCCAGGCGGGATCATCATGACCATTCTTCTCGGGATCATCGGCGCGCTCATCGGCGGCTTCATCGGGCAGGCGCTCCATCTCTATGGGCCGGGCCAGCCGGCGGGCTTCGTCGGAGCGACCCTGGGCGCCATCCTCGTTCTCTGGATCTACCGAATCACGATGAGGCGCCGCATCGTCGCCTGACGACGATCGCGACATTCGTTCATTCGCCAAGGGCCGCTTTCGAGCGGCCCTTTTTTTTCTCGATTCCCGTTCCTCCGGCGGAGCACTTGTCGTAATCTCGAATCATGAAGGTCGGAAAGAAGCGCGACCGCCACTCTTCCCCCTCCGAGCGTCGTTCGAACGGCGAACGTCGGACGGAAAAGCGACGGGCGCACGGCAGGGTCTCGCTCGTCGTGCCGACGGATCGGCGCCGGGAAGCGAGACGCGAGGAAGAAAAAAAGAAGTAGTCGAGCCCCTCGCGCCTCAGTACCCGGCCGGCCGCCGCGTGTGGAAATCGGTCCGGCGCTGATATTCGCGTCCGATCGCGCCAAGATCCGCCTCGCGGAGCGCGCCGCCGAGAAGATGGAGCCCGGTCGGAAGGCCTTCCGGTCCGAACCCGTTCGGCAGCGAGATCGCCGGCCACCCGACGAGGTTCCCGAGGGAGATCAAAGCGCCGATCGGCGACGCGAAATTTGCCGGCCGACCCCTGGCGAGCTCCGGGTAGGCCTTGTCGAAGTCGATCCCGATCGGGACCGCGACGGTCGCCCGCGAGGGAGCGGCAAGGGCATCGTAGCGCTGGAAGAGCGCCTCCATCGGTGCCCGCATCTTCTCGCGCAGCCGCATCGCATGCAGGTAATCGACGGCCGGGGTCATCACGCTCGAGTAGCCGCCGTAGCGGTCGGACTTCGCCTGGAGCTGCCGAAGAGCGCCCGACTCGATGAGCTCGAGGAACGCGCTTCCCCCCTCGGCATCCACGATCGTTCCGGCGACGATTCCGAAGGGCAGATCGACCAGGGCAACGTCGCGCGAGACGTCGACGAAACGGGAGAGGACGGCGAGCGACTCGCCGAAGTTCTTTGCAACGTCCGGCTGCACGAAGTCGGTCGCCCCCTTCAGCACGCCGATCCGCATCCGACGTGACGGGGTCGCGGCCGGACGCGGCGCGTCGACCGTGGTTGGATCCGCGGGGTCTTTCCCGGAGATGGCGTCGAGCACCAGCGCGCAATCGTCGCTTCCACGCGCAAGAGGCCCCAGCTTGTCGAGCGTCCAGCAGAGCGCCATCGCGCCGTGGCGGCTCACACGGCCATAGGTCGGACGCAGGCCGGTGACGCCGCAGAACGCGGCCGGCGTGATGATCGAGCCGACCGTCTCGGAACCGATCGCGAAGGAGACCAGTCCGGCGGCAACGGCCGCGCCGGGGCCGCTCGAGGAGCCGCCGCTCCAGTATGCGGTGTTCCACGGGTTCAATCCCGGACCGGTGAACGACGCATCCGCGTTGTTGTAGCCCATGCCGCCCGCGAGCTCGACCATCGCGAGCTTCGCCGTCAGCACCGCGCCGGCTTCCTCGAGCTTTCGAATCACCGTGGCGTCGTACGCGAACTGCTGGTTGCGATACGGTGCCGCGCCCCACGTCGTCGGCATCTTCTTCGTCGCGAGAAGGTCCTTTGCGCCGTAAGGGATTCCGTGAAGCGGGCCGCGATACTTCCCCTGGCGGATCTCGCGCTCCGCCGTTCGGGCCGCGGCGAGCGCGTCGTCGCCGGCGAGCGTCACGACCGCGTTCAGTTTTCGCCCGTGCGCTTCCAGCCGCTGGAGCGATTCTTCCGCGAGCGCGACCGGAGAGACCTCGCGCGCGCGAACCTTTGCCGCGAGCTGTCGGAGGGGGGTGAAGAAGTGCGCGCCGTCGTCGGTCACTTCCGCACCACGCGGAAGTCCACGACCGGCTCCTCGCCGTTGGCGAGCTTGTAGCCGCGCAGACGGCCGCTTCGGGTCTCCACGAACGCCATGTCGTCGTCCATCAGCGCGGCCTCATCGGGCGTCAGGAACCTGCCGTATCGCTCACGGGCGAGCTTCGCCAGCCCCTCCGGCTTCTTCTCGGGGACGGGCGTCGGCGGCGGCGCGGGCACCGGCGTTTGAGCCGGGAGCGGCAGCGCTGCGAGAGCGGAGATCGCGCCGGCGGCTTTCAGAATCGCGCGTCGGGTCTTCGCCATCGAGTCCTCCTTCAGGTCGCTTCCACCTCGTGCGATTCCTTTGCCCAGCGCATCCCGCGCGCGGTCAGGCCCAATTCGAAACGGGCGGCGGCTTCTCGATTGGCTGCCAGCATCTCGAGGGGCCGCACGCCCGGATCGCGGTACTCGCCGCGCGCGAGCATTCGCGCCGCAACCACGCAGGGGAATGCCGTCGTCCGCGCCATGGAGGTCGTCCCGGTCGCGCGGTTCGTCCTGTCGAGGAGCTCGAAGGTCGTGCGAAGCGTCCGGCCCAGCTTTCGGCCCGTCACGGTGACCTTGAGATACGTGAACTCTTCGGTGTCGTTCGCGAGCATCCACGCCCGTGCAAGGAGCCGCTCCGTCAGCTCGCGCGGAGCGATGCGCGAGCCACTGCGCAACTCCAAGGGCGTCTCCTCGAAGAAGCCGGCCTCTCTAAGCATCTCCATCTTCCCCGCGTGTCCGGGATAGCGCAGCGTCTTCTCTTTCATCGTGCGAGCCGGCACTGTCCGCAGAAGCGTGCGCAAGCCATCGGTGAGAAACGCTTCGAGTGTTCCGATTCCCGGCACTTCGATTCGCTCCACTTCCGAGAGCGCCGGCCGCGTCACGAGGTCTCCGTGCTCCATCACGCGCGCCGGGCGAGCGTATTCCTCGATCACGTCGGCGACCGAAAAAACGATCGCGTACTCGAACGGCCAATGCCTTGCGAACGGCAGTCCTCCGACGTAGATGTTCGCCTCCTCGACCTCGTTGAAGTCGCGTGCGGCGCGGCCGATGAAGAAGTTCGACAGCCCCGGCGAGACGCCGCAGTCCACGACCGCCGTCGAGCCCCGTTCCCGTGCGAGAGCCTCCAGCTGAAGCGGATCCTCGCGCGAGAAGGAAATGTCGGCGATCGGCTTGCCCGCTTCGATAACCGAGCGGAGCATCGTGAAGCCGAGCGCTCCCGGAAGCGCCCCGACGACACAATCGGCGTCCGCTACGGCGGAGGAGACGGCATCCGGGCGCGACAGATCCGCCTGACGGATCGTGGCGTGCGTTTCGCGCCCGACCCGCTCGAGCGCGTCGGGGTCGGCGTCGAAGACCGAAACCTGCGCGCCCTCCTCGGAGGCGAGCTCGCGAGCGATGACCCGACCGATCAGGCCGGCGCCGAGGATGGATATGCGCATGATGTTTTTCCCTCTCCGATATCCTATCGGTCGTCGGATACCGATGACGAAGCTCACGAGACGCCGGTGGATCGCGTCGGCCGGAGCCGCCGTGGCGGCGGCGGGCGTCCCTTCGCCGTCCGCCTCCGCTGCCGGGCGGTCCGAGCTTGCCCCGCTGCCTCCCCGTCTCCCGGCGGAGGTCTTCAAAGAGCGTCAGGCAAAGCTCCGCGCCGGCGCGAAGTCCCGCGGCTGGGACGCGATCCTCGTGACTCCCTCGACGAACCTCGCCTACGCGACGGGGCTCTCGATGTTCCGGAGCGAGCGGTTGACGGCACTCGTCCTCGTGACAGACGGTCCGGCGGTCCTCGTGACGCCGGCGTTCGAGGAGTCGAACGTCACTCGGGACGCGACGGTCGACGACGTCCAGACGTGGCAGGAGGAGCAGGACCCGATCGCGATCGCGGCGAAACTGCTCTCGCGTAAGACGGTCGGCGTCGAGGGATCGACCGCATTCTCGACCGCGTCGCTCCTCTCTTCGGCTGCATCGGCCAAGGTCGAAGACGCGGCCCCCGTGTTCGACGCGCTGCGCGCCGTCAAGTCGGCCGAGGAGCTGGCGTTCATCCAGGAGGCGGGGCGAAGAACGGTTCTCGCGATCTCGGCGACCCACGGGCGCCTGAGGAGAGGGATGAGCGAGAGCGAAGTCGCGGACATCCTGGCGCAGGAGTTCTCGAAGCTCGGAGTGCACGGCGACGGCCTCGTGCAATTCGGGCCCTCCGCCGCGCTGCCGCACGGAGGACCGGGCGACCGAAGGCTCGCGGGAGGAGACGCGGTCCTGATCGACTGCGGCTGCCGGGTGAGAGGCTACACGTCCGACGTCACGCGAACCGTTTCCTTCGGACCGCCTTCCGACGATTTCCGCAACGTCTACGGAATCGTGAACCGGGCCCAGGTCGCGGGCATCGAGGCGCTCGGGGCCGGCCGGACCGGCGAGGAGGTCGACCGCGCCGCGCGCAAAGTCATCGAGGACGCGGGATACGGACGGTATTTCACGCACCGTCTCGGACACGGGCTCGGCATGGACGGGCACGAGCATCCGTATCTCGTCAAGGGAAACAGGAAGCCGCTCGTCGCCGGCAACAGCGTCACCATCGAGCCCGGTATCTATCTGCCGGGAAGGTTCGGAGTGCGCATCGAGGACGACTACGGCGTGCGCGAGAAAGGTCTCGTGAGCCTCTCGGTCCGGCCGCAGGAGCTCGTCGTTTTGAAGGGCTGAGCCCACGAACGATCGCTCGCCCACCCGCCTCCTCGCCCTCGACGTCTTCCGCGGGCTGACGATCGCGGGAATGATCGTCGTCAACACGCCCGGCACCTGGACCCACGTCTACCCTCCTCTCCTCCACGCCGAGTGGCACGGATGGACGTTCACCGACACGATCTTTCCGTTCTTTCTCTTTATCGTCGGAGTCTCGATGGTCTTCTCGTTCGCGCGGCGCCGAGCCGAGCGAGCGAACCGCCGCGGCCTCTTCCTCCACTCCGCCCGGCGTGGCGCGATCATCTTCGGGCTGGGGCTCGCGTTGAACGTCCTGTCGTACTTCGCCTTCCACCGGGCGCACCTGAGGATTCCGGGCGTGCTCCAGCGGATCGGTGTCGTTTTCTGTATCGCGGCCGCGCTGTATCTCGCGCTCGGCAAGAAGGGCATTGCCGTCGCCGCGGTTCTGCTGCTCCTCGGTTACTGGGCGCTGATGACGTTCGTGCCGGTCCCCGGCTTCGGCGCGGGACGCCTCGATCTCGAGGGCAACCTCGCGGCGTACGTCGACCGACTCGTCCTCGGTGCGCACACCTGGAAGCCGGGCTGGGACCCGGAGGGGCCGCTCTCGACGATCCCCGCCGTCGCGACGACGCTCCTGGGCGCGCTGGCCGGCGAATGGCTCCAGACCGACTCGATGAAGCGGAAGATCACCGGCCTCGCCGCCGGAGGGCTCGCCGTGTTTGCAGCCGGCCTCCTCTGGGGGCTCGTCTTTCCGATCAACAAGAACCTGTGGACGTCGTCCTACTCCCTCGCGATGTCCGGTCTCGCGGCGATGGTGCTCGCGCTCCTCCTCCTCGTCGTCGACGTGCGCGGCTGGCGCGGCTGGGCCGCACCGTTCGTCTGGCTGGGACGCAACCCGATCGCCGCTTTCGTCGCCTCGACGCTCGTCACGATCCTGATGCTCGCCGTGAAGCTGCCCGGTCCCGAAGGAAAGCCGCGCTCGCTCTACGCGACGATCTACCGGACCATGTTCGACCGGTTCGCGGACCCCCGCCTCGGATCGTTCCTTTTCTCGCTGACGTGCCTGGCGGCGTGGGTAGCGATCTTCGGCCTTTTCTACCGCAAGCGGGTCTTCTTGAAAGTCTGAGGCGCTTCAGAGTACCGAGAAAAGCCTGCTTCCTCGCAGAGAACGGTCGAAAGTCGCCGTGTCCGAGCAACCGGCCGCCTGGTTCCGGGCCCCGATCACGTAGTCGGCGAAGTTGCCTCGCCCCACGCGGAACTGATCTACAGCTTCCCGCACGAGATCCCGATCCTCGACCAGGAATCCCGCAGTTTCGAGGATCTGGTCGAGGGCGAGAAGGATCGACTTCTTCTCGAGCCCGTATGCGCCCCGAAGCACCCAGGCGATCTCGCAGAGCACGATCACGCTCAGGTAGCAGTTCCCGCCCTTCGCCAGAGTTCCTTCGATGATCGCGCCCGCCCGGCGTGCCTGCGCGGGCTCGTCCTGTGTGAGATACCGGACGACGACGTTCGTATCGAGTCCGCGAATCAACGCTTCTTGTGAGCGCGACGAATTGCCTCATCCATCCGGCGCACCGATACCGGACGCCGACTCGGCCGCTGCAAAAGTCCCTTCAGATTCCGTGCATCACGGTTACCCGGCCGCAAGACGACTCGAGCTCCGTCCTCGAGCACGAAATCGAGCTGATCACCTGCTTCGAGTCCCAGAAGGTCGCGTACGGCCTTGGGAATGGTGACCTGTCCCTTCGACGTCAGCGTTGCGCCCGGCATAGGGAATCCTTACTCGAGGTAAGGATAGCACGCTCCGCGAGGGCGCGCACTACGCCGGCATCGGGTTCAGATACGGCGGCACCGGACCCCACTCCTCCGCGATCTTCAGCATGCCGGCCATCATTCCCTGGGAGTTCTCACCCACCGGAAACTCGCTGACCGACCAGCCGAAGAGCGACGTGTAGAACTTTTTCGCCGCCGCGCCGTCGCTCGTTGCGAGCTCCACCCAGCAGAACGAGCCCGGTTCGTGGCGGGTCTTTTCGACCATCCTTCCTCCGAAAAAAAAGCGGGACCGACGCGCAGCCGGTCCCGCCTCGGACTCTGACTTACGCCTGCGCCGGCATCTGGAGCTTGATGACCGCGAACCCGGCTCCCTGCGGGTCGTTCAGGATCGCGAACCTTCCGATGTTCGGGATGTCCGTCGGAGGCACGCCGACCTTGGCGCCCATCCCCTTGGCCTTGTCGACCGTCCGGTCGGAGTCATCGACCGCGAAGTACACGAGCCAGTGCGGCGGCGTCGGCCCCATCTCCTTCGGGATCCGCATCATTCCGGCGGCCTGCGAGTCGCCTTTCTTGAAGATCGTGTACTCGCCGGTCGGCATCTGAACCGGTTCCCTCGTCCACCCGAAGAGCTCCGAATAGAAGTCCCCGGCTTTCTTCGGGTCCGTCGTGTAGAGCTCGTTCCAGCAGAACGCGCCCGGCTCGTTCACCACCTGCGCGCCCGCGTGCGTCTTCGGCTCCCACACCGCGAACACGGCACCGGTCGGGTCCTGGATGTTCGCCATCCGCCCCTGGTCCATGACGTCGAACGGTTCCGTGACGACGGTGCCGCCGAGCTTCTTCGCCTTCGCCGCGGACTCGTCCGCGCTCGAGACGCGGATGTAGGAGTTCCAGTGCGGCGGAACACCCTTCTGCTGCGGACCCAGCTCATAGAGCGCGCCCGCCTCCTTGTCGCCCTTCTCCAGCATGGAGTACACGGCGCCCTCACCGATTGGGATGTCGTTCGCTCTCCAGCCGAACAGGGACGTATAGAACTTCTTCGCGGCCGGGCCGTCTTTCGCGGCGAGCTCGACCCAGCAGAACATTCCCGGTTCGTGTTTCTTGATTTCCACCATGGTTCAAACCTCCTGTCGTAAGACCAAAACTCAAGCCTATCGCCGCGAGAAGAACACGCCAACCTGAACCATGGAAAAAATTGGTGTGAAGTTTTGGCGCATGCGCATCAAGTTCGCCGCAATTGATCACTCCGAAGACTTGAACCGTCTACAGGCGAAACCGAAGGCCAAGCTGGCCCTCGAAGAAATCCGCTCGAACATCTCCCGATTCGGGGACGACGTGGTATCGGGCGGAGACTTCGACGGCGGCTGCGCGCGAAATCCAATGATCGAATCCGATCCCCGCGAAGCCACCGCCTCGCATTTCGGTCTCGGAGCTCGCGAAACGATTCCGGGATTGGAATTGGAACCCGAGCCAGTAGATCCCGCAGCCTGCCTGGAGGAACGGTCGAAATCGGCCCGCAGTCCAGGAATACCTTGCGGAGAGCGTGAGGTATCTCTCCCTCGAATCCCTGTCGAAGTCCGAACCCGCGCTCCATCCGCCGAACATGCCGCCGAGAGAAACGGAAGGCGAGATCGGGCTGTCCAGACCGAACGATCCGCCGAGCCCCGTTCTCGTGTGGGTGTCTCTCGGAGCGACGAGCGACAGCGCGCCCCAGGCGGTCCAGCCACTCGAGGGCGGTGGGGTCTGCCCCGGACAAATCGAAGCGCCGAGTGCCCAGACGAAAAGAGCAACGAGGGTTCGACGGGCGAAGACTTGGGGCGACAATGGCTCTCGCTCCTTCTACGAAGCGCGAGAGGCGCCTGTCACGGCGAATCTCGGACGCCGGGCCGGCCATGCGGTTACCGGTCGGATCTCCACGTGGCGAAGACCCTGGCGCGGATCGCCGAATCGTATCGGGTAACCCCCGGGAAAAGATTCCGCGTTGCGAGCTGCGACCAAGCCGACACGGGGGAACTCGACATCTCCAAGAAGCAGGCGAACGCAAATGCTCGCCGCGGGAGTCGTGAAGCTCGCGGACCTCCAGACGCTTAGGCGCAGGACTGCTGGTCGCTCGTCGTTCTCCAGGCAATGGATGCCGCCGGCAAGGACAGCACGATCAAGCACGTCATGTCGGGAATCAACCCGCAGGGCTGATTCCAAAAAGCGGCTTGCGGGAATGTGGCGTTCACGGGTTGGCCCCGACGATGACGGAAACTCGGCCATCCTCGAACACCGTCGTCAGAATCCCCCACATCAGTCCGGTCCCCGCGGTCTTCGTCACCCGTACCTGACCGCGATCTAAGGAAGAAACTCCGAGTCGATTCAATGCGTCGATCAGGAAAATCGAGTGTCCTGCGCCCAGGAAAACATCGAGCGATCCGAGATTTTCGCCCTCTGCGGAGAACGTTTCGATCCGGGTCCCGATGTCTTGACTGCCGCCAACCTCTGCCAGAAGGAGGTTGCTATGGCCCTCAGTCGATCGGATTGCCGAGGGAAACGCCAGCGTCGAAGGGTCGAGCGCCTCGAGGGTCGACATCCGGACGACCGGCAGGTCCATGGCCTGCGAGGGGCGTGCGCGGTTCGAGACGCGAGCCACGACGGTCGGAGGGTCGACGCCGACGCTATCCGGATCGATGTACAGCGTGCCGGGACTGGAGTCGACCGTCGTTCTCTCGCTGCCATAGGCGGGAAGCCCGAGAGTCCGACCGGGGCAAATTCCACATGCGAGCGGAGCCTCCGGGGAACCACCGATCCACACGCCTTGTGTGTACCCTTCGGGATTGGCGATCTCCAGAATGGTTTCCCAGGTCCCGATCTGACCAGCGCCGACGATCACGAGACGATCGCGGGTGATCGAGCCGATGCGGTCCGCGCCGCTTAACGTGAACCACATCCGACGATCCTGGTTCCCCGCCGCGATTCCGGCGGGAGAGCCGCTCTCTCCCGGTATCGAGAACTCGTTCAACAGGCCGGTGATACTGAGTCGGCCGAGCCGGTTCGCCGACCGTTCCGTGAACCACAATCCGCCGTCGGGGCCTCTGGTGATCCCCGACGGTCCCCGGTCTGGTGATGGCAGCGGGAACTCGGTAATCACTCCAGAGCGAGTAATTCGTCCGATTCTGTTCGCCCTCGACTCGGCGAACCAGAGGTTGCCGTCGTCTCCGCTGACGATTTCGAGAGGGCCGCTGTTCGGCGTGGTGATCGCGAACTCGGTGACCGCGCCGCCGACCGTGACCCTCCCGATCTTGTTGGTGCGGAACTCCGTGAACCAGAGGCTGTAGTCCGGCGCCCCGGCGATTCCGTATGGTCCGCTATCCCGGGTCGGGATCGCGAACTCCGTGAATTCGCCGGAGCGTGTGATTCGACCGATCCGGTTCCCTTCGAACTCCGTGAACCACAGGCCTCCGTCCACGTTTTCGACGATTACCCGGGGGCCGCTGGACGACGAGGGAAGTCGATACTCGGTGATCACCCCGGCTCGACTGAGACTCGCGATCCTGTTGCCGCGAAATTCGGTGAACCACATCTCGGAGCTGGTGGCCGTCAGCACCGAAATGATGGACGCGGGACCGGCACTCGGCGTCGGAACCGGAAAATCCGTGAGCGCCTGTGTATCGCGGTCGATGCGGCCAATCTTGTTTCCTTCGAACTCGGTGAACCAGATATTGCCGCCGTAGTCCCACGTAATCCCCTCGGGGTCGCTCGCAGGCGTCGGCACAGGAAACTCCTTGAAGACAGCGCCGCGCGCGGCACCCGCGCCGCAGAACACTGCCGCGAGAACCATGAAGGCCGTCTGCGCCGCGCGATTCCACTTCACGGGTTCATCCCC
>DASWCZ010000089.1:0-13773 GCA_036395755.1 Thermoanaerobaculia bacterium
GCGGACGGGCGACGGCGGGGGCCGCCAGCGCAATCGACGCTTTCGCGGCCGCCGTCGCCGTTGCCGCCGGGCCTCCCCTGACCGGCGGACCTGAGGACTTTTTCGGAGAGAGCGAGGCCGCGCCGACGAGCCTCCGACGGCTCTCGACCTCGCTCGCCCGATTCCAGCAGACGGTCGAGAGCGCCGACGCGGCGCCGACGACCGATGCCCTCGAAGGTTTCCGCCGGCGTCGCAACGCGGTGGCTCAGGGCCTCGGACGGTGGCAGGAGCTTCTCGGATCCGACCTCGCGCGCGCGAACGCGGCTCTCAAGAGCGAAGGGCTGCCGCCGCTCGAGCCGGAGCAATAAGCAAGGCAAGCATCTTCAAAAAGCGTCTTCCGAAGGCGGACTTCGACCGGCTCGTGAGCGATTCGCTGAAGACACCCACGGACACCGGTATCGCCATGCTCGTCGCGGATCTCTTCGGATCCGACCGCCGTCCGTCGATTGCCAAATTCAGTCGGCCGACGCTCGTGATCGCCGCCGCGGATTCTCCACTTCTTGCCGCCCAACGGGATATGGCAACGCGACTGCACGACGGCAGACTCGAGATCGTGCAGGATGCCGGACACGCGATCTTCGCGGATCAGCCCGATCGATTCAACCAGCTCGTGGCCAGATTCCTGTCCGACCCGGACGGCCCTTGAAGCGGAGTCCGTGATCCCGCTCTCCACGACCCGGATGACCGGTTCGCCGCCGAGATTGGCGAACTCATGGCCTGCCCCCTGCATGTTCTTCGACGTGGCCGGCGATCGGCCCGTAAGGAGGTGTGCTCATGGAATTACCGAAGCCGAGCGATCCGCATCGGAAGCTCGAAAAGTTCGCCGGAAAGTGGGAGGGAGAGGAGACGCTTCGCCCGGCCGGACCCTGGAAGCCGAGCGGCACGAAGGCCAGAGCCACGTTCGATTTTCACGAAGGCGCAGGCGGCTTCTTCCTTCTCGCCGAATACGACGAGCGGGTCGAGGGAGGGAAGCCTGGCATCCGCGGGCACGGCGTCATCGGTTGGGATCCGAAAGAGAAGTCTTACACCCTGCACTGGTTCGACAACTTCGGAAATCCTCCCGCACAGCCCGGCCGCGGAAAGTGGAAGGGCGACACGCTGGCGTTCGAGCACGACATGGGCACGCACAAGGGACGAACGATCTTCGAGCTCGACGGAAAGAACGCGATGAATTTCCGGGTCGAGATGAGCGAGGACGGCAAGCGCTGGGATCGCGCCGTGGACGGCAAATACCGCCGCCAGGGGCATTGATGGAGCTCGGCTCTCAGTCCTGCTCGGCGAAGAGCTGCGCATAGCTCTTGCCGTACGGAAAGAAGCGCTTCTTTTCGCCGCGCTCCCATTCCGCTTTGAGCTCCGGCTTCGTGATGTCCCAGTCGGGACGGCATTTCTGGAGGACGGTCCGCAGATCGAGACGCAGCTCCTCGATCGTGGGCCGCCCGAAAAACCAGTAGCCGACGTAGATCTTGTAGACGACGAGCCCCGGCTCGAGCACGATCGTGTGCGGGATCATGGGATTGTGCATCGGATCGGTGTACTCCGCGATCTCGAGCTCCTTCTGGATCTTCCGACCCGGATCCGACAGGAACGGCCAGTGCGCTCCGACTCCCGAACGGACCTCGTTCGTCTCGAGCAGATTGTCGGTCGTGATCGTCACCAGCCGGCAGTAGCCGACCTCCATTTCGCGATGCAGGACGAGCAGCCCTTCCAGCTGCCGGCGGTCCTTCGGGCAGAAACCGCCTCGACCGAGCACCACGATCAGGGGATCCGGCCCCTGCAGCTCCGACAACCTGCGGTGCTTGCCCCTCTGATCCGGCAGCTCGTAGTCGGGGAACCCGGCGCCGGGGACGATGTCTCGCCTCATGGTTCGTGCCTCACTTTCATTGCCGCGCCGAAGAGACCGGGACCGCCCGACGGATCGCTCGGCGGCGCCGCCGCCCCTTCTTCACGAGTCGCCGGCGCAGGAAATACAGACCGGCGAGCACGACCACCAGCGCGAGGATCCCCAGGCTGGAGCGCTCTCCGAAGCGGGACAACCTCTCGGAGTTTCTGCCGATCGCGTAACCCGCCAGCGCAGAGCCGGATCCCCACAGGATTGCGGCGGCGACGCTCGGGGGCAGGAACCGGCGGTAGTCCATCCGGGCGACACCCGCGGCCGGAGGGACGATCGACCGCAGAAATGGGGTAAAGCGGCCGAGGAAAACCGCCCGCGCCCCCCGCCGTCGAAGCCATTGCCGGGCCCTCGCCCAATTCTTTCGCCGTTTGCCGCGGAAGTATCGCCGCCCGTACTTCCGGCCGAGGAAATATCCGATCGAGTCGCCCGTGGCCGGTCCCAAGATTCCCGCGGCCAGGATTCCGGCCAGCGGAACGCGGGAGCCGGAGGCAATCGCGCCGCCGACGATCGCCGTCAGCTCGCCCGGCAGAATCAAGCCGAGGAGAAATGCGGTTTCCCCCGCCGTCAGAAGGAACACGACCAGGATCGCCAGCGGCGCGGGAATGGAGAGGAAGAACTCGATGATCCAGTGAACCATTGGTGCGAGCGAACTAAGACTGCAACTTCGCTTCCATGGTGATCCTCGCGCTCAAGAGTCTGGAGATTGGGCAGCCGGCCTCCGCGGCTTCGGCGGCCTTCTGGAATGCGTCGGCCGAGGCGCCCGGGACTCTTCCCGACACTTCCAGGTGCGACTCCGTGACCGACCACCCCGAATCGACGCGATCGAGCGTGACGGTGGCCGTCGTCTGCAACGTCTCGGCGACGACGTTCGACTTTCCGAGCTCGGCCGAAAGCGCCATCGTGAAGCAGGCGGCATGTGCGGCCGCGATGAGCTCCTCGGGGTTGGTCCCCTTCCCGCTCTCGAATCGCGTCGTGAACGAGTAGGGAGTTCCCGCGAGGACGCCGCTCTCGGACGATACCGTGCCCTTTCCGGTCTTCAAGTCCCCGTGCCACTCCGCCGAAGCCTTGCGTTTCATTTCTTTCCTCGGTCGAGTCCCTTCAAGATTCGAGCCGGGAGGATCTTCCCTGTCGCGCGGGTCGGCTAAACTAGCCGGGTCATAGGCATTTTCGTGTCCACCCAGTCCTCCCGCGCGGCCGGAGCATGTCTCGCGGCCTCCGTGGTGCTCGTTTTCGCGATGCTCGGCTCCGCCATGGGCCAGCCGGCGGCGACACTCGCCTGGCGGGGAGAGTCCTTTCCAATCACGGTCGCCGGCGCCGACTTCAGCGTCGGCGACGCGGCGCGCGCGCTCGGCTTCGCGGTCGCGCGGGACACGACGACCGGAGTCCTCTCGATCACGGGTGACGGACATCAGCTCGTCGCGGGACCCGGCGCTTCGCAGGTCCCGGTCGATGGGCGGATCGTCGAAATCTCGAAGCCCATGCGCTCCGTGCGTGGAGTCCTCTACGCGCCGGCCGATTTCTTCGAAAAGGTGTTGTTCCCCTTCGCCAAAGCGACGGGGACCTATGACGCGACGAAGCGGATGTGGACGGTCGTGGAGTCGCGGCGAACCTCCGGCGGGAGCGAGCCGGCAGGGCCCGTCTCGGTCGACGTCGCCGTCGTTCACGTCGACCCGACGACGCAGGTCGTTCTGCGGGAATCGGTCGCCGCCCGGTTCGAGCCGCGCCTCGTGCAGTCGGGTCTCCAGGTGCGATGGATCGACCGGAAAGTCACCGCCCCCTTCACGGAACGCCGCTTCGAGGATCCGCTGGTCGCCGCGGTCCGGTTCGAAGGAGACACGGCAACGGTCGTGTTTCGCGAGCCGGGCCTGACCGCCCGCGCGTATCCGCTGACAGACCCGGATCGCGTCGTCGTCGAGGTGGGTCGCCTCGTGGAAGCCGCGCCGATCGAGCCCGCCGCGCCTCCCCCTCCTCCGGCCCCGGCACTCACGATCGTCGTCGACCCGGGACACGGCGGCGCCGAGACCGGCGCGATCGGCCCGGGCGGACTCCAGGAGAAGGACGTGACTCTGCAGATCGCGAGGCGCGTCGCGGCGGCGATCCCGCGCGTCGTCGCCAGCCGCGTCGTTTTGACGCGCGACTCCGACAGCGCCATCTCGCTCGACGATCGAACGTCGCTCGCGAACCACGAGAAGGCCGGTCTGTTTCTCTCGCTCCACGCGAACTCTTCGCGCGCCACGGGAGCCCACGGCTCGGAGACTTACTACCTGTCGCTCGAGTCCTCCGACCGTCTCGCGTCCGAGGCCGCGCGCCGGGAGAACCAGCCGATCCCCGGAACGGGTCCGGGGACGGGAAGCGCGACGAACCCCGACCTCGAATTCATCCTTTGGGACCTCGCGCAGAGCGCGCACCTGAACGAATCGAGCCGGCTCGCCGAAGCGATCCAGAACGAGTTGAACGTGGTCTCCCGGACGGAGAACCGCGGAATCAAACAGGCACCGTTCCGGGTGCTCGCCGGCGCGACGATGCCGGCGGTCCTCGTCGAAGTGGGGTTCATCTCGCATCCCGAGGAAGAGAAGCAGCTGCGCTCCGCGACCTTCCAGGAAGGGGTCGCGAACGCGATCGCAAAGGCGGTCGGGGAGTTCTTCGCGAAACACCCGGGCACGGCTCCGGTCGCCGTGCCGACTCCCGGGGTCATACCCTCGCCCGCTCGATGAGCCGCCGGGCCGCGGCACTTCTGATCGTCGCCATGGCAGTTGCAGCGGGCGCGCTCCTTTTCGTGAACCGTCCGACTTCCTCCGCGCGCCGGTTTCGCCGGCCCCTGGCGTTCCTGCGGGTGTCCCCGGCGGCCGTGACGCCGATTCCGGGCACCCGGACGACGCCGACGGAAAGCGTGCGCGTGACGCTCTTCTTCGCTGACTCCGCGGAGGGAAAGCTCCATCCGGAAGAGCGCGACATCGCGAAGCCAGCTGGAGCCGGAGCCTATTTGCGAGCGCTCTTCGAGGAGCTCGCTCGCGGGCCGGCCCGGCCCGGCCTGATCGGAGTGATTCCCCAGCGGATCCAGCTCCGCAACGGTTTCCTGATGCCGGCCGGAGAGGTCGTTCTCGACCTTTCTGTCGACTCGAGCCTGTCGTTCGGGTCGGAGGAGGAGCTTTCGATCGTGGCCGCGCTCGTCGACACTACGCTTCAGAACGTCGCGAACACGCAGCGCGTGCGAGTGCTGGTCAACGGCGAACCCGCGGAGTCGCTCGGCGGCCACGTCGACCTGACCCGGCCGCTCGGATTCCTCCGGGGGGAGCTCGCGCCATGACGCGCGTCGCCCCGCGCCCCGACGGCCGAAAGCCCGGCGAGATGCGGCCGGTCTCGATCGAAACGGGGACGATCCCGCACGCGGAAGGCTCGGCCTCGATCGAGCTCGGCGGCACCCGCGTTCTCTGCGTCGCGTCGGTCGAAGACCGCGTGCCTGCGTTCCTGAAGGGAAGCGGCAGCGGCTGGGTGACGGCGGAGTACGGGATGCTGCCGAGGGCGACGCACACGCGCTCGCCGCGCGAGGCCGCGGTCGGCCGGCAGGGCGGGCGCACGCAGGAGATCCAGCGCCTGATCGGTCGGTCGCTCCGGAGCGTCACGGAGCTCCGCGGCCTGGGCGAGCGCACGATCACGCTCGACTGCGATGTCCTCCAGGCCGACGGGGGGACGCGCTGCGCCGCGATCACCGGGGCGTGCGTCGCGCTCGCGATGGCTCTCGGCAAGCTCGTGCGCGAACGGACGATCCCCCGCTGGCCTCTCCGCGAGACGGTCGCGGCGACGTCCGTCGGGATCTGCGCGGGCCAGGTCGTCCTCGACCTCGCCTACGCGGAAGACGCGGAGGCGGACGTGGACTTCAACGTGGTCGGAACCGCGTCGGGACTTTTCGTCGAGCTTCAGGGAACCGCGGAGCGCCGCCCCTTTTCCGAGGAGAAGCTGACGGAGCTGCTCGCCCTCGCCCGCAAGGGTCTGAAGAAGCTCGCCGCGCTCCAGGAGGAAGTTCTGGGCCGCCACCTCGCGGACATCGACCTCGGTTGAGCGGTTCGAAACGTTTCCGAAATCAGCGCGGCCCGAACTCGCGAGCCTCTTGCAGCTCAATCCGGGCCTCCTCCGTCTTCCCTCGACGCTGGAGGGCCAGGCCGGCGTCCCGATGGGCGGCGGCCAGGAACCTTCGCAGCTGCACGACGGCGGGGTCGTCCGGGTTTCGTTCGAGGGCCCGGGCGCCGTCCCGCAGCAGCCGCCATTCGTCGCCGGAAGGATCGAGGCCGACCGCATTCTCGAGCTGGGAGAGCGCGGCGGCAGTCCTTCCCTCCATCAGATAGGCGACCGCAAGCCTCTTTCGCGGCTCGGCCAGGCCCGGCGCCGCCGCGACGGCGGCTTCGTAGAGCGGGATCGCTTCCGCGACCTCGCCCTGGAGGAATCGCGCCCGCGCGAGGTTGTTGAGCGCGACGGTGCTGTGCGGGTCGATCCGAGCCGCGCGCGAAAAATACGGGATCGACTCGTCGAGGCGATCGAGGGCGACGAGAGAGCGGCCCATGTTGATGTTCGCCTCGAAGCTGTTCGGACGAAGCCTCAACGCTTCGGTAATGTGGGGGAGGGCGTCGGCAGGTCTGCCGGTGTTGCTCAGGTGGTCTCCGAGGTTGTTCTCGACGACGAAATTGTTCTTCGTCGTCTGGAGCGCGTGGACGAACAGGGCTTCGGTGTTCTTCCAGAGACGAACCTCAACCGCCGCAGCCGCCGCCGACGCGAGCAGGACGGCAACCGCGGCCGCCCGCACCGCCACCCGCGCGGGTCGCCAGCGCCGGGCGAGCGCCGGGACACCCCACGCCATCGCCACGAAAAGGCCGATGAACGGAACGTACGTGTAGCGGTCCGCCATCCCCTGAACTCCCACCTGGACGAGACCGATCACCGGCAAGAGAGTCACGACGAACCAGAACCAGCCGACAAACAGGTAAGGAGCCCTCCGCCGGAGCGCGAACACGGCTGCCGAGAGCGCGGTCAGCAGGATCGCCGCGAGGAGAACCTCGCCGCCGGAGAGTGAGGTCCCGGGATGCGGATACAGAACGGCCAGGTCGACCGGCCAGAAAAGCATCTTCAGGTAACGAACGTACGCGACGAGAGCGTTGCCCGCCCGGGCCCGGAGCGGGAACTTCTCCAGTGTGCCAACGGCGCCGCCGGCCCGCTGGACGAGCAGGGTAACGATGCTCGACGCCGCGGCCAGGAGGAAGAGAGGCGCCTTTTCGAGAATCAGAGTAGCCGGTGTCCACCCCTCCTTGCCTTCGCCGAAACGTCGCAGCGGCCAGTCGTCGAGGAGGAGCAGCACCAGGGGAAGGGAGACGAGCATCGGCTTGGCCATCAGTCCCGCGGCGAAGAAAAGGAGAACGACCACGTAGCGGCCGGCTCTGCGCTTGCGAACCCAGGAGCCGTAAGCCCACATCGTCGCCAGCCAGAAGGCCGTGCTCAGCACGTCCTTCCTTTCCGCGACCCAGGCGACCGACTCCACGTGCGCCGGGTGAACCGCGAAGAGAGCCGCGACCCAGGCGCTGCGCAGGGAGTCTTTCGTCAGGCCGCGGAAGACGACGAAGAGGAGGAGCGTGTTGACGACGTGCAGCACGAGGCTCGTCGCGTGGTGTCCGGCAGGGTTCAATCCGAACAACGAGACGTCGGCCATGTGCGAAAGCCAGGTCAGCGGATGCCAGTTGGCCTCGTGACCGGTCGTGAAGGCCCAGCGGACGCCGGCCCACGTCAGTCCGTTGCGAACCGAAGCGTTCGACGATACGTACGCGTCGTCGTCGAGAATGATGAACCCGCTTCGGAGGACCGGCCAGAACGTCGCCAGAGGAAGAAGAGCGAGGAGCCCGATCAGGAGGGGCTGCCAGCGGCGCGTCGCATCCTCGGGCGCCGGTGGAAGCGGAACATCGCGTCGCTCCCTGCGGGACGTAGTCTTGCGCCGCTTCGAGGTCATGACCGTGCGCGTTCTCGGACCGGGGAATTATCCCAAAGCGAGCGGAAGTAGAATCGGCGCAGAAAAACTATCGAGGAGGTTCGAGATGAAGAAAGGCCTCTGGGTCGCGCTCGTTTCCGCCCTGACCCTCTCCGCAGGATTCGTCGCCGCCGCCGAGAAAAAGGCCGGCATGTCGAAGATGCCCGAGCACATGATGTACGCGCCGGCGGACATCAAATGGGTGGACGCGCCGCCCGTCCTTCCAGCGGGAGCGAAGGTGGCGGTGCTCGACGGAGACCCGAGCAAGCCGGGCTACTTCGCGATGCGCCTCAAGATGCCGGATGGCTACAAGATCATGCCGCACTGGCATCCGAACGTGGAGCGTCTGACGGTCATCTCCGGAACGATCGCCATCGGTTTGGGGGACACGTTCGACGAGACCAAGGGTCACGAGATGACCGCCGGTACATATGCCTCGATGCGGCCGAAGGTGCACCACTTCGCCTGGACGAAGGGGGAGACCGAAATCCAGTTGACGACGATCGGGCCGTGGAAGCTCGTCTACGTCAACCCGAAGGATGATCCGTCGAAAATGGCGAAAAAGTGACGCGCGACTCGCGATAGCGAGCACGCGCGTCATCCCGAGCAAAGCGAGGGATCTCTAGCGAGGGCACGCACGTCGCGACAACTCTTTGCGATGCCCGTGCTCGCTCGGCGACCCGTTGGCGAGATGGTCGGTGAGTTTCTGAGGGAAACGGGGGATTCTCGTCTTTGTGTTCTACGGGTCTGGGAGGGATGTTTTCCGGAGAGACCAGAGCCTGGCAGCTGTTCGCTAGTTTTGGCCTGGGACTATCGTTGTGGTACCTGGGTGTTCTCGTGGAAAGAAGGAGAAGGGAATGAACGGATGGTTCCTGCAGCTCGGGTTGGTCGCGCTCGGCGGGCTGCTCGTCTTCCTCTTCGGGCTCTACTCGATCCACAGGGAGAAGAAGCGCTCCTCCTAGCTAATCCTTCGACGCCTTCGGCGTCAGCTTCCCCGGCGTGACTTTCGACGCCGGTGTCCCGCGCAGGAGAGAGGCCGGCAGGTAGAACGGAATGGAGTAGTGCCCGCGGCACGGAATCGCAGTGCGAAAACGGCGCGGACTCTTCCAGAGGTAGGCCCATTCCTCTCCGTCCTTGACGCAGTCTTCCAGCTGAACGAGTCCGAGTACCTTTCCGCGCTCGAGCTCCCCGGCGTTCGTTTTCGAGAGGTCGTCGCGGGAGAGAGTCTGCGAGGCGTGAACGAGAATCCAGCCCCGGAAGCGCGTCGGTCGGGAACGCAAATCCCGTTTGAGCGCGCCGCGGACGATCAAATCCGCCGATGGCTGCCGGACGGAGATCGCCGGAAAGCGAGCGTTGGAAGCCATTCTCTGGATATCTCTTGTCGCGAGACGGGTCTCGACCGCTGGCGGGACTCCCGGCGGGCTGACATAATTCGGGGTTTCCGTGACATGCGCGGCAGTTCAAAGTAAGGAAAAGAGCTTTCCCATGAAGACGATCGGCATTCTCTTCGGCCAGGAGCGTTCGTTCCCCTACGCCCTCGTGGACCGGATCAACGGCCTGGGCAATCCGGAGGTCGTGGCGGAGCCCGTCCGGGTCGGAGGCGTGGGACTCGAGACGCTGAAAAGGTACGACCTCATCCTGGACCGGATCAGCCAGGACATCCCGTTCTATCGGGCGTTCCTGAAGAAGGCCGCCTTCGACGGGACGATCGTGGTCAACGATCCGTTCTGGTGGTCGGCGGACGACAAGTTCTTCAACAACGTCGTCGCGAAGAGCGTGGGCGTCGCGGTCCCCCGGACGGTGCTGCTGCCCTCGAACCAGCATCCGCCGGACACGACTTCCGACTCCATGTCGAACCTGCTGTTCCCGCTCGAGTGGGAGGAGATCTTCGCCCACATCGGATTCCCCGCCTACTTCAAGCCGCACTCGGGCGGGGGCTGGAAGAACGTCTACCGGGTCACGAACCCGGATGAGTTCTTTACGGCCTACCGCGCCTCGGGCCAGCACGTGATGATCCTCCAGGAGGAGATCGTCTTCGAGGAGTACTTCCGCTGCTACGTGCTCGGCGCACGGCACGTCCGCATCATGAGATACGACCCCCGCCAGCCGCACGAGAACCGCTACGTTCGCGCGACGGCGGGAATCGAGCCTGCGCTCGAGGAGAAGCTGCGCGGCGACTGCCTGAAGCTGACCGGCGCGCTCGGCTACGAGTTCGACACGGTCGAGCTGGCGGTCAAGGACGGAGTCCCATACGCGATCGACTTCCTGAACCCGGCGCCCGACGCGGACGTCGCTTCGATCGGTCCCGAAAACTTCGAGTGGGTCGTCGATCAGTCGACCAAGTGGCTGGTCGAACGGGTCCACGAAGGCCCCCGACCTTCGCGTGCCTGGGAGTGGCAGAAGGCGAGAGAAACCGTCGCGCAGGCGCTCCCCCGGCAGGATGAGCCCCGGAAGCCGAAGGGGCGCGCCGGATCCCGGCGGCCGCGAACGACGAGGCCCGCCGAAGAGGTCTAGACGCCCGGATGACCGTCCAGCGGCCCGCCTTCACCCTCGGCGTCGAGGAGGAGTTCCAGATCATCGATCCGGAGACGCGCGAGCTGCGCTCTCACGTGCAGGAGATCTTAGACGAAGGCAAACGGCTCTTGAAGGAACGGGTCAAGCCGGAAATGCATCAGTCCGTCATGGAGATCGGCACGGGCATCTGCAAGGACGTCTCCGAGGTCCGGCGGGACGTCACGGAGCTGCGCAGCGAGATCATCGGCCTCGCCGCCCGGCAGGGCATGCGGGTTGCCTCCGCCGGGACGCATCCCTTCTCGAACTGGGCCGACCAGCTGATCTACCCGGACGAGCGATACGCGGCGATCGTTCAGGAGATGCAGCTCGTCGCGAGGGCGAACCTGATCTTCGGGCTCCACGTGCACGTCGGCATCGCGGACCGGGCGCTCGCCTTTCAGATCATGGACGAGGCCCGCTACTTCCTTCCGCACCTCCTGGCGCTCTCGACCAGCTCCCCGTTCTGGCTCGGCCGGAATACCGGTCTGAAGAGCTACCGCACGAAGGTCTTCGAGAGATTCCCGCGCACGAACATCCCGGAGACATTCGAGTCGCCGGCCGATTTCGACGAATACGTGCGGATCCTGGTCAAGACGAATTGCATCGACAACGGAAAGAAAATCTGGTGGGACGTCCGTCCGCATCCCTTCTTCGAGACGCTCGAGTTCCGCGTGTTCGACGTCCCGATGCGGCTGGACGAGACCGTCGCGCTCGCGGCGCTGACGCAGGCAATCTGCGTCAAGCTTTTCCAGCTGAGGGAAAAGAACCTCGGGTTCCGAAAATACCGCCGCGCTCTTCTGCTCGAGAACAAGTGGCGCGCGAGCCGGTACGGCATCCAGGGCAAGCTGATCGACTTCGGCAAGGAGATCGAGGTTCCCTTCGCGGACCTCGCCAACGAGATGCTCGAGTTCGTGGATGACGTGGTCGACGACCTCGGCAGCCGGAAGGAGCTGGAATCGATCCGGTGGATCCTCGAGAACGGCAGCGGCGCCGATCGCCAGCTTGCGGTTTTCCACGAGAGCGGCGAAGATCTTCGCAAGGTCGTGGACTTCATCTGCGACGAGACGGCGCACGGGCTCGAATCCGTGACCCCCGGAAACACGGCAGCGATCGGAGGAGCATGACGAGCGGCAACGGTAACGGCCACGGCTACGATCTGGTGCCCGGGGCGCGCAATGCGATCCGTACGTGCTTGAAGGTCGCGGCGGAGGAGCTCGCCGTCATCGTCAGCGACCGGGAGACGCTCCCGGTCGCCGAGAGCCTCGCCGCCGAGGTGCGCGACGTCGGTGCGCCGCTCGAGATGTACGTCCTGGAAGACTACGGCGAGCGCCCGATGCTCGACCTGCCCGCCTCCGTGCGGGAAGCGTTCGAGCGGGCCGACGTTTCGATCTATGCCGCCCAGCCTCAGCCGGGCGAGCTCGCTTCGCGCCGGGAGATGACCGCGATCGTCAACCGCCGCCGGATCCGCCACGCCCACATGGTTTACATGACGCCGAGAATCATGGCCGAGGGAATGCGGGCGGACTTCGACGTCGTCGACGCGATCTCGACGCGCGTGCGCGACCGCGCCGTCAAGGCCGAGAGAATCCGAGCGCGTTCGCGCGCCGGCAGCGACCTCGAAGCCACCTTCGACCCGACGGTCCGCTGGCTGAAGACGAGCGGCCTGATCACGTCGGAGAAGTGGGCGAACCTGCCGGGAGGCGAGGTGTTGACCGCTCCCGCCCGCGTGGACGGGGTGTACGTGGTGGACGGCGTTCTCGGCGACTATCTCTGCGCGCGATACGGAGACATCGAGAAAACTCCTCTCACGGTCTGGATCGAGAACAGCCGGGTCGCCGACGTGCAGTGCGCCCGGAGCGAAGTTCGCGAGGACTTCCTGGCGTACACGCGGACCGAGGAGAACTCGGATCGCGTCGGCGAGCTCGCGATGGGGACGAACGTCGCCGTCCAGTCGATCATCGGCAACATCCTCCAGGACGAGAAGCTCCCCGGCCTCCATCTCGCCTTCGGACATCCGTACGCCGAGCACACCGGCGCCTCGTGGAGCTGCCGCACGCACTTGGACATCGTGGGGCGGCACTTCGACGTGTGGTTCGACGACGATCAGGTGATGGCGGACGGCAAGTTCCTGATTTAGTCACGAATTTGAGGTGATTCCGGAGCTCCGCCGCGCCTACAACGCCGCTTTCACGCAACAGAAGTACGCCGAATACCGGCGCCGTCTCGAGGCGGAGGCCGGGTGTCCGATCGAGTTCCGGCTTTGCGAAACCCCGATCTTCCTGCCTCCGGAATTGCGCGACGACATGGTCCGGTCCGCGACGGAAATCTGGGAAGAGCTTTCGACGCCGGAGAACCTGCGTCGCTCGCTCGAAGCCGTGCCTGCCCCGCTCGACGTTCCTGGCGCCGGCGATCATCCTCTGTTTGCGCAGGCGGATTTCGCGATCACGAGCGACGGCCCGGAGGGCGCTCTCACCGCGAAGCTGATCGAGCTGCAGGCATTCGCCTCGCTGTACGCGTTCCAGCTCGTCCAGTCGCGGGAGCTCCGGCGGATCAGTCCGGACGGCGATCAGCTCGACTTCTATCTCTCGGGGCTCGACGAGCCCGGTTACGTCCGCGTACTCGAGGAAGCGATTCTGGACGGCATTGCCCCCGAGAACGTCGTGCTGATGGACATCGATCCCCCCTCCCAGAAGACGTTCGTCGATTTCGCGCTCACGGAAAAGCTCTGGGGCGTCCGGTCCGTCTCCGTGATGGACATCCAGAAACGCGGGCGGGAGCTCTGGTATCGCCGGGACGGCAAACCGACCCGGATCCTCCGCATCTACAACCGGCTCATCTTCGACGAGCTCTTCGCGAAGGGGATCTCGATCCCGATCGACTTCACGCAGCCGCTCGACATTTCCTGGGCCGGCCACCCGAACTGGTACTTCCGTTGGAGCAAACATTCACTCCCGGCTCTTCGAAATCCGGCCGTGCCCGAGGCGCGCCTTCTCTCAGATCCGGAAGGACCCCCGCGCGACCCGGAGAACTGGGTCCTCAAACCTCTCTTTTCCTTCGCCGGGTCGGGCGTGAAAATGGACGTCACGCGCGCTGAGCTCGACTCCGTGCCGTGGGAGGAGCGAAGCCGTACGCTTCTGATGCGCAAAGTGTTCTACGCGCCGGTCATCGAGACCACGGACGGCGGCGCGTCGAAGTGCGAGATCCGAGTCATGTTCGTCTGGCGCAACGGGAAACCCTTGCCGGTCACGACTCTCGCGCGCCTCTCCCAGGGCAGAATGATGGG
>DASWCZ010000090.1:0-5683 GCA_036395755.1 Thermoanaerobaculia bacterium
ATCCCGGGAGAGACGAGAACGCCCTCCGGTTCCGCGGACGACTCGTCGCTTCGCTCCTCGGAATGACGGACAAGCGAAGCTCGTGAACGCGCGATGAACATGGCCGCCCGCGCACGGATCGAAGATGGCACGGCGCTTGCGAACTCTTCCCTAAGATAGGAGGTTCCATGTTCAAACGAATACTGAGATCAATTTCCCTGGCAGCACTTGCCGCGGCCGTGTCGGCGCCGCTTCTGGCGCAGCTGCCTCCACCGCCGCCCATACCGCCGCTGCCGGGCAGCCTCGAAATCCGGATCGGCCGTCAGGCCCCTCCGCGGCCCCGCTACGAACGCAGAATGGTGCGCCCGAGCCGGGACGCCGTCTGGATCCGCGGGTTCTGGGACTGGCAGGGCGACAACTGGGTCTGGATCCCGGGGCGCTGGACCGTTCCGGAAGAGCGGCGCGCTCACTGGATTGGTCCGCGCTACGTTCGCGAATACGGCGGCTACCGCTATGTCCCGGGCCACTGGTCGAGTCAGCGCGTCGTCGAGGGCGAGGACTACCGGCGCTGGAGAGAAGAGCACCGGCGCGAGAGACCGTAACGAAACGTCTCGGGGTTCGGCCTCTCTTTAGTGGAGGCCGGACCCTTCTGCTTCCTTCTTGAGCGCGTTCCAGTCGGCGAGTCGTTTCTCGAGCGCCTTCCGGAGCTCTTCGGAGTCCGTGACCTCCTGGGCGGTGGGCGCGGAGTCGCCGCTCTCGATCGCGAGAAGCAGGCCGGAAAGCCTGGCGCTCAACCGCGCGAGTGAATCTTCGATCCCGGATCCCGGCCGCGGCGCCACCGTGACTTCGAACGCCGCAGCTTTCGCATCCAGGGCCGCCATCGTCTTGTCCGACGCTTCGCTCCCGGCGCTCTTCCGGGCCGTGTCGAGCCGCTTGCGCAGAGCGCGGATCTCCGCGAGCGCGCCCGCCGCCCGGTTCATTTCCTCCGCCGTCCGGGCGGCGAGCTCGTACTGGCGGGAGAGGTCGCCCGCGGACGCCGTCACTCGGGGGTCCTGCCGGACCGAAAGCGGCTGCGTGAGACTTTGTCCGCCGGCGCTCAAACGCACGGTGTAGATCCCGGGAGAGACGAGAACGCCCTCCGGTTCCGCGGGCGTGTCCTCACCGTAAATGGCAGCGATCGAGTACTCGTACTGCTCCGCCTTCGGACGGGGCCCCCGCAGATCCCAGACGAAACGGTGATGCCCGACCGCGCTCGAAAGGGGAGCAGGCGGCTTCAACCACTCTTCCGCGAAGTAACGTCGCGCGGGAACCTTCTCCGGCTCGTCCGAGCTCGAATATCTGCGGACCGACCGTCCCGCCGAATCGAGGATCTCGAGAACCACCGGACCGGAGACGCCGCGAGAGAGGACGTAGTCGATGACCGCACCGGCCGGGGGGTTCCGACCTATCGGGGTCTCCGGGGGCAATGGCGTGTCGTGGTTCACGTTGCGGCGGACGCGGACCGCCGTCGCCGGCGCGAACAGGTGAGCCGCCGCGCCGGTGACGCCCGGCGTCAGCTGGCGCAGCGGCGTGACGTCGTCCAGAATCCAGAGAGCCCGACCGTTCGTTGCGGCGACCAGGTCGTTGCCGTGGACCTGGAGGTCTTCGACCCACGCGGTCGGAAGGGTCCCGTTCCCCTGCAGCGATTGCCAGTGACCGCCGTCGTCGAATGAGATGAACGCGCCTTTGAGCGTCCCGGCGTAGAGCAGACCCTTGCGGACCGGATCGGTTCGTACGACGGTCGTGTATTCGCCGGGCGGCAGGCCCGCGGCGATCGCGGTCCATGTCTTCCCGGAGTCGCGCGTTCGGAGGAGGTGGGGGGCAAAGTCGTCCAGGCGATGGGTGTCCACTGCGGCGTAGACGACGCCCCGCTCGAGGGGCGAGACGTCGAGCGTCGCGACCTTGCTCCAGGGGGGAAGTCCTTTCGGCGTGACGTCGTGCCACGTCTTCCCGCCGTCCTTCGTCATCTGGATCAAGCCGCTGTCGGTCCCGATCCAGATCTCATTGTCGTCGAGCGGGGAAAGAGCGATCGTGTAGATCACTCCGAAACCGCACGGGCGCGCATTGGCGAGCGTGATGTCGCCGTCGCACCCGGGCGTTCCCGGCACCGCGCCGGTCAGGTCCGGGCTCGCCTCGGTCCAGCTCTGGCCGCGATCGATCGATCGGAAGAGGACCTGCGAAGCGAAGTACAGCGCGTACGGCTTCTTCTTCGAAACGGCCACTGGAGTGATCCAGGTGTATCGATACTTCACCTCGGTCGGGCGCCGCGCGTAAGTCGTCTCGACGACCGGCGAGATCTGGGTGCCCTGTCCGGTCCGGTTGTCGAAGCGGATCAAGCTTCCACCCAGTCCGCTGCCGTAGACGATCTCGGGATCCGCGGGGTCCGGCACGTCCCAGCCGCGTTCGTCCGCCCCGACGGCGTGCCATTCGCGGAACGTCAGCCCGCCGTAGTCTCCGCGGCTCGCCGTGCCCGCCGTCCCGCTGTCCTGCTGACCGCTGTAGACCCAATACGGAAAACGGTCGTCGGTTTCGACGTGGTAGAACTGGCCGGTCGGCTGGTTGTACCAGTCGCTCCACGTCTTCCCGCCGTCGACCGTCACGACCGTGCCCTGGTCGCTCGCGGTGACCATGTGGTCCGGACGCTTCGGGTTGATCCAGAGGAAGTGGTAGTCGTCTCCGCCCGGCGCGCCCTTGACGATGCGAAACGTCTTTCCCCCGTCGTCGGAGCGGCGGATCGACTGCCCCATGATGTAAACGACGTCTGCATTCTTCGGGTCCGCCGTCACGCGGCCGAAGTAGTAGGTCGCGAGACTCGCGTCGGAATTCACGTAGCTCCAGCTCGCGCCGCCGTCGTCGGATCGGTAGAAGCCCGCACGAGGCGGCGTCGGGGCCGTTCCCGGCGCCGGGGGAGGCGCCGGCGCATCGATGAGCGCGTACACGCGTCCGCCCGGGGCGACGGCGAGACCGGCGCGGCCGATGTCTCCCGCCGGCCAGCCGCCGCCGGAAAGGCGCTTCCACGTGCGACCGCCGTCGGCCGAGCGGTAGACGGCGCTGCCCGGTCCGACGTTTGGCTTGAAGTACGACAGCCACGGATAGTTGCGAAACTGCCAGGCCGCCGCGTAGACAATCTCGGGATGCTCTCGATCCGCCGCCAGGTCGACGACGCCTGTGTTCTCGTCGATCGAGAGCGTCGGAGTCCAGGTCTTCCCGCCGTCCGTCGTGCGGAAGACGCCTCGTTCCCGGTTGGCGCCGAAGATGTGGCCGAGCGCGGCCACCAGGACGACGTTCGGATCGCGGAGGTCGACGAGGATGCGGCCGATATGCCGGGTCGCCGAAAGACCGCGGTGCGTCCATGTCCTGCCGCCGTCGTCCGAGCGGAAGACGCCGTCGCCGGAAACGACGTCGTAGCGCGGCTCCGGCTGCCCCGTGCCCGCATAGATCACCTTCGGGTCGGAGGGCGCGATCGCGATGGCGCCGATGGAAGCCGCGGATTCGCGGTCGAAAATCGGCGTCCACGTGCGCCCGGCGTTCTCCGTTTTCCAGATGCCGCCCCCCGCCGCGCCGAAATAGAAGGTGTCGGGCTCTTCGGGAACCCCCTCGGCGCAGGTCCCCCACCCGGCTCGGAACGGTCCGATGTTGCGCCACCGAATCTGCGAAAAGAGGGATGGGTCGAACGGCTGCGCAAAGATCGGGGAGACGAGGAGGGGGCAGAGGAGGAGGAGCGCGCGCGCCAGTCGCGACATCGGCAGGAACGCTAACGGTCGAGCCGGAGAAGCTGGACTTTGCCCGCGCCCATCTCCGGGATCGCGACGAGCTTCCTCGCGGGGTCGTAACCCAGGTCCGCGCTGTTCTTGAAACCGTCCTTCAGGACCGTCACCTCGCCCGACTTCGAGATCCGGAGCAACTTGCCCGCCATCCAGTCGGTGACGAGGTAGTCCGCGCCGTCCGTCTCGAGGCCGTCCAGATTTCCCACGGGCTGGCCGTCTCCGATAGCCGTGATTTCCCTGGTCTCGAGGTCGACCTGCAGGAGATGGCCGGGCGTCTTCGTGCCGAAGGTGGCGGGGTCGGTGATGATTCCCCACGCGGCCACGACCAGCCGGTTTCCCTCGGCGAGCAGACCGTTCGGGCCTTCGAGCTTCTCGGTCTTTGCGAAAACTTCGCAGACGCGGTCGTCGCGGCAGCGGTAGATCGCGTTCGTCATCGTGTCGGAGACGTAGACCTCCCCGCGCGGTCCAATCGCCACGTCGTTCAAAAAGGTCGCTCCGGGTGCTTTCACGCGCGCCTTCACCTTCGCGCGCGTCGTGTCGACGACCACGAGCTCGTCGATGTCGGCCACGTAGAGCGTGCGCCCGTTGATCCGGATTCCCTTCGGCGCGTTCAAACCGTCGACCCATCGCGCCTTCGTCACCTTGCCGTTGGCGTCGAGACGGCTGATCCAGCCTTTGCCGTCCTTCTCCGTGGAGTTGCCGGCGATGTTGGAGACGAACCAGCTCCGGGAGGGGGCGTGCCAGTACGCGCTCTCCGGCTGCTGGAAGCCCGCTACCGTCGTGACCATGGAGACTGCCAAGAGGAGCGGTGACAACATTCGACATCCTCCTGCCGGGGTCGGCGCTGAGCATACTTCTTCGCCGGATCGACCGCCGCGACGGGCAGCCGGGTGAGATTGTTCCCGCGCCGGGATGGCGCGAGTCTTGCGGCATTCTCGGAACAAGGAGCAGACGATGAAGAGACTCTGGATGACGACGCTGTTTTTCGCCGCGCTCGCGGCGGGTTTTTCGGCGCAGCCGGCGCAGGCCCAGATCCAGGTCAACATCTCGATCGGCGGGTTCTACGACGAGCTGGAACCCTACGGCCGGTGGGTCGACTGCAGCTACGGTGACTGCTGGGTCCCCGAACGGGTCTCCCGCGATTGGCAGCCGTACTCGAACGGCGAATGGGTCTACACCGAATACGGATGGACCTGGGTGTCCTACGACCCGTGGGGAGACGACCCGTATCACTACGGGACGTGGGTCTACACCGATCGCTACGGCTGGGTCTGGATACCCGGAACCGTCTGGGCCCCGGCGTGGGTCACCTGGACCTACAACGACAACTACGTCGGCTGGGCGCCGCTGCCGCCGAGCATCGTCTTCGGGTCTTCGGGATATTCCGGCCGCGCGATCCGGATGAGGCCGACGCAGTACGTCTTCGTGCCCACGAACCGTTTCGTCGGCACGAATGTCGCCTCGGTGCGGATTGCACCGCAACGGAGCGCGACGATCTTCAGCCAGACGACGCCGGTCACCCGATTCGGCGTGTCGGGCGGCATCGTCCGCAACATGGCCATTCCGGTGGAGACGATCCAGCGGGCGACGCGCACGCCCATCCAGACGCGCAGCATCCGCGACGCGAAAACCGCGCCGCGCCCCGTGACGGAGTGGATGCGCGGCGACCGGCGGCAAGTGTCGATCGTCGCCCCCGCCCGCGACGTGAGACAGGCCATCGCATCCCGGCCGCAGGGCGGCCGCCGGACGGGAGGATTCCAGGGATCGACCGGCGGCAACGAGCGTCGCCACGTGAACCGACAGCGGCCGCAGGGCGGCCGCGTCTATCAGCCGCCGGCGGCGGTTCCGACCGCGCCGGCACAGCCGGCGCGGGAGTCTTACCGGGGACGGCCGGAGAC
>DASWCZ010000091.1:0-21634 GCA_036395755.1 Thermoanaerobaculia bacterium
GGTCCGGACGTCCCGCGCGGAGCTTCTGGTCTTCACCGACGCGAACTCGGAATTCGAGCCGGACGCCGTCGCGC
The DNA here is from genome assembly GCA_036395755.1 of Thermoanaerobaculia bacterium. Lineage (GTDB taxonomy): Bacteria > Acidobacteriota > Thermoanaerobaculia > UBA5066 > Gp7-AA6 > Gp7-AA6. The sequence goes on from DASWCZ010000091.1 coordinate 75, forward strand.
GTCTCGCGGAGCAGTTCACGTCGCCGGACGTCGGAGCCGTGTGCGGCCGGCTGATCCTCTGCGGGCGGGCGCGAAATCCGACCCCCGAAACGGAGTTCTGGGACCGGGAGACCGAGCTGAAGCAGGCGGAGGGGGCGCTCGGCATCTGCCTGGGCGCAAACGGCGCGATCTACGCGGCCCGCCGGGAGCTCGTGGCGGAGCTTTCCGGCGGCGCCGTTCTCGACGATTTCCTGATTCCAGCGCGCATTGCCCGGGATGGCCGGAAGGTGGTCTTCGCCGGTGGCGCGATTGCCCGCGAGACCGTTGCCGCGGACGTCGCCTCGGAGAGCTCGCGGCGGTTCCGGATCGGGGTCGGCGCCGGAGAGGTCCTGCGACGGGAGGTCTGGCTCTTCGACTTCCGGCGGCATCCGCTTCTCGCCCTCGCCTTCCTCTCGCGGAAAGCCGCGCGCTGGCTCGCTCCCGTCACGGCGCTCGGGGCGCTCGCCTGCGCGCTCGTTTCCTCCGAGCTCCGTCCGGCCGCGATCGCCGTCGCGGCGGCGCTCGTCCTTCTCGCCCTCTCGGTCCGTTTCCGGCCGCGTCTCGCGGGATGGCCGGGCAGGCTCTATTATTTCGGCGTGATCAACCTCGCGCTCGCGGCGGGGGTCGTCGCGGGACTCGCCGGCTACCGGAGACCCGTCTGGAAACGGACCGAGCGGTAGCAACCTGCCAAAAAGATGCGGCTTTCCCGCAGGCCGGAAGCGGTCGCTTCGCGAAGGGCGGACGAAGGACTTGAAAACGAGCCGAGCACCCGGAGGCGCTTTCAATTCTCTCGGCTGCCGGTCGCAACCCGACCGCCGCAGCCGAAAGTGAAGCGGTCTCACTCCGGGTTCCGGGTCGCGGCCTTGGCGGGCGACGCGGCGATCTCGCTCGCCGCTCTCTACGGAGCATTCCTCTTGCGGACGCGCATTCCCCTTCCGGGCACCGAAACCCTGCTCCCGGCCAGCCACGTGCGCTTCGGGCTCTGGAACGTGGCCTTGATCGTCGCCGTCTCCGTGTTCTCGCTGTCCTTCATCGGACTCTACGAAGAGCACGAGCGCTTCCGGGAGCCGCTCGCGCGGCTTCTCCTGCCGGCCCTCTTCCTCCAGCTGCTCACCCTCGCATCCCTGTACTTCCTGGCGCCCGCATACTCCTTCCCGCGATCCGTGCTCGTCGCGTACCTGGCGGGGAACGGCATCCTGCTCGCGGCCTGGCGGGCCGCGCTCGACCGGCTCTTCCCGCTGCCGCGGCGGCGGGCGCTCGTCGTCGGGACCGGGCCCGCCGCGGACCGGATCGCGGAGACCGTCCGGCGTCACCCCTGGAGCGGGGTCGAGATCGTCGGGATCGTGGCCCAAAACGCCTCGGACGGACCAGGCGCGGCGATGGCGAACGCGTCGGAGGCGATCCGCGCGTTGCCGTTTCTCGGCACGGTCGACCGGCTGGCGGAAATCGTGGAGAGCGAGAGCGTGGACGAGGTCATCCTGACGCCCGAAGAAACCTCCTGGCGGGATCGGATCTCCGAGAGGATTCCGGAAGGCTGGCGAGCGGATCTCCTCGTGTGGCCTTCTCCGTTCGAGACCATGATCGGAAGGCTGCGCTTCCGCATCGTGGGCGATCTTCCGTTACTCGAAGCGCGCCGACAACCGTTCCGGCCGCTCGGCGCGTTCGTCAAGCGCGCTTTCGACGTGCTCGTTGCGGCGGCGTCTCTCGTCCTGCTTTCGCCGGTGCTCGCGCTCGCTGCGCTCGCCGTCCTCGGCACGTCGGTCGGAGGCGTCTTCTATCGCCAGACGCGGGTCGGCCAGGACGGCCGCCTCTTCGAGCTCTGGAAGCTCCGCACGATGCGAAGGGGCGCAGAGATCGAGACGGGGGCGGTCCTCGCCTCGCCCGGGGATCCGCGGATGACCTCGATCGGCCGGACGCTGCGCTCCGCGCGAATCGACGAGATTCCGCAGCTCTGGAACGTCCTCGCCGGAGACATGAGCCTCGTGGGTCCGCGCCCGGAGCGTCCCGAGTTCACGCGCGAGTTCACGCGAACCGTGCCGGGATGGGCTCTGCGCCACTCGGTACGGCCGGGGCTGACCGGGCTCGCGCAGGTCTCCGGCGAGTACTCGACGGAGCCGGAGATCAAGCTGCGGTACGATCTCGCCTACTTGAACAACTGGTCTTTCGGGCTCGATCTCTCGATCCTGCTGCGCACTCTGCGCGTGATCCTGACCCGGCGAGGGGTGTAGCCGTGGGCCGACACGAAAAGATCGCGGTCGTCATGCCCGCGTACAACGCGGAGCGAACGCTCGAGAAGACTTTCGCGGACATTCCCGCGGGTTCCGTCGACGACATCATCCTCGTCGACGACGCTTCGCGCGACCGGACGGTCGAGATCGCGCGGCGCCTCGGCCTGCACGTCGTCGTCCATCGGGAGAACCGCGGCTACGGGGGCAACCAGAAGACGTGCTACCGCACGGCGCTCGAGCGCGGTGCCGACATCGTCGTCATGGTCCATCCCGACCACCAGTACGACCCGCGGGTGATTCCCGACCTGCTGGAGACCTTGCAGCGTTCCGGGTGCGACGCAGTTTTCGGAAGCCGCATGCTCGGGGGTCGTCCCATCCAGGGTGGGATGCCGAAGTGGAAATACCTGGGAAACATCCTTTTGACGGCGATCGAGAACTCGACCTTCCTGATCTATCTGACCGAATACCACAGCGGATTTCGCGCCTACACCCGCCGGTACCTGGAAGCCGTCAATTTCGAGGCGAACTCGGACGGCTTCGTCTTCGACACGGAGATCATCGCGCAGGGCATGGCGCGCGGGCTGACGATCCGAGAGATTCCGATCGAGACACGGTACTTCGACGAAGCGTCTCAGATCGCCTTCGGGCCTTCGGTGCGCTACGGACTCGCGATCGTCAAGACGATGGGTCTCTTCAAGCTCCACGAGTGGGGATTCTGGTCGAGCCGGATCTTCCGGAGATCCGGGCCAGCGGCCGTCCCGGCTCCGCTTCCCGCCCGGGAGACCCGGGACTCTTCCGGCTGATCCGGGTCGCTCTTCCGTTCAATCCGCTCTCGCCGGCGGTGCCGCGAGCCTTCCCGCGGAGAGCTCCTCTTCCATCCGGCGGACCTCTGCCTCGATGCCCGGGGCGAACTCCTTCGGCACGGCGCGCGAGAGGGCAGGGCTGATCCAGACCGCCCGGAGGAACGAAGCCTCCGCTGCGAACCGCTTTTCGGCGAGCTCGTGCGCGCGGCCGACGTTCAAATGGATCTCGGCTCTCTCTTCGATCGCCAGCGCTTCCCGATAGAGATCGAGGGCGCGATCGGCGTTGCGGTTGACGAGCTGGCAGGAGCCGGCGAGAGCCCACGCGCGGGAATCGTCCGGAAGATCGGAGGCGGCAGCGACGGCCGCGTCGGTGATCCGGTCGAGGACCGCGGGGGCGCCCTGGACCTCGGTCGGCCGGTCCAGCACGTACTCGAAGGCCGCGCTCGCTCGGCCGAGCTGCCGCTCTGCCCGGTACCGTGGAATTTCCGGCCAGAACAGGAATGCGAGCAGGAGCGCGAGCCCGACCTCGCGCACGGCTCTCATGGCAGCGGGGGCCCCTTCCGATTTGCCGCCGCGATTCTCCAGCTCCGGCCGGCCGCGAGGAGGAGCGGCACGGCGGAGATCGGCCGTTGCATCGGAAACCACGTCAGCGCGGCAGCGGCTCCTGCGGCGAGAATGCCGAGAAGGACCGCCCGTTCGGAGGTGAGACCCGGAGGCCCCGCGGCTCGCCGCGCGAGAGCCCCCACGAGCGCCGCGAGAGCCACGATCGCCGCGAGGCCTCCCGGTACGCCCGTCTCCGCGAACGCCTGCAGGTAGTCGCAGTGCGCCTCGGAGTAGGAGCTCGTCAGCAGAGGGTTGACGTACCGCCGTTTCGCGCGGATTTCCGCCTGGAGCCGATGCGGCACGAACTCCGCCGCGTACGTCCCGGGCCCCCAGCCGACGAGCGGGCGCTCGCGGGCCATGTCGAGGGCGGCGGCCCAGGCGCCGGTGCGGTAGGTCGTCAGCCGGTCCCATTCGCCGGCCCGGACCATTCCCGCCGCTTCCGCGATCCGCTGGCGGAGCGGCGCGGAGAAAATCGCCGCCCCGGCGAGTGCCGCCACGACCGCCGCGATCGCGAGAATCGAGCGTCGTCCGAGCCGGGCCGAGAGCAACACGACTCCGCCCGCGGCGAGCGAGACGAGTGCCGTCAGGTTTCGGTTCACGACGAGACCCGCCAGGAAAAGAAGGAGAGCGCCGACCGCGGCGGCGCGCGAGGCCGGCGATCGGGCCGACAGCGCGAGACCGAGCGCGAGAACGGCGCCGAGCGCCAGGGCGAGAGCGAGGTAACCGACGTTGCCGGCGAGCGCTCCCGTCTCGTTGCGGGTACCGAACGTCTGGAGCCGGAACGGGCTGTGGCCTCGACTCTGGGCGAGCGAGAGGGCGGCGTTGACCGCGGTCGCCGCGAGAAGAGCCGCGACGAGCAGACCTTTTCCCCGCCCGGCGGCCCGCGAAGCACCGAGCGGGAGAAAAGCGGAATAGAGCACGATCGTTCGAAACGTGTCGAGAGACGCGGACCGGTGAGGGGAGGCGAGCGCGGCGACCCCGCACCACAAGAGTCCGAACGCGAAGGCGAGAAGCGCGATCCGGGCAGCTGAAGAAATCTCGCGCCAAGCCTCCGCAATTCCTCGACCGCCCTGGCCGAGGCCGAAAGCCGCGAAAGCGGCGACCGCCGCGCCGCCGAGCGCGACGAGCCGTTTGGGAGCGTCGAACGACGCATACGCCCCGGGGTCGACGAGGAGACAGGATCCGACGACGACGAAGGCGAGGGTGACCACTGCCGCGCCATCGCCGAAGGGAACAGGGGAGGCGGCCGGCGAAAGGCGCGCGGCGGCTTGCAGAGAACGACCGGGCTTCGTCGCGTGTCGCCTGTTCGCCATCGCGCGCGATGTTATGACGGTATGCTGTTCGACCCGTGAGTCGACCGGCGCCGCGCCCGCGTCACGTTTCCCTTCCCATCTGGGTGATGCGGCATCGGACCGAAGTCTTCCTCGGAGGGGCGGCGGTCGTGCTTCTTGCAGCCGCGCTCGTGACGTTCATTGGAACGGCCGTTGCGGCGCGGTTCGACAGCCGTCACTGGAACGTTCCTTCGCGGATCTACTCCGACGTGACGGTGCTCGAGCCCGCCAGCCCCGGATCCGCAGGCCGGTTGGCCGCCAAGCTCGAGCGGCTCTTCTACGAAGCGGCGCCCGATTCCCCGGAGAAGCCGGGGCACTACCGGCGCGCGGGGGATTCCGTCGAGGTCTACACGCGTGATTTCTTCTATCCGGGGCGGCAGTTTCACGGCTATCGGGCTCGGATCGCCTTCGCGGGCGACGTCGTGCGCTCGGTCGTGGACGAGCACGGCGACCCGCTGCCCGCCCTGATCATCGAGCCCGAGCGGCTCGGCGCGGTTTTCGGCGAAGAGTTCGAAGATCGGACGCTGGTCCGGTCAGAAGAGGTCCCGCGGTCGCTGACGGACGCCATTCTGGTGACGGAAGACCGCGACTTCTACCGGCACTCCGGGGTCTCGATCAAGAGGACGTTCGGCGCGATCTTCGCCACGATGCGCGGCGGGGCCGTTCAGGGCGGCTCGACGCTGACGCAGCAACTCGTCAAGAACGTCTACCTGACGCCGGAACGCACGCTGCGCCGCAAGGCGATCGAGGCCGTGATGGCGGTCGTTCTCGACGCGCGATATTCGAAGGACCAGATCCTCCAGGCGTATCTGAACGAGATCTATCTCGGCCAGCACGGCTCGATCGCCATCAAGGGGGTCGGCGAGGCGGCCCGATTCTACTTCGGCAAGCAGGTTTCCGATCTGGACCTGGCCGAGTCCGCGACGATCGCCGGCATGATCAAGGCCCCCAACTCCTACTCTCCCTTCCGAAGCCCGGACCGTTCGCGGGACCGGCGCAATCTCGTTCTGGCGCAGATGCTCGAACAGAAAAAGATCAGCCGGGCGCAGATGGAAGCGGCGATCGCGTCGCCGCTCGTCCCGCGCGTTCGGCGGGCGCAGAAGATCATCGCGCCGCACTTCGTGGACTTCGTCAAGGCGGAGCTCACGGAATCGTATGGCGGCAAGCTCCGCACGCAGGGTCTCCAGATCTTCACGACGCTCGACGTGGACCTCCAGCAGGCTGCGCAGCGGGCGGTCACGGGAGGGCTCGCGGCGCTCGAGAGCCGCTACCGGCGACTCGCGGTCGCGGCGCGCCACGCTCCCCTGCAGGGCGCGCTCATCCAGCTCGAGCCGGAGACGGGCGCTGTCAAGGTGCTCGTCGGCGGGCGCGACTACCGCCTTTCCCAGTTCAACCGTGTCACGCAAGCGCACCGCCAGCCCGGCTCGCTCTTCAAGCCGTTCGTGATGCTCGCGGCGTTCGCGCGCCGGGACCTTTCGCCGCCCGTGACTCCGGCGACGATCCTTTCGGATTCGCCGATCACGGTCGAGTGGGGCCGCCGGCGCGCGTCCGAGCGCTGGACGCCGCGCAACTACGACGGCGGCTACCGCGGGCCGATCTCGGTGCGCCGCGCCGTCGAGCTTTCGATCAACATCCCGACGGTCCGGGCGGCGCTCGCCGCCGACCTCTCGACGGTTCTCGCCGCGTCGAGGGCGGCCGGAATCAGCTCCCGGATGGAGCCTTATCCCTCCGTCGCTCTCGGCGCGTTCGAGATCTCGCCGATGGAGATCGCGTCCGCCTACGCCGTGCTCGCCAACGGCGGCGTCCGAGTCGAGCCGAATGCCATCGTCGGTGTTCTGACCTCCGACGGTCGCATCCTGGAACGGAAGGAGACCCCGTTGAAGCAGGTCTTGCCGGCCGATGCCGTTTTTCTGATCGACTCGATCCTGCGGGGCGCCGTGGATCGCGGAACGGCGGCCGGCGCCCGCGCGGGCGGGCTGCGCGGCGTGCTGGCCGGAAAGACCGGGACCACGAACGACGGCCGCGACGCGTGGTTCGTCGGCTTTTCTCCGCGCTTTCTCGCGACGATCTGGGTCGGTTACGACGACAACCGGGGCCTGAACCTCTCCGGCGCCCAGGCCGCGGTTCCGATCTTCGCCGACTTCTCGCGGTCGCTCCCCCCGCAATTCTTCACGGAGGGTTTTCCGGTGCCGTCGGACATCGTGACGGCCGAGATCGATCCGGACACCGGATTCCTCGTGACGCCCGGGTGCCCGCGGCGCATGACGGAAGTCTTCATCGCGGGGACCGCTCCGAGCGCACTCTGTCCGGAGCACCAGGGCTTCACGTTGGGACCCGAGCCGTATCCCACTCCGCCGCCGGAGGAGTTTCCGGAAGACGAGGAGGATCGGCCGCCGGGATAGGAGAAACCGCTTCGTCTGATAAATTGATCGGTTCGATGAAACGACTTCCCCGAACCGCTCCTGTCATTCGCATCCTCGGCGCGCGGACCCACAACCTGAAGAACATCTCCGTCGAAATTCCGCTCTCCCGCCTGACCGTCGTGACCGGGGTCTCCGGTTCCGGCAAGTCTTCGCTCGCTTTCGACACGCTCTACGCGGAGGGGCAGCGCCGGTACGCCGAGTCGCTCTCGACGTATGCCCGGCAGTTCTTAGAGAGGCTGGACCGTCCCGACGTCGACGCAATCGAGCCCGTGCCGCCGGCGATCGCGCTCGAGCAGAAGAACGGGGTCCGCAACGCCCGATCGACGGTCGGCACGCAGACCGAGATCTCCGACTCGCTGCGCCTCCTTTTCGCGCACGGCGGAACGACGTTCTGCCCGGACTGCGATCTCGCCGCGGTGCCCGGAGGAGTGGACCGGGCGGTCGAGGAGCTCGCCGCCTTCGAGGAGGGATCGCGGGTCGTTCTCGCCGCTCCCGTCGACTGGAGGGGAAACGATCGGCCGGACAAGCGGCGCGGCCGGAAACGCCGCGAGCGCGAGGAAGGGCTTCGGGTCGCGGAGTTGAAGCGCGCCGGCTTTTTCCGCGCGCTCGATCCCTCCGGCGAGACCGTCGAGATGCCCGACGATCCCTCCGGAATCGAGGCGCTTCTCGACGCGGAGGGGCGGTTGCCCGTCGTCGTCGGACGCTTCATCGTTCGCGAGGATTCCCGGGCGGAGATCGCGACCGCGGCGGAAGCCGCGTTCTCGATGTCCGGGTCTCTGCTCGCTCGAACCGACCAAGGGACGCGGACCTTCCGCCGGGGCCTCCACTGCAGCAATTGCGGGTGCGACTTCCGGGACCCGACGCCCCCGCTCTTTGCGTTCAACTCGCCGCTCGGGGCCTGCCCGACGTGCCAGGGCTTCGGACGCGTGATCGGAGTCGACCTGGAGAAGGTCATTCCCAACTCGAGCCTGAGGTTGGACGAGCGGCCGGTCGCCACCTGGAACACGCCGGCGTACGAATCCGCCTACGACGATCTCTTCCGGGCGTGCCGGCGATATTCGGTCCGCACGGACGTGCCGGTCGACCGGCTGTCCGCTCACGAGCGGGAAGTCCTGATCAAAGGACGCGGCGAGTTCTACGGCATCAACGGTTTCTTCGAATGGCTCGAGACGAAGCGCTACAAGATCCACGTGCGGGTCCTCCTCGCGCGCTACCGCGCCTACCGCCTGTGCCCCGACTGTCGGGGCGCCCGCCTGGGACCGCCCTCGCTCTGGGTCCGTTTTCGGGGGCGCACGATTCCCGAGCTCGTGGATCTCCCGTTGCGGGACCTGAAGATCTGGTTCGACGAGCTCTCGCTCGACGCTCTCGAGGAGGAGCGGCTCGGCTCGGTCGTGGCGGAGATCCGTTCCCGCGTCCGGTACATGAATGACGTCGGGCTCGAGTATCTGACGCTCTCCCGCGCGGCGCGCACGCTCTCCGGCGGAGAGTCTCAGAGAATCGGCCTCGCCTCCGCGCTCGGCGGCTCGTTGACCGGAACGCTCTACGTTCTCGACGAGCCCACGATCGGCCTCCACGCGGTGGATACGCGGCGGCTGCTCGCGATCCTGCGGCGGCTCGCGGATCGCGGAAACACCGTCGTGGTGGTCGAGCACGATCCGGAGGCGATCGAGGCGGCGGACCACGTCATCGACCTCGGGCCCGGCGCCGGCAGCCTCGGCGGGCAGGTTCTCTTCGAGGGAACGCCACGCGCGCTCGCGAGGGTGAAGTCTTCGGCGACCGGAGAGCTGCTGCGGCGCCGGGGTCTTCCTGGAACCGGGAAGTCCGGGTCGGCGGCGCCCGAGGCGCCTACCGGGACGGCGCGGGGCGGCCGCGTGGTCGCGTTCCGGCGCGCCGAGGGTGCGGTGACGGTCGTCGGCGCGCGGGAGCACAACCTGAAGAACCTGACGGTCCGGTTTCCGCTCGGCCGACTGGTCTCGGTCTCCGGCGTCTCGGGATCGGGGAAATCGACCCTCGTGCGTGACATCCTCCACAACTCCTACGCGCGCCGCTTCAAGGGAACGGTCCAGCTCGACGTCGGGGCCCACGATCACATCGAAGGATTGGAGCTCGTCTCCGACATCCTGCTCGTCGATCAGAGTCCGCTCGGGAGATCCGCGCGATCCAACCCGGTGACCTACACCAAGGCGTGGGACGAGATCCGGCAGGTCTTCGCGCGAACCGCGCGCGCCGTGTCGCGCCGGATCACCGCGCGGGACTTTTCGTTCAACTCTCCGGGCGGCCGCTGCGAGGTCTGCAAGGGGACCGGCTGGCAGACGATCGACATGCAGTTCTTGGCCGACGTCACGGTCCGGTGCGATGCCTGCGATGGGCGGCGGTTCCAGGGCCGGGTGCTCGCCGTACGTCATCGCGGGAAGAACATCGGCGACGTCCTGTCGATGACCGTCGACGAGGCGATGTCTTTCTTCTCGGAGGAGACTTCGATCGTGCGGCGGCTGGCGCCGCTCGCCGAGGCCGGCCTGGGCTATCTCCCGCTCGGTCAGCCCACGGCGACGCTCTCCGGCGGCGAAGCGCAGCGCCTGAAGCTCGCTTCGTTTCTCGAGATTCGCCCGGCGACCGCGCGGGGCGTGCTCTTCCTCTTCGACGAGCCGACGACGGGACTCCACGCCTCCGACGTGGACCGGCTGCTCGGAACGTTCCGGCGTCTCATCTCCCGCGGGCACTCGGTCGTCGCGGTCGAGCACCACCTGGAGTTCCTGTCGGCGTCCGACTGGATCATCGACCTCGGGCCGGGAGGCGGCGACGAGGGAGGACGCATCGTGGCCGAAGGACCTCCCGAGGACATCCGGCGCTCACCGGTTAGCCTGACCGGCCGCTTCCTCGCCGAAACCGCGCCCTCTCTGCCTCCGAAGGAGCGCCAGAGACGGGCCCGACGGGGGCCGCGCTAGAGGCTAGGGAGCCCCGATCGGCTTTCCGCGGGAGCCTTCGAGAAACGCAGTCAGCTTCTGTTTTCCGCCGTAGCCCTGCGCGATCGCGATCTGGCGGCCGTCGGGCGCGGCGACCACGAGAGTGGGAAACGCCTCGACCCGGTAGCGACGCTGGAGCTCGACCAACCATGCGGGATTCGTCCCCTCCTCGCGCATCCGGTCGACGACGCGCACGGGCACGTACGAAGCGTCCACCATCGCCGCGACTTTTGCGTCGCTCCAGCCGTCCGAGTCGAGCACGTGGCAGGGCACGCACCACTCGGCGGTGAAGTCGTAGAGGATCGGTTTGCCGGAGGACCTTGCGGCGGTCGCTGCAGCGGAGGGGGTCATCCAGTGAACGAGGCCTCCCGCCCCCCCGTCTTTCTTCGACGTCACCGACGTCACCAGCCGGAAAAGCGCCGCCGCGAGAAGGATCCAGAGAAACACCGCGGAGAGTTTCGACTGGGAGCCCGAAGAGAAGCGGCGCCGGTCAGCCGGCCCGGAATCGGGCGGCTCGCTCCTCGCGAGAGGGGCGGCGTCAGTCCTGTCCATAGGGCAGCTCCCTTCGGCTGAAAATCACGGCCGCGAGCGCCAGGTAAACGGTCAACGCGAAGACCCAGCGGCCGGTCGCCGATCCCAGAATACCGTCCCCGCGCAACGCTTCATTCCAGGAAACCTGCGGCAGAAGGTTCTCCCGGGCGGCGTCGGCCGCATCGCGCAGCCAGGCGCTCTTCCCCGGCGGCAGGTGCAAGACGACGTACAGGACGAGAAGGCCGAGGAGGTCCGCGATCCCGGGCAGAAACGTCGAGAACATCAGGAGGATGGCGGCCTGGAAAGCGCCGTTTGCGAAGGCCTCTCCCGCGAGAAGCGCGAGGGAGAGCGGCGAGGCGTCCTCGCGGGCGTTGACCTTGGCAAGATGGACCACGAGGAAAATGAGACCGCTCGTCACCGCGAGGAACAACCCGTACGAAGCGAGGATGCCCACGTAGCGGCCGAACAGGTATTCGGTCCGCCGGATCGGCCGCGAGAGGATCATCTGCAGGGCGCCGCTCGAAACGTCGCGCGAGACGGAGCCCGCCGCGAGGACGAGGATTGCCACCTGCACGATGGCGAATCTCTCCCCGCTTCCCATGGCGAAAAAGAAGGTCTCGATGAGCGCGAGGGTCCCGAGGGCGATCAAGAATCCGGGAGAGCCGTACTTCTGCCGGAGGTAGCGGCGGACCATCTCGATCACGGGCCGCCCCTCCCGGAAAAGAGCTCCTCGAGGTCCGCGGAGGCCTTCGCTTCGTAGACCGGGATTTCCGCGAGAGCGAGGGCTCGGATCGCCCGCGCCATCTCGTCGTCCGAGCCGACCGGGAACCGCAGCGAGCCGTACGGGTCGGCTGTCGGCTCGAAGCCTTCCCGGGAGAGAGCCGCCGTGGCGGCCGCGAGGCCGGCGGCTGGCACGCGGACGAGCCCCCGGCGCCGGGTCGCCTGATCGCCGCGAAGGGTCTCGCTCTGCGTCAGGCGGCCGCTTTCGATGAATACGACCCGATCGCACACCTTCTCGACTTCCGCGAGCTGGTGAGAGTTCAGGACGATCGTCGCGCCGCGCGCCTTGGCTTCGAGAATCCGCTCGCGGACGAGCGCGACCCCGCGCGGGTCGGTGCCGGAGGCGGGTTCGTCCAGGAAGAGAAGCTCGGGGTCACGGAAGAGCGCCTGGGCGAGCCCGATCCGCTGGAGCATCCCTCGCGAATAGCCCCGGAGCGGGCGCGCGAGAGCGGGCCTTTCCAACCCGACCCGATCCGCTGCGGCCTCGACCTCGGCCTTCGCCCGGCTTCGGGCGCCGCCGGCGAGCCGCCAGTGGAACGCCAGAAAAGCGCCGCCGGGCAGGTCCCGATCGAAGCCGAGCCTCTCGGGGAGATACCCCGTTCGCGCGCGGACCGAGAGATCGTCCGGGGGCTTTCCGTCGACCGTGATCGCACCCCGGTCCGGCCTCAGAAAGCCGAGAAGACAGGACAAGAGGGTCGTCTTCCCCGCCCCGTTCGGTCCGATCAAGCCGAGCGTCTCTCCGCGGCGGACTCCCAGGGAGACCGCGTCGAGCGCCTGAACGCGGCGGGCGCCGAAGTGTCCGAACGTTTTGGACACGCCCTGGACGGCGATCATCTTTTGTTCATATTACGTGAGAGGGAATACAAGCCCGATTCCGCGCGCTTTTCGACAGGCCGAATGATCGAAGTCGAGAACTTGACCAAGCGCTTCCCGACCCAGGTTGCCGTTTCCGACGTTTCCTTCTCGGTCCGGGAGGGGGAGATCGTGGGTTTCCTCGGCCCGAACGGCGCCGGCAAGACGACCGCGATGCGCGTTCTCACGGGATTCCTTCCTCCGACGTCGGGCACCGCGCGCGTCGCCGGCTACGACGTCGTCACCCGCTCCGAGCAGGCGCGCGCGAGCCTCGGATACCTGCCCGAGTCGGCTGCGCTCTATCCGGAAATGCGGGTGCGCGAGTACCTGGCTTACCGCGCGCGGCTGGAAGGCGTCCGCGGCGCGGAGGTGGCCCGGCGCGTGCGCGAGGCGATCGACAGCTGCCTGCTCGAAGAGGTGGCGGATCGGAAAGTCGAAAACCTCTCGAAGGGTTTCCGCCAGCGGGCCGCCCTCGCCGGGGCTCTCGTCCATCAGCCCCCCGTTCTCATTCTCGACGAGCCGACCGTCGGGCTCGATCCCATGCAGATCATCAAGATCCGCGAGATGATCCGCCTCCTCGGGCGGGAGCGCGCAGTCCTCCTTTCGACGCACATCCTTCCCGAGGTCGACGCGGTGTGCGACCGGGTTCTCATCATCGACCGCGGCTCGATCGTGGCCGAAGGGACCGCCGCGGAGCTGCGCAGCCGACTCGCCGGTTCCCCGATCGTGCGGGCGTCCTTCGCCGGGCGGATCGATGCGCGGGAACCGCTCGCCGGGCTGCCGGGAGTCACCGCGGTCTCCGAGGCGCCCGGCGACGGGGAGACCCGGGTCCGGCTCGAGTGCGCCCCGGGCGCCGATCCCCGCGAGGACGTCTTCCGGGCCGCGGTCGCGCGCGGGTGGGTCCTCCGAGAGCTGGTCCTGGAGGCGGTCTCGCTCGAAGACGTCTTCGTGCGCCTGACCCGGCACGAAGAGATCGCGCCCGACGTGGCCTCGCTCGACGAACCGGCGGCGGCCGCGGCGGCCGGGGATGTGTCGGAAGTGATCCCGTCGTGAGGAAGTTCCTGGCGATCGTCGGGCGGGAGTGGCGCGCTTATTTCTTCTCTCCGCTCGCCTACGTGATCCTCGCCGCTTTTCTGCTCATGAACGGGATGATCTTTTCGGCGATCGTGGCTTTCCTGAACACGCCGGGAGCGCCGAAAGGACAGGCGCTGCCGTTTCTTTTTACCAACACGTATTTCTGGATCTTCAACCTCTTCGTCGTCCCGATCATCACGATGCGGCTCTTCGCCGAGGAGAGGAAGAGCGGAACGATCGAGACCCTGCTCACGTCCCCGATCTCGGAGACGACGGTCGTGCTCGGGAAGTTCACCGGCGCCCTCGGCTTCTTCCTGACGCTGTGGGCGCCGACGCTCGTCTACGTGCTCATTCTCCGCTCGCAGACCCCGATCGACCTGGGTCCGGTCGCCGCCGGGTATCTCGCGATTGCGCTCATCGGAGCGTACTTCCTCTCGATCGGGACGTTCGCATCCACCCTGACCAAGAACCAGATCGTGGCCGCGATCCTCGCGTTCGCGATGCTGATTCCGGTGTTCTCCGCGGGCCTTCTCGAGTCGCTCTCGAACGACCCCGGCAAGCGCGACACGCTCGGCTACTTCAACCTCTGGGACCACATGGAGGAGTTTTCCCGGGGGGTCGTCGATACGCGACGCATCGTCTACTATCTCTCGGCGACCGCGTTCTTCCTCTTCCTGACCACCGTGACGCTCTCCGCGAAGAAGGAGACGCCGTGAGCCGCGGCAGCGCCGCGCGCGCCGGGGTTTCCGCGGCGGCCATCGCTCTCGCGGCGGCGATCCTCCTGGGCGTCAACTGGCTCGGCTCGCGCCACTGGTCGCGCGGCGACTGGACGAAAACCCACCTGTACAGCCTGTCGTCGACGACGAGGAAGCTCGTGGGAGGTCTCTCGAAACCGGTCCGCGTCACGGTCTTCATGGATCGTGACTCGCGGCTCTATACGCCGGTCACCGAGATCCTCAGCCGGTACCGTGCGCTCTCTCCGAAGATCGAAGTCGAGGAGCTTGACCCGAAGCGGAATCTCGCTCGCGCGGAAGCTCTCGTGCGCGAGTTCGGAATCCGCCAGAACACGGTCGTCTTCCGGTCGGGCGATCGCAAGAAATACGTCGAGGAGGACAAGCTCGCCGATTTCGACTTCGCGGGAGCGCAGATGGGCCGCGGCGCCCCCGAAATCAAGAACTTCAAGGGGGAAGAGGCCTTCACCTCGGCCATCCTGTCGGTGACCGAAGCGCGGACACCGCACGTTTACTTCTCCACCGGCCACGGGGAGGGGTCGATCGACTCCGGGGAGCGCGGGCAGGGTTTCGCCGACGCGAAGCAGCTTCTCGAGCGCGACAACCTGACGGTGGCGAAGTGGGAGTCGCTCGGGAAGGACGCAGTTCCCGCCGACGCCGATGCGATCGTCGTGGCCGGACCGCGCACGGCTTTTCTGGAGCCGGAGGCCGCGGCTCTCGCGAAATACCTCGCGGGCGGCGGTCACCTCCTGCTGCTGCTCGATCCCGTCCTGCCGGCGCCCGGAGCGCCGGCGCCAGACCTTGCTCTCGGAAAGCTCCTGTCGGGCAACGGGGTCAAGATCGGAAACGACATCGTCATCGATCCTGCGAACGCGTTGCCTCTCGTCGGCGCGGAGACCGTTTTTGCGAAGCAATACGGGAGCCATCCGATCGTCCGTGCGCTCTCGGAGGAAGGTCTGCCGGTCATCTTTCCGCTCGCGCGCTCCGTGAGCAAGTCGTCGGCGGCGGGAGCGCCGTCGTCCGTCGTGACGCTCGTCGAAACCTCGCCGGACGGATGGGGCGAGACCTCGCTCGCCAACCTGGAGCAGCAGGTCAAGAAAGATCGAGAGGACACTCCCGGTCCGGTTTCTCTGGCGGTGGCCGTCGGCCCGACCGACGAGAAGACGCCGGCGAAAGCGCCGAGGCTTGTCGTCATCGGTAACTCCCGGTTCGCGGCCAGTGGTGGCCTCGCGACTGCGGGCAACGCGAACCTGTTTTTGAACTCGATCCACTGGCTGACGGGAGCCGGGAAGCAGATCGGGATCGCCCCGAAAACCCCGGAGCAGGCCTCTCTCTCACTCACCCGGGGGCAGGTCCGCCGGATCGGGCTCTTTTCGGTCCTCGGTCTGCCCGCCTTCGCGGTCGTCCTCGGCGTGTGGGTCTGGTACCGGCGCCGCGACTAGTCGAACGAGATGTCTTCGCGGAAGCTGCTCGCCCTGACCGGCGTCGTGATTGCACTCTTCGCGTTCATCTTCTTTTTCGAGCGCAAGATGCCGACGACCTCCGAGCGGGAGCAGAAGGGAGATCTCTACTGGGACGTTCCCGCGGATCGCGTCGAGAGCATCCGGCTCGAGCACGGCCAGGAGATCGTGGAGCTCGCGAAGTCCGGAGAATCGTGGAAGCTCGTGAAGCCGGAGTCGTATCCCGCCGACACGGCCACGGCATCGGATCTCGCGTCCGAGCTCGCGGGCTTGAAGAGGCCTCCCGGCGAATCGCAGGCGGAGGGGAATCTCGAGGGTTACGGGCTCACGAAGCCGTCGGCAAAAGCGACGTTCGCGTGGAGTGATCCGAAGAAGCCAGGGCAGAAGTCCGCGCGCACGCTCGAGTTCGGGCTCGACATTCCGGGGACCGATCTGGCGGCCGGGAGAGTCGCCGGGAAACCGGAGATCCTCTTCGTGCCGGCGAGCGTGGCGGCGTCCGTGCGAAAGGGAGCGGACGATTTCAAGAGCAAGGACGTCTTCGGGGGCGCCTCGCTCGACGCGACCGGAATCGACGTCGCGCACGGGCGCGGACGGCTCGTGCTCGCGAAGAAGAACGGGATCTGGTGGATCGAGCAACCGATCTCCGACCTCGCGGATCGGGAGGTCGCCGATCGCCTCGCGAGCGATCTGTCCGCGCTGCGCGTGACCGAGTTCGTACCGAAAGCTCAGGCGACCGACCTCCCCTCGCTCGGACTCTCGCCGCCGGTCTTCCGGGTCACCGTCACCGATTCGAAGGGGGGCAGGAACGTCCTCGACCTGGGATCCACGAGGTCGGACGGAAACTCCGTCTACGCCTCGCGGCAAGGTCAGGTTTTCACGGTCGCCAATTCGACGGTTGACGACCTCTCGAAAGAAGCGACGGCTTACCGCGACAAGCGACTCGTCCGGTTCGAGCGGTCCGACGTCTCCGGGATCGAAACCGCGATCGGTCCGGTTCGGCGTTCCCTTATCCGAAAACAGGCGGGCTGGTCGATCGACGGCCGCGCCCTGCTCGCCTCGGCCGCCGACGATCTGATGACGGCGCTCTTGGACGTCGAGAGCAAGTCTTTCGTCGATGACGCGGCGGCAAAGACCCTCTCGGAGAGGGCGGACTGGACGATCACACTCAAAATGGCGAGAGGAGCGGGATGGACCGTGAAGCTCTCGCCGTTCCGAGGGGACTTCGGGGCGACCGTCTCGGGTCGCCCCGGGGCGTTCGTCGTCGCGAAAGACGCGGCCGACCGTCTTCGCGAATCGATCGAGAAGGCCGCGGCACCGCCGGTGACGCCCGCGCCGGCGCCGACGGCGTCCAGATAGCCGCTGTCATCCCGAGCCCTTCGCTGCGCTCAGGACAGGCTCTGCGAGGGATCCCTCGGTGCTTCGCACCTCGGGATGACAGGGGAGACGCTACCTTTTTCCCGTGTGGTGCGGAGCCCGCTTCTCCGCCCGGGCGCCCAGCTCCTCGATCCTCTTCTGCCGCGCCTTTTCCTTCACGTCTTCGACCTGGACCTGCTTTTCCTTCGCTTTCGAGAAGATGGTCGAGACCCACAGCATGGTCCCCGCGCCCTTCGGGATCTTCGCGCGGCGCGCGGAGGCCCCCCAGAACTTGGTCCCGCGGAACTTCGCTTCCGAGAGGTCCGAATTCCCGAAATCGGCTCCGGCGAGACGGGACTTCGAGAAATCGGCGCCGATCGCGCGGGAGAAACGAAAATCTGCCTCCTCCAGGTTCGCGCCCTGGAAGTTCGCTCCGATCAGAAGCGTGCCGGAAAGATCCGCTTCCAGAGCCAGGACGTGCGAGAGGTTGGCACGCTTCAGGTTCGCCTGTCGAAAATTGCCGAAGGAGAGGTCCGCGCGCGAGAAGTCGACGCCCTCCGCCTGCGCCTCCGAGAGATCCGCGTGAGCGAACTTCGCACCCGGGAACGAATAGGGCTTCAGGTTGATTCTCCGCAAGACCGCCTTGGAGAGGTCGGCGGCGCGGAAGTTCGCACGCTCGAACCGCGCGGTTCGAAGGTCGACGCCGACGAGCTTCGCCTCCGAGAAACTGACGTCTTCGCCGCCGGCGTCCAAGAAGAGGGCGCCGCGCAGGTCCGCCTTGCGCAGGCGCGCCCGATCGAACTGGGCGCCGCTGAAGTTGGCTTCCACCGCCGACATGAGCTCCATGTCGGCCTCGGCGAAGTCCGCGCGTTCGCAGTCGGCCGCATTCAGCGACGCCTGGCGGAGGACCGCGCCGACGAACTTCGCGCGTCGCAGGTCCGCGCCGGTCAGGTCGGCGGACTTCAGGTTGGCGCGCGCGAAGATCGCGTTGGGGAAGGAGCCCTGGGGCGCGGCGACCCCTTCGAAGAAGGAACGCGAGAGGTCCGCTCCGTCGAAGTGAGCTCCGAAGAGCTTGACCCCGCGGAAGTTCACGTCGCAAAGGGTCGCGCCGGCGAAGTTGGCGCCGTTCAAGTCGGAGCCTTCGAGCTTCGTCAGGGTCAGGTCGGCGCCGGCGAAGTTCGCCTGCAGGAGGCTGCAGCTCTGGAGCGACGCGCCCCGCAGGCGCGCTCCGGCGAGGAACACTCCGGTCAGGTCGAGGAAGTCGAGATCGCAATGCTCCAGGATCGCCCCCGGCGCCGAGATCCCGTCGAACCGCGCCATGGTGACGGTCGCTCGCGTCAGGTCCGCTCCCGCGAAAGTCGCTCCGGAGAGATTGGCGCGCGTCAGATCCGCACGCCTCAGATCTCTGCCCGAAACGTCCCTTCCGGAGAGATCGGCGCCGGTCAGGTCCGGCGTCACTCCGGGGTTGCGGTTGCGCCAATCGTTCCAGTCGGGGGAGAGGACGAGCCGCACGTGCTCGGGGTTTGCCATGCGCTGCGATTGTAACCGCCGAAGGTCGCGCGTCTTCCGGCGTTAAGATCGTACGGATGAAAACAACGGTCGCCGTCCCCCCGAAGGCGATGGAGCGCATTCGCCGCGCGCTCGTGGGCGGTCATCCGCTGATCTACGTCCAGTCCTGGGAGGAGACACGCGTCGAGCGCCTCGCCCAGCACCTGGCCAAGACTTTCTACGGCGCGCCGGTGGCTTACGGCGTCTGGTCCGTCGTGGACGGGCTGTCCGTCGACGGCCAGCCGGTGCCGAACACGCACGACCCGCTCGCCGCCCTGGAGGCAATCCTCGCGGGCGACGGGAAGGGCTTCTACCTGATGAAGGACTTCGGCGGGTCCGCGGATGGTCGGCCCGAGATCGTCCGCCGCCTTCGCGACGTGTACCGCGGCCTGAAGGACCGGGGCCGGCACGTCTTTCTCGTCTCTCCAAGGCTCGTGATCCCGGAAGACGCGAAGAAAGAGGTCTACGTCGTGGAGTACGAGCTTCCAGACGAGGGGGAGATCGCCCGCATCCTCGATTCGAGCCTGAAGCGCCGGCTCGGCGCGGAAGGAATCAGCGACGGGGAGATGAAGCGACTCGCGCTCGCCCTGCGCGGACTGACGGCCGACGAGATCGGGCACGTTCTCACGAAGACGTTCGCGGAACGCCGGGCCTTCGACGAGGAGGCCTTCCGCGAAATCCTGTCGGAGAAGGAACAGATGTCGCGCAAGGAGGGGGTCCTCGAGTTCGTTCCTCC
This sequence comes from Thermoanaerobaculia bacterium, assembly GCA_036395755.1. Taxonomy (GTDB): domain Bacteria; phylum Acidobacteriota; class Thermoanaerobaculia; order UBA5066; family Gp7-AA6; genus Gp7-AA6. The sequence goes on from DASWCZ010000091.1 coordinate 19,509, forward strand.
GCGCGTCTCGCTCGACGACGTGGGCGGCTACGCGGTGTTGAAGGCCTGGCTCGAGAAGAGGCAGAAGCTGTTCTCGCGGGAGGCGCTCGACGCGGGAATCCCGATCCCACGGGGCATCCTCCTGATGGGGGTCTCCGGTTGCGGGAAGAGCCTGTGCGTCAAGACGATCTCCAGCGAGTGGAACCTCCCGCTCTTCCGGCTCGACATGAACGCGATCTTCGGAACCGAAAACCCGGAAGCGACTTTCCTGAAGGCTCTTCGATCCGTCGAGGCGGTCTCACCGGCCGTGCTGTGGATCGACGAGATCGAGATGGGTGTCGGCGGCTACCGCGACGGCCAGGACGCGTCGATGTCCCGGATCTTCTCCGGCTTTCTCACCTGGATGCAGGAAAAGAGCGCTCTCGTTTTCGTCGCGGCGACCGCCAACCGGATCCACCTCTTGCCCGCCGAGATCATCCGCAAGGGGCGGTTCGACCAGGTCTTCTTCGTCGACCTGCCGATGGAAGAGGAGCGCAAGCAGATCTTCCACATCCACCTGACCAAGAACGGCTGCGACGTCTCGAAGCTCGATCTGGTGTTCCTCGCGAAAGCGACGAACGGCTGGAACGGCGCGGAAATCGAGCAGGCGGTGATCTCGGCGGTCGTGGATGCCTACGCGGAGAAGCGCGAGGTCTCCGAAGACGACCTCTACCGGATGATCTCGGCGACGGTGCCGCTCTCCGTGACGATGGAGGAGCAGATCAAGGCGATCCGGAGCTGGGCGCACGAGCGGGCGTTGAACGCTTCGCACGCGTAGCCGGGGTTCTCTCAGTTCTTCGAGGGGTCGATTTCCCCCCGCCGGAACGGCGACAGGAAATCGATGCGGCCGCGCCAATCGCGCATCCGGGACAGGAGCGCTTCGAAGCGCGCCGGGATCGAGTCGGTCTCGAGCAGGGCCTGGAGCTCGGAAGCGTCGTATCGAAGCCGGAGCGCGAGCTCGGAGGCGAGGCGTTCCGGTGGGAGCGGCTCCCCGGGAAGGGCCGGGGCCTCCATCGCGGCCGCAATCGCGCGGAAGAGGGACGCCGCCTCCGCCGAGATCCGCATCGCCTCCGACGCGTCCGCAAACGGGATCGACGCGATCTCGTCCACTTCCGCGACGCGGTAGGGCGCGGGCGGCGACTCCGCGACGACTCGATACCGAAATTCACCTTCGAGGACGATGTTGTACCGGCCGTCGGGAAGCTCCTCGGCCTCGACGATCCGCCCGGCGCCGCCCACCGGATGGATCTCGGGGGTCGGACCTCCGGTCTCCCACCCCGGCCTGATCATCGCCATCCCGATCGTCCGGTCGCCGGAGAGCGAGTCGGCCACCATGGCGCGGTAGCGCGGCTCGAAGATGTGAAGGGGCAGGAGGGTTCCCGGGAGGAGCACGGCCTCCGGCAACGGGAAGAGGGGGATACGGCGGCGCGTCAACGCTTGGAACCGCCTTTGCCGCCCGTGAGCTCCCGGACGTAAACCACCGTCTGGCGGATCTGCTCGTCGGTCAACTTGCCCTGGAAGCTCGGCATCGGGTCGTGGCCCTGCCGGATCTGTTTCTCGATCGCTTCGTCGGATCCGTCGGAGCGCCAGACGCCGTCGATCAAGTTCGCGTAAGGGAACCGTCCCGCGACCGCGGTCTTGCCGTCCCCCTTCGACGAGTGGCAACGCGCGCACTTTCGCTCGAAGATCCGGCGTCCCGCAGCGAGGTCTCCCCCGTGGGCGTCCCCCTCGGGGAGGCGATCGTCCCTGCAGCCAATCGACAAGAAAAGCGAGGTGACACCGAGAACGAGCAGCTTGTCGCGAATCACCGACGGGAGTCTAGCCTCGGGATTGGAGCGAGCAGGATTCTTCAGAGAATTCTGAGCGGAGCGATCCGACGCATAATTGCGCTGTCGCCATGGGATGTTGCGCAGCGGCCGTTTACTCTCGTCCGGCGCCGTCGAGGCGCCGCTAAGAGCGCCCGCTAAAACCATGCCCGATCCGAAGGACAAGGTCTTCGAAAGCGTGGCCGGTCGTTATTATGTGGACTCGCAGTGCATCGATTGCGACGTCTGCCGCGTCACGGCGCCGGCCAACTTCCAGCGCGAGGAGGCGAAGGGTTACTCGTA
>DASWCZ010000092.1:0-4753 GCA_036395755.1 Thermoanaerobaculia bacterium
GTCAAGATCCTCGACTTCGGCCTGGCCAAGCTGACGCAGCCCGAGAAGGCCGGGCCGCAGACGAGCCTCCCGACGGAGACCGCCGGAACGGAGCCCGGAGTCGTTCTGGGAACTCTCGGGTACATGTCGCCCGAGCAGGTCCGCGGTAAGCCCGCCGACGCCCGGAGCGACATCTTCGCCTTCGGCGCGATCCTCTACGAGATGCTCTCGGGAAAGAGAGCGTTCCACGGCGACTCGGCCGCCGACACGATGTCGACGATCCTCCGGGAGGATCCGCCGGATCTTTCTTCCACGAACCGCCTGATCGCGCCTGCTCTCGACCGCATCGTGCGTCACTGTCTGGAAAAGAACCCCGAGGCCCGCTTCCACTCCGCCCACGACCTCGCGTTCGATCTCGAAGCTCTTTCGGGGGCGGAGGTCCCGGGCGCGCCGGTCGCCGTGGCGCCGCCGACGCGGCGGCCGAAGTTGGTGGCCTTCCTCGTCGGGGTCGCGGTCGTCGGCCTGCTCCTGGCCGCCGCGCTCGCGATCTTTGCCGGCCTTCGCTCGCGGCGCGAGCCCGCCGGAAACCTTGTGCGCTTCTCCGTCCCGGTCCCGCCGGGGACGACCTACGCCCCCGGAGAGGTCTCCCGGGGGGTCTCGATCTCGCCGGACGGGACCCGGCTGGTCATCGAAGCATTGTCGGGCGGCCGCCGGCACCTCTTCGTGCGGCCGCTCGACTCGGACCAGACCACCGAGCTCGAAGGGACCGACGGCGCGAGCGCTCACTTCTGGTCGCCCGACAGCCGCTTCATCGCCTTCTTTGCGGACCGGAAACTGAAAAAGATCCCGGCCGCGGGAGGTCCCGCGGAGGATATCTGCGACGCCGACTTCGCGGTGGTCGGGACGTGGAACCGCGATGGCACGATTCTGTTCGCAGGGATCTCTCCCACGGGCATCTTTCGCGTCTCGGACAGAGGCGGGAACGCAATCCGCGTCACCACTCCGTCCAGTCACGAGCTGGCGCATCTCTGGCCCCACTTTCTTCCGGACGGCCGGCGGTTCCTGTACCTGGGATCGACGGCGGGTCTCAAAGAGCGCGCGGTGTTCGTTTCCTCGCTCGATTCGAAAGAGCGTCGTGCCGTGGCGCCGATTCACTCCCGATTCGAGTACGCGCCGCCCGGTAACCTGGTCTTCGCTCGAGACGGCGCGCTCTTCGCACAGTCCTTCGACGAGAAGAAGGCTCTCTTGACCGGAGAGCCGCATCTCCTGGCTCCCAGCGTTCACTACTTTTTCGGCCCCGCCCACGCGACTTTCTCCGTCTCTCAAACGGGAGCAGTTGCGTACCAGACCGCGGAGCCGCCCTCCCGTCTCCTCTGGTTCGACCGCGCGGGGAGGGAGGTCGGCGGTCTGGGGCAGCCTTCGGTCATGCACGGAATTAGAATCTCGCCCGACGGGGACAGAGTCGCCGTCGCGATCGAGAATCAGCGGACCGGAACCTCCAACGTCTGGGTGTTCGAGCTCGATCGCGGAGTCTCGACGCGGCTCCACGGCAGCGCCGTGGACGAAAAGTTGCCGGTCTGGTCCCCCGACGGCTCGAAAGTTCTTTACCGTTCGGACCAGAAGGGTCCTCCCGACGTCCACGAAATCGGGGTTGGTTCACCGGGCAGCGAGCGGCCGGTTCTCGAGCGGCCGGGAGTCCAGCAACCGGAGGACGTCTCGCGGGATGGCCGCCTTCTCGTTTACCTGAACGACACTCAGGCGAGGGCGGAGATCTGGCTTCTGCCCTTGCAGGGAGAGCCCAGGCCCTCGCCCTGGCTTCGCAGCCCGTTCAACGTGTCGAGCCCGCGTTTTTCTCCGGACGGGCGGTGGATCGCCTACGAGTCCGATGAATCCGGAAGGCCGGAGATCTACGTTGCCCTCACGGACGGCGCCGGAGAGAAGAAACGCCTCTCCCCGGCGGGAGGGCGCCAACCCCGGTGGCGGCGGGACGGCAAGGAGGTCGAGTACCTCGCTCCGGACGGCTTCGTCATGGCCGTCCCGGTGACGCTCGGCACGAAAGTCGAAGCCGGCGTTCCCGCTCGGCTCTTCCGCGTCGATCCAGAGATCCAGGACTACGACGTCGCTCCCGACGGCTCCCGGTTCTTGATCTCGACGTCGATCGAAAAAGCTCCGGAGTCACCGCTCCGCGTGATCCTCAACTGGACGGCGGCGCTGAAGAAGGAGAAATGAGTCTCGCGGCCGGAACGTCGCGGCACTTATGAGATCGTCGCCAGCGGAGATGGTAGATGGCTGATCGACGCAGGACTTCGCAAGGAATGCGTCAGCGAAAGCGAACGAAGCCCATTCAGTTGAAACGGGCGACCTTTCGAGGGCGTGGCCTGCGGCCGGAGCTTCGCGGCGCGAATTGGGAGCAGATCCGCGAGCTCGCCTACGAGGGCACGAACGGGTCATAATGGTAATTCTAGTGGTAGATTAGCTACCATGAAGACCACCATTGACCGTGCCGGAAGGCTCGTCGTCCCCAAGAAAATCCGGGAGGCCGCCGGGATCCAGCCCGGCTCGGAGCTGACGATCAGCGTCGCCGACGGCCGCATCGAGATCGAGCCCGCGCCCCTGGAAGTGCGGCTCGTCAAGCGCGGGTCCTTGACCGTTGCCGTTCCGCGCAAGCGCGTCACGTCGCTGACTCCGGAAGCAGTCGGGGAAACGCTCGACCGACTCCGCCGGCGGGGTGGAGGGGACGCCGGCGAGAGCGAGTGATCTCCTACCTGCTCGACACGAGCTGCCTGGTCGCGGCGATCTGTGCTTGGCACCGCCATCACGACGCCACCCGCCGGGAGATCGAGCGCCGCGACCGCGCCGGAGAGAAGCTGGTGCTGGCGGCGCACTCGCTGGCGGAGACGTTCTCGGTCCTGACGCGGCTGCCGGAGCCTCACCGGCTGCGTCCGGATGACGCCCTGGCTCTGATCGAGGCAAACTGGGGAGAGACGCGGCTGGTCGCGCTGGCCGGTCCCGATTACCGAGCGACGTTGCGCCGCTGCCGGGACGTCGGGATCGGAGGCGGCGCGGTCTACGACGCTCTCATCGCGACGTGCGCCCGCAAGGCGAAGGTGGAGACGCTCGTGACCTGGGATCTCGAGGGCTTCGAGCGGTTCCTGGAAGACGAGCCGGCCGTTCGGGCGCCAAAGTGATCGGCCAGACGGTTTCCCACTACCGGATCCTCGAGAAGTTGGGCGGCGGCGGAATGGGCGTCGTCTACAAGGCCGAGGACGTCAAGCTCGGCCGGCGCGTCGCGCTGAAGTTCCTTCCGGAAGAGGTCGGCGACGATCCGCAGGCGCTCGAAAGGCTGCGGCGAGAAGCTCGCGCGGCGTCCGCGCTCGAGCACCCGAACATCTGCACGATCCACGACATCGACGAGGACGCCGGCCGTCACTTCATCGTGATGGAGCTCGTCGAGGGCGAGACGCTGAAAGACCGCCTCGCGTTGCGCCCGCTCTCTCTCGAACAGACGCTCGATTTCGGGATCCAGATCGCCGACGCGCTCGACGCCGCGCACTCGCACGGGATCATCCACCGCGACATCAAACCGGCAAACGTGCTCATCACCAGGCGCGGCCAAGCGAAGCTGATGGACTTCGGGCTCGCCAAGCGCGCGGGACCGCCCGAGGGGATACACGGCGCGACCGGCGTCTCCGTCCTCCCGACGGAGATCGCGGAGCAGCACCTGACGAGCCCGGGCACGGCGATCGGCACCGTCGCCTACATGTCACCCGAGCAGGCGCGCGGGGAAGAGCTCGATGCGCGGACGGACCTGTTCTCGTTCGGCGCGGTCCTCTACGAGATGGCGACCGGTCGGCAGCCGTTCGGGGGATCGACCTCCGCGGTCATCTTCGACGGCATCCTGAACCGCGCGCCAACCCCTCCCGTGCGGTTGAATCCGGATCTGCCGCCGGACCTCGAACGGATCATCAGCACGGCTCTGGAGAAGGACCGGGAGTTGCGCTATCAGACCGCGGCGGAGTTGAAGGCGGACCTGAGGCGTCTCAAGCGCGACTCGGAATCGGGAAAGGTTGCCGCGGCGACCGCTCCGATCCGGCCCGTCGCGGCCCGCCACCGCTCACCGCTCTGGCTCGTCTTCGCGCTCTTCGTGGTCGCCGCGGCGGCCGCCTGGTTCCTTGCGCGCCGTCCGGCCGTGCCGTCTGCGGCCGGGACTCGGGGCCAGACGTCGATCGCCGTCCTGCCGTTCCAGAGCCTCGGAGCCGACAAGAGCGCCGACTTCCTGCGCCTTGCGCTTCCCGACGAGATCGTGACGACGCTCTCTCGCGCGCCGTCGCTCGCGATCCGACCGTTCGCGGCCACGCGGAAGTACGACAAGCAGGACACGGATCCGCAGGGTGCGGGCAAGGAGCTCGGCGTCGATCGCGTTCTCACCGGGCATTACATCCGCGACGGTGACCGGCTGCAGGTCACTCTGGAGGTCATGGCGACCGGCGACAACCGGATCGTCTGGCGGGACACGTTGAACGGATCGGCGGCAGATCTGATCCCGCTCCAGCAGCAGATCACGGCCCGACTGAATCAAGGCTTGTTGCCGCTCCTCGGGGCTGGCGGCGGAACAGCCGGAGCAACGCAACCGAAGAATCCCGAGGCGTACGACCTCTACCTGCGGAGCACGGCGTTTTCGCGGGAGCCGGCCCCCAACAAAGAAGCCATTCCGCTCCTCGAACGTTCGGTCGCGCTCGATCCGTCTTTCGCGCCGGCGTGGAGCGCGCTCGCG
>DASWCZ010000093.1:0-11028 GCA_036395755.1 Thermoanaerobaculia bacterium
GACGGGTTCGGGCAGACGCAGGCTTCGACCGCTGCGACGCTGACGGTCAACTCCACTCCCGCGCCGGTCGCGAGCAACAACGGCCCGATCTGCGTCGGGCAAACGCTGCAGCTCATGGCCTCGACCGTCTCGGGAGCGTCCTACTCCTGGACGGGACCCAACACCTTCATGTCGAGCCTGCAGAACCCGTCGATTTCTTCGGCGACTCTCGCCGCTTCGGGCACCTACAGCGTGATCGCCACCGCCGCCGGCTGCGTTTCACCGGCTGCGATGACCAATGCCGTCGTCAATACCGCTCCGTCTTCCACGATCACAGCGCCTTCTTCGGTCTGCTCGAACTCGGGCGGGCACGGCGCTTCGGTCCCCGACGCGGGAATCGGCGCGACGTATACGTGGTCGATTACGAACGGCTCGATCACCGGCGGCGCCGGAACGCGGAGCATCACGTTCACGGCGGGAGCGTCGGGATCCGTGACGTTGAACGTGACCGTACAGCACGGCGGCTGCAGCTCGATGGGCTCGGTGATGGTACCGATCGACACGATGTGCGCCGCGTCGTTCTTCACGGTGACTCCGTGCCGCGTCGCCGACACGCGCGACCCCGTGGGTCCCTATGGCGGGCCGGCGCTATCGACCGGCGTCGAGCGCGTTTTCGTGGTCGCGGGTCAGTGTCAGATTCCCTCGACCGCAAGAGCCGTGTCGTACAACGTGACGGTGACGCAGCCTGGCGCGCCGGGGCACGTGATCCTCTATCCCGGCGGATCGCCGGTGCCGCCCGTGTCTGCGATCAATTTCGCGGCAGGCCAGACGCGGGCGAACAATGCGATCGTTCCGCTCGGCGCCGGCGGAACTCTCGCCGTCGTGAGCGCCGCCCCGACGCACTTCATCCTCGACGTCAACGGGTATTTCGAGTAAGTCCGCGTCGGGAAGATCTCCGCGGCTCGGATATGCTGCGCCGCTGATCCGAGGAGCAGACGGATGCGGAAGTCACTCTTTCTCTTCGCGATGGCCTGGGCGACGATTCTCGCCGCCGCCGATCGCCGCCCGATCACCGAGACCGACCTCTTGAAATTCCAGTGGGTCGCGGACCCCCAGATCTCGCCCGACGGGCGCGAGGTGGCTTACGTCCTCGTCACGGTCAACGAGAAGGAGGACCGTTACGACACGAGCCTCTGGAGCGTCGCGACGTCCGGCTCCGCCTCGCCGCGGCGATTGACTGCCGGGCCGCGCGATTCCTCGCCCCGCTGGTCGCCTGATGCCCGGAACATCGCGTTCACGCGCGCGCCGGGGGAAAAGGACAAGCCGCAGATCTACCTGCTCCCGCTTTCAGGCGGCGAGGCGCAGAGGTTGACCGACGTTCCCAGGGGGGCCGGCACGCCGCTCTGGTCACCCGACGGGAAGACGATCGCCTTCACGAGCAACACGAACGACGAGGACCTCGCGGACAGGAAAACCGCCCGAGGCAAGGACCCGAAGGAGGTCGAGGTCGAGAAGGACAAGAAGGAGTCGGAGGAGAGAAACAAGCCGCGCGTCGTGACGCGCGCGATCTATCGCTTCAACAACCAGGGCTGGCTCGACCCGCAGCACCATTCACACGTCTGGACGGTCGCTGTCACCGACGGGACCGAGCCGGTCGAGGCGAAACGGCTGACGTCCGGCCGCTACGACGAGGGCGACCTCGTCTGGAGCCGCGACAATTCCAGGATCTACTTCACGTCGGACCGCGTCGACGAGCCCTATTACGTCGACCCGGACGCCAACCTCTACTTCGTGCCGGCCGCGGGCGGAGAGATCCAGACGGTCGTCGACATCAACGGGCCGATCAACGACCCGGCCCCTTCGCCCGACGGCTCGCGCTTCGCCTTCACCGGCTTTATCAACCCGGCGCAGCGGCAGTCCTCCACGGAAACGGACCTCTTCGTCTTCACGCGGGGGGCCGCGGCCAACCTGACCGCCGACTACGACTACGAGATGGGAAGCAATCTCGCCGGGGACCAGCGGCCGCCGCGGGGAAGCCTGCCGAACGCGATCGTCTGGACTGCCGACGGGCGGTCCGTGATCCTGACGACGACGGAGAAGGCGCGCTCGAACCTCGTCAAGGTAGACGTCGCGAGCCGTAAGATGGAGCCGCTCACGACCGGAAATCACGACGTCATGGCGTACACCGCGACGCCGGACGCGTCGAAGTTCGCGGTCGAGATCGGCGACGCGACGCACATCGGGGACATCTACCTCCTGGACACGCGCACGAAGAAGCTGACCCAGCTGACGCACGTCAACGACGTTCTTTTCTCGCAGCTCGACGTCTCCCCGCCCGAAGAGATCTGGTACGACAGCTTCGACGGCAAGAAGATCAACGCTTGGATCCAGAAGCCGCCCGGCTTCCATCCCGCTACGAAGTACCCGATGATCGTCGAGATCCACGGCGGGCCACACACGGCGTACGGCCACATCCTGTATCACGAGATGCTCTGGCTGGCCGCGAAAGGCTACGTCATCCTCTATACAAACCCGCGCGGGTCGACGTCCTACGGTCAGGACTTCGCGAACGTCATCCAGTACCGTTATCCCGGCGACGACTACAAAGACATCATGGCGGGAGTCGACGTGGTCCTGAAGCGCGGATACGTCGACGAGAAACGGATGGGCGTCACCGGCGGGAGCGGCGGCGGGCTCCTGACCAACTGGACCGTCACGCAGACCGATCGCTTCGCCGCCGCGGTCTCGCAGCGCTCGGTCGCCGACTGGATCTCGTTCTGGTACTCGGCGGACTTCACGCTCTTCACGCCGTCCTGGTTCCGCAAGAATCCGTACGAAGACCCGGAGGAATTCCTTTCCCGCTCGCCCGTGCGTTACACCGAGAAGATCAAGACTCCGATGATGTTCATCGAAGGGGAGGAAGACTGGCGCACGCCGACCTGGCAGGGAGGCGGCGCGATGTTCCGCGCGTTGAAAGCGCAGAAGAAAGTCGCGGTCATGGTGACCTTTCCGAGCGAGAACCACGAGCTGTCGCGTTCGGGGAAGCCGTCCCACCGCGTCGCGCGGCTGCAGCACATCGCGAACTGGTTCGACAAGTACCTCATGGGAAAGAAGGTCGATCTGTATGACCTCCAGTAACAAGGCCTCGATGGCCGATTCCGCCCGGGCCGAGCGGGCTGCCCACGAGAGAATCCTCGCGCGGCTGCGCGACCACGCGATCGAGGTGCGCCGCCTCTTCGCCGGGCTCGACGAGGAGTCGCTCTCGCGCCATACGGTGCCCGGGAAGTGGTCCCTGAAGGAGCTCCTCTGCCACATCTCGCGCGTCCAGCGGGTCTTCGACGCGCGGCTCGACGCCCTGCTGTCGGAGGAGAACCCGGTGATCGCGAAATACGGGCCGGAGGGGGACATCCTCTTCGAGGAGATGGCCGACCACACGGCGGTCGAGACTCTCGACGAGTTTCTCGCCGAGCGCGAGCAACTGCTCACGCGGCTCGAAAAACTCTCACCCGAGGACTGGCATCGCCCCGGCCGGCATCCGGAGTTCGCCGACTACGACGTGAACCTCCAGATGGACTACCTCGCGCATCACGAGGCGCACCACGTCTACCAGATGTTTCAGCGCCGCACGCCTTTCGGAAAAGTTCCGGCCGAAGGCTGAAAGGAGCCGAAATGGCCGTCAAACCGATCCCCGAGGGACTCCACACCGTGACTCCGTACCTGGTCGTCTCCGGGGTCGCTCGCCTGATCGACTTTCTGAAACAGGCGTTCGACGCCACCGAGATGCATCGCTCGACGCGACCCGACGGGACGATCATGCACGCGCAGGTCCGGATCGGGGATTCGCCGATCATGATGGGCGAAGTTTGGGGGGAGTTCCCGGCGAAAACCGCTTCGCTCTACCTCTACGTAGAAGACTGTGACGCGCTCTACAAGCGGGCTCTCGCCGCGGGCGCGGTGTCGATCATGGAGCCGATGGACATGTTTTACGGCGACCGCAATGGCGGCGTGAGAGATTTCGCGGGCAACGAGTGGTGGATCGCGACGCACATCGAGGACGTTCCTCCCGCCGAGCTCGAACGCCGCGCGGAGGAGGCGATGAAGCGGCGCCAGCGCGGCTGAAGGGGGGCCTGAACTTCAGACTTCGACGGATTCGGTAGTCGAGGAAGGCTTCGGAACGGGAAGACCGCCCCTCCTGAGTCCGGCGACGTGGAGAGCGATCGCCTCGCGAATGAGATGCGCCGCTTCTTCCCTGGTTTCGAGGAACTCCTCACAGAATCTGATTGTCACGGACGTTCCTCTACCAGCTTCTCGATCGCCGAGCGCATCTCCGCGTAGTCGCGCCGCGCCTGCGGGTCCGGTGAATCCTTCGCGAACACGCCGCCGGGATGGACGTGCCGGACGACGCCGTGGCGGTCGATCAGGAGCGACGCCGACGTCCAGCCGGTGCCGGAAGCGCGGTCGAGCCACAACCGCTTCAAAGTCGCCCAGTCGTCGTCGATCGCGACGGGAAACCGGAACCCGTACGTCTCGACCGTCTTGCGGACGTCTTCGGTGGAGGTCGCGCGCGGCCGCGGCTTCGGCGTGTAGAAGCCGACGACGACGAGCCCTTTTGGACCGAACTCGCGATCGAACGCGTTCAACGCGGGCGCCGTCGCGCTGCAGAACGGGCACTCCGGGTCGGTGAAGAACCGGATCAGGACGACCTTTCCTCGCAGGCCCGCGAGAGTGAGCGGTCCGCCCTGGACCCAGCGCTCGTTCGCCCACTCGGGCGATCGAGTCCCCACGATCGTCGACGCGGCGAGGAGGAGAGCGAGAACCACGTCCGGATTCTAGCGGCGATGCCGGAGGAGCCACTCGTAGAGCTCGTGCGTCCGGTACGCCTCGGTCCACGCGTCGTGTCCTTCGACCGGAAAGATCGTGAGCTTCACTTCGCCGGTGCCGCCGCACGCCCGGAGCTCCGCCACGAGCTTCTTCGCCCGGCCCTCCGGAACCCGCTCGTCGCCCGCGTTGTGGAAGACCCACGCGGGCACGTCCTTCATGCGGCAGAGTTCGGCCGGGATCGCCGTGAACGCCACGGGCGCCACCGCGGCGATCCGGTCGGGATGGCGGATGGCGAGCTCGAGCGCCGCCGTCGCGCCGGAGGAGAGGCCGGTGACGTACACGCGGCCGCGATCCACGCGATACGTTTCGGCGACGTCGTCCAGCAGCGCGGCCAGTCCGTCCGGAGTCCATCTTCGCGTGTGAGTCTCCTGGGGCGAGACCACGACGAACGGAAAATCGGGAAGCGCTTCGAGGATGTGCGGCAGACCCTCGCGCAGGACGAGAGTCCGGTCGTCGCCGCGCTCCCCCGCGCCGTGGAGGAAAAGGATGAGCGGCCAGGCAGGGCGATCCGCGTACGCGGCGGGCAGATGGAGCAGGTATCGCTGGCCCGCGCCGGTCCGTTCGGTTTGCCGCCGCGCCGCCGGGGACGGAACGCAGGCCGCGGTCGCCGAACACGTGGTCGCCGACGCGAGAGCGGTCGAGAGAAGAAGCGCCGCCGCGCGCGAATCTGTCATGATCCGCGGCCGATCATGCCCGAACCGAGAGGAACGATCACGATCCGCCCGAACGGCCCGTACCGAGTCGAAGGGGACGTCCCGCTCGAGGCACCCGACGGCACGCCCTACGAACCGAAGCCCGCCTACTCGCTCTGCCGCTGCGGGAAGTCCGCCAACAAGCCCTATTGCGACGCGACGCACAAGGAGTGCGGATTCATCGGAACGGAGATGGCGGACCCGGCAGTCGCGGCCGGATCGGCCGGTCCCGAGGACGTCGAAGCCGCGTCGGTGATCCGTGTCGTCCGGGACGGGCCCTACGAGGTCGTCGGCGCCCCGGCGCTGACGTTTTCGGACGGGAGAGTCTGCGAGACGCGCGCGTTCTACCGTCTCTGCCGCTGCGGCGCTTCGAAGAGCAAGCCGTTCTGCGACGACTCGCATCTTGAGGTCGGCTTCCGAAACGGCTAGGGTCAGCGCTGAATGACTGAATTCGGGTCAGGCCTGAATTCAGCGATTCGGCGTTGACCCCAGCGCAGCGGCCGGAAGAACTCCCGGATGTCGTGGGCGAGCAGCTCCGGCTCCTCGAGCGCCGCGAAGTGCCCGCCGCGCGGCAGGACGGTCCAGCGCCGGACGTCGTAGACGCGCTCGCCCCACTCGCGCGGCGGCTGGTCGATGTCGCCAGGAAAGATCGCGACCGCGGTGGGAACGTGCACGCGATCGTCCGGGCCGAGCGGCCGCGGTGCGCGATCGCGTTCGAAGTACAGACGGTTCGCCGAGTTGATCGTCTCGGTCGCCCAGTAGATCGTGAGCTGCGTCAGGATTTCGTCTCTCGTGAACCGCTTCCCGATTTCTCCGCCGCAGTCGCTCCAGCTCCGGTACTTCTCGACGATCCACGCGGCGAGCCCGGCGGGCGAGTCGTTCAGGCCGTACCCGAGCGTCTGCGGCTTCGTTGCCTGGAGGTGGTCGTACGCGCCCTCCTTCTCCATCCAGGTCCGCTCTTCGTCGAAGAATTTCCGCTCGGCGTCGGTGAAATAACGTGCGCCCGGCCCGATGTAGGGGCGGTAGACGTCCGAGACGTGGATGCCGATGATCCGCTCCGCGAAGTCGAGAGCGATGAGCGATACGACTCCCGCGCCGACGTCGCCGCCGCGCGCCGCGAACCGCTCGTAGCCGAGCGTCTCCGACATCAGCTTCGCGAAGAGCTCGGCCATCCGGGTCTTGTGCATTCCCGGCTCGCGCGGCCGCTGCGAAAATCCGCAGCCCGGCAGCGAAGGCACGACGGCGTCGAAGGAGTCTCGCGGGTCACCGCCGTGCGCCGCGGGGTCCGCGAGCAGCGGGACGAGCTTCGACATCTCGAAGAACGTGCTCGGCCAGCCGTGGAGAAGAAGGAGCGGCATCGGATCCGGCCCGCGCCCGCGCTCATGGAGGAAGTGGAGGTCGAGCCCCTCGACCTCGGCGGCGAAGTGGGAGAAGGCGTTTAGCTTCCGCTCCTGGGCGCGCCAGTCGAATCCGTCGCGCCAGTAGTCGAGGAGCACGCGCAGCTCGTCGAGGTTCGTCCCGTATTCCCAGCCGCTGCCGGCGATCTCGTCGGGCCACCGGGTGCGGGCCATGCGCTCCCGCAGGTCGGCGAGCGTTTTCTCCGGGATGGCGATGCAGAACGGCCGGACCGTTTCGATGTGGCGGCCTGGCCCCCAATGTGGCAAGTGGAGACCTGACCCCTTTTAAAAAAGCTGCTCTGCTGCGTTTTCAGGAACCAGGCCGTGCAGCGACGCGCCCAGCAGCCGCACCGGCCGCTTTCCGGCCTCGGTCTTCTCGACCAGTGCGACCGCCCGCGCGACGATTTCCTCCTCCGAACGGGTCGCCGGCTGGCGCGTCTCGCTGCGCGTGATCGTCTCGAAGTTCGAATAGCGCAGCTTCAGGACCACGGTCCGCGCGAGAAGATTCTTGCGCGAAAGCACCCCGGCCGCGTCCCGTGCGAGCGTGCCGACTTCGCGCCGGATCTGCTCGAGGTCCACCAGGTCGCGCGCGAACGTCTGCTCGCAGCCGATGGACTTGCGCTCGTGATTCGGCGTCACCGGTCGGTCGTCCTCCCCGAACGAGAGGCGGCGCAGCGACTCCGCCCAACTTCCCACGGTGCGGCGGAGAACTTCGTCGGCCGCGGCCCGCACGTCCACGAGCCGCTCGATCCCGGCGGCGCGAAGCCGTCGGGCGGTGACGGGACCAACGCCCCACAGCGCGTCGACCGGCAGCTCCGCGAGGAACCGCTCGATCCGGTCGGGAGAAATGACCGTCAGCCCGTCCGGCTTCTTCCAGGCCGACGCCGTCTTCGCGAGGAACTTGTTCGGCGCCACGCCGGCGGAGGCCGTCAGTCCGGTCTCGTCCCGGATCCGGCGCTTGATCCGACGCGCGACCTCGACCGCGAGCGCTTCCCCCCACGAGTTCTCGGTGACGTCGAGATACGCCTCGTCGAGCGACAGCGGCTCGACGAGCGGCGTGACGTCGCGGAAGATCGTGAAGACCTGGCGGGATACCTCGCCGTATTTTGAGAAATCGGGGCGCACGATGACGAGCTCCGGGCACAGCCGCACCGCCCGCGACATCGGGAGCGCGGAATGGACCCCGAACTTCCGCGCCTCGTAGCTCGCCGCGGCGACGACCCCCCGACTCTCCGGGCTGCCTCCGACGGCGACGGGCCGGCCGCGCAGCGAAGGATCGTCTCTCTGCTCGACCGACGCGTAGAACGCGTCCATGTCCACGTGGAGGATCTTGCGGAGGCCGGTCACTTGGTCGCGCCGAAAGGTGGATTCGATTCCAGCCAGTTCGTCACGACCGCAAGGTGACGTTCCGGCTCCGGGACGGAGATCTCGCGAACGGCATAGATCGCGTTTCCATCGGACGAGATGTCGTACCCGAACGGCGCATCCTCTCTCCCGCCGGGAAGGAAGTCGCCGGAAAAGAGAACGCGGGGAGTGGCGGCAGCGAGACCGGGCTCCGTCCGGATGTCGACGGACAGGAACCGGTTTCCTTGCCGGTAGAGGAGCTCGTGCCCTCCGCGCGCCCACACCGGTTCGGCTCCTCCCTCGCTCGAGATCTTGATTCTGCCGCCGTCTCCTGGAAAAGGCCGTATGTAGACTTCCTTCCGGCCGGACTCGTCCGAGACGTAAGCGATCCACTTGCCGTCGGGCGAAAACGCGGCGGCCGACTCGACGTACGGACTCTCGAACCAGCGGCGCGCCTGCCGTTTCCCATCCGGTGAGACGAGCCAGATATCCCGGTCGGGCTGCGGCCCGGCGGCGAGCCGGCCGACCATGATGTAGGCAATCGTGTGTCCGTCGGGCGACCAGGAGTTGGGAAACTCCGCCGCCAACCTCGTCTCCGTCGGCGCGCTGGTGAGTCGCAGTGGTCGGCCGCTTCCATCGGCGTTCTTCACATAGAGAGTGGGAGCTCCGATCGCGAAGCCCGCGTAGGCGAGCCGGCGGCCATCGGGAGACCAGACCGGATTGAAGAAGCGGCCCGGCTCGGATGTCAGGGGAGTGAGCACGTTGCGCTCGAGGTCGTACAGAACGAGCTTGCACGACTCGCCGTCGCACTTCATGAGCGCGAGAGTCCTTCCGTCCGGCGAAAGGCGCGGGTGGCTGTAAAGAGCGGCGGGCAGCGGCAGTGGCTTTTCGATGCCCTGCCGGTCGAGCCGCAATACGACGGACTTGCGCTCGACGACCGGCGGGCCATCCGCGTATACGAGCGTGCCGTCGGTCGTGATCCCGAAGCTCGCGGCGCCGTCTGCCGAGTCGATCGTGATGCGCTCCGCGAGAGGAGCCGGGGCGCTGGTCACCGAAAGTCGCGTCAGATCGAACGCCACTCGAAACATCGAACCGCCCCGGACGAAGAAGAGCTGTCCCGCCGCGTAACGCGCGAAGGGACTTCCCTCGAGCACGACAGTGCGGCGGCCGCTCTTCGGGTCCAGGACGACGATCTGCGAGTTCCCGAAGTCTTGAAAGTCCTGCCCAAGAACCATCGTCACGAGGATCCCGCGTCCCTGCGGAAGGATCTGCGGCCAAAGATGAGAGTGCTCTCCGCGAGAGGAATCGAGAGCCGATACGGGTTGCAAGCCGCCGCCGGATTCGGAAATACGGGAGAGCGGGCCGTTCGCGGTGAGCGTGAAGACAATGTTCCCGTCGGTGCCCCACGCGGCTCCCGCGGTCACTGGCGTCACGAGGGATATCCGGATCGGCGAGCCCCCCGCGAGCGGAACTTTCTTGAGCTCGGTGTTCGTGAAGAAGCCGAGCCACTCTCCGTCGGGCGAGAAGAACGGGCTGTAACCTCCTTCCGTCCCGGCGATCGGTTCCGCGCCGGGAGTGTTGAGATCACGTCGGTACAACCGGGCAATGCCCTGGCTCGTCGCCCGGAAGATCACCGTGCGCCCATCGGGCGAGACGGCGATCGCCGGTCGACTTGCGAAGTTGAGCTCGGTCCCGGCGGGGAGAGTGAGACTGGCTCTCACAGGCCGAGAGGTTCTCGCGGCTGGGCGGCCCATAAGGCGCCCGACGGAAAGCGCCCCCACGACTCCCAGCAAGATGCCGCCCCCGACCCAGAGAAACGGTCGAGGCCGTCCGCGCGGCACACCGGCGGCGGCTCGCTCGATTTCCTCGCCCGGCGCGGCGGCTGCCTCCTCGATCTCGAGGCGGGCATCGCCGATGTCGCGGAGGCGCCGGCGGCGGTCCTTCTCGAGGCAGCGGCGCAGGAGCTTTCGGACCGCGGCAGGAGTTTGCGCGGGAAGCGCGCTCCAGTCCGGCTCGGATCTCAGGATCGACGCGAGGATGTCGGACACGCTCTCGCCCGGGAAAGCCCGCTTCCCCGTGAGGCACTCGTACAGCACGCAGCCGAACGAGAAGATGTCCGTGCGTTTGTCGAGCGCTCTTCCCCGGGCCTGCTCGGGGCTCATGTAGGCGGCGGTGCCGAGAATGAAACCCGTGCCGGTCACGGGAGAGGTCATCGTCGGTGAGAGGGAAGGATCCGCGGACAGGGAGCCGTCGAGCGTGCGCGCGAGCCCGAGGTCGAGGATCTTGACGGAACCGTCCGGTCGAAGCATCACGTTGGCCGGCTTCAAGTCCCGATGGATGACTCCCGCTTCGTGCGCGGCCTCGAGCCCGGAGGCAATCTGCGCGGCGACCGGGAGCGCCTCTTCGGCCGGAAGGGGTCCCGCGGCGAGGTGGTGCGCAAGGGACTCTCCCTCGACGCACTCCATGACGAGAAAGCGCGAGCCTTCGCTCTCCTCGAGACCGTAGATCGCGGCGATGTTCGGATGGTTCAGCGACGCGAGGATCCTCGCCTCGCGCTCCAGCCGAGCGAGCCTCTCCGGGTTCGCCGCGAGATCCTGCGGGAGGGCCTTGATCGCAACGTCGCGCCGCAGCCGCGTGTCGCGCGCGCGGTAGACCTCGCCCATCCCTCCCGCGCCGAGAGGAGACAGGATCTCGTACGAGCCCCGTTTCGTTCCGGGAGCGAGCGTCATGGAAGG
>DASWCZ010000094.1:0-86084 GCA_036395755.1 Thermoanaerobaculia bacterium
AGGAGTTCGGGTTCACCCACGCCTCGGACGTGCGTGGAACTCGCCCTTTCCTTCCGGTGTTCGAGGGGCGCGCCGGCCGGGTGCCGCAGTTGCCCACCACGCTGCCGACCTTAGACGAGCTGGTCGGGCGCGACGACCGGACGCCGGACAACGTGCACGAGGCGGTTCTCTCCCGGACCGCGTCTCTTTCGGGGGATCACGTCTACACCCTGCACGCGGAGCTCGAAGGCATGAAGTGGCTGCCGGCTTTCGAGCGGCTCCTGTCGGGCTGGCAGCGGCAGGGCTACGACATCGTTTCCTTGGAAGCGCTTTTCCGCTCGCTGCCACGTGGCGGCCTGCCGAAGCACGAGGTCGTCCAGGGAGAGGTGCCGGGGCGCTCGGGCACGCTCGCCGTGCAGGGCGCGCCTTCGGACTGAAAACGAAACGGGGGCGCGAGCCCCCGTTCGATGGTCCCCCCGACCGACGTTCTACCAGCTCACTCGCAGGCCCAGCTGAACCTGACGCGGATCGCCGTCGCCGCTGCGGATCGTGCCGTCGAAGTTGAAGACGAGGTTTGTGACCTCAGGCGTCAGGAAGTTGTCGGAGTTGAATACGTTGAACACTTCCACGATTGGCTCGATCTCGAGGCCCGAAACCTGGAAGCGCCGCGAGACGCGGAGGTCGGCGTCGTGGTACGCGTTGTCTTTCCGACCCAGGTTCCGGCGCGTCACCACCGAGTCGGCAGTGCAGGTTCCGTCCGGGTTGTGGGCCGAGCACCGGTCCTGCGGCGTGAAGGCGTCCGCGCCGGTCGCGGTGATCGACTTCGGCTGAGAGGAGCGGTAGGCGTAACGGACGTTCACGTCGATCCCGAGCGGCGCGTTCCAGAGCAGCCAGGTGTTCAAGCGGTGCCGCTGATCCCGGTCGGAATAGGAGTACTCGGCATCGAGGTCGGTGATCTTCGCGTAGCGGTAGGAGAACGGATCCCGCTCATTGTCGTCGTCCGATTTGTCCTTCGAGTACGTGTAGTACGCCTGGAAGGCGAGGTGGCTGCCGAGTTGCTTGGTCAGGCCGAACGTCAGCCCCCAGTACTTACTTTTTGCGGTGGACTCGACCGTCGTCAGGCCTGTTCCGGCATCGCAGATGATTCCGTTCGTTCCGCCCGGCGCGAGTCCGGTGGACCAGGGACAGCCGAGCAGCGGGTCGTTACGGTTCGCGAACCGGGTCAGGTGATCTCCCTTCGCGTAGTTGTACTTGACCTCGGCGCCCCAGCCCGGCGCGATCTCCCGCTCCGCGCCGATGGCCCAGGCCGTCGTACGCGGGTTTTCGAAGTGCCTGTCAAACACGAAGACCTGCGGGAAGAAGACCGGTCCGGTCAGCTGATCGGCCGGGATCAGGTTCGGATACGCAGGAACCGGCCCGAGAATGCCCGTCAACGCGCTGTTGCGGAAGATCGTCTGCCCGATCGAGCCGTTCGTCGAGCGGGAGGACGCCAGGTTCAAGCCCGGGATCCGCGCGTAGAAGATGCCCCAGCTCCCGCGGAAGACCGTCTTTCCGTCGGCCCACGGGTCATAGGAGATCCCGAAGCGCGGTTGCCACATCTTCTTGTCCGAAGGGATCTTTCCGTTGGAAGGGAACTCCATACCGTTGCGCGTCTGCCCGATGAACGGGGCGAAGAACACCTGACTGGGCGGGGTCTGCGGATCCGGCTCGAGCTCTCCTTCCCAGCGCAGCCCGGCGTTGATCGTCAGGTTGCGCATCGGCTGCCAGGTGTCCTGGATGAACGCGGCCGGCTCCCTCTGCACGATCGACTGAGTACCGGCTTCCTCGACCGTGCGCCCGCCGACGCCGGCCTGCTGGAGGTAGAGGAGAACGGGCCCGGTGACGGTCTGACCCGCAGGGCACGTTCCCGTCTGGGACGTGGCGCCCCCGGAGCACTCGACATAGTTCGGATTGTGGGCGTAGTTCAGGAAGCCGTCCGTGGAGCTGAAGATGAAGCGGCCGTTCCCGAAACCGATGAACGTCTGCACCGAGTCGACCCGGTTCCACTCGGCGCCGATCTTGATCGAGTGATCCCCGGCGACGATCGAGAAGTTGTCGAGGATCTGGGTGCGGGTGTCGTAGTACTTGACCGGAATGAAAAACGGTTCCCCGAAGCGATAGGCACGGACGAAGTCGAAAGCGGTGTCGGGCAGCGGCCGGTTCTGGCCCGCGATGAGCGGCCCCTCGTACGGCCGTGGCCGGTCCTCACGGGACCACTGGCCGCGGAGCTCGTTCAACAGGTTCGCCGAGAGCGTCGAGATCAGCGAGCCTCCATAGCTCTGTGACCAGTCCTTCTCGGTGGCGTTCGCGCTCCTTCCCCAGGAGTCGACGTCGAATGTCCCGTTGTCCTGCTTCGAGTAGGTATACGCATACCGAATTGTCGCGAGGTGCTTGTCGCTCGCGTGCCAGTCGAGCTTGGCGAGCCCGACGAAGGCGTCGTCGGTTCTATTGATCGACCCGTTTTCATCCGGGCTGCCGACCGAAGCGAAGTAATCCACGACCCTCTGCTCGATCCTCGTCGGGTCCGTCTGCTTCGTCGATTTGCCTTTCTGTCCGTCGCCCGCGAGGAAGTAGAAGACGCGGTCCGGCTGCAGGGCGCCGCCGACGGTGAAACCGGCCTGCCATCGGTCGAAGTCGAACGACTCCGCCCGGCCGCCGCCGCGCTTTGCGGCTCTCGCGGCGAGGCTGTCAGCCTTGTAGTAGAGGTGGCCCGAGCCGTGGAAATCGTTCGTTCCGGACTTCGTCACGACGTTGACGAAGCCGGACGATGACCTGCCGAACTCGGCGTTCGCGCCGTCGGCCACGACGACGACCTCCTGGACCGCGTCGAGGTTGAACGTGAACGGCGGCCGCTGGCCGCCTCGCTGCTCGCCGAAGAACGGGTTGTTGAAGTCCTGACCGTCCACCGAGACGTTGTTGTGGATTCCCTTCTGCCCGTTGATCGAGAGCTCGTCGCCGTCCGGTCCCTGAACGACGGTGACCCCCGGCGTGAGCTTCGTGAAGTCGAGGAAGTTGTGGCTGGCGTTGGGAAGGTTCTGCACGGCCTTCTCGTCGATCATCGTCGCGCCGGCGGTTCGGCTGGTCTCGACGACCGGCGCTTCGCCGGTGACCTTGATCTCCTGCTGCACCGAGGAGAGCTGGAGCGTCAGGAGCAGGGTGACCGTCTGCCCGAGCCCGAGCGTCACCCCGTCGCGCACGAGCGTCGAGAAGCCGGGCAGGCTGACGGTGATCCGGTAGGGGCCGAGCGGCATCAGGAGAGCTCGGAAACGGCCGGTCGAGTCGGTCGTCTCCTGCTTCTCGAAGTTCGTCGCGGTGTTTCGCACCGCGACCGATGCTCCGGGGAGGACCGCGCCCGATGGATCGACGACGGTTCCCTCGATGACGCCGGTGGTGGCCTGGGACTGGGAGAACCCCGGGGAGCAGAGGAAGAGAAGGAGAGCGAGCGCTGCGAGGGCGACGCGCCACCACGTCTTCGCCATGGATGACCTCCTTGTTGCGAAGCGACGAATATCTTTCGACTTTGTTGTCGTGAATCTATCCGCCGCCCGGTGGACAAGTCAATGAGGGGCGTCCGCGATCCGACGCGTTTTACATAGTTGAGATATCCTGCGCCGCTCGACGGCGGCGTCAATCCGTGACGACCAATACGCTCGTTTTTCTTCTCCTGCTCCTCGCGGGATGCGCGGGGATCACACTTTCCTTCGCAAGGGCGCGCTCCCGCGCCGTATTCGCGGAAGACGGATTTCTCGAGCCGGGCCGCCGGACTCTCGCCGTTGCGCTCCTCGCCGCCGTCCTTCTGCTGACGGTCGCCATCCCGTTTGCGGGAGGCTTCGCGGGAGCGCAGCCGGACACCGCGGACCTGACGATCGTCTCCCTTTTCGCGGTTCACGCGATCCTGATCTTCTTCCTCGGCTGCTACTACGCTCTCTCTGGCCGTCGGTCCCTGGCCGACTTCCTCAAAATCAGGAGCGCACGGCCGATCTCGGACCTTTCTTCGGGAATCCTGATCGGCGCGGCGGGGTGGGTGGTCACGATCCTCGCGGCCCTGGCGGTCATCGGCGTCTGGTGGCTCATCCGCCGGCCGCTTCCGACGTCGGCGGCCGAGGGAACGCCCGTGTCTCCGACGATTCTCTGGATCGTGTCGCAGCCCGTGGGGGTCAAGATCGCGATCGTCGTCTCCGCGATGGTGGTCGAGGAGCTGTTCTTTCGCTCGTTCCTTCAGACGCGGGTCGGTCCGCTCGCGGCCACCCTGATGTTCACGGCCGCGCATGGAGTGTACGGGCAGCCTCTGGTGCTGGTCGGGATCCTGGTGATCTCCGCCATCCTCTCGGTGACCTTCGTTCTCTATGGCAACGTGCTGCCGTGCATCATCGCGCACGGCGCCTTCGACGCCATTCAGATGTTCGTCGTGATTCCCCTGGTCACCCGCGCGACGTCGGCCGGCTGACCGCGGAGCGTCGCGGGAAGCCCGGGAGAGCGGGCGTTTCCGAGAATCCCACGGAGAGGAGGACGTCGGCGCCCACACGCGTGATCGCCGGAGCGCCTTCGCGCTTCACCGACTGCATCGCTTTCTCGAACCGTTCGGCGGCGCCGGGGCTCTCGAAACGCAGGCGCCACAGATAGACGAAAGTCTCTCCCGACGTAAAGAAGGCGATCCGATCGCCCCGCCAGCCCGAAGCGGCCTCGGAAGCGGTCTCCTCCGGGAGCGAACGGCGCAGAAGGAATCGGAGCGCCCATTCGCCGATCGTGTCGGAGTAGAGAAATCGGAACGGCGACGGGGCGAGCCGGCCCGCGTCGGCCGGCAGGAGGTCCGTGGCCGGCGGCGGACGGCGGTCGCCATGAAGAATGTCCGCGGTCGAGACGGGCGGATCGTTCCAGAGCCGGTCCACTTCTTTCCAGCCCCCCCGGGCGACGGCGCGACGAACGTAGGCGGTTCCTTCGACGTACGGGAAGAAGAGCTGCTCGACGAAGAAGTCGGGCAGGTTTTTCGGGGCGTTCGCTTTCTCGAGCGCGCCGGCGGAAAGGAGCGGCGTCAGCGCTTCTTCCGCCGCTTCGTCCGCTCCGGGCAGGTCTTTCAGAGCGACTCGCACCATCACGAGGGTCGCTTCCCCCTCGAGCAGGCACTGCAGGGCGAGCGCGCGGTCGCCGTCGTCCCGGAGAGACTTGAACCGCCGGTCGAGCCGGAGCGTCTGATCCTGGAGCGCGTGGGTCAGCTCGTGAGAAAAGAGGAGCCGTTCGGCGAGCTCTCCAGATCCGTCCTCCAGCGTCTCGGCTGCCCCGCCCCGGACGACGTAGAAGCGCCGGGGCTCCGGATCGTAGAACGCGATCACCTGAGACGCGTAGAAGTCGAGCAACCGCTCGAGGAGGTCCGGGGTCTGGTCGATCAGTCCGAGAACCGCGAGCGACTTCAACGTCACGTCGGGGGCCGCGGGAAAGGAGTCGACGAGCTTGCCCCGCAGAAACTTCTTCAACGTCGCCGGATCGATCTCGGAGGCGGGAACGGCGTTCTCGAATCGGCGTCCCCGGACCTCCTCGACCAACTTCGACACCTCCCGGATGCGCGTCGGAAGGAGCGTCGTCGCTCCCACGGTCAAAAGCGCGAGAAGGAGGGCTGCGCCGCGGGCGAAGACAGCGGACGGCTTCACGCCGGGCAGGGTAGCATGCGGCCTTCGAGATCCGGGACCCCGGGCCCGGACCCAAGCCGCCCCGATGGTCCCTTCGACTTTTGGATTAAGATGCGCCGATTTCGCCGCGACAGCGTGAATGACGAAGACGCCTCCGTCCCACGACGCCGGACCGATCCGGATGTCGCTCTCCAGCCGATTCGAGAACATCGAGTTGGCGCAGCACCTTTGTGGCAAACTCCTCGAGGGGAGGGAGGTTTCCGAAGAAACCAAGCACTGGCTCCTGATGGCGCTGCGCGAAGCGCTCGCCAACGCCATCAAGCACGGAAACCGTCAGGACGTCTCCAAACGCATCCACGTGGAGATGGACGTGGTCGGAGGAAACCTGCAGATCTCGATTCGCGACGAGGGCGAGGGGTTCGACCCCGCGGCGGTCGAAGATCCTCTCGCCCCGGAGAACCGGTTGAAGACGTCGGGGCGGGGGATCTTCTACATGAAGACGTTCATGGATGACGTCCGCTTTCGCAAGCTCGAAGGCGGCGGCATGGAGATCGTTCTGACCAAGAATTTGGGCTCGGGAGAGGAGAAGGAGGGAAACCGGACATGAAGGCGAATGTGCGCGAGGTCCAGGGGGTCTCGATCGTGGACCTGAAGGGAAAGATCACGATCGGCTCCGGGGACGTCCAGTTGCGCGAGGTCATCAACGGTCTCGTCGAGAAGGGAAAGAAGAACATCCTGATCAATATGCAGGAGGTGACGACCATCGATTCGTCCGGGATCGGCGAGCTCGTCGGCTGCTACACTTCCGTGACCAACAAAGGTGGGAAGCTGAAGCTTCTTCACCTTCCTCCGAAAATCAACGACGTCCTGACCGTCACGCAGCTGATCACCGTGTTCGACGTCTACGAGTCCGAGTCGGAGGCCCTCGCGACGTACGCGGCGTAACCCACCAGCGTTTCCGTTCGAGCGATTCGCCGCCGCTTCGCGACCCGGGCTGGAGGCAGCGCTCGCCCGTGAGCTGCCGTCGCCGGCGCGCGGCGCGGAGCGTCTCCGCGACGCCGTGTCCGACGCGGTCCTTTCTCCCGGAAAGCGCATCCGACCGCTCGTCGCGCTCGCGGCGGGCGAGCTCGTCCGCGCGAAACCCGTGGGCCCGCTCGCGGTGGCGGTCGCGGTCGAGTACGTCCATGCCGCCTCCCTGGTGCTCGACGATCTGCCCTCGATGGACAACGCTGTCCGCCGGCGCGGCCGCGCCGCGATCCACCTGGCGTACGGCGTCGCGACGGCGGAGCTCGCCGCGGTGACGCTCCTCTCTCGCGCCTTCGAGATCGTGGCCCGGGAATCCGGGATCGCCGCAGAGGTGCGCGCCCGCATCAGCGGAGAGCTCGCCGGCGCCATCGGAGCCTATGGGTGCTGCGGCGGGCAGGCCGCGGACCTCGCGGCGGATGCGGCTTCCGTGGTCTTGGACGACCTGGAAGCCATCCACGCGCGCAAGACCGGGGCGCTGTTCGTGGCGGCGGTCCGGGGAGGCGCGCTGGCCGGAAAGGCGAGCGAGGCGACCCTCGAAGCCTTGACCCTTTACGCCCGCAACCTCGGACTCGCCTTCCAGATCACCGACGACGTTCTCGACGTGCAGGGCGATCCGGAGCATCTCGGAAAGGACACCCACCGCGATGCGCACCGCGCGAACTTTGCGACCGTCCTGGGCATCGAATCCAGCCGCGCCCTCGTCGGCGAGCTCCTCGACACGGCGACCGCCGCGCTCTCCCCGTTCCGGCGGCGTGGGGCGGTCCTGGCCGACCTCGCGGGGTACGTCCGCGATCGTCGCTCTTGAGCTCGTTGCCGCCGCGCCCGACGCTGTCGCAGGCGCGGGCGAAGCTTTACGAGCTCGGTTATCTCAAAAGCCGCATCGAGCGCTTCGTTTTCCACCGCGCGCTCCAGAGCATCGCGGTGCTCCTCCTCCCGGTCGTCTTTGCGGGAGCCCTCGCCGTCTCGCTGGCGGAGACGGCGGCGGTCGCCGCGTCGCAGTTCCGTTACGGGGAGTCGCCCCGGGCGGTCGGCCTTCTCTTCGCCCATCTCTACCTCGCGGCGGTCCTCCCGTCGGCCGTCTTCGCGGCCATTCTCTTCCTCGCGGCCGGCCGATCCAGGAGGCCGGGGCGCGGCGCGGCAGTGTTCGGTCTCCTCGCCGCCGCCGGGGCTCTCTTTCTCTGGATCTTCGGGACTTTGCGGCTCGGACCGGAACGACCGGCGGCGGCACTCGTCTGGGGCATTCCGGTCTCCCTCGCCTCGCTCCTCTTCGGCGCGGCCGCGCGGGCGACCTTCCTCGCGCGCGCTTTCGCGGGGTCGGGCCGGCTTCCCGAACGTCCTCGGCGCGCGATTCTCGTATTCGCGGTCGCGGGAGCGTTCTCCGTCGCCGCGGTCCTCTTCGCGACGCGGCGGGAGCAGGTCCACCCCGCGCCTCCGCTCCCGCGCCGGCGGGGCGAAGCCGTCGTAGTCGTCGGGATCGACGGTCTCGCGCTCGACTCGCCGCGCGCACGGGACGAGCCGATCGCCCGCCGCCTCTCGGGAGCCCCGGCCGGTTGGTGGGAAACGCATCCCGCGTCTCCGGCGGAAATCTGGACCGACCTCGCGACCGGAGTGCCGGCGGCTCGACACGGCGTTCGCGCGCTGGAGTGGGTCCGTCCCCTCGGCGTTCCCGCGCTTCGGCCGCCGTCCGGCGCGTCCTGGTATCTCCGCGGAGTCGGGCTCGCGGTCGGGACCGTCGCGCGCGCCCCGGTGTCCGCGTGGGAGCGACGGAGCCTCGCCTTCTGGGAGGTCGCCGCGTCCGCGGGACTTCCGGCCCTGGCGGTCGGATGGTGGGCGTCGGGTCCATGGCCCGGCGCCGCCGTCGTTGAGAACCGCGAGGTCCTCGCGCGGTCGGCGAGCGGGATCGATGCGGACTCCGTCGCGATCCGCGAGTTCGAGCGGCGGTTCGAGGGGCAGAGGGTGGCGGCCCTCTACCTGCCGGGCGCGGACATCCTGCGCAGCGATCCGCCCGCCCGCGCGGTGGCGCTACGAGAGCTCGCGCCCTTCCTCGATCGCTGGATCGCTCGCGCGCGCCTGGGCGAGGTTGTACTCGCCGTCGTCACCGCCGACAGCCATCCTCCTCCCGGATCGCACGGCCGGCTGTTCGTGTTCGATGGTGGGATTTTGCCGGGGGCGGGCATCCGCAGAATACGTCCGGTCGACGTCGCCCCGTCAGTTCTCGCCCGCGCCGGAATTCCCGCCGCGCGCGACCTTGCGGGACGGGCGATCACGACGCTGTTCCGGCCGGGTACTCTCGATCCCACGACGGTGGCGACCTACGGTGAGAGGATTGCCCCCCCCGCGACGGCGCGCCCGGAGACCGATCGCGAGTATTTGGAAAAGCTCAAATCGCTGGGATACTTGAACTGAGACGATGAAAGCCGTCTTCTTTCGGAAACACGGGGGCAACGAGGTCCTCGAGTACGGCGACTGGCCGGACCCGAAGCCCGGTGCCGGCGAGGTCGTCGTCGCCATTGCCGCCGCGGCGATGAACCAGCTCGACGTCTTCGTGCGCAATGGCCTCCCGGGCGTCCCGCTTCCTCAAGTCCCGGGGGCCGACGGCTCAGGCGTCGTCGACGAGCTCGGCCCCGGGGTGACCGGGCTGACGCCGGGGGATCGCGTTCTGATCCAGCCCGGCCTCTGGTGTAGTACCTGCGAGTTCTGCCGCTCGGGAGAGCAGTGTCTCTGCGTGACGTTCCGCATCGTGGGCGAGCATGCTCCCGGCACTTTCGCGGAGAAGGCCGTTGTCCCGGCGCGCAACCTCTTCCCGATCCCGGACAAGATTTCCTTCGAACAGGCGGCGGCTTTTCCCCTCTCCTATCAGACGGCGTGGCGCATGATCGTCGGAAGGGGGGAAGTGCGTCCGGGCGACACCGTGCTCATTCACGGAGTCGGGGGTGGAGTGGGCTGGGCGGCGCTCGAGATCGCTCTCCTCTGCGGCGCGCGCGTGATCGCGACGACCTCCAGCGAAGAGAAGGCCCGGCAGGCGCGCGCCGCCGGCGCGGAGCTCGTCGTCGAATACACGTCCGAGGACGTCGGGGAAGCGGTCCGCCGCCACACCGCCAAACGGGGAGTCGACGTGGTAGTGGACTCGGTCGGGGAGAAGACCTGGATGACCTCGCTGCGCGCGGTGCGACGGGGCGGCCGCATCCTGACCTGCGGCGCCACGACGGGACCGAACCCGGCCGAGGAGATCCGGCTGATCTTCTGGAAGCACATCTCGATCCTCGGCTCGACGATGGCGAACGATCGGGAGTTTCGCGCGCTTCTCGCGGCGGTCGCCTCGGGACGGCTGGCGCCCCGGATCGACCGGGTCCTGCCGCTCGAACGGGCGGCCGAAGCATACCGGCTGCTCGCGGAAGGGCGCCAGTTCGGCAAGATCGTCCTCGTTCCCGACGGTCATGGGCGGAACTGGCCCGATGGAGACTGAGACCCAGGAGGGAGTACCGAGGACCCAGGCGCCGCTCTCGATCCTCCAGGTGCTGGAAAAAGGGAGCTTCACGACCGGCAGCGTCGTGCAGATGTTCGAGCTCGCGCGGGGGCTCGCTCGGCGCGGCCATCGCGTGGCGGTCGTTTCCCGACCGGACGGCGATGTCGGCGACCGGTGCCGCGCAGAGGGGATTCCGTTCTTCGCCCTCCCGTTCCGGCACGAGTTCGACTTCGGGAGCGCACGCGGCCTCGCCCGGCTCGTTCGTGATCGCTCGGTCGACGTCGTCCACGTTCACAAGGGGATCGCGCACTCCGCTTCGTTCTTCGCGGCGTTCTTCTCGAGGAAGAGGCCGGTCCTGGTCGTCAACCGGGGCGTGTCGTTTCCGCTCGACGCCGCGAGCTCGCTCAAGTATCGCTTTCGACTCGACGCCGTCGTGACCGTGTGCGAGGACATCAAGAAGGTCGTCGTGAAATCGGCGGGCGTGCCGCCGGAGAAGGTCCACGTCGTTTATGCCGGCGTCGACCTGTCCCGGTTCGACCCCGCGCGGACGGATGGGCCGCGGGTGCGGCGGGAGTGGGGCGTGGGCGTGGAGGAGACGCTGCTCCTCCAGGTCGGTGCGCGGGAGTGGAAGGGATGGCGTGACCTCGTCTGCGCCGCGGCGCTCCTCGCGGCCGACTTTCCGGGCCTTCGAACGGCGATCGTCGCCTGTAAGGACGAGGCGGAGAAAGATCGCGTCCGCGAGTTCGCGCGCGAGCGCGGGATCGGCGACCGCGTTCTTCCGATCGCATTCCGCACGGACATGCCGGACGTCCTCGCCGCGGCCGACGTCGTGGCCGACCTGTCCTACGAAGGGCTGGGAATCACTGGAACGATCCGGGAAGCGATGGCGCTCGGCCGACCCGTCGTGGCGAGCGCGGCCGGAGGCAACCCCGAGCTCGTCGTGGACGGAGTCTCCGGGCTTCTCGTTGCGCCCCGGGACGTCGCCGCCGCGGCGGGAGCGGTCCGGCGCCTCCTGTCCGAGCCGGCTCTCGCGGCGCGTTTGTCCGGCGCGGGGCGGGATCGGGTCGTCGGAGGTTTCTCGACCGAGGTGCGGCTCGACCGGATCGAGGCGCTCTACCGGCGACTCATCGCCGGAAGATCCAGAGGAGGAGCGTCAGGAGAAGCGACAACAGTAAGCAGGTGACGATCGGAAATGCGAACGTGAAGCCGGGCCGCCGGACGACGACGTCTCCCGGCAGCCTGCCGAAGTACCGCAAAACGATCGGCCACGCAGCGGCGGCCGCCACCAGAACCAGCCCGACGACGAGAATCAACGAGCGGATCGACGATCCCACCGCTCGATTATGAGCGGGGTCGAGCCTTGAGACCGAGCTTTCGGATTTGCGACCTCCCCGCCGACGATCGTCCTCGCGAGCGCCTCGCCCGCGCAGGTCCCGCGGCGCTCTCCTCCGAAGAGCTCCTTGCCCTACTGCTCGGATCCGGCGGACGCGGCGAAAGCGCTCTCGACTGCGCGCGGAGGCTGCTCGCCGCGCACGGGGGCCTCGCGGGCCTCGCGGGTCTCTCCGGCGGCGAGCTCGCGCAGGAGAGGGGCGTCGGAAGGGCGCGCGCGTCGGCCATCGAAGCCGCGATCGAGGTCGGCCGGCGCCTGGCGTCCGAGACGCTCGCCGCGCGCGACCTGATGAACGAGCCCGCGCTCGTCAAGGAATACCTGCGGCGGACCCGCGGAGACGGCACCCAGGAGAGGACGGGCGCGCTCTACCTGAACGCGCGCAACCGGTTGCTCCGCGACGATCCGGAGATCTATCGCGGGACACTCGATCGCGCGGTCGTCGAGCCGCGGGAGCTCCTGAAGAGGGCGCTCCTGTCGAACGCTGCCGCGCTCATCGTGTACCACAACCATCCTTCCGGAGACCCGGCGCCCTCGCGGGAGGACCGGGAGTTCACGCGGCGGCTGGCGTCGGCCGCGGATCTCGTCGGACTGCGCCTTCTCGATCACGTCGTCGTCGGGCGGGAGGGCTGCGTCTCGTTCCGGGAGGCCGGGCTGCTGTAGATCGCTCCGGGCTCACGGCTGCGAGCTTGCGGTATCGTTTCCCGTTTCCCATGAAGACGTTCTACGCGACGACGCCGATCTACTACGTCAACGACCTGCCCCACATCGGGCACATCTACTCGACGGTCGTGACGGACGTCCTCACCCGCTACCATCGCCTGCTGGGAGAGAAGACCTGGTTCCTGACGGGCACCGACGAGCACGGACAGAAGATCGAGCGCGCCGCCGCGGCGCAGGGGACCGAGCCAATCGAGCTCGCGAACCGCGTCGTCCTTCGCTATCACGAGCTCTACCGGCGCTTCGGCGTCGCGAACGACGACTTCATCCGGACGACGGAGCCACGCCACCGGCGCGGCGTCGAGGAGATCATCCGGAGAATCGAGGCGGCGGGCGATTTCTATCTCGCGCGGCACGAAGGCTGGTACTGCGCGAGCTGTGAGGCGTTCTACACGGAGAAGGAGCTCGTGGACCGGAAGTGCCCGATCCACGGGGAGCCCGCGGCCTGGCAGTCCGAGGAGAACGTCTTCTTCCGCCTGTCGAAGTACGCCGGGCGGCTCCTCGAGATCTACCGGAGGGAGCCGGGGTTCGTCCGCCCCGACACGCGCCGGGCCGAAGTGATGTCGTTCGTCGAGGCGGGCCTGAAAGACCTGTCGGTGTCGCGAACGAACGTGAAGTGGGGAATCCCGTTCCCGGGAAGACCCGGCCACGTCGTCTACGTCTGGTTAGACGCGCTCTCGAACTACATCACCGCTCTCGGGTTCGGCGCCGACGACGACCGGAGGTATCGCGAGTTCTGGGAGAACCCCGAGGGCCGGCGGGTCCACGTGATCGGCAAGGACATCCTGCGCTTTCACGCCGTCTACTGGCCCGCGTTCCTGCTCTCGGCCGGTGTTCCAGTCCCGACGACGGTCTGGGCGCACGGCTGGTGGCTGCGCGACGAGAGGAAGGTATCCAAGTCGGTGGGAAACATCGTTCAGCCCGACGCGCTGGTCGCGCAGTTCGGGCCCGATGCGTTGCGCTATTTCCTCATGCGGGAGATGGCGTTCGGGCAGGACGCCTCCTTTTCGGACCAGGCCTTTCTGGAGCGGTACAACGCGGACCTCGCGAACGACCTCGGCAACACGGTCTCGCGGGTCGCCGCGCTGTGCCGCCAGGCGTTCGGCTCCTCGCCGCCGGAGCCCTGCGACGACAACGAGGTCATCGGAGCCTGGGAGCGGGCCCGGGACGCCTGGCGCGGCGCGATGGACGAGTACGCGTTCCACCGGGGCCTCGAAGCGATCTGGAAGCTCCTGTCGGAGATCAACGGCTTCGTCGTTTCCCGGGAGCCGTGGAAGATCCTGAAGGAAGAGGGGCGCTCCGGACGCCTTTCGCGGATCCTCTACGCGTCGGCCGAAGGCGTCCGGCTTGTCGCCGCGCTCGTCTCGCCGTTCATGCCGGGGACCTCGCGCAGGATCTGC
The DNA here is from genome assembly GCA_036395755.1 of Thermoanaerobaculia bacterium. GTDB lineage: Bacteria > Acidobacteriota > Thermoanaerobaculia > UBA5066 > Gp7-AA6 > Gp7-AA6. The sequence continues at coordinate 13,642 of DASWCZ010000094.1, forward strand.
GCCGCGATCGGCGCGCCCGAGAAGGAAGCCACGCTCGAGGACCTCGAGTGGGGTCGCCTTCCGATCGGCGCTCCGCTGCCCGCGGCCGAGGCGCTCTTCCCGCGAGTGGACACCGCGGCGTATTTTTCGACGGAGGAGAGAAAAATCATGTCGACCGAGAAACCGGCTGGCCCGACAGCGACGCCTTCTACGGCCGACGCCGACGGGCGCATCTCGATCCAGGACTTCCAGAGGGTCCGCCTGGTGACGGGCCGTGTCCTCGAGGCCGAACGGGTGCCGCGGTCGAACAAGCTCGTGCGGCTGCAGGTCGACCTGGGATCCGAAAAACGCCAGGTCGTCGCCGGCATCGCGAATCGCTACGAGCCGGAAGCGCTCGTGGGGAAGAACGTCGTCATCGTGGCCAACCTGAAACCCGCAAAGCTCATGGGGATCGAGTCCGACGGGATGATCCTCGCGGCAACGGTGGGCGAAGCCCAAGACCCTTCGCTCCTCGAGGTCGCCGCGGACGTTCCGCCGGGGAGCACCGTCAAATAGCTCCCGCCCGGCTCGCCGACTCGCACTGCCACCTCCAGATGGCCGACGGCCCGCTGGACGACGTGCTCGCGCGGGCCCGCGGCGCCGGGGTCGAAAGCTTGCTCGTGCCGGGAACCACGGTCGCAGATTCCGCGGATGCCGCGCAGATCGCTGCGACTCACGAAGGCGTTCTCGCCGCGGTCGGCGTCCACCCGCACGAGGCGAAGGGCTTCGAGCCGGATCGGGACGGTCCCGCGCTCGAGACCCTTGCAGCCCGGCCCGAGGTCGCGGCGATCGGCGAGATCGGCCTCGACTTTCACTACGATCTCTCGCCGCGTGAAAGACAGATCGAGGTCCTCGAGTGGATGCTGGACCTCGCGTGGCGTCTCGCGCTGCCGGTCGCCCTGCACAACCGGGAGAGCGGATCCGAGCTCCTCGCGCTTCTTTCCCGACGCGGACCGCGCGAAAACGCGGGCGTCTTCCATTCCTTCACGGAAAGCGCGGAATATGGGAGCAAAGTCCTCAATCTCGGCTTTCGGATCTCGTTCTCCGGGATGATCACGTTCCGGAGCGCGCGCAACATCCGCGAGGCGGCGAAAGGGATTCCGCTCGACGCGTTGCTCGTCGAGACGGACTCACCGTATCTGGCTCCCGAACCCCACCGCGGCAAGCGCTGCGAACCGGCATTTGTCGTGGAAACCGCGAAGAAGCTGGCGGAGGTGAAAGCGGTCCCGTTCGACCGTTTGGCGGATGCGACGACTGCGAACTTCGATCGCCTCTTTCGACGACGCGACGCCCCGTGACGAGCGCGTCCCGCATCCCGCCGCGAGAGTTCGAGGCGCTCGTCGAAGAGGCGCTCGCCGCGGTCCCTGAACGGTTTCGCCGCTACCTGGAGAACGTCGTCGTGGTCGTGGAGGAGGAGCCCACCGACGAGGACTTCGACGAGACCGACACTCCCGACGACCACGAGCTCTTCGGGATATTTCGCGGGGCTCCCTACTTCGAGCGCCAGCGTTTCGTCTCCGACCTGCCCGCTCAGATCGCCGTCTTCCGCGGCCCGATCCTGCGTTCCTGCGCGACTCGGGGCGAAGCGGTCCGGGAGATTCGCGACACCGTCGTGCACGAGCTCGGGCATCTGCTCGGGCTCGGGGACGAGGAGATGCCTTACTAGCCGGAAACGCGACTTATCGGATCCGAATCGCCTCTTGTCCGGATACCTGCCGGTTTTACCGACGCGGGCCGCGGGGTCCCCGGTCGCGATTGGGGTGGCCGGCGTGCTCGCCCTCGCGGCTGCGCCGGTCGTCCTCCTCGGGCCCGACCGGGGCCATGGCCATCTCGGCTTCGACCTCCTCCTTGGAGAGAGCCTGCTTTCGAGAGAGCTTTATCTTCCCCATCGGGTCGACGGCAATGATCTTGACGGTGACCTCGTCCCCCTCCTTGACCACGTCCGTCGTCTGCCGGACACGATACGGAGCGAGCTCGGAGATGTGGACGAGCCCGTCCTGACCCGGCAGGATCTCGACGAAGGCGCCGTACGGCTCCACGCGGCGCACCTTGCCCGTGTAGACCTTCCCGATCTCCGGCTCCTGCGTCAGTCCTTCGATGATCTGGATCGCTCGCAGGGCCGCGGCCTCGTCGGAAGAAGCGATCGAGACCTTGCCCGAGTCCTCGACGTCGATCTTGCAACCAGTTTCCTCGATGATCGATCGGATCGTCTTCCCTCCCGAGCCGATGACGTCGCGGATGCGATCTCTCGGGATCTGCATCGTGAAGATCCGGGGCGCATACGGAGAAATGTTCGGCCGCGGCCGGTCGATCGCCGTCGCCATCTTCTCCAAGATGTGCAGCCTTCCGACCCGCGCCTGCTCGAGTGCCTGCTCGAGGACCGATCGGGACAGGCCCTGCATCTTGACGTCCATCTGGAGCGCGGTGATGCCGTCGGCGGAGCCGGCGACCTTGAAGTCCATATCCCCGTAGTGGTCTTCCTGGCCGGCGATATCGGTCAGGATGGCGAACCGGTTTCCGTCGCCGACGAGCCCCATCGCGACTCCGGCGATCGGGGCCTTGATCGGCACGCCGGCGTCCATCAGTGCGAGCGTCCCGCCGCAGACCGTGGCCATCGACGAAGAGCCGTTCGACTCGAGGATGTCCGATACGACGCGCACCGTGTAGGGAAACGAGTCCTCGCTCGGGAGCACGGTCGAGAGCGCGCGGCGCGCGAGATTTCCGTGGCCGATGTCGCGCCGGGACGGTCCCCTCATGAATTTCGTCTCCCCCACGGAAAACGGAGGGAAGTTGTAGTGGAGAAGGAACGTGTGCTCGCTTTCGCCCTCGTACTCTTCGATGATCTGGGCGTCGTCGGAGGTCCCCAGCGTCGCTGTGACGAGCGCCTGCGTCTCCCCGCGCGTGAAGAGCGCCGATCCGTGCGTGCGGGGGAGCAGACCCACCTCGACGGAGATCGGCCGGACCTGGTCGAAAGCGCGTCCATCGAGCCGCTTGCTCTCGTTCAGAATCGTCTCGCGGGTCAGGATCTTGACGAGGTCGTCGGCGGCGCGCGCGGTCTGGTCGCGCCGCTCGGGCTCGGTCTCGGGCACCATCGAGACCGCCGCCTTCTTGACCGCCTTGATCTCCGCGTAGGAAGCGATCTTTCCGGGCATGGTCAGGGCCGCCCGCATGGGCGCCTCCCACTGCAGACGGACTTCCGCGAAGACGGCCGGCGGGTACGACTCGGGCGCCTGCCAGGCCGGCTTATCGAAGCCGCCGCGTTTCTGCAGCTCTTTTTGAGCGGCGACGATCCGGCGGATCGCCTCGTGGCCGAAGAGAATGGCGTCGAGAATCCTCTGCTCGGAGACCTCCCGGGCGCCCGCCTCGACCATGACGACCGCTTCTTCGGTTCCGGCGACCACGAGGTCGATCTCGGACTTCTCCCGCTCGGCGTTGGTCGGGTTCAGGACGAACTGCCCGCCGATCGAACCGACGCGCACCGCGCCGATCGGCGAGTAGAACGGAACGCGGGAGCAGGTCAGCGCGACCGACGCGGCGTTTAAAGCCAGCACGTCCGGATCGTTCTGGCCGTCCGCGGACAGAACGAACGCGATGATCTGGGTTTCGTGGTTGAAGCCTTTCGGAAAGAGAGGCCGGAGCGGCCGGTCGATCAAACGGGAGGTCAGGATTTCCTTCTCGGTCGGCCGGCCTTCCCGCTTGAACCAGCCCCCGGGGATCCGACCAGCCGCGTAGGTGTTCTCGCGGTAATCCACCGTCAGCGGGAAGAAATCGGCGTTCTCCTTCGGCTCCTTGGCGAAGACGGCCGTCGCGAGCACGACGCTGTCGCCGTAACGTACCACGGCGGCGCCGTCCGCCTGTTTCGCGAGCTTTCCAATTTCGATGTCGAGGGATCGGGAGCCCAGAGGGATCGAGGTCTTGTGGATCATGGTCTTTCCTTCTTGTATGGTCGGCCGCCGGTGAAACCGCTCGGCGAGAGAAAGCGCCTGAGTTTCCCTCGCCGGGGAAGGCGAAACGGGCTGTCGCCCGCCCCGGCGGGCGGAGTTACTTCCGGATGCCGAGGCGCTCGATCAGCCGGTGATAGCGCTCCGGGTCTTCGGACTTCAAATAGTCGAGCAGGCGCCGGCGGCGCCCGACGAGCTTCAAGAGACCGCGGCGGGAGTGATGGTCCTTCGCGTTCGTCTTGAAGTGCTCGGTCAGGTAGACGATCCGGTTCGTCAGCAGCGCGACCTGCACCTCGGGCGAGCCCGTGTCGGTGTCGTGGGTACGGTACTGAGAAACGATCGTCGGCTTCTGCGTTCGATGCTCCGTGACGTTCACTTCTCCTCCAACCTTCTCATCTCACACTTTTTTCTCAATCGGACAGCCTAGCACACAGAACATGTTGCGGGGACAGGTCCCGCGGACCTGCACCCGCATCAGCTCATTCGGCGAGGACGAGCTTCGGTCGAATGAGAGCGATTCCGCGGGTCCCGATCGGGCTGACCTGTCCGAGCGCGACCATCTCGTCGGAAGGTCCGACGAGAGCCACCCAGTCGCCCTCTTTCGAAGCGACGCCGCGCGCCGGGATCGACTGCCCCTTGCGGATCTTCCAGGTCTCGAGCGAAGCCAGGCGGACGCGCTCGAACGGAAAGTGAACGCGCGACAGCGGAACCGCATGCGGCGGTTCCAGGCGCTCGTCCGGCGCCATCTCCTCGAAGCGCTCGAGCGCGACGGCCTCGCTCGCGTGGAAATCCCCGATGCGCGTGCGACGCAGAGACTCGAGGTGCGCCCCGCAGCCGAGCTTCTCGCCCAGGTCGCTCGCGATCGAGCGGATGTACGTCCCGGACGAGCAGGAAATCGAGAACGGCAGCTTCCCGTGGGACATTTCGCCGAAGGAGAGCTCCCGGACGCGGACCTTCTTCGGAATCACGGGAACGCTCTCGCCTTTTCGCGCCATCTCGTAGAACTTGCGTCCACCGACCTTTTTCGCCGAATACGGCGGCGGCGACTGTAGAAACTCGCCGCGAAAGGAGTCCGCGGCCGCCTCGACCTCTTCGCGCCGCAACCCGGCGGAGTCGCGCTCGGGACCGACGGCCTGGCCTTCGCGATCGAAGGTCGTCGTCGCGCGGCCGAGCCGGATGACCCCCTCGTAGGACTTGTCCATCAGCGTGAAAAAGCCTTGCAGCCTCGCCGCCTCCCCGGCGCACAGAAGCAGGAGGCCCGTCGCCATCGGGTCGAGCGTTCCGCTGTGGCCGATGCGGGGAAGCGAGAGCGCCCGGCGCACGCGTTCGACGACGTCGTGGGAGGTGAGCCCGGTCGGCTTGTCGAGGAGAAACAGGAAGCCGCGGCGAAACGGTTCGGCGGCTCTCATGGCTCCTCTTCGCGTCCCGGCAGCACCCGTGAGAGCAGCTCGTCGATCCGCGCGCCCCGGTCGTAGGAGCGGTCCGGCTCGAAGAAGAGCTCCGGCGCGTAGCGCAGCCCGCAGCGCCGGCCGACCTCGCGCCGCAGAAACCCGGCCGCGCGCGCGAGCCCCGCGCCCGCACGGTCGAGGGCCGCTTCGTCGCCGTGGGCCGTGAAGAACACCCGGGCGGACTTCAGGTCCGACGGCATCTCGACGTCCGTGATCGTGACGGTCTTGACGTCCGGGTCGTGCGCTTCGATCAAGAGAAGACTCGAGATCTCCGCTCGGACGAGATCGGCAACGCGCTGGCTGCGGCGGGAATCTTTCTTCACGCGGCCCTCCGAGCTGTCATTCCGAGGGCCGCAGGCCCGAGGAATCTCTTCCTCGGAAAGGGAGGGATCCCTCGCGGAGCCTGTCCCGAGCGAAGGCGAGGGACTCGGGAGGACATGGAGAGAGACCTACACATGAATGAACTCATTCCTGTAATTCAGCAGCTCGCCGTCGAGATTCTGTTCCACGAAACTCAAGATCTTCTGCAGGAGGGCGTCGAGCGGCTTCTCATCCGGGCCGACCGCGGCGACCGCCAGCTCGGCTCTTTCCAGGAGATCCTGCCCGCCGACCTCCGATGCGGAGACCTCGAACTGGTTTCGGAGCCGACTCTTCAAGCTCTGGACGATCATCCGCTTTTCCTTCAGCCCGCGGCAGCCGGGCAGGTGAAGGTCGAAGACGGCGTAAGCGAGAACCATGGTTCAGCGAAGCGGAGCGGGACGATTACGAGCCCGTCTTTCTCAGGCTTCCATCACTCCGGCGACCTTGTCGACCTGGTATGCCTCGATCACGTCGCCCACCTTGACGTCCTGGTAACGGTCGAGAGCGATGCCGCACTCGAAGCCCTGCCGGACCTCCGAGACGTCGTCCTTGAAGCGCCGCAGAGAAGCGACCTTCCCCTCGTAGATCACGCGGTTGTCCCGCAGCAGCCGGACCTGGGAAGAGCGTCCGATCGAACCCTCGGTGACGTAGCAGCCCGCCGCGATGCCGAACTTCGGGACCTTGAACGTGTTCCGGACCTCGGCGCGACCCCGGGCGACCTCTTTCAACGTGGGTTCGAGCAGTCCTTCCATCGCCTTCCGGATCTCGTCGGTCACGTTGTAGATGATCGTGTGGAGGCGCAGCTCGACGCCGCTCTTGTCCGCCTCCGCCTCGGCCTTCTTCTCCGGCCGTACGTTGAATCCGACGATGATCGCTCCGGAAGCGGACGCGAGCAGGACGTCATTGATGTTGATCGCGCCGACGCCGACGTGGAGGAGCGAGACCTTCACCTTCTCGTTGGACAGATTCTTCAGGGCCTGCGACAGGACCTCGGCCGAGCCGGCGACGTCGGCCTTGACGATCAGAGGCAGCTCCTTGATGCGTCCTTCCTGGATCTTGTTGAAGAGCTGGTCGAGCGAGAGCTTCTGGCTCGCGGCCATCGCCTTCTCGCGTTCCCGAAGCTGGCGGAAAGAGGCGACCGAGCGCGCTTTGGCCTCGTCCGGAACGACCTGGAACGTGTCGCCGGCCTGCGGAAGGTCCTCGAAGCCGGTCACCTCGACCGGCGTCGCGGGGCCCGCGTCCGTCAGGCGGTCGCCACGGTCGTCGGTCATCGAGCGGACGCGGCCGAACACCGATCCGGCGAAGAAGACGTCTCCGACGCGCAAGGTCCCGGACTGGACGAGCACCGTCGCCACGTTGCCCCGCCCCGCTTCGACCCTCGCCTCGAGCACCACGCCCCGGGCCTCCTCGGCGACGGAAGCGGTCAACTCCTGCAGGTCCGCGACGATCAGGATCAGCTCGAGCAGCTGGTCGATCCCCTGCTTTTTGAGCGCCGAGATTTCCGCCGAGGGAACCTCGCCCCCCCACGACTCGAGGAGGACTCCGTGGTCCGCAAGCTCTTTACGGACCCGATCGGCGTTGGCGTTCGCCTTGTCGATCTTGTTGATTGCGACCACGATCGGAACCTTCGCGGCGCGGGCGTGGTCGATCGCTTCGACGGTCTGCGGCATCACTCCGTCGTCCGCCGCGACGACGAGCACGACGATGTCCGTGGCCCGGGCTCCGCGCGCGCGCATCGAGGTGAACGCCTCATGACCGGGAGTATCGAGGAAGACGATCGGCCGGCCATGGACTTCGACGCGGTAGGCCCCGATGTGCTGGGTGATGCCTCCCGCCTCTCCTTCGGCGACCTTGGTCTGGCGGATCGCGTCTAAGAGTGATGTTTTCCCGTGATCGACGTGGCCCATCACGGTTACGACCGGCGCGCGGGGCGACCGGGCGACCGTCGTCACCGGAGCAATTTCCGCGCTTTCCGGCGCGGTTCGCGCGAGCTCGAGCTCCTCTTCGAACGAGACGACCGCGGCTTCGACGCCGACCTCCTTGGCGATCTGGATGGCGGTCGACGCATCAAGGGTCTGGTTTACAGTCGCGAGGATTCCCCGCTGCATGAGCAGTCGCTGAATGTCTTTCGCGAGGACGCCGAGCTTTTCGGAGAGCTCCTTGACCGTGACGCCCTCCGACAGGAAGATCGGGCCGGTCGGCATCGGCTTCTTGAACTCGAGCAGCTTGCCCGAATCGTGCGCGCGCGTCGACTTGGCCGCGCGACGCAGCGCGGACTTGGAGACCGGTTTCGCCTCGGCGACGGTCTCGACCTCTTCGGCCCCCTCCGTCTTCTCGATGAGCGGAAGGGTGATGTCGGAGTAGGTGTCTTCCTCGTACGCGCCGACGAACTCCCGCAGATCGACTTCGTCCGCGACGGTGATCTTCGGCTTCGCCCCGCGCTTCGCGGCGGGCTTCTTGGTGTCCTTCTCGTCTTCCTTCTTGCGTTTCGTTCCGGCGCGCTCGGCGACGAGCGGCGGGGCCGCGGGCCGAGCGGGGCCCATGCCCGGTCTCGCGCCCGGTCCGGGACGCCCGGCGAGTCCGGTCGGGCGCAGCGGTGCGCCGGCCGGCCGCATCCCCGGGCCGCCGGGAGTCGGGCGATAGACCGAAGGAGCCGGCCGCCCCGGGCTTCCCGAAGCGGGCCCCATCGGTCTCGACGGACCCGTCGGACGCATGGCGGGAGAACCCGGCCCGGCGCCGGCGCGGGCCATTGCCGGCGGGCCGCTCGGGCCGAGAGGTCTTCCCGCCGCAGGCCGCGGGGGAGGCAGCACGATCTTGCGGGGAAGAGCCGGCTTGGCGGGCGGCTCGGGTTCCGGCTCGGAAGGCACGACCGCGGTGCGGGCCGGTTCCGCCGGCTTCGCGCGGGCCTCCGGCGTCGTCGGCGGCGCAGGCGCGGCGGCGGGACCCGAAGCGGGACGGCGGACGACGGGCTCTGCCTCCGGCTCCGGACGAGCCGGGGCGGTCTTCTCCACGATCTTGATCCGGGAGAGCGCGCTCTTCTGTGGCCGGAAGGCCTTCGATTCGCTGTCCCGGACGATCAGCTGTTTGGGGGCGTGGGTCTTGCCCTGGAGGATGGCCAAGACCGTCGACTCGTCGAGCGCCGCCTGCGGCGATTTGACGTCCACCCCGATCGACTGGAGCAGGAAGAGAACTTCCTTGCTCCCGATCCCCATCTGCGCGGCGAGCTCTTCGACCCGAATCTTTCCCATCGAGCTGGACTACTCCTGAACGATCGTCTCTTCGGCCGGCGTCGAGGGCTCTTCCTCCTGAGCGCCGGGAACTTCTTCGACTTCTTCCGATTCTTCTTCCGATTCTTCTTCCGATTCCTCGGAGCGGGGCGAACGAATCTCCTGTTCCGCTGCGCGAGCCGCTTCAAGGAGCCTCTCGGCGGTCGCCGCGCCGATCCCGGGGATTTGGGAGAGTTCCTCCGCGCTCTTGTCGAGGAGTTCGGCGAGCGATCCGACCCCGGCTTCCGCGAGCTTCTCCGCGGTCTTCCCGCCGATTCCGGGGATCTCGGACACGGGGGTCTGCTTCAAACGAGACGCCTCGAGCATTCGCGTCAGAGCTTCGGCGACCTCGCCCTTGACCTCGGTCTCCCCCTTGATCTCGATCTTCAGACCGATCAAAGCCGAGGCGAGCCGCACGTTCTGACCCTTCTTGCCGATCGCGAGCGAGAGCTGGTCGTCTTCGACGACGCAGTCGAGGCTCATTGTTCCGTCTTCATGGTGGATGGGCGAGACCCGGGTGATCTTGGCCGGAGCGAGAGCGTTCTGGGCGAAGGTGATCAGGTCGTCGGAGTAAAGGATGACGTCGATCTTCTCGCCGTGGAGCTCCCGCATGATCGACTGGACCCGGCTTCCGCGCATGCCCACGCAGGCTCCGACCGGATCGACGTCGCGCTCGCGCGAGCGCACCGCGACCTTCGCTCGTTCGCCCGGCTGGCGGACCGCCCCCTTGATGACGACCGTGCCGTCGTAGATTTCGGGCACTTCCATCTCGAAGAACCGGATCAGGAGCCTCGGGTCGGTCCGAGAAAGGACGAGCTGCGGACCCTTCGGGTTCCGGTGCACGTCGTAGAGGATCGATCGGATCCGCTCCCCCTGGCCGTAGCGCTCGGCGCGCGATTGCTGATCGCGCGGGATGATCCCCTCCGTCTTGCCGAGATCGACGATCATGTCGCCGCGCTCGAACCGTTTGACCGTTCCGCTCATGAGCTCGCCGATCTTCGGGAAGTACTCGTTGTAGATGTTGTCGCGTTCCGCCTCCCGGACCTTCTGGTAGAGGACCTGCTTCGCGGTCTGGGCGGCAATTCGTCCGAGCCCCATCGTCTCCCGATAGACCCGGACTTCGTCGCCGAGAACGACGTCGTCGACCTCGGTCGCGGGCTCGCCTTCGGCGCCTGGCCGCAGAACGCGGACCTCTCCCCGCGTCCCCTGCTTTGCGACCAACTCGCGGGCTTCCTCCAGAAGGACCTCCGGCGGCGGATCCTCCGATTCGGTGTCGAGCTCCGCGACGACCGTGCGCGGCGAGTACACCGTCATTGCCCCGGTCTGGCGGTCGATCAGCGTCACCATCGCCTTGTCGTGGTAGAACTTTCTCGCCGCCGAGGACATGGCTTCCTCGAGCGCGCCGAACATCTTTTCGGTGTCGATGTCTTTCTCCCGCGAGACCTGTCGGATCACCGACGGATCGATGTTCATCGGACCGTGCTACTCCTCACCATCAGCCCCGGCGCTCCGGCCACTCGAATTCCAATCGCGCCAGCCGAATATCGCCGAAACGGACATTATAGGTTTTGCGGTTCTCCCCATCAACGACACGGAGCAGGTCTCCGTCGACGCTCTCGAGCGTTCCGCGCAGATTTCGACTGCCCGAGCCGGGATTGCTCGACCCGTTGGAGGACAGGGCGAGCACGGGCGCGTCGGTCTTCACGCGAACGCGCCGTCCGACGAATCTCCTGGCGTCGTCGAGCGAGTAGAGCTTCCGGTCGAGGCCGGCAGAAGAAACTTCGAGCACGTACCCGTGCGGGATCTCATCGGACGCGTCTAAGAGAGCCGAAGCCTCTCTCGAGACTGCCTCGCAATCTTGGACGGAGACGGAGCTCCCGTCTTCCCGTTCGAGCACAAGGCGGACGACCGCCGCCCGTCCGGTTCCGGACGGCTCGACGGCGAGCAGACGACAACCTTTCTCCCGGGCGATCGCCCGGATTTCCTCGGTCGTCTCCGGTTTCAAGAGCGGCATTCCTGACCTTTGAAGAACAAAAAAGCGGGCCTGCGCCCGCCACAGTTTCGTCGAGAGCCGCCTCTGTTTATCAAATGAGGCGGCGGGCCGCAACCGAGCGACCGGATCCCGGGTCGGGAGGAGTCGGCGGACCGGCCGAAAACGAGAATCCACCGGCTGCGTCCCGTGTTAGGGGAGGAGGGCGTATTTCCCCAAGCGATACAACGTGTTCGAGATCATCGAAAAAGGGCAGAAGCCATTCCCGCTCGAGCGAGCGGTCCTGATCTCGATTGCCGCCCACTTCGTCCTGCTCGCGCTCTTCCTCGCCGGGCCGGGTCCCGCGGCCCGGGGGGACCGGAAGGGCGGTTTCCTCGCGGACCTTCTGGCTCCCGAGCCCAGGGAGCCGTCCATTCCGGTCGTCTTCCGCTCCGCGCCCGGTCCCGCTCGCGAGAACCCGCGCCGGTCGGACCTCTCCGACGCCAATCGCCGCGCGGGAGGCGGAGACCGATCCCGACCGAAGGCGGGCACGCCGTTCGTCCCGAACATGCCCGGCGTCGAAGGCCTCGCGGCGGGCAAGCGGGGAAGCGCGCCCGGTCCGGCGGTGGCGCAATCTCGCGGGGTCGCGGCGCCGCGCCAGGGAGAGCCGGGAGCCTCGGGGGAGGAGAGCCGCCGACCGACCGTCTTCGGCCCGGCCGGCGAGACCGAGGGGAAGTCGCCGCTCGCGTCGGGCGGGGCGCCGGCGCGGGAGGGGGAACGGCTCGCCCGGCTCGATCAGGCGATTCGCGACGCGGCGCGGGATATGGCGGGAGGCGGGTCCCAGGGCGGGGCGGGCTTCCCGAACGCCGACGGAGGCTTCGTCGATTCGGGTCCGCTGTCCTTCGACACGACCTGGTACGACTGGGGCCCTTACGCGGAGGAGATGGTTCGCCGCATCAAGCTCCACTGGGACATCCCCGAGCTTGCCCGTCTCGGCTGGAAGGGAAAGCTGACGATCCGCTTCTACATCCTGGCCGACGGCCGGGTCGCGGACGCGACCATCATCCGGCGATCCGGGATACCGCCCTTCGATTTCGCGGCCCTTCAGGCGATCATGAAGTCTTCGCCTTTTCGCCCGCTCCCCGCGGACCTGAACGAGTCGCGCGAAGGCGTCACCGTAACCTTTTTCTACAACCTGCGTCCCGACAAAGAGGGCCCGTCCGAGCCCACGCGATGAACGACAAAGAAAAGATTCGGACGGCCTTGGAGACCGCGCGAACCGTTGCGATCGTCGGCTGCTCCCCCAACCCGGAGCGGCCCTCGAACGCGATCGGCCGCTACCTGATGGACCATGGGTATCAGATCGTCCCGGTCAACCCGGGGCACCCGAGAATCCTGGGAGAGACCTGCTACCGGTCGCTCTCCGAGATCCCGCCGGAGGTCCGTCTCGACATCGTCGACGTCTTTCGACGGTCGGACCAGGTCGCTCCCGTCGCGGACCAGGCCATCGCCCGGGGCGTTGGCTTCTTCTTCATGCAGCAGGGGGTCCTGGATCCGGAATCGGCGCGCCGGCTCGAGGAGGCCGGTATCCCGGTCGCGATGGATCGATGCATACTGGTGGAGCATGCGAGCCGGGGTATCCCCCGTAGGAATTTCGAAGCGAGTCGAGAGCGTTGAATCCCTGCCCGGGGTTGTCGGAGCCGGTGCGCGGGAGCCCCGGGCCTTGGACGTTGGACGTTGGACATTGCCGTTGAACCTTGAATCGAAACCTTGAGCCAGTGAAGAGCCACAGTCCCGCTCGGAAGCGGGCGGAGGAGTAGAAGAAAAACCATGGAGAAATCTACCAAACGGGCCCTTTCGTTTTCCGTTCTCATCGCCGCGGCCGTCATTTTCGGAATGGTGGTCGCGAGCTCGGTCAATGTCACTCCGCGTTCGGAGGCGCAGCGCGAGGCGCCGGCCCGGGCCCGTTCGGGCTCGTTGATCCTGCCCTCGTTCGCCGACATCGCGGACGAAACGATGTCTTCGGTGGTCTCGATCACCTCGACCGAGATCGTCAAGGGGTCGTCCCGCCGATTCGTTTCCCCCTTCGGCGGTGGAAGCGGAAACGGTGATCCTTTCGAGTTCTTCTTCGGCCCGCAGCAGCGCCGCGGCGACGGCCAGGGCGACGACGAAGAGCACAAGGAGCAGCAGGGAGGCACCGGTTTCGTCATCTCGGAAGACGGATACATCGCGACGAACTACCACGTCATCGAAAACGCGGACAAGGTCGAAGTCCGGCTGTCCAACCGGGAGCGGACGATCGCCCGCATCGTCGGACGCGACCCCGCGACCGACCTCGCCCTCTTGAAGATCGACGTCAAGCAGCGTCTGACCCCGCTGGCGCTCGGAGACTCCGACCGGCTTCGCGTCGGCGAGTGGGTCATGGCGATCGGCGATCCGCTGAACTTCGACAAGAGCGTCACCGTCGGCGTCGTGTCGGCGAAGGGGCGCTACGGTTTGACGGGCGACGCCGCGACCCGTTCGTTCGAGAACTTCATCCAGACCGATGCCGCCATCAACTCCGGCAACTCCGGCGGCCCGCTCATCAACGTCAACGGCGAGGTGATCGGTATCAATACCGCGATGTTCCGCCCGGCGCAGAACATCGGCTTCGCCGTGCCGGTCAACACGTTGAAGAGCGTTCTTCCACAGCTGCGGGAGAAGGGAAAGGTCACGCGCGGATTCCTCGGAATCAACATCGAGAACATCGACAGCGACAAGGCCGCAGCCTTCCGGCTGAAGTCTCTCGACGGCGCCTTCGTTCAGTCGGTCGAGCCGGGCAAGCCGGCGGACCGCGCCGGGATCCGGCCGGGAGACGCGATCGTGCGCGTGGACGAGGTCGCAGTCAAGGACACCCGCGATCTGATCGGATACGTTTCGGGCAAGGCGCCGGGCAGCAAGGTCCGTCTCGGGGTCATCCGCGACGGCCGGGACATGACGCTGACGGCGGCGCTCGCCGAGCGCGACGTCGCTTCTTCGGGCGAGCAGGCGGACCCGGGAAAGGCGAGCTCGAAAGACTCGCGGGAACGCATCGGCGTCTCCGTGACCGAGCTGACGACACAGGTCCGCCAGATGCAGGGAGTGCAGAACGGCGCGTCGGGTCTCTTAGTCGTCCACGTGAAAGAGGTCTCCGCGGCGGCGGACGCCGGCATTCGAGAAGGCGACGTCATCACCGAGGTCAACGGCCGGCATCTCACCTCCACCGAGGAGTTCGGCAAAATCGTCTCCGGGGCGCGGAAGGGGGACTACCTGAAGCTCTACATCCAGCGGTCCCGCCCGGCGGTTTCCTTCTTCGCGCTCGTCAAGATCGAGCAGTAGACCGGGTTCGAGACGCATTTCCGCACGCCCGCCACCCCGGCGGGCGTGCTCGTTTTCGGGGGAGCCGGGAACAACAGGCGCGCTCTCCGCATTGAAAGGTCGGGATGAGCCAGAAGATCCTGGTCGTCGACGACGATCGAGGCATCCGCGACACCCTGCGGATGATCCTCGAATACGAAGGATATGAGGTGGCGACCTCGCCAGACGGGAAGACCGCGCTCGCGGACCTGGACGGCGCCCCGGCCGACGCGGTCCTGCTCGACATCAAGATGCCCGGCATGGACGGTCTCGAGGTGCTCGACAAGATCGTGGCTCGCGAGGGGGCGCCGCCCGTCCTCATGATCTCGGGGCACGGCGACATCGCCACGGCCGTCGAGTCCACGCGCCGCGGAGCGGTCGACTTCCTCGAGAAACCGCCGCAGCGCGAGCGCATCCTGGTCTCGATCAAGAACGCGCTCGCCCGCAACCAGCTCCGGGCGGAGAACGAGCGGCTGCGAACCGCGCTCGACGAGGAGTCGGTTCTCGTCGGCCGGAGCGCTCCGATGCAGCGTCTGCGTCAAGAGATCGTGCGGGCCGCGCCGACGGGCGCCACCGTGCTCATCATGGGAGAGAGCGGCACCGGCAAGGAGCTCGTCGCGCGCGAAGTCCACAAGGCTTCGCGGGTCGCCGGCGGCCCCTTCGTCCAGGTCAACTGCGCCGCGATTCCCGAAGAGCTGATCGAGTCGGAGCTCTTCGGACACGAGAAGGGCTCGTTCACCGGCGCGGTGCGCCGGCAGACCGGGAAGTTCGTCGAGGCCGACGGCGGGACGATCTTCTTGGACGAAGTCGGCGACATGTCGGCGAGAACGCAGGCGAAAGTGTTGCGGGTGCTGGAGGCCGGCGAAGTCGAGCCGGTCGGCGCGCCGCGGGTCCGGCAGGTCAACGTGCGGGTGATCGCGGCGACCAATCGCGACCTGACCGAGGCGATCCGGGAAAACCGCTTCCGGGAGGACCTCTTCTTCCGCCTGAACGTCGTCCCGATCCGGACCCCGCCGCTGCGCGAGCGGGCGGAGGACATTCCGGACCTGGTCGAGCATTTCACACGGCGCTTCTGCGAGCGGGACCACTGCCGGCCCCGCCGGTTTGGATCGTCCGCCCTGGCGTTGTTGAAGGCCCGCTCGTGGCCCGGCAACGTCCGGGAGCTCAAAAACTTAGTCGAGCGGGTCCTGATCATGACCGACGCCGATCCGATCGATGCGAAGGACCTTCCCCCCGAGGCCCGCGTCTCCCCCACGGAAATCTCCGAGCGCGGGCTCGCGATGACGACGCTCTCGGAGTTCAAGGAGTTTGCGGAACGCCAGTTCCTCATGGCGAAGCTCCGGGAGAACGGATGGAACATCAGCCGCACGGCCGAGGTGATCCAGACGCCCCGTTCGAACCTCTACAAGAAGATCGAGCACCACAAGATCAGCCGGGATCAGGGTTAACCTGTCATCCCGAGCGCGGCGAGGGATCCCTTCCTCGCACGCTCCCGAGGATTCTTCGGCCCTTCCGGCCCCAGAATGACAGGAGAAAAAATTTGTTGGCGGTCGACGACTTCGAAGAGACCGGGGCGCTTCTGACCGGCCATTTCCGTCTCTCCTCCGGCCTCCACAGCGACCGCTACCTCCAGTGCGCGCGGCTCCTCATGTGGCCGGAGCGCGCGCAAGCCGCCGGGCGCGAGCTCGCGGAGAAGCTCCTGGAGTTCTCAGCCGCCGCCGTCGTCTCGCCCGCCCTGGGCGGCATCGTGATCGGCCACGAAGTCGCCCGCGGGCTCGGGACGCGCGCGCTCTTTGCGGAGCGCCGGGACGGCGCGTTCACGCTGCGGCGGGGCTTCGCCCTGGAAGCCGGGGAGCGCGTGGCGGTCGTCGAGGACGTCTTCACGACCGGCGCTTCGACGCGGGAGGTCTGCGCGACGGTCGAAGCGGCGGGCGGCAGCGTGGTCGCCGTCGGATCGCTCGTGGATCGCGGTCTCCCGCCAGGGGCCTTTTCCGTTCCGGCGCGGTCGCTTCTCCGTCTGGCGGTTCCCTCGTGGCCGGCGGCGGACTGTCCGCTCTGTAGCCGCGGTGTCGCGCTCGAAATTCCCGGCAGCCGCTCCCGCGGATAAGATCGTCTCGGATGGATCTCCACCGCGTTTGCGTCTACTGCGGGGCGAGTGCGACTCGGGATCCCGCGGTGGAGGCGGAGGTTCGCAAGTTCGGCCGTGAGATCGCGGCCCGCGGAATCACTCTCGTGTACGGCGGCTCCTCGCTCGGTTTGATGGGGAGTCTCGCCGACGAGGTCATCTCGGCCGGAGGCAAAGTCATCGGTGTCATTCCCGAAGCGCTCGTCGGCCGGGAGGCGGCGCACAAGCGCGTCACGGAGTTGAAGGTCGTTCATACGATGCACGACCGGGATCAGACGATGTTCGACCTGGGCGATGCCTTCGTCGCGTTCCCCGGCGGCTTCGGGACGCTCGACCAGGTTCTCGAAATGATCACGTGGAAACAGCTGGGCATCCATGGCAAGCCCGTGGTGATCGCGAACATCGGCGGCTACTTCGACCCGCTGCTCCAGCAGTTCGAAAATGCCATCCGTTCCGGCTACGCGCGCCCCCAGGACCGGATCGTCTATGCGGTCGCGGCGAATACGTCCGCAATCCTGACGTTGCTCGAGGGAGCGCCGGTCCTGTTCCGCAAGCCGGGAGACTGGGCCTAGGACGAGGTCGGCGCCGACTTTTCGGGTCCTGTTTTCCGGTTTCCGGCTCCCTGCTCCCTCAATTTCAATTCCTCCAGGAGCGTGCGGTTGATTCCGACGAGGTCGGCTAATAGTGCAATCAGGAACGTCTGCGCCCCGACGACGATCAGAACTCCGGCGAGAATGAGCGACTGGACGTGGCCGCCCGGATTCTGCCCGGCGAAGACGTACCAGAGGTAGCGGACACCGAGGATCGCGCCCGCGAGAAGAAAGATCGCCGCGGCCGCCGAGAAGATCTTCAACGGCTTGTAGAGCGCGGTGATCCGCAGGACGTTCGCGCCCTGGACCAGAACGTATTTCGTAACCGAGGAATAGAGTCGGGAGCGGCGCGCAGGCGGCCGGGCCGCGACCGGAACCGACGAGACCCGCAGGTCCTTCGATCCCGCCTGGATCAGGGTTTCGAGCGTGTAGGTCATCTTCGAAAAGACGTTGACCCGGCGCGCCGCCTCGCGCGATAGCGCGCGGAAACCGGAGGCGGCGTCGGGGATCTCGAGGCCCGACGCCTGGCGGACTGCCCAGCTCCCGACCCTCTGGAGGATTCGTTTTCCCGGGGAGAAGTGCGCGAGCGAGCCGGGGCCCCGATCCCCCACGACGAGATCCGCTCGGCCGGCCAGAATCGGTGTGACGAGAGCCGGTATGTCCTCCGCGTCATACTGGAGGTCCGCGTCGAAGTTGACGACGACGTCCGCGCCCATGGCGAGCGCCTCCTCGAGGCCGGCCGAAAAGGCAGCCGCCAGGCCGCGATGCGCGGGCAGCCGCACCACGCGGTCGGCACCGCCCGCGCGCGCGACGTCGGAGGTCCGATCCATCGAGCCGTCGTCGATGACCAGAACTGCGACCTCGGAAAATCCGGAAACGGAACGCCCGATCGAGGCGAGCGCCTTCCCGAGGATCGCCTCCTCGTTGAACGCGGGAATCTGGATGACGAGCTTCACGGAAGAGACGCCGCGACGGGACGGAAAGCCCGGATCACGATCGCGGCAAACGCGATCAAACCTACACCGGAAAGGAGGAGCTCCCATCGCGGAATCTGGAACTTCCCTTCGACGCGATGCCGGCCGGCGGGGAGCTCGAGACCGAGAAAGATCCCGTCGGCCGCGAAATCCGAGGCTCTCCTGCCGTCGAGAAAGAGCCGCCAGTACGGTGGAAACCTCTTCTGCGAGGAGACGAGGAGCGAAGGAAGAGGGGTCTCCGTCTCGAGCTCGAATCGCTCGGCAGCGAGTGACACGATCCGGATCGCCCCGTCCGAGCCCCGCCGCGGCTCGCCCGAGGCGAGGGCCTGCGCGAAGTCGGGCGCCACAAAGACCGCGCTCGCGAGAGTTTCCCGATCGGCCCGCCGCACCTCTTCGATTCCCCCGGGCAAGGCGCGGGAGACGATCCAGAACCTCGGGAAGGCGCTCGGTCTCGCGAAGAGCGTCATGTCCCTTCCGTTCGCGATCCGCGGAAAGCGGGCCGCGTCCGGCAGAGGCCGCGCGGCGAGGCCCGGAGGATCCATCGCCGCGGCGTCGCGCTCGCTCGCGGCCGCTCCCGTCGGCGCCGGCGAACCGGGCGGCGCGGCCAGAACGGTGACGTTCAAGAGATCGAGGACCGGCGAACCGGGATCGAGCGACCGCGGGTCGAACAGGAGGTAGGTCCCGTAACGGCCAAAGGAGAACGGGTCTGCGGCCGAAAGGAGCCGGCGGTAGGCGGCCTCGTGAAGGAGGTGCCCGCGCACGTCCTCGAGATGGAAGACTTCCGAGACGTTGGGAAGGAGCGTCCAGCCCGCCGCCGCGAATCGGCCGGGCGAAGCCCGCTCCATCCCTTCGAGCCGCTCGATCCCCGGCGTCTTCGCGAATACCGCCTGGGAAGGCCGGGCGACCGAGTAGAAGTCGAGCGCCAGGAAGGCGAGCGGTATCGCGATCCCGAACGGGGCGACCGTGAGAGCGATGGTGCGCGCCCCGCTACCTTCCGCGAGCCGCTCGAGCGCCTCCGCCCCGCACGCGGCGAGGACCGCAACCGCGAGGACGATCAGGATCTTGGATCGCGAGAAGAGCGCGTTGTCGAGAAGCGGAAGGGAGCCGACCGCTTTGAGGAGCCGGCCTCCGCCGTAGAGCGGGAGAACGACCGCGGCGGCGAGGGTTGCCGCCCAAAGCGCAAGGGCGCGTCGGCGTCTCGAGAAGATCCCGACGGCCGCGAGCGCGGCGGCGACGAGCCCGACGCCCGAAGCCGTTTCGACGTAGTTGTCGCCCGGGATCCAACCGACGCCGTGGTAGTCCCCGTGCCGGGTCGTCCCCTGGTAGTCGGGAAGGAAGTAGAGGCGAATGTGCCGGAGGGGCAGGGGAAAAGCGCTCCCCATCCCCTTGCGCAGCGGCTGAAAGCCGGATGCTTCGACGAAGCGGGCCGAGGCGAGGATCGATGGGGTCAGGATTGCGACCGAGATCGCGAGCGAGAGGGCGAGCTTTGCGAAGGCCCTTCCCGCGTTCTGCCGTTCTCGCGCCGCGCGAAACAGGAAGTACAGCCCGGCCGCGAACGCTCCGTAGAGGATCCAGTGGGGGAACCCGCCGACCAGGCAGAGGAGGAACGACGCAGCCGCGAAAGAGAGGGCCCGCGCCGGGCGCTTACCATCGAACGCGCGGTCGACGGCCACCAGCAGAAGCGGATACGTCACGGAGACGGACGTCTGCATCCAGAGGCCCCAGACCGTCTGTCCCGTCGAGAACGCCCAGGTCGCGGCCCCCGCGGCGGCGGCCAGGTCCGAGAAGCGTCGGCTCCGCAGAAAGAACCAGGCGGCGAGGTACGCGAAGTTGAACTTCAGAAAAAGAATGCCGGTCTCGATCCACGCCTCGGGAAGGAGGAGCGAGGGAATCGCGACGAAGGGGGAGAGGAAGCCCTGCGCGAGGTGAAAAGGGCCGATCGCGCCGGCGGACACCCACGGGTTCCAGAAGAAGCCACGCGGAAAGTCGCGGTAGCGGACGAGGGTGGTCTCGCCGGAAGCCGCAGGATCCGCGAGGAGCGGGTTCTCGGCCTGCAGGACGCCCTCTTCCGTTTGACGCCAGGGATGGTGCGCGCGCACGAACTCGTGCGAGGAAAGGACGCGGCCGCGCGCGAGGAGCGGCGCGAAGAGGACGAGATCGAAAGCGAGCAGCGTGGCGAAGCCGACGCGGCGGCCGGTCATTCCGAGGCGCTGAGCGAGCCCGAGATCCCTCGCGGAGCCTGTCCTGAGCGCATGCGAAGGGCTCGGGATGACAAAAGGGGACTTCGCTCAGGGTGACAAAAGGTGACTTCGCTCAGGATGACCCGGAGATTACCGCTTCCTCGCCACGATCACGCGGAAGTACGAGTCTACCCATCCCCGCTCGAGGAGATGCTCCTCGAAGGCGATCAAGCGAGATAACGCTCCGGTCGAGTCCTGCCGGAGCCGTTCCATGTCCAGGCAGGGAAAGACGAACCACAGGATGTTGCCGCCGTACGGCCGCTCCTCGACGATCTCGAAGAGGCGCGCGGCGGCCGGACGGATCGCGCTCGAGCGAATCGACTCCGAGGGATCGTCGAGCGGCAGCGGGATGGCAAGCCGAGGCCGGTTCTTCAGCTCGCTCGGAAGAGCGTCGAAGGCGCTTCGCGCGAACCCCCAGTGCTCCTCGGTCCACTCGGCGCGCGAGGGTCCCATGTACTCGTCGATGTAGACGAGACCTCCCGGAGAGAGCGCCTGTCGGACTTCGGAGAGCACGCGCTCGATCTGTCGAACGTGGTGCAGCGAGCCGTGAAAGAAGACGATGTCGTAGAGCCCCCGCGGCAGATCGAGAGCGTTCACGTCCTCGATCCGGTAATCGAGCCGCCCGGAAAGGTGCGCCTCCTCCGCGGCGAACCGCGCCTCTCCGATCGACTCCTCGGAAAAGTCGATTCCCTCCATCGCCTCGCAGATCCCCTTGGCGAGAACATCGCGCTCGAGGAGACCGGAGCCGCAGCCGATCGAAAGCCCGCGGGAGAAGGGCTTTTTCGCGTACGCCTCCGCGAACCACTCCATCGGCCAGCGGTTCGGGTCTCCGGTGACCCTCCGGTTGATCGCCCGGCGGACCAGGGGTTGGGCGCCCCAATAGTGATCTTCCGCGTCGCGAGCGGTCTCGGCGTTCCAGAAACGGCGGGCAGCCGCGGTTTCGGCGCGCTCCTCTCGAAGAGAAGTCCAGCGCCGCACGAGCGAGGAGAAAGACGCCCGAAGCGCGGATGACATTGGAAGTGTCGGCTCAATATAGCAGCCCGATTCGGCTCGCGGAAAACGCGGCACGCATTGCGCCCGGCGGGCGGGTCTGCTAGATTGCGCAATCCTCCGAAGACCCATCGGAGCGGATCTTTTTCAATCAGGGACGAAGGCCGGGATGAAAACGCCCCCGCGGGCTTCCGGCCGGTAGCCCCCCGGACGGCGGTTCGCTGCCGGGACGAACAGGCTCGTAGCTCAGGGGGAGAGCACTACCTTGACACGGTAGGGGTCAGCGGTTCAAATCCGCTCGAGCCTACCAATTGTTCGAGGCGGAGGCGCTTAGCTCAGCTGGGAGAGCGCTACCTTCACACGGTAGAGGTCAACGGTTCGATCCCGTTAGCGCCTACCAGAGAAGACATGACGACGCGGGGTGACCCGCGTTTTCGATTTTTTGGCGACGGAAACGACGGAAACTTTCGGAATCGGGAGAACATGGAAGCGCTGGCGGAGAAGGTGACGATCCGGCTACCCGACGGGACGACCCTCGAGGTCCCGAAGGGCACGACGGTCCGCGAGGTCGCGGAGCGGATCGGCCCGCGTCTGGCCAAAGACGCGGTCGCGGGGAAGGTCGATGGACGCATCGTCGATCTCGTCACGCCTCTCGCCTCCGACGCGTCGCTCGAGATCGTGACGTGGAAATCGCCTGACGCAGTGCCGATCTATCGTCACTCCACCGCACACCTGACGGCGCAGGCGGTCAAGCGGCTCTTTCCCGAAGTCCAGATCGGAATCGGGCCGCCGATCGAGAACGGCTACTACTATGACTTCCTCCCCGCGCGGCCTTTTACGCCCGAGGACCTCGAGAAGATCGAGGCCGAGATGCGGAAGATCATCGCCGAGGACTGGAAGATCGAGCGACAGGAGATGCCGGTCTCCGAAGCGATCGAAATCTTCGAAGGCCAGAAGGATCCGCTGAAGGTCCAGATCGCCCGCGAGCTTCCCGACGACCGCGTCTCGTGCTACCGGCAGGGGGAGTTCATCGACCTCTGCCGCGGTCCGCACGTTGCCTCGACCGGACGGCTCGGCGTCTTCAAGCTGACCCACACGGCCGGCGCCTACTGGAAAGGGGACGAGAAGAACCCGATGCTCCAGCGCATCTACGGGGCGTCGTTCCTGACCCAGAAGGAGCTCGATGGATACTTGAAAGGCCTCGAGGAGGCGAGAGCGCGCGACCATCGCAGGCTCGGCCGTGAGCTCGACCTCTTCACGTTCCACCCGCTCGCGCCGGCGTCCCCTTTCTTTCTGCCGAAGGGAGCCGCGCTCTACAACGGGCTGCTCGCGTACCTGCGCGACGAGTACCGGCGCCGGGGGTACGAGGAGGTCGTCACGCCCCAGATTTTCGACTCCGAGCTCTTCCGGATCTCCGGTCACTACGACAACTACCGGGACAACATGTACTTCACGGAGATCGAGGAGCGGGAGTTCGGGGTCAAGCCGATGAACTGCCCCGGGCACCACCTGATATTCAAGGAGCGGCTCTGGTCGTACCGCGAGCTGCCGGTGCGTTTCGCCGATTTCGGACGGCTCCACCGTTACGAGCGATCGGGCGTGACGGCCGGCCTGACGCGCGTACGCACGTTCTCCCAGGACGACTCCCACATCTACTGCCCGATCGACCAGATCGAGTCGGAGATCGCGGCATTCGTCGACTTCTTGGACGACGTCTACCGGACTTTCGAGTTCCATGACGTCGATATCTCGCTCGGAACCCGGCCGGACCAGCGAATTGGTTCGGACGAGAACTGGGACAAGGCGGAGGCCGTCCTGGCCACGTCGCTCGAAACGCTCGGACGTCCTTACGTCGTGAGCGCGAAGGACGGCAACTTCTACGGTCCCAAGATCGACTTCCGGGTGAAAGATGCCATCGGGCGCCCATGGCAGCTGGGTACGATGCAGGTCGACTTTGCCCAACCCGAGCTTTTCGATCTCACCTACATCGGCGAAGACGGGAAACCCCACCGTCCCGTCGTGCTCCACCGGGCGATCCTGGGGTCCGTCGAGCGCTTTCTCGGAATCTTTATCGAGCACACGGCGGGCAACTTCCCGTTCTGGATCGCTCCGGTCCAGGCGGTGGTGCTGCCGGTATCCGATCGTTTCGCGGCCGCCGCCCGCCCCGTTGCGGAGCGCCTCGCCGCGGCGGGCCTGCGAGTCGAAACGGACGAGCGCAACGAGAAGCTCGGCGCTCGCATCCGCAAGGCGGAGCTTCAGAAAGTGCCCGCGATGCTGGTCGTCGGCGAGAAGGAAGTGACGGCGGGCACGGTTTCGGTCCGGCTGCGGCATGGAGGAGACGCGGGATCGATGACCGTCGACGCGTTCCTGGACGCCGCCGGGAAGGCGGTCTCGCAGAAGAGTCGTGAGCTCACGACGGAGGTGAAAGATCGATAAGAAAACGATTCGAATCAACGACCAGATCCGGTGGAAGGAGGTCCGCCTGATCGGCGCTGAGGGCGAGCCCCTCGGAGTCGTGGCGATGGCCGAAGCGCTCGAAAAGGCGAAGGAAGCGAGCCTCGACTTGGTCGAGATCGCGCCGACGGCAAACCCGCCCGTCTGCCGGATCATGAACTTCGGAAAGTTCATCTATCAGCAGAAGAAGAAACAGCAGGACTCGAAAAAGAAGCAGAAGACGACCCAGGTGAAAGAAGTGAAATTTCGACCGAACATCGACGACCACGATTACGACTTCAAGATCAAGAACATCCTGAAGTTCCTCGCCCACGGCGACAAGGTCAAGGCGACCGTCCAGTTCCGCGGCCGCGAGATGGCGCGCCGGGAGAACGGGCAGCGGGTCCTCGATCGGCTGTTGATCGATCTCGCGGGGAAGGCGGTGGCGGAGTCGCGTTCGGAGATGCTTGGAAACCGCCTCTACCAGATCCTCGCGCCGGTCAAGGTGCACGAGAAGGCGGCGAGAGCGTAGGAGGAGTGATTCGATGCCCAAGATCAAGACCCACCGTGGCGCCGCGAAGCGTTTCAAGCGAACCGCGTCGGGAAAGTTCAAGAGGGCGAAGGCGTACAAGAGCCACATCCTGACGAAGAAAGCACCGGGCCGGAAACGCGGACTCGCCCAGTCGACGTCCGTCTCCCACTCGGACCAAAAGCGCGTCCGGGAGATGCTGCCCTACGCATAAATACCGTTCTGCCATCCCGAGTCCCTCGCATTCGCTCGGGACAGGCTCCGCGAGGACCGCAGAGCTCAGAACGACATGAGAGAGCCAGGAGGAGTCCGATGCCCCGCGTCAAAAGAGGACCGAAACGAAAGAACCGGCGAGCCAAGACGCTCGCGCTGGCCAAGGGTTACTACGGGACGAAATCGAAGTCGTACCGTATGGCAAAGCTCGCCGTCGAAAAGTCGCTCCTGTACGCGTATCGGGATCGCAAGGCGAGGAAGCGCGACTTCCGCGGTCTCTGGATCGTCCGCATCAACGCCGCCGCCCGGGAGAACGAAATCTCCTACAGCCGGTTGATGGATGGGTTGAAGAAGGCCGGCAACGACATCAACCGCAAGATGCTCGCGGACCTCGCGGTCACCGATCCGGCGGCATTCAGTCACTTGGTCGGCGTCGCCAAACAAGCGCTTCAGTCGGCGTGATGACGGGGTCGAGCCCCGTCTCGTCTTCGGACACGATCTCGCAGCTGCTCGAATCCTTTCGCGAGGAGGCGGCGCGCGGTGTCGCCTCGCGCTCGGAGTTCGAAGCCTTGAAGGGTCGCTACCTTGGCCGCGAGAAAGGCCTCGTTCCCGCACTCTTCACGCGTATGCGCGAGCTCCCGCCCGAGGACCGCGCTGGCTATGGAGCCCGCGCGAACGCCGCCAAGAGCGAGGTGGAGGAAGGCATCGCGCGTCTCGGGCAGGCGCTCGCCCGAGAAGAAGCGGAAGGTCGCGAGCGCGCCGCTGCGGTGGACGTCACCCTGCCGGGGCGCCGGACGAGGGCCGGCTCGCTCCACCCGGTCACTCTCGTGCGCCGGCGGATCGAGGAGATCTTCCTGCGGATGGGCTACTCGATCGCGGACGGGCCCGAGATCGAAAACGACTTCCACAACTTCGAGTCGCTGAACTTTCCGCCGGAGCACCCTGCGCGCGACGCGCAGGACACGCTCTTCCTCCACAGGAGTGCGGAATCGCCACTCCTCCTGCGCACCCACACCTCGCCCGTGCAGATCCGCGAGATGCGAAAGCGCGGCGCGCCGTTGAAGATCATCGCGCCCGGCAGGGTCTATCGGAACGAATCGGTCGACGCGACCCATCAGCCGGTTTTCCACCAGGTGGAAGCGCTCGTCGTGGACCGCGGGATCTCCATGGCCGACTTGAAAGGCACCGTCGAAACGTTCTTCGAGGCCCTCTTCGGCACGGGGACGAAAGTCCGCATCATCCCCACCTTCTTTCCTTTCGTCGAGCCGGGCGCCGACGTCCACGTGACCTGCATCTTCTGCAAGGGCGCGGGATGCCGGACGTGCAAGGGGTCCGGTTGGATGGAGATGGCGGGAGCCGGGGAGGTCCATCCGGCGGTGCTCCGCGCCTGCGGGATCGATCCGGAGGAGTGGAGCGGTTTCGCTTTCGGCCTCGGCCTCGACCGCGTCGCGATGATGCTCTACGAGTTTCCGGACCTGAGGCTGCTCTTCGATGGGGACGAGCGGTTCCTCTCGCAGTTCGCCTCACTCTCATGAAGTTCTCTCTCGACTGGCTGGGCGACCACGTTGCGGTCGCGGACGCCGGCGGAGCCGACGGCGTGCGCCGGTGGCTCGATCGCGCCGGGCTGCCGGTCGCGTCCTCGGAGGAGGCAGGCGGCGACGTCCTTTTCGACGTCGAGATCACGCCCAACCGGCCAGACGCGATGAATCACCGCGGCCTTGCGCGCGAGATCGCGGCGATGTCGGGCGTGTCGTTCGAGCACGGAGCCGGCCTCAGAGCCGGCGAGCCTCGCTCCGAAGGTCCGGCCGCTCAGGAGCTCTCGTCGGTCGAGATCGGAGTTCCGCGCCTGTGTCGCCGCTTCGGCGCTCGCGTCGTCCGTGGTGTCCGGAGCGCCGGGTCCGCGGATCACGTACGCGCCCGCCTGGCTTCGATCGGCGTGAAACCGATCGACGCCGTCGTGGACGCGACGAACTACGCGCTTTGGGACATCGGCCAGCCGCTGCATGCGTTCGACCTCGATCAACTCCGCGGTGGACGCATCGTCGTGCGCAAGGCGAAACGGGGAGAGAAGCTGGTCACGTTGGACGGCGTCGAACGGGAGCTCGAGTCGACCGACGTCGTCGTCGCCGATGCGGAGCGCGCGGTTTCCCTGGCTGGGATCATGGGAGGTCTCGACACGGCCGTCTCGGAGAAGACGACGAACGTCCTTCTCGAGGCGGCGTGGTGGGACCCGGTCGCCATCCGGAGGACGTCCCGTCGGCTGGGAATGCACACGGACGCCTCGCACCGTTTCGAGCGCGGGGCGGATCCGGAGGCGATCCCGGAGGCGCTCGACCTCGCCGCGCGCCTCCTGCTCAGCGCTGCGGGCGGCACGCTCGCGCCGGGCCGGATCGACGCGCGCGGAAGCGCGCTCGGCCGCCGCCGCGCCGTCCTGCGAGTGGAAAGGCTGCGCCTCCTCTCCGGCGACGAACGCCTCGACCTCGACTTCGCGGCGGAAGCGCTCGCGCGATTGGGCTTCGTAATCGCGAAGCGGAGCAGGAAGCGGCTGACTGTCGAAGTGCCGAGCTTTCGCCCGGACGTCGCGATCGAGGAAGACCTCGTCGAGGAAGTGCTCCGCGTCTGGGGTTACGATCGCCTTCCGTCGCGCGTTCCTTTGACCGCAGGCGCCGGCGGGCACCTCCAGCCGCTCCGGCTCGTCGAGGAGAAGCTCTCCGACGAAGCGGTCGCGGCGGGCCTGCACGAGACTTTTTCGTATCCCTTTGTCGACCGCGAGGCTGACGAGTCGTCTTTTTCCGCGTGGCTGGAGGCGACTGGAACCGCGAAGGCTCCGCTCTCGGTCGCGAACCCCGTGGACGCGTCGCGTCGCGACCTGCGCGCGACGCTCCTTCCGGGGCTGCTCGACGCGGTCTCGCGCAACTTCCGGCACGGGGCTCGCGAGATCGCGCTCTTCGAAGTTGGCCGCGCGTTCGGAGCGGAGGGCGATCCTTCGCGCCCGGAGAGCTTCGAGTCGCGTCGATTCGCCTTCGCGATAGGGGGGGACGTCCGGTCGCACTGGAGCGTGCCGGTCGCCTCGCGCGCGGCGGACTTCTTCGACGTCAAGGGTCTCTTGGAAAGGCTCCTCGAGCCTTGGGCCGACCCCGCGCGGCTCGCCTGGAAGCCTTTCCGCGCGGACGCCTTCGCGGCCGGCGCCGCGGCGCTTTGTGAGACCGGCGACGGCCGGCTTCTCGGAGTGGCGGGCGTGGTGAGTGAAGCGGAGCGTGAACGGCGACGGCTGCCCGAAGGCGTGTGTATCGCCGAAATTCTCGTCGAAGCGATCCCGCGGGACGGCCGGGAAGCGCGCTATGTCGGCTACTCGGCTTTCCCGCCGATCGTGGCCGACCTTTCGTTCGCCCATTCGCGCGATCTCGGCTGGGAGAGACTCGAAGCGTTCGCCCGGAAGCTCGACCTTCCGAACCTGGAGTCGTTGAAGCTCCTCGACCGTTACGAAGGGTCGGGGGTCCCCGAGGGAGAAGTGAGGACCACGATCCGGTTGACCTTCCGCTCTCCCGAGAGAACGCTCGAACAGGGGGAAGTCAATCGAGAAAGAGATCGGCTCGCGGCGGCGCTCGGCCAAGAGCTCGCCGTCCGCTTCTGAGGAGGAAGAAATGGACCCGACGAAAGTTTTCGAAGTTCTCGACCGGAAGGTCGAGAAGCTCCTCTCCCGGCTCTCGAGCCTGGAGGGAGAGAATGATCGGTTGAAGAGCGAGCTCGCTTCCGCGCGCCGATTCGAGAAGGACGCCGCCGACTCGAAGGGATTGGTGGAGCGGCTGGAAAGAGAACAGGAAGTCGTCCGCGAGAGGCTGGAAAGACTCGTCGTGACGCTCGAGGCGGCGGACAAGAAGGGCTGAGTCGATCCACCTTCGTGCGTAAACCATTGACTCCGCTGGTCGACAAAAACTACACTCAGCCATTGAAAGGAGCCCTCTCAAGGCCATCGCGTGGAGAAGCGGGGCAGCATCACGCAGGTGGAGATCTTCGGCCAGACTTACAACGTCCGGGCCGAAGGTGACAGCACCTACATTCATGACCTGGCCCGCCTCGTCGACTCGCGAATGAAAGAAGTAGCGGAAAGGACAGCGACGGTGGATACGACGAAAATTGCCATCCTGGCTGCCTTGAACATCACGGATGATCTTTACCAAGCGGAGAAGCGTCGGACAGGCGAGCCCGCAGACTTTCGGGTCCGGGCCGAACGCCTGATTCGAAAACTGGACGACGCCCTGGGAGCCTGAAGGCGAGGCGTCGGCAACCCCGACTGCGTCGGGGACACGAGTGAAACGAGCGGTCGCGTTGAAAGAAGAAACGGTCGTCCCCATTCAGAACCCTCGTCGGAAGAGTCGCTTCCGGGAAGTCGTGTAGCCGCGTCTCGACTTCGGCGCCCCCTGGCGTGGGGAGCCGAAATGAACACATCCGTCGCGATCCCGATCGCGACCGCCGCCATGGCGGTCGTCTTCGCCGTGGTCGCGTATTTCCTGCTCAAGAGGCGGGTCGCTCGCGAACGCGCTTCGATCCGTCTGGAGGCGGACCGTGTGCTGGCGGAAGCGACCCGGGCATCCGAAGCGCGCCTCCGCGAAGCGGCCATCGAGGCGAAAGAGAAGGTTCTCGCCGCCCAGGTCGAGTTCGACAAGACGATCCAGATCCGCCGCCAGGACGTGGCGGCGTTGGAGAAAAGGGTCGCCCAGAAGGAGGAGAACCTCGACCGGAAGCTCGCCCAGCACGAGAAACGGGATGAGGAGTTCGCCCGCAAGGAGCGCGCCTTAGCGGACGCCCTGAAGGGGGTCGAGAACGCCCGCGCCGAGGCGGAGGGGCTGATCGAGGAGCAGCAGAAGCGCCTCGAGCAGATTTCGGGTCTGACGGCCGCCGACGCGAAGCGGGACCTGATCCGGTCGATCGAGAACGAAGCCCGAGTGGAAGCCTCCGGACTCATGCGACGCATCGAGGAGGAAGCGGTCGAGCAGGCGACGCAGAAGGCCCGCCACCAGATCGGCATGGCAATCCAGAGACTGGCCTCCGACACCGTCGTCGAAGCGACCGTCTCGGTCGTCGAGCTTCCGTCGGACGACTTGAAGGGGCGGATCATCGGACGCGAGGGGCGCAACATCCGGGCGCTCGAAGCGGCGACCGGTGTGGACTTGATCATCGACGACACTCCCGAGGCGATCGTCATCAGCGCGTTCGAGCCGATCCGGCGCGAGGTCGCCCGGCTGGCGTTGGAAAAGTTGATCGTCGACGGTCGGATCCATCCGGCGCGGATCGAAGAGGTCGTCGAGAAGGTCCGCTCGGAGCTCTGGGAAAAGATCCGGCAGGAAGGGGAGGCGACTGCTCTCGAGTTCGCGATCCCCGACCTTCACCCCGAGCTCATCAAGCTGCTCGGGCGTTTGAAGTTTCGCACCTCGTACGGCCAGAACGTGCTTCAACACTCCAAGGAGGTCGCGTGGCTCGCGACGAGCATGGCCGGCGAGCTCGGGGCCAAGACGGAAATTGCCAAGCGCGCCGGGCTGCTGCACGACATCGGAAAGGCGATCGACCGCGAGCAGGAAGGAACCCACCTCGAGCTCGGCCGCGAGGTCCTGAAGAAGTTCGGGGAGGCCGACGACGTGATCCACGCGATGGAGTGCCATCACGGCGACTACGAGCCGCGCTCGCTCGAAGCCGTTCTCGTCAACGGCGCCGACGCGCTCTCCGCGGCGCGTCCCGGAGCGCGCCGCGAGATTCTTGAGACGTACGTCAAGCGGCTCGAGAAGCTCGAGCATATCGCCGACGGCTTCAAAGGAGTTCAGAAGGCGTTCGCCATTCAGGCGGGCCGGGAGTTGCGCATCGTCGTCGAGGCGAATCGCGTCACGGACGACGAGGCTCTCTGGCTATCGCGCGACATCGCCCGCAAGATCGAAGCGGAGCTTCAGTATCCCGGTCAGATCAAGGTCACCGTGATCCGGGAAACCCGATCCGTCGAGTACGCCCGGTAGCCCGGAAGGATGAACATCCTCTTCGTCGGCGACGTGGTCGGCTCTCCCGGCCGGCGGGCCCTCGACCGGGCGCTCCTCCCGCTCATCGACCGGAAGAAGGTCGACTTCACGATCGTCAACGTCGAGAACGCAGCCGGAGGGTTCGGCTTGACGATCGAGCTCTTCGAAGAGCTCTCGAAGCTCCCCATCGACGTCTTCTCCTCCGGCAACCACATCTGGGACAAAAAGGAGATCTACGCGGTCCTCGACTCCTCCGATCGGTTGCTCCGCCCGGCCAACTACCCGCCGGGCAACCCCGGGCGCGGATCGACCGTGCAGTCGACCGCTTCGGGGGTGCCGGTCGCGGTGCTGAACCTCCAGGGGCAGGTGTTCATGCCGGCCCACGCGGATTCTCCGTTCCGCGTCGCGGACGAGGAGCTCGCGCGGTTGAAAGAGGTCAAAGTCATCGTGGTGGACATGCACGCCGAGGCGACGTCGGAGAAAGTGGCCATCGGCTGGTACCTGGATGGCCGGGTCTCGGCCGTCCTCGGCACCCATACCCACGTTCAGACGGCCGACGAGACCGTGCGTCCGGGGGGCACCGCGTACCTGACCGACGCGGGCATGACAGGCGCCTACGAAGGCGTGATCGGCTTCGCGCGTGAACGCATCATCGAGAAGTTCCTGGCGCAGACCCCCAAGTCCTTCGAGACGGCCAAGCGCGACATCCGCCTTTGCGGCGCGCTCGTCGCGGTGGACGAGACGAGCGGTCGCGCCACCGGGATCGAGCGGATCGCGGTGAAGGTGGAGTGAGGTTCGGGAGCACCGTGCCGAGAGAGAAACTGTCGGCGATCGTCACGAGCTTCAACGAAGCCATCAACATCAGGGAGTGCCTCGAAAGCGTCACGTTCGCCGACGAGGTGCTCCTCGTCGACTCGTTCTCAGCCGACTCGACTCTCGATCTCGCCCGGCAGGTCCCCGGCGTCCGAATCCTCCAGCGCGAGTACTTCGGGTCGGCGGCGCAGAAGAACTGGGCGATGGACCAGACCGTCCACCCGTGGGTCCTGATCGTCGACGCGGACGAGCGCGTCACGCCCGGTCTGGCGCGGGAGATCCAGGATCTGCTGGAACGCGGGCCGGAGGCGAGCTTCTACTCAATCCGGCGTCGCAATCTCTTTCTCGACCGGCTCATCCGCCATTCGGGCTGGTCCACGGACAAGGTCGTGCGCCTGCTGCGGCGCGGCGCCGCGCGCTATCCGCGGCGGAGGGTCCATGCCGACATCCGGCCCGAAGGCCCCGCGCCGACGCTCAACAGTTCGCTGCTCCATTACACGTTCCGGTCGCTCGGACAGTATCTGGAGAAGCTCCACCGGTATGCGGAGTGGGGCGCCGCGGACGCCTATCGCCGGGGAAAGGACTCCGGCGCGCTGCAGCTGTTTTTCCGTCCAGCCTGGAGGTTCGTGCGGACGTACGTGTTCCAGGCGGGTTTCTTGGACGGCCGCCACGGCCTCGTACTGTGCATGCTTCAGGCTTACGGAGTCTTCCTGAAGTGGGCGAAGCTCTGGGAGTGGCGCCGGTTCGATCACAACGGGTGGAAATTCGAGCTCCCCGCATACGATGATTCCGAAGAAACCTGGGGAGGAGCGGCGACCGCCGCCGAGTGACGTCGATGTTCCGGCGAGAAAGACCTTCGCTTCCGCTCGGTCCCGGTGACGAAGCTCCCGACTTCGCGCTGCCCGATTCGACGGGTGCCGTGCAGCGTCTCTCCGACTTCCGCGGGAAGACGGTCGTCCTCTGGTTCTATCCGAAGGCGCGCACTCCCGGGTGAACGATCGAAGGCCGCGGGTTCCGCGACCTCGCTGGCGATTTCAAGAAGGCGAACACCCAGATTCTGGGGATCTCCTTCGATCCCGTGAAGACGAACGCCGCCTTCGTCCGGAAGGAGGGCTTTCCTTTCCCGCTCCTCTCCGACGAGCGGCGTCGAGTCGGCCTAGCGTATGGCGCCTGCGGCTCGCCCGATGCGCGCTCCGCGCGGCGGATCTCCTACGTGATCGGCGGGGACGGCCGCATCGAGAAGGCTTATCCCGCGGTGTCGCCGGCGTCCCACGCGCGCGATGTGCTCGCCTTTCTCGCCGAGAGCCGCGCATAGAACTCGCGAGCTTTCCGCGCGAACACCTCCGGACTGAACTCGAGCGCCCGTCGGCGGCCGAGCTCGCCCATTCGGAGCCGCTCGCCCGTCGAATCGTGGAGACGCCGGAGCGCCGGCGCGAGGTCGGCTGCGCTCCCGACGACGATCCCCTCGCGTCCGTCGGTCACGAGGTCGAGGACTCCCGGCATGTCCCGGGCGACGACCGGGACCCCCGAGGCCATCGCTTCCAGGAGCGCCCGCTGACCCTGCTCCGATCCGGAGGCGGTGAAGAGAAACACGTCCATCGCGCGGTAGAGCTCCGGCAAGCCTTCCTCCTCGTATCCCGCCCAGAAATTCCGCCCGGCCGTTCCCAGGGATGCGGCGTGCGCCTCGAGCTCCGGCCGCAGCTCTCCCTTTCCTACGTGAAGGAGAACCGCGTCGGAAGCGAGCGCTTGCGCCGCCTCGATGGCTTCGCGATGGCCGCGACCCTCGGCGATCTTCCCGACGGTGCCGACGACGAAGCTTCCGTCGGGCACCCCGAGAGCGCGAAGACGTTCTGGCCGTCTCGCGTCCGGTCGAAACCGCTCCCGATCGACGACCGGCGAATGAACCGGGCCGGTCCGGCCCGACCGAGAGGCGATCGTGCGGTTGGCAAACGCAAAAGAGTCGGTCGAGCGAAAGAGGGCGCGCGAAAAAACGTCGCGGCGCAGGGCGTCGGAGTGGTGGAGGGTGCGGGCGAGGAGAACGTCCGTGCCGCGCACGGCCGCCGCCGCGACGAAGTGGTCGTGGGAAAGGTGGCAGTGGACGACGTCGTAGGTCTCCCGGAGGAGAGTCTCCCTGACGAGCCGGACGTCGTGCCAGTAGCCGGTCGGGGTCCGCGATCGGGATAAGAGCGGCCGCGCCCAGCCGAGAGGCAGGAGCCGCCGGGCGAGGGGCGTGTCACGAACAAAGCCGAACTGCGCTTCCACGCCGGCCGCGACGAGCGCCGCCGTCTGTTGGAAGACGACCGCCGCCGCGCCGGTCCATTTCTCGCCGGTCACCAGGTGCAGGACGCGCATGAAAAGAAGGTATCAGCAGTAAACTTCGCCGCGATGGCCGTGGATCCGGAGCTGCTCGCGATTCTCGTCTGCCCCAAGACCAAGGGCCCGCTCGAGCTCGTGGACTTGGACGACGAGGCGCGCCGAGCCCTCGTCGAGAAGTACCGCGAGAAATTCCGCGACGAGGAGCCTGTGGTCACCCAGGGTCTCCTGTCCAGGACGGCGGACCTCGTGTATCCGATCGTTTCCGACATTCCGGTCATGCTGATCGACGAGGCGCTGCCGGCCTCCGCGGGGTCTGATCCCCGCAGGGGGTCAGACCCCGACTCGAGACGGAAGACGTAAGACGAAGAGGCCATTCATCCGCAGAGCGCTCTTTCCTCTCCTCGTTCTCTTCGCCCTCCTTTCTTCGCAGATTTCGATCGGCTACGGTCTCTTCATCCTCCTCGTCGCGGGCTGGCTCGGCACGGGATGGCGGCTCGAGAGCGTTCGGCGCGCGCTGGTTCATCCCTTGACCGCTCTCGCGGGCGTCTTCGCGCTCCTCGTCGTGATGTCGGTCGTCTTCTCCGTCGATCCCGGCGCGAGCGTCCGGGCGCTCCCGAGCCTCTCACTCTTCCTCCTGCTGCCGATCTCGATCGACCTGGTGGACAGTCTGCGGCGAGCCCGGGCGATTCTTCTCGCGGTTGCGGCGAGCGGGACGGCGATGGCGCTCTTGGGTCTCGCCCAGCTCGCGCGCGGAGGACCGAATCTGCAGAGCCGGATTCACGCGAATCTGTCCCACTACATGACGCTCTCGGGACTCACCCTTCTCGCCGGATGCGTCCTCCTCGCATTTCTCTTCGAGGGCCGCGGCGGGCAACGGTGGCTGGGGGTCGCCGCGCTCGCCCCGTTCGCGGCGATGATCTTCACGCTCACGCGCGGCGCCTACGTCGGAGCCGTCGTGGCCGTCGCCGCCTATCTGGCTGTGCGCCGCCCTCTCGGGCTCCTCGTCCTCGCACCGGCGCTCGTGGCGATCTTCCTTCTGCTGCCCGCCGGCGTCCGCGGGCGCGCGGCGTCGATCGCCGACCCGACGGACCGCACCAACCGCGACCGGATTGCAATGGCGAACGCCGGAAGGCGGATGATCGTCGACCGCCCGATCTTCGGCCTCGGTCCCGAGCTCGTGAAGCCGTACTACACCCTCTATCGCGACCCGGACGCGCCCCGCTGGAGAGTGCCGCATCTCCACGACAACGTCCTCCAGATCGCGGCTGCAAACGGAGTCTTCGCCGCGGCCGCGTACCTCGGCCTTCTGGCGCTCTTTTTCGCGCGAGCCGCCGCGGTCCTGCGGAGGGAGCGCACCGCCGGTCGAGGCCTCATCGCCGCGGCGACATTCCTCGGCGTCGCGGCCGCGACGGTCGCGGGCCTCTTCGAGTACAACTTCGGCGACAAGGAAGTGTTGATGGCCACGCTGCCGCTTCTCGCTCTCCCGTTCTGTCGCGGGATGACGGAATCCGAAGAGGGCGGGCGTTCGCCCCGGATACAATCGTGAGCCGGATGTTTCCCCGCCCGGTCCCGGCCGCCGCGCCGCCGCGCCCTTACACGGTCTCGGAGCTCCTTGCCGAGGTCGGGGGCAGCCTGCGCGCGTCGTGGCGCGACGTCGCGGTGACGGGCGAGATCGCTCGTTGGGAAGTGCGCGGCGGTCACGGATACTTCACGCTGAAGGACCGCACCGGATGCTTGAACGCGATCATTTTCGCGTCCGATCGCGAGCGGATTCCGTTCCGCGTCGAGCCGGGGCTCGAAGTGGTCGCGCGCGGCTCGCTCGACCTGTGGCCGCCGCAGGGCAAGTTCCAGCTGAAGGCGTACCAGATCGAGCCGGTCGGGGCCGGAGCGCTGCAGCTCGCTTTCGAGCAGCTGAAGGCGCGGCTCTCGGCGGAGGGCCTGTTCGATGCCTCCCGCAAGCGGCGAATCCCGCTGTTTCCGCGGTCGATCGCTCTCGTCACGTCGCCCGACGGAGCGGCGATTCGCGACATCCTGAACGTGCTCCGGCGCCGGCACGACGGGCTCGCGATCACGATCTATCCCGCGCGGGTGCAGGGCGTCGGCGCCGCGGCGGAGATCGCCGACGGGATCCATGCGCTCAACCGGCGGGGAGGTTTCGACGTTCTGATCGTCACCCGCGGAGGAGGATCACCGGAGGACCTCGCCCCGTTCAACGACGAAAGGGTCGCCCGCGCTCTCGCCGGCTCCGGCATCCCGACGATCTCGGCCGTCGGCCACGAGACCGACGTCTCGATCGCTGACCTCGCCGCGGACCTGCGCGCCGCGACGCCGTCGGCGGCCGCGGAGCTCGTGGTCGAGAGAAAAGAGGAGCTGTGTCGGCGCGCCGAAGGCTGGCGGCTCCGGGTCGAGCGGGCGATTCGGTCACGCCTCGTACTCGGCCGAGCGCGGGTCGCCGAGGAGAAGCGCGCGGAGGGCCTCCTGCGCTTCCGCTACCGGCTGCGCGAGCGGAGCGAGCGCGTGGCGCAGGACCTCGCCGCGTTGAAGGGCGCACTCGAACGGCGCCCCGCCCGCCTCGCCGCGCGGCTCGAGAGCGTACGGCGCGCTCTCACCGCCTTTCCGCGCTTGGCGGAGCTCTCCCGAAAGATGGATGCCGCCGCGAACCGGCGCCGGATGCTGGAAGACCGGATGAACCGCGCGCTCGAGCGACGCATCGGATCTCTGCGCGAGTGCGGTGAGAAGCTCGGCCTAGTGAACCCCTTCTCGATCCTCGCGCGCGGATACGCGGTCGCCTACCGGGAAGGAACGAAGTCTCCGCTCCTTTCGGCTGCGTCGGTCCGACCCGGCGAGCGGATCCGGGTCCGGCTCCACGAGGGAGAGCTCCGAGCGATCGTCCGGGGGACGCCGCTTCCGCGCCCGCCGCGGCCGCCGGAGGGCGACTTCGGGCCGCTCTTCTCCGACGCGGCGGAGGAAAAACCGTGACCACGCGCGTCTCGAGGAAGGAGCGCAGCTTCGAGGAAGCGATGGAGCGCCTCGAAGCGATCGTCTCGGAGATCGAATCCGACGAGCTCGGGCTGGAGAAGCAGTTCGAGCTCTTCAAGGAGGGAATGGCTCTCGCCCGCTTCTGTGACGCGAAGTTGAAGGAAGTCGGCAAGTCCGTCGAGCTCGTCCTGAAGGAGTCGGGCGAGGAATGGAAGACCGTCCCGTTCGATGCGGGGCCGATCGCGGGCGAGGACTCGGACGACGACGACCGCGACTGAACGCAATATCGTCGCCTACCTCTCCGCGCGCCGGGCAGAGATCGACTCCGAGCTCGAGCGACTCGTGCCGCCCGGGTCGCGCTGGCCCGAAACGCTCCATCGCGCCGTGCGCCACAGTCTCTTCGCGGGAGGCAAGCGGCTTCGCCCGATACTGTGCCTCGCGGCGGCCGAAGCCCTGGGAGCTTCCGCGCAAGACGTGCTCGCGCCGGCCTGCGGGCTCGAGCTCCTCCACACGTACTCACTCGTCCACGACGACCTTCCGGCCATGGACGACGCGCCGCTGCGCCGCGGCGCGCCGACCTCCCACGTCGTGTTCGGGGAGGCGACGGCGATCCTCGCCGGCGACGCCCTCCTGACCCTCGGCCTCGCGGTCCTCGCGCGCCATCCCGAGGGGCGACGCTACGCCGCGGTGAAGCTCCAGGTCTTAGACGTCGTCACGCAGGCGATCGGCAGCGAGGGAATGATCGGCGGCCAGGTGTCGGATCTCGAGGCGGAGAGGGAGGGTCTGCGGTCGCCCGAGATCCTTTTCTCGATCCACGACGCCAAGACGGGTCGCCTGATTCGGGCCTCCGCAACCGCCGGCGGGCTCTATGCGTTCGCCTCCGACGATGTGCTCGCAAGGCTCGACGCTTACGGCCGCGCGCTCGGCCTGGCCTTTCAGATCAAGGACGATCTGCTCGACGTCGAATCCGACGCCGCGACGCTCGGGAAGCGGTCCGGGAGCGACTCCGAAGCGCAGAAGCTCACCTTTCCCGCGGTTTGGGGGCTCGACCGCTCGCGGGAGATCCTCGCGGAGAAGACCGAAGAGGCGATTGCCGAGGCCCGCGCGCTCCCGGCAGGGGGCGGACGGCTCGTCGATCTCGCGCGATTCGTCCAGCAACGGCGGTCGTAGCAGACCGCTTCCGCTGATGCGCGCTTTCGTCCAGACCCGAATCGGAGCTTTCGAGGAACGTGACTTGCCGCCGCCCCGCGCCGGACCGGGCGAGGTCGTGCTCCGAGTGCGCGCGGCCCTGACCTGCGGAACGGACCGCAAGCTGCTGACGCGCGGACATCCCCGGATCGCCCTGCCCGTGACGATGGGACACGAAGCGTGCGGCGAGATCGCGGAAGTCGGGCAGAGCGTCGAAGGCTTTCGCGCCGGGGACCGGGTCGTGCCCGGCATCTCGGGGCCGTGTGGCAGATGTCGCGAGTGTCGCCGCGGATTCGAGAATCTCTGCGCGGCGGGGCATGGCGACCGGACGTGGGGCGCCTTCGCGGAGCTCTTGAGGGTGCCCGCGTCGGTGGTGGCTCGAAATCTCCATCGCGTCCCCGAGGGTGTGGCCGACGAGACCGCCGCTTTCCTCGATCCTCTCGCTTCGGTCCTTCACGGCTGGAGCCGGCTCGGCCCGACGAGTGGAAGACTTCTCGTCTACGGGGCAGGGGCGCTCGGTCTCCTGTGGGCCGCCACGGCCCGCCTGCGCGGCATTCCGACGACCGTCGCCGCGAGAGGCGGGGACGACCGGCTCGCGATCGCGCGGCGGTACGGCGCCCGGGTCGTCGACCTCGAGCACGATCGGCCCGAAACGCTTTCGGACGGCCCGGAAGGCGTTCCCGAGTCGGCGGTCGACTGCACGGGCGACGAGTCCGTGTGGCGCCTGCTGCCCGATCTCGTCCTCCCGGGAGGGAAGGTGCTGCTCTTCGGCGGCTGTGCCCCCGGCGCGACGGTCACGTACGACGCCGCGCGCCTCCACTACTCCGAGATCTCGCTCCTCGGCTCGTTCCACTATCGCCCCGAGGAAGCGCGCGAGGCGATGAGAATGCTTTCCTCGGGAGAGATTGATCCGGCGCCGCTCGTGACCGACCGCGGGGGCCTCTCCGATCTCCCGAGGTTCCTCGCGGCGGAGGCGCGCCGCGAAGGGATCCGATACGCGGTGTCTCCGTGAAGGCGGTGCGCGTCGAGACGGATGCTTCGGTGTCGGTCGTGGAAGTTCCCGTGCCGCGCATCGGGCCGGGAGAAGCGCTCCTGCGAACGCGCGCTTGCGGGATCTGCGGTTCCGACCTCCTCGGCTGGTACGTTCGCGAGAAGACGGGCACCATCCTCGGCCACGAGGTCGCCGGCGAGATCGTCGAGGTCGGCGCCGGCGTCGACGGTTTCACGGCAGGCGACCGGGTCGTCCCGCACCATCACGCGCCGTGCGGCGAGTGCGATGAGTGCGGCAACGGCCGGCCCGTTCACTGCCGCGAGTGGCGAAGGTCCTTCCTCGATCCGGGCGGGATGGCGGAGTTCGTCCGGATCCCGGCGGCCAACCTCTCGCGGGACACTCAGAAAACGCCGGCCTTCCTGACGGACGAGGAAGCGACCTTCGTCGAGCCGCTCGCGACGGTGGTCAAGGCGTTCCGGCGCGGACGTTACACGCCGTCGCGCTCTCTCCTGGCGGTCGGGCTGGGAACGACGGGGCAGCTCGCGATCCGTCTCGCGAAATCGCTCGGAGCCTCGAAGGTTGCCGGAGCCGACCGGGTCGCTTCGCGGCTCGACCTGGCGAAGAGGAGCGGCGCGACGGAGGCGTTCGACGTTTCCCTGGCGACGCTCCCCGGAGCCGGAAGCTTCGACTTCGTGTTCGTCGGGCCGGGAAAAGCCTCGGTCATCGAATCGGCATTGGGGGCGGTGGCGCCGGGAGGAACGCTCCTCGCGTTCACGATGGCGGCGCCGGAGGAGCGCCTGGCGCTCTCGCCGCACGACCTCTATTTCCGCGAGGTCGAGATCGTGCCGTCGTACTCCGCGGGACCCGGCGACATGCGGGAAGCGCTTTCGCTTCTCTCTTCGCGACGCGTCGAGGTCGCGGACCTCGTCACGCACCGCTTCGGAATCGATCGCGCGCGTGAGGCCTTCGAGCGAGCCGCCGATCCCGAGGGCTCCGTGAAAGTCCTTCTGACCTTCGAGAATGTCGCGGGGACAGGCCCTGCGGGCCTGCACCCGCCACCGAACTAAGAAGCGTGGTCCGCCTCCGGCTCGACCGGCTGCTCGTCCTGCGCGGTCTCGCCCCGACGCGGGAGAAGGCGCAGGCGATGATCCTCTCCGGCGCCGTCTCGGTCGCCGGCCGCCGCGCCGACAAGGCGGGCACGCCGATCGAAGAGACCCAGGAGGTCACGGTCGAAGGTCGACCACATCCCTATGTCTCCCGCGGCGGCGTCAAGCTCGCCGCCGCGCTCGAGGCTTTCCGGCTCGACCCGAGTGGGCTCGTCTGCCTCGACGTCGGCGCGTCGACCGGCGGCTTCACGGACTGCTTTCTCCAGCGGGGCGCCGCGAAGGTCTACGCCGTGGACGTCGGGTACGGGCAGCTCGACGCGAAGCTCCGCAACGATTCGCGGGTCGTCGTCCGCGAGAGAGTCAACGCACGCTCTCTCTCGCGCGAGCACGTGCCCGAGCCGGTCGGTCTCGCCGCCGTCGACGTCTCCTTCATCTCTGCGCGGCTCATCCTGCCGGCGGTCGCTTCGCTGGTCGTGAAACGGGGCGCGGTCGTCGTCCTCGTGAAACCCCAGTTCGAAGCGGGGCGCGCCGAGGTCGGCAAAGGCGGAATCGTGCGCTCCGAAGACGTCCGCAGACGAGTCGTCGCCGAGGCGGAAGATTTCGGTCGCCGTCTCGGGCTCGAGTGGATCGGCTCGATTCCGTCTCCCATCCGGGGAGCCCGCGGCAACGAGGAGTTTCTCGTCGCCTTTCGTGTAAATTGAGCGGGATGAAGGGGTCGCGGTCTCGTGCTCCGCGTCCGCAGCACGCGCGATTCCGGCGCGTCGGCCTCGCTTGCAAGCGCACTTTGAAAGCCGCTCTCTCGCTGGCGCAGGCGCTCGAGGGGGCCCTCCAGAGCCGGGGCCTCGAGGTCCGATTCGACTCGGACAGCGCGGAGGCGCTCGGACGTCCGGACGGACTGCCGCGCGATCGTCTCGCTCGCGCCGTCGATCTCGTGATCGTGATCGGAGGAGACGGAACGCTTCTCTCGGTGGCACGCTCCGCTCCGACGTCGACGCCGGTCCTCGGAGTCAACGTCGGGGTCCTGGGATTTTTAGCCGGCCTCTCGCGATCGGAGGCGCTCCCGCGCTTGGACGAGGTCCTGGCGGGCGAGTTCCGGGAAGACCGGCGGCTCCGTCTCTCGGTCGCCGTCACCGGCCTTCCGCGCCCGGCGAGGTTCCACGCCCTGAACGACGCGGTTCTGAACAAGGAGGCGCTGGCCCGGATCTCGACGTTCCGGGTCGAGCTCGATGGGCGCCCGGTCGCGGAATTCCGCGCCGACGGCGTGATCGTCGCGACCCCGACCGGTTCGACGGCCTACAACCTCTCGGCGGGCGGACCTATTCTCCACCCGCAGCTCCCCGCGGTCGTCGTGACGCCGATCTGTCCTCACACGCTGTCGCAGCGTCCTCTCGTGGTGCCGGCCGACACGGTGATCGGCCTTCGGGTCTTGGATGCGCCGACGGAGGGAGGGGTGTATCTCACTTTGGACGGACAGGAAGGACTTCCGATCGGGCCGGAGTGCTCCGTCGAGATCCGGCCGGCTTCGTCCACGGTGACGCTCCTCCGGCCCCCCGAAGACGACCACTTCCGCAACCTGGCGGAGAAGTTGAACTGGGGAATCTGACGTGAACCGTCCGCAAACGCCTTCGCCTGCCGGGGAGGAGATTCACCATCCCGCGCTTCATCTCTCTCCCCTCCGGCTCTTTGCCGTCGTCGTCGTCTTCCTCGTGCTCGCGAGCTATGCCGTGTGGAACTCGGAAAGGTTCCAGAACCTGTTTCAGGGGCTTTCGCAGACGAGGCTCTCTGCGGCGCTCGGACGGCCGGTGACTTTCCGGCAGGTCGAGGTTCGTTTCCTGCCCCCTTCCGTCCAGCTCGCCGACGTCCGGATCGGCAACGACCCAAGACTCGGCCCGGAGCCGTTTCTCTCTGCGGACGAGGTGTCGATCGGCGGAGGGGTTTCCCTGACCGGGCAGGAGCTCCGGCTCGGCCGCATCCGCGCGGTTCATCCGAAGGTCTCTCTCGTGCAGTTTCCCGACGGATCCTGGAACCTGCCCTCCGGCATCAACCGGCCGGCGCGCAAAGGAGGTCTGAAGGTTCGCGTCGGCGAAGTCGTCATTCAACAGGGGGTCTTCGAGCTCGATGGG
Source organism: Thermoanaerobaculia bacterium (assembly GCA_036395755.1). Taxonomy (GTDB): domain Bacteria; phylum Acidobacteriota; class Thermoanaerobaculia; order UBA5066; family Gp7-AA6; genus Gp7-AA6. The sequence continues at coordinate 55,634 of DASWCZ010000094.1, forward strand.
CGGAAAGCGCAGTTGGACGTCGTCCTCGAGGACTTCGCGGGCAACCTGTCGGCGATCGGGGAGGATCACTACAGCGGCGCCCTCACCTCCCGGAAGATGACCCTCTCTCTTCCGGACGCGGAGCCGATCGTCTCGGATCTCTCGACGCGCTTCCACATGGAGCCCGCGCACGGGATCGTGCTCGAAACGCTCGCGGTCGCCGGATCGTTCGGTAAGTTGACCGCGGCAGGCGCGATCGAAATGGGTGTTTCCGCCCGCACGACCTTCGTCGCGTCGGGGAACGTCTCGGTCACGGAAGTCGAGCGGATCTTTCATTCTCACCTCGGGTTCGCGGGCGACGCGCGCGTGGACGCGCGGCTGGACGTCCCGGCGGGAGGGGATTTCCGTATCGCGGGAAAGATCGCGGCGCCACGGATCGATGCGAAGGGGTTTCTTCTGGACGACGTCGAGGCGTCGGTGGATGCGCGGCGGGAGGAGCTCGTCGCACACATCGAGCGCGGCCGCTATGCCGGCGGGGAGGCGCAGGGGCTCGTCCGCATCGCGAGCCTCGTGGCGAAGCCGCGTCTCTTCACGATCGCGCTCGAGGGGCGGGGGCTCTCTCTCGAGCGCTTCTTCGCCGACCTTCACCTTCCCGGCACGGGACTCTCCGGAGCGGCGGACCTGACGCTCGCGATGCGCTTCGCGGAAGAGGCCGGCATCGAGCACGCCGATGGCGGCGGATCGATCGAGATTCGACCCGGACCCGCGGCGTCGCTCTACGCGGGACGCCACGGCCTGCCGACCGGCGGAGGCGGTCCGCTCTCCGTCGTCGACGGCCGCATCGGATTCGAAGGAGTGACGCTGCGTTTCCCGCAGACGACGGTGGATCTGACGGGAGGCATGTCGATCGGCCGCTGGAGTCCGGACTTCGATCTCCATCTGACGTCCCGCGACCTTTCCGAGGTGGACCGGCTCTTCCAGAACCTGCTCGCCGCAACGGGCGGCAGGCCCGCTCCGCTCGGGCTCGGCGGCACCGGAGAGGTCACCGGCCACCTCGCCGGGACCTGGGGCGATCCGGACGCCACGGTCCAGTTCTCCGCCGAAGACGCGCTCTGGGCGGGCGTCCGGTTCGGAAGCGTCCGCGGAACGGCCGACATCCGCGAGGGAGCGTTCGTCTTCCGGCCGCTGCGCGCCTACGAGGGAGAGGCGAGCCTCTCGCTGGATGGAACCGTCCGCTACCGGGAAGAGCCGGGGCGACCCAAGCTCGACGTGCAGATCGCCGCGCACGAATATCCCGTCAAGAGACTGCTCGACTACCTCGCCCTCGATTACCCGGTGGAGGGATTCGTTTCCGGCGGCTTCCCCATCGCCGGATCGGCGACTTCGCTTTCGGGCGGAGGCCCGATCACCCTCCGAGATGCGGTGATCTGGGGACAGAAAGTGCCGCTCGTCTCCGGACGAGTCCTCTTCTCGCCGGGACGGTTCGAACTCGCCGAGGTGCGCGCGGAGCTCGGCGGCGGGATGGTCGGCGGGAGCGGTTCGATCGCGATCGAGGAGAAGACCTTCCAAGCGCGGTTCGCCGGCGACGCCCTTCCGATCCAGTCGATTACGGCGCTCTCCGATTTTGCCGACCGGGTCTCCGGGAAGCTGTCGTTTCAGGTGTCGGGATCGGGAAAGATCGACCGCCCCGATCTGACGGTGACCGCGACCCTCGCCGACGCGACCGTTTTCGGCCACCGCCTGCCGGACAAGAGCGAGCCGCGGCTCGAAGCGAAGATCGTCACGGGAGAGCTCACCGGCTCCGTCGCCGTGAAAGATCGCTGGAACGTGACGGCTGCCGGAAACGTCTTCGAGCCGGGATCCCGCGTCTCGGTCTCGCTCGACGCGAGAGATCTCGCCGCGCTCCTGCTCTTCACGCCGCTCGACCTCGCGCCCGGACGCGGCGGCGCGCTGGCGGTCCGGGGAGTGTTGACCCTCCCCGCGAAAGCGGGTGAGTTTCTCTCCGGCCTCTTCACGGTCACCGAGGCCCGGCTCGACTTCCCGGACCGGCCCGGTGTGCTCCGGACCTCCGGGGACGTCCGGATCGTGCTCGGAAAGCACGAGCTCGTTTTCGACGAGTTCCACGCGGTCGGGGAGGGAACCGATCTGAAGGTGCAGGGCTCGATGGATTTCGCCGGCTCGAAGGCGCTCTCGGTCGCGGTGGCCGGACCGATCGACGCCTCGCTCGTGTCTCTCGCTCTGCCCGATACCGCACTTTCCGGAAGGCTCTCGGTCGACGTCCGCGCCGCCGGAACGCTGCAGACGCCGTCTCTCTCGGGGACCGTCCGGATCGAGAACGGCAAGTACCGGCTGACCGGCCTGACACAGATCTTGGACGACATCGACGGCGTCATCTCGTTCCACGGCTCGAGCGCCGCGATCGACGGCATCCGCGCGCGCGTCGGGGGCGGTGACCTGCTGGCGGCGGGAAGCGTGAATCTCGAGGGGTTGAAGCTCTCGAACTTCCGGATGACGATCCAGGCCCGTCACGTCGCGCTGCGGTATCCCGAAGACATGCGGCTCGTCGTGGACGCCGATCTGGTCGCGAGCGGCGTTCCGGGCGGAAACGTGGTGCGCGGCGAGGTCACGCTCCTGCGGGGGACGTACTCCCGGGATTTCGGCGTGACGCTTTCGGACCTGCTCGTGCGAAGCCGGCCGAGCGGTGCGATCGCCGCGCGAGAACCGTGGAAGGATCAGACGGTTCTCGAGGTGAGGATCGTCTCTGCCGCGGCTCTCGAGGTCCGCAACAACGTCGCGCGTTTGACCGCGGAGGTGGATCTCGTCGCGCGCGGGACGGTCGCGCAGCCGATCGTGCTCGGTCAGATCCTCTTCGACGAAGGGGGGCGCATCACTTTCCGCGACGTCCAGTACGAAATCGAATCGGGCACGGTCACATTCGCGAATACGGCCCGCATCGCGCCGATCGTGGACCTGCGCGCGCGAGCGGAGGTCAAGGGGTACGACCTGGTCGTCAACCTCGTGGGAACCTGGCCGCGGATCCAGTCGACGTTCACCTCGGATCCGCCGCTCTCCGATGACGCGGTCATCGGGTTGCTTCTGACCGGCGCTGCGCCGAACCAGCGCGCCGGCGCCGAAGAGAATCAGTCGCTGGTGACGGCCGCGGGCGGAGTCGTGGCGGGGGCGGTGACCGGATCGCTCGCGCGCCGCACTCAGAGGCTCTTCCGGCTCGATCGCTTCCAGATCGATCCCGTCTTCACCGGAAGCCAGCTGACCGACATCCGCTCGACGGTCGGCAAGCAGATCACTCCGGAGCTGCTCGTGACGTATTCGCAATCTCTGAACTCGGACAAGGAATCGGTCGTTCAGCTCGAGTGGCGGGTGACGCAAACGATCACGCTGCAGGCGCTCCGCGACGAGAACGGGATCTACTCGATCAACGTGCGGCGGCGGCAGCGGTTTTGAGGCGTCATCCGACTCGAAAGAGGCAGCACGCCGTAACGCCGCGCGCCGTTCGAGCCCTTTTGCTCGTCCTGCTCCTCGGCCGCGCGGGCTACGCGGCCGGCCAGCAACCGTCCGAGCCGCCGCCGCTCTACGGGCGGACGGTCGTCTCTCTCGCGTACACCTCCGATGGTCCGGTCGACCACGACGAAGTCGCGCGGCTCATCTCGATCCAGTCGGGCCAGCCTCTGACCGAGGAGGCGACGGGATCCACGATCCGCCATCTCTTCGCGACCCGGCGCTTCTCCGACGTCCGCGTCGAGGCGGAGCCGGCGGAAGGGGGGGTCGCGGTGACCGTCCACCTCTTTCGCTCCTTCCGGGTCAACCCGCTGAAGTTCGACGACGGGGTCTCCGTTTCGAAGGAAGAGATGCGCCGCGCCATTCCGTTCTCGGAAGGCTCGGTTTTCCAGTCGGAAGAGCTCGAGGAAGGAGCGAGCGCGCTGAAAAGGCGCCTGGACGCCGAGGGCTACATCGCTTCGACAATCCAGCCGGAGGTCTTCTTCGACCGCAAGACCTTCGACGCCCGGGTCGTCTACCACATCGATGCGGGCAAGTCCGCCCGCACGGCTCCGCCTCTCTTCGACGGCGAGACGAAGCCGTTCACGCGGGAGGAGCTCCTGAAGAAGGCACACTTAGAGGAGGGCGACCGGTACCGGGAGTCGAAAGCCCGGGCCGACGCGGACCGCCTCACGAAGTTCCTTCACAAGAACGCGCGTCTTCGAGGGACGGTCGAGCTGATCGCCGCGCAGCCGACCAAGGACGGGCGGGTGATGCCGGTCTATCGCGTGACCGTGGGTCCTCGCGTCGTGTTCCAGGCCCGCGGTATCCGCGAACGTCGGGTCCGCCGCGAAGTGGGCGATCTCCTGGAAGGACAGATCTTCGACGAAGACCTGATCCTCCAGTACACCGAGAAGGCGAGGCGCGCGCTTCAGCTCAAGGGGCACTACCGCGCGAAGGTGGATTACGCGATGGCGGAGCAGGGAGACGTCCTTACCGTGTCGATCACTGTCGACGAGGGGCGGAAGTTCGCCGTCGAAAAAATCGCGATCGCCGGGAATGACTCCGTTTCCGACAAACAGTTGAAGAAGCTGATGGTCAGCCAGGAGAAGGGGCTGCCGCTCTTGCGGCCCGGCCGCCTCGTCGACTCCGTCCTGAAGGACGACGTCGACGCGATGCTCGGCTACTACCAGACCCGGGGCTGGGTGAATGTCCGCATCTCCGATCCGCAGGTGACCGAGGGCTCGAAGCCCGACCGTCTGATCGTCAACATTCACGTGACGGAAGGGCCGCGGGCGGTGGTCGCAAGCCGGAAGGTCGTCGGAGCCGAGCACCTCTCTCCCGACGAACTCGAGAAGATCTTGACGGTCGATCCGGGAAAACCGTTCAACCCGAACCTGGTCCGGCAGGACTCCTTCGCCCTGCAGAACCGCTATCGCGACCGCGGGTGGCGGGAGGCTTCGGTCAAGGACAACTGGACCCTGTCGCCCGACGGAACGTCGGCGGACGTGGTGTACGACGTCGAGGAGGGGACGAGGTCGTTCTTCGGTAAGACGATCGTGCGCGGCAACACCCGCACCGGCACCGACCGGATGACGCGCCTCGTCACGTGGAAGGAAGGAGATCCGTTTTCGGAGCAGGAGGTCCTGACGACCCAGAGGAACCTGACCCGGACGGGGGTCTTCCGCCGCGTCGAGCTTCGCCCGCAGCCGGCGGACCCGTCGAATCAGACACGGCCGGTCGAGATCGCGGTGCAGGAGGGACGGCCGCTCTCTCTCCTGTACGGCGTCGGCTATCAGTACGCGCCGGACGCGCTCGAGAACCGCAGCGACCCGTTCGCGATCGTCGGCGTGTCCTACAACAACCTTTTCGGCACGATGCGCTCGGCTTCGATCGAAGCTCAGTACGCGCCGATCTCCCAGCGCCGCCGGCTGGTCCTGACCTTTCGCGAGCCGTTTCTCTTCAACCGCAACATTCCCCTGACCGTTCTCGGCTTTTTCACCCGCGAGCCGATCCAGACGATCGACATCACGCGCGTGGGCTCGGTCGTCGAGTCTTCACGCCTGTACGGTCGCTATCTCCGTCTCGGGCTGCGCTACGAGTATCAGCGGATCGAGCCGGTGAACGCGCGCCGGGATCTTTCGATCATTGAGCGGGAGTTCAGCAAGTTCGACCAGCCCATCCGACAGTCGGCGATCGGCCCGAATTTGTTTTACGATCGGCGAGACGACATCATCGATCCGCGCGACGGCTATTACCTGACCGCGGCGAGCAAATATGCGTTTCCCTTCCTCTCGGCGAACGCGCGGTACACGAAGATCTCGGGGCAGGCCGCGTACTTCCGCCCGTTCGGCGGCGGCGTGTTCGCGGTCGCGGCGCGCGCCGGGGCGATCTTCCCGTACGGCGGTGCAACGGGAGTCCCCGTTCCGATCGCGGAGCGTTTTTTCGCGGGCGGCCGATCGACCAACCGCGCGTTCGACACGGACCTTCTCGGCGTCCCCGGAGCCACGGTAGATCCGGACACCCGCGCGACGCTCCATTCCGGTGACGGAATCGGATCCTGCGCCACAAGCTATCCGCAGCTTCTGGCCGACCATCCCGAGCTTTCTTCCTACGACTGCGATGCCGGCCCGCGAATCGTCGGCGGCAACGGATTTCTCGGGTTGAACGCCGAGTTCCGCTTCCCCATATTCGGAAACCTGGGGGGTACCCTGTTCTACGACGCCGCGCAGGTCTGGAAGCGACCCGGGGACATCCGGGTTGCCCTCGAGGGAGCGGACGGCCTGCGGCAGGGGGTCGGGGTCGGGCTGCGCTACATGACGCCGATCGGCCCGGTCCGGGTCGAGTACGGCTGGCCGGTCGATGCGCGAACCGTTCCCTTCGAGATCGTGGCGGTCGACGACAAGGGCGCCCCGATTTTCCGCGTGCCCGCCGGCACCCGCAAGGAGACCGGCAAGTTCTTCTTCTCGATCGGGTATCCGTTCTAACGGAGAAGCGTCTCGAGCGACCGGCGCGCGCTCTTGGAATCCCGCGACTTCCGCACCATCACGAGAATCGTGTCGTCCCCTGCGATCGTGCCAGCGAGCTCGCGACGGCGCGCCTCGTCGATCGCGATCGCCACGGCATTCGCGCGGCCCGGCAGCGTCTGGACGAGGAAAAAGGCTTCTCCGGCGGCGAGGGCCGTCACGAACTCCCGGAACGCGTTGCGCAGATTCTCCTCGGAGGAGGAGGTCGCAGCAGGCGTCCCGTTCGGGATCGCGTAGCGGTATGCGCCGGTCGGGTCGGCGACCTTGACGAGACCGAGCCGCTTGACGTCGCGGGAGACGGTCGCCTGAGTCACGGCGGCGCCGCGCCGGCGGAGCTCCCGCGCGAGCTCCGCCTGGGTTCCGACCGGCTGGCCGGACACGATCGCGCGGATGGCCCGCTCCCGCGCCGCCTTGTTCACGCGATCTCCCCGTCGAGAAGCTTCCCTTCGCGGTGCGCCCGGTAGATCGGCGGCGCTCTGCGGCGGGAGAGCCACGCGCGGGCGCCCTCGATCTCCTGCTCCGCGAGCCCGATCTGCGCGGACACGGCTTCCGGCGCCGGCCCGCCTCTCGAGCGGCGGGAACGGACGGACCGATCGGCGGAGAGAGATGCGGCCACGTCGGCGCCCGCGTCGGGACATGCGGTCGCGAGGACCTCCGGCGGGAGGTCGGCGAGCGAGCTACCGCGTTTCTCCGCCTCGCGGACCGCGCGGCCGGCCTGCTCGTGGGCGGTGCGGAACGGGACGCCGCGGCCGACGAGGTGGTCGGCGAGGTCGGTCGCCGTCGCATGTCCCTCCGCGAGAGCGCCGGACAGGCGTTCTCGATGGAAGACGAGGCCCGCCGATACGCGCCGCGCCGCGCCTAGGCATCCGCGGATCGTGTCCAGAGCGTCGAACACGGCCTCCTTGTCTTCCTGGAGGTCGCTGTCGTACGCGAGGGGAAGACCCTTCAACACGACGAGGAGCGCGGTCAGATCGCCGATCACGCGGCCGGCTTTGCCGCGGATGAGCTCCGCCGGCTCCGGATTCTTCTTCTGTGGCATCAGGCTCGAACCCTTGGCGACCGAGTCGTCCAGAGAAGCGAAGCCGAACTCCGACGAAGTCCAGAGGACGACTTCCTCCGCCCATCGCGAGAGGTGCACCGCCGTGAGAGCGCAGGCGAAAACCGCCTCGACGGCGAAATCGCGGTCGGCGACCGCGTGGATGCTGTTGGCGAAGGTCTCTTCGAGCCCGAGCAGCTGCGCCGCCCGCCGGGGCTCGATCGGGTGCGGCGTTCCCGCGACCGCGGCCGCGCCGAGCGGAGAAATTCCGGCGCTCGCGTGGGCGCGCTCGAAGCGGTGACGGTCCGAGGCAATCGACCACAGGTGCGCGAGCAGGTGGTGGGCGAGGCTGACCGGCTGTCCCCGCTGGAGGTGCGTGTACCCGGGCATCCAGGTCTCGCGATGCCCGCGAGCCGCGGAGAGCCAGGTCTCCTCGAGCGCCACCAGAGTTTCCAGGATCTGCTCGATCGCTTCGCGAACGAAAAGCCGCAGCGCGGTCACGGTCTGGTCGTTGCGGCTGCGCGCGGTGTGCAGGCGGCCCGCGGGCTCCCCGATGCGGCCGAAGAGCTCCCTTTCGATCCACGAGTGGACGTCTTCGTCATCGCCATCGACCGCGAGACGCCCTTCCTCGAGGTCGGTCAGGAGGGAGGAGAGTCCCGAGAGGATCGCCGCCGCGTCGTTTGGCGAGAGCACGCCGGTCTCGCGGAGCATCCGGGCGTGGGCGAGGCTTCCGACCACGTCGTGCCGGACGAGGCGGCGGTCGAACGCCAGCGAAGACGTGAAGCGGTGGATGTCCGGGTCGAGATCGCTCTCGAACCGCCCGCCCCAGAGCTTCCGCGGGCGCGGGGGAGCTGCCGTGGAGCGCTCGTCCTTCACTCGCTCGTGACCGGCGCCGGCTCCGGCGCCGGCCGAGCGGTCTCGCGGCGCACGGCCGCGACGACCCGCGTGGGCAGCGCCCAGAGGTTGTTGAACCCGGCCGCGTCCTTCTGATCGTAGACGCCGTCCTCTCCGAACGTCGCGAGGTCGTGCCGGTAGAGCGAGTACGGCGAGGTCCGGGAAACTGCGAGACAGAAGCCTTTGAAGAGCGTCAACCGGACGCTGCCGCTGACCCACCGGTGCGAGCTCTCCAGGAAGGCGTCGAAGGACGCCCGCAACGGAGAGTGCCAGAGCCCGTTGTAAACGAGCTCGGCGTACCGGGGTGAGATGGTCTCGCGGAAGTGGTGGGTCTCGCGGTCGAGCGTCAGGGATTCGAGATCCGAGAGCGCCGCCATGAGGACGGTTCCGGCCGGGGTCTCGTAGACACCGCGGCTCTTCATTCCGACCAGGCGGTTTTCGACGAGGTCGATCCGGCCGACCCCGTGCGCGCCGGCGAGCGTGTTGAGCGCGGCCACGAGCTCTTCGGGCCGGAGCCGGCGGCCGTTGACGCCGACCGGAAATCCGCGCTCGAACTCGATCTCCACGACTTCGGGCTCGTCGGGCGCCTTCGCGGGATCGCAGGTCGTCTGGAACATGTCTTCGGAAGGTGCAACCGCGGGATCCTCCAGGATCCCCCCCTCGTACGAGGTGTGCCAGAGGTTCTGGTCGATCGAGTAGGGCTTCGCCGCCGTGACGGGCACGGGAATGCCGTGCCGCGCGGCATAGGCAATCTCGTCCTCGCGCGACTTGAGCGTCCACTCGCGCCACGGCGCGATGATCGGCAGCTCCGGGGCAAGAGCCCGGTAGGCGAGCTCGAAGCGAACCTGGTCGTTCCCTTTTCCCGTGCAGCCGTGCGCGAGCGCGTCGCAGCCGGTCTCCTTCGCGACCTCGACCTGGACGCGCGCGATCAAGGGCCGCGCGAGCGCGGTGCCGAGCAAGTAGCGGCCTTCGTAGACCGCACCGGCGCGGAGCGCCGGAAAGACGTAGTCCGAGACGAAGACGTTCTTGACGTCGACGACGCGGCATTCGATCGCGCCGCTCGCGAGGGCTTTCCGCTCGACGGCGGCGAAGTTCTCGATCTGCCCGACGTTCGCCACGACCGCGACGACCTGGCAGCCGTACGCTTCTCGCAGCCAGGGAATGATGACCGACGTATCGAGACCTCCGGAGTACGCGAGCGCGACCTTTTCGACGTTCACGCGATTTCCCTTCCTTTCTCCGATCGTGTTTCCGGCGACGAGACCGCGGCGAGAGCCTCGTCGAGGATTCGCACCGCCGCATCCACCTCCGCCGCTGAGACGATAAGCGGGGGAGCGAATCGCAAGGTGTTGGGCCGGACGGCGTTCACGAGAAGGCCGCGCGCGAGACACGCCTCGACGACCGGGGCCGCCTCGATCGACAGGTCCGCGCCGACCAACAGACCCTCGCCGCGGATCTCCCCCAAGAACGGCTGGCTCTCCCGCAGCTTTTCGAGGCCCTTTGCGAGAAGCGTTCCCATTGCCGCGGCGTTCCCGACGAGACCCTCCCTTTCGATCGCGTCGAGGACGGCGCAGATCGCGGCGGAGGCGAGCGCGTTGCCGCCGAACGTCGAGCCGTGGTCTCCCGGCACGAAGTGCGACGCGGCCTCCTCCGTCGCGAGGACGACGCCCGCCGGTACCCCGCCGGCGACGCCTTTGGCGAGCGTCACGACGTCGGGCCGGATGCCGGAATGCTCGAACGCGAACATCTTGCCGGTGCGCCCGATCCCCGTCTGGACCTCGTCGAAGAGGAGGAGCAGATCGTTCCGCTCGGCGAGCGCGGAGAGGCCCGCGAGGTATCCGTTCGAAGGCGGGACGATGCCGCCCTCTCCCTGCACGGGCTCGACTAAAATCGCAACGGTCGCTGGAGTCACTGCACGGCGCATCGCGTCCAAATCGTCGTAGGGGACGAACCGGAAGCCGGCCGGCATCGGCTCGAACCCCAACTGATAACGGGCGTTTCCGGTGGCCGCAAGAGTTGCGAGCGTCCGGCCGTGGAACGAGTTGTGGGTCACCAGGATCTCGTGGGAGTCTGGCCCCTTCACGGATTTCCCGCGCTTCCTTGCGAGCTTGATCGCGGCTTCGTTGGCCTCCGCGCCGCTGTTGCAGAAGAACGCGCGGGGAAGCCCGGCGAGAGCGGTCAAGCGCCGTGCCGCCTCGACCTGTTCCGGGATCTGGTAGAGGTTCGAGACGTGGACGTAGCGCGCCGCCTGTCCGGAGATCGCGCGGACGAGCGCCGGGTGGGCGTGGCCGAGGCAGGACACCGCGATCCCGCCGATGAAGTCCAGGTACTCCCGCCCCTCCAGGTCGAAGAGCCGAACGCCCCGTCCGTGCGAGAAAGCGACCGGCGCGCGCTTGTAGTTGCGGAAGAGGACGCGGTCCGCTTCCCGGATCACCGAAGCGGTGCCGGCGAGCTCGCGTTTCTCGGTCATGCGGGCGACGCCAGCGCCATGGGCTCGGGCGTGACGGGGTGGATCATCGTGCCGACGCCGGACCGGGTGAAGAGCTCGAGGAGGAGCGAGTGCGGCGTCTCTGCGCCGACGATGTGCGCGGAGGGAACGCCTCCTTCGACGGCCGCGAGCGCGGCTTCGACTTTCGGGATCATGCCGCGGGAAACGACGCCGCCGGTCACGAGAGTGCGCGCTTCCTCCGGCGAAAGCTCGGAGAGGAGCTCGCGGCCTCCCGAGATTTCCCGATAGATCCCGGGGACGTCGGTCAGCAGGACCAGCTTGTCCGCGCGCATGGCCACCGCGAGCGCGGCGGCCGCCGTGTCGGCGTTCAAGTTGTACGCGCGTCCGTCGGACCCGACGCCGAGCGATGCGACGACGGGAAGGAAGCCTTCTCCGAGCAGGACTTCCACGATCCGCGGCTCGACCCGGTCGACCTCGCCGACGAAACCGAGCTCGAGCGAGCGAGCGTGCGGCTTCGCGTGCAGAACCCGCGCGTCTTTCCCGGAGACGCCCACAGCGCGGCCGCCGGCGTGCGCAATCAGGTTCACAAGCCGCTTGTTGACGGCGCCACCGAGAACCCGCTCGACGATCTCCATCGTCTTCGCGTCGGTCACCCGGAGTCCGTCCACGAATTGCGAAGATCCTCCGGCGCTCTCGATCTCGCGAGTGATCTCCGGGCCGCCGCCGTGCACGAGGATCGGGCGGACGCCCGCCTGCTGGAGGAGGACGAGGTCCTCGGGCACCGTCCCTGTCGCGGCCGAATCGACGGCGCTGCCGCCGAACTTGACCACGACTGTTCTGCCCCGCCACGCCGCGACGTAGCGGAGCGCCTGCGCGAGCGAAGACCCGATCGCGTCGGGATTGGCCGAGAAGCCGTTCCAGGTTCCGCTCATGTCGTGTAGCTCCCGTTGATCCGCACGTACTCCTCCGAGAGGTCGCAGGTCCAGACGCGCGAGGCGCCGGTCCCGACGCTCAGGCGGATGCGGATCGCAATTTCTTTTCCCTCGAGCACCGCCGCGGCGGCGTCCCACACTTCCGGCAGGCCCAGGCCGCCGCGGACGACCGCGAGCTCTCCAAAGAAGACGTCCGTCGTCTCCTCGGCCATCTCGACGCCGGAGCGCCCGAGCGCCGCCAGGATCCTTCCCCAGTTTGGCTCGCCGCCGTGGAGAGCGGTCTTGACGAGCAGCGAGTTGGCGACCGTCATCGCGGCCTGGTGCGCCTCGGCATCAGAGACCGCTCCCTCGACCGCGATCGAGACGAGCTTCGTCGCGCCCTCTCCGTCGCGCACAACCATGCGCGCGAGCTCCGACGCGACGGCGGTCAAACCCGCCGTGAAGCGCGAGAACGACTCGCCGTTCGTGATGGGAGCGCCGCCGGCCCGGCCGTTCGCGAGCACGAGGAGCGTGTCGTTGGTGCTCGTGTCGCCGTCGACGGTGATCGAGTTGAACGACCCGGCGACCGCGTGCGTCAGCGCCCGCCGCAGAACGGCGGGGGGCAGGGCCGCGTCCGTCGTCAGGAAGCAGAGCGTGGTCGCGAGGCTCGGATGGATCATTCCCGCGCCCTTCGCCATCCCTCCGATCGTCACTTCGACCCCGTCGATCTCGAGTTCCACCGCGCAGGTTTTCGGGAAGGTGTCGGTGGTCCGGATGGCTTCCGCGGCGGCGTTTCCTCCGCCGGCGGAGAGATCCGCGGCGGCGCGGGGGATCCCCCGCCGGATGGCGTCCATGGGAAGGGGGACGCCGATCACCCCGGTGGACGCGACGAGAACCAGCCCGGCGTCGAGACCCAGCGCCTCGCCTGCGATTCGCGCCATCTCGGCGGCGTCGGCGAGGCCGGGCTCGCCGGTGCACGCGTTGGCGTTGCCGCTGTTGACGACGACGGCCTGCGCTCGCCCCGAGGCGATCGCGCGCTGTGTGTACTTGACCGGCGCGGCTTTCACCCTGTTCGTCGTGAAGACGCCGGCCGCGGAGCAGGGAACCTCCGAGACGAGAAGCGCGAGGTCTGGATTTTCCCGCTTGACGCCGCTGTGGATTCCGGCTGCGCGGAAGCCCGTCGGGCTGGCGGCGTTTCCGTCCGTGCGGGTGACCGTCTCGGCGTCGGTCAGGGTCTGGCCGGACCTCTTCATCACGGATACATCCCGGCCGCCCAGAGACCTTCGGTCTCCGGGAGGCCGAACATCAGGTTCATGTTCTGGATCGCCTGGCCTGCCGCGCCCTTGACGAGGTTATCGATCGCGGAGACGACGACCGCCAGGCCGCGCTGCCCGTCGACGCGCACGGCGACGTCGCAGAAGTTCGCGCCGAGCGTCGCTTTCGTCTGGGGAAGATCGTGCTCGAGAACGCGGACGAAGGGCTCCTTCGCGTAGGCCGTCTGATAGAGCGCGAGCAGGTCGGCGGCGTCGAGCTTCTCCGCGAGCGGCGCATAGCACGTCGCTAAGATCCCGCGGGTCATCGGCGCGAGGTGCGGGGCGAAATACACGGATACCGGACTGCCGGCCTCCGCGAACGTCTGCTCCATTTCGGGACCGTGTTGGTGCTCGCCCAGCTTGTACGGCTTGACGTTCTCATTGACCTCGGAAAAGTGCGTCGCGGCGGACGGACTGCGGCCCGCGCCGGAGACGCCCGACTTCGCATCCACGATCACGGGCCCGCGGACGTGGCCGCTCGCCAGCAGCGGGAGAAGCGCGAGCGCCGCCGCCGTGGGATAGCAGCCGGGGTTGGCGACCAGGCGCGCGGAGCGGACTCTCTCCCGGTTGGCTTCGGGAAGCCCGTAGACAGCCTCCTGGAGGAGCGGGGCGGCGCCGTGGTCGGAACCGTACCAGCGGGCGTAGGTCGCCGCGTCCTTCAAGCGGAAGTCGGCCCCGAGGTCGATCACCCGCGCGGTGCCCTCGAGGAGCGTCGGAACCGCCTCGATCGCGGCGCCATGGGGAAGCGCGAGAAAGACCACGTCGGAGTCCTCTGCCATCTGCCGCCAGCCGGTGCCGTTTAACTTGTGATCGGCGAAGCCCCGGAGGTTCGGAAAGACGTCCGCAAGCGGACGTCCCTGCTCGCGGAACGCCGTCAGGTGCACGACTTGAACGCCCGGATGATGCGCGAGCCAGCGAACGAGCTCCCCGCCCGCGTACCCCGACGCCCCTGCCACGCTCGCCCGGATCCGGTCCATCTGTATATTTATACATACTGCCGGATTTAATTGCAAGACGGCGGCGCGACTCCTACCGAAACGTGCCGGGAGAAAAGCTGTAAACCCGGGAGGGCTCGGGGAACTCCTCGGGAGGGAAGAGGGATTCCTGGATCGCCCGCGCGCCCAGCGTTTTCCCTCGCCAGGCGAGGAACCCGCGGGCGCGGGATGCGACGGCCCCGAGCTTCGAGAAACTCGCGAGGTCGAGCCCCGTAACCGAGCGGCGGAGTGACAGAAGACGGTCGACGATCCGCGGACCGAGGCCCGGCACCCGGAGCAACGTTTCCCGATCGGCGCTCGCGGCGTCGACGGGGTATCGCTCCGGATGGGCGAGCGCCCACGTGAGTTTCGGGTCGCGCGAGAGAGGCAGGTTCCCGTCCGCCCCGTACACGAGGTCCTCCGGCTCGAAGCCGTACTCGCGAAGGAGGTGGTCGGCCTGGTAGAGCCGGTTCTCGCGTAGGACTGGCGTCTCCCGCTCGTCTTCGAGAGGCGTGTCCTCGATGGGTCGGAACGCGGCGAAGTGCGGATGGTGGAGAGCGCGTTCGCGCCAGAGGCGATGGCTCGTCTCGAGGAAGTCTCGGTCGGCCTCGGGCCCGATGCCAACGACGAATTGCGCGGTCGTCCCCGCCGCCGCGGCGCGTCCCGCGGGACGCGGATCCCCTTTGGCCCGCCGCGCTCCGAGCGACCGCGATCGATCGCGCACCCTGCGGAGGAGAGCGAGACCGTCCGCGAAGTTCTTCTCCGGCGCGACCCGGTCGAGCGTCGCCTGGCACGCCGCTTCGAGGTTGTACGAGACGCGGTCGCACAGATCCACCAGCCGGTCGATCTGCTCCGCCTCGGCGCCGGCGACAGCCTTCGCGTGGAGGTATCCCGTGTAGCGGCGGCGCAACCGCAGGATTTCGACGAGCTCGATCAACCGGTCCATCGCGAAGCGGGCACTCTTCGGGATTCCGGTCGTGACGAAGAGCCCGGAGACCCACCCGCGCCCGTAGGCCGTTAAGAAAACGTCGGCGAGCGTCGAGGGGGAGAGCGCGTGCCGCGGGATTTCGCGGCCGGCTCGCATCGGGCAGTAGTCACACGAGAAGGCGCAGGCGTTGGTGAGCAGGATCCGGAAGAGGAGGGTCTTCCCGAAACCGCGGTCCGCGAACGACCGGATGTTGATGGGATCGAGAGGCTGCCGTGCCCGGAGTCTCGTCGCGAGATCCGTCAGTGGCCCGTTCCCCTCCCGGTCGGAGAGGGCCTGGGACATGAGGAGTCGGATCTTCTCCTCGGTCTCCATGAGGCGTAATTATGGCGTAAGTCAGTCGGCCGGTCAAGCCTGCTCGGGCTCTAACGACGGCACCCCGGCGGGCGCGATAGCGAGGAGGCGCTCCTCCTGCGCGAGAACCGAGCGAAGCTCTTCCAGGTCCTCTACCGTGGAGTCGGCCAGGCCCGCGAACGGCGCTTCCGAAAGCGCCTCGCGGTACGGCAGCGACGCGATCCCGCCGTCGCGCAGAGCGTCCAAGAGCTCGCGGGTGCGAAAGGCGTCGAAGGAGGAGTGGAGCCGGCGCAGGACCGTGATCTCGTCGCCCGGTTCCTGGACTGCCGCGCGCACGGCGGCGAAAGCTCCCATGTTGCCGAGCGCCTCTTCCAGCAGGTCGGCGCGGAAGAACGGGTTTTCCCGCGGAAGGGCGGTCAGTGGCGCCGAGAGATCGGGGCCCCGCCGCGCGATTGCGCCGAGCACGCGAAGCCAGGCGGCTAAGTGGGCATAGACGAGCGGGTGATGAAGGCGGAACGACTTCCCGGCCCCGCGCTTGCCGACGAGGACCGAGAGCGCCTGCCCGGTGGAGATGGGAACCCGCGTCGAGATCCTGCCGGCCAGCTGGATCGGACTTCCCGCCAGTCGCTCGATCGCGCCGATTTTCGCGAGATCGTTCAAGATCGTGAAATCCTCGATTTCCCTTTTCTTCGGAAACCCGTCGACCCGGGCGTACGCGGACGCCTGGATCGCGAGGCACGACCCCATGCTCTGGTAGGCGTACGGCGACCCGGCCCACGCCAGGCCGAGCGTCTGGTAGCGCAGCGAGATCTCGTACAGGCGACCGGCGCGGGCGAGCGACCCTTGTTCGGAGAACCGGTGCTCGAAGAAATAGATCGCGGCCGCGGCGCGGTCAGCCCCGACCCCGGCGATCTGCTCGAAGTAGTCGCCGGGCAGAACCGTGTCGGCATCGGTCGCGTGGATCCAGGGCGATGCGATGCGGCCCGCCGCTCGCAGGCGGAGCACGAGATCGCACCCGATTTTCCGAGCGAGGCCGATGCCCTGCCCGGGCGGCAGAAAGTGACCGGGAGCGGAGCGATCGATGACGAGCAGCCGGCCGTGGGGATGATCGGAGAAACGAGCCGGAGGGTCCGTGGAAACGGTCCGGGACGGACCGAAGACCCGGGCGATCTCTTGCAGAACCGCCCGGTTCGCCTCGTGGACTTCCGTCGGCGAATCGGCGCGCGCGTTGACGACGACGATCACGAGCACAGGACCCATGGGGCCGGCCGGAACGGAGCGGATCGTTTCGAGGAGGCTGTCGTTCTCGGCGTACGCCGCGATCTCGAGCGCGTGCCCGAAATCTTCCTCGATCGAATTCGCGAGGGCCACTTCAGGCTCGGCGCCGCGAGCGAGGTATTCCGGGATGGTCTTCGTCACCCTCGGCGCGGATCAGCCTCCGCTGACCGCGGGCAGGATCGCGATCTCGCAATCGTCCGGAATCGGTGTCGCGAGCCCGTCGCCGAAACGGACGCAGTCCGCGCCGACGAAGAGGTTGACGTGGGGGCGGACCTCGCCCCGCTCGTCCAGAACGCGCCGCGCGACGCCCGGATATTTCGCGGCGAGCGCGGCGAGCGCCTCGGCGAGCGTTGCCGGGCAGCTCTCCAGGTCGACCCGGGAACGGCCCTCGGCGAAGTCGCGCAGCGGGCCGGGCACGAAGAAATGGACCGGCATCAGGCCGCCTTCTTCCGCCGCCGCCGCTCGACCGTCCGCGGTTTTGCGGCCGGCACCCGGGCCCGCGCTTTCGCACGGCCGCTCACCGTCGCGGCGCGGACGCACGTGACGGCCGGAAGATTCTCCGCTACGAGCGACCAGCTCTCTCCCTCGTCGCGCGAGGCGTAGAGGCGTCCATCCCGCGTCCCGAAGTACACGCCCACCGGGTCCTCACGGTCGACCGCGAGGGCATCGCGCAGGACCGTGTCGTAGCAGTTCGTCTGAGGGAGGCCGCGGGCGAGCGGCTTCCACGACCGGGCGCCGTCGCGCGTTCGATACACGCGGAGCTTCCCCTCCGGCGGGCAGCGAAACTCATCCGACTGGAGCGGGACGATGTAGACCGTTTCGGCGTTGCGCGGATGGATCGCCATCGCGAAGCCGAAGTCGGACGGGACTCCTTTCGCCGCTTCGCGCCACGTGTCGCCTCCGTCGTCCGATCGGTAGAGGCCGAAGTGGTGCTGCAGGAAGAGGCGATCCGGCTGCGACGGATGCCGCGCGACCTTGTGGACGCACTGTCCGAACTCCGGCTCCTTCTCCTTCAGGAAGTCGGCCCGGATGCCGCGGTTTCTCGCCTGCCACGTCTTGCCGCCGTCGTCGGTGCGGTACACGCCGCCGGTGGACGTCGCGATCGTCAGGCGCTCGCGCCGCGCCGGATCGGTCAGGATCGTGTGGAGACAGAGCCCGCCGCCCCCCGGCATCCAGCGCGCCCGGTGCGGGTGGTTCCACAGGCCCTCGTTCAGGGACCAGCTCTCCCCGGCATCCCGCGTCTCGAAGAGCGCGGACGGTTCGACCCCGCAGAAGATACGGTCGGGCTCGTCGTCTAAACCCGGCTCGATCTGCCAGACGTTTGCGAGCGAAGCTCCCGAGGTCTCTGGAAAGGAGATCCGCGGCACGTCCGGCCGGCTCCAGCGGCGCCCGAAATCGTCGCTCGCGCAGAGCTCCGCTCCCCAGTGGAGACTCTTGGGCGCCGCCCAGATTCGGTGGCGTCCGTCGCGCCCGTCGTAGGCCATCGCATAGACCGACTGGCCCGCGAAATGCGGGCCGCCGACGTCCCACCTCCGCCGCGAGCGGTCGGAGCGGAAGAGAAAAGCTCCTTTGATGGTGCCGACCAGAAGAACGACGTCCCCGTCGCGAGCCGTGATGGGTTTGGCGGAGATCGCAGGACGGGAGGGCACGTCCGCATGCTACTCCTTCGTCCACGAGTGAAAAAGTGCTTCGACCTTTTCTTTCAGCTCCTCGAGCGAGCCGTCGTTGACCAATACATCGGTGGCGCGCCGCCGCGCCTCCTCCGGGGAGATCTGCGCCGCCATCCGGCGCCGGGCATCGTCGAGGTCGCCGCCTTTCCCGCTCCAGCGCGCGATCCGTTCCTCATCCGGCGCGACGACGAGCAGCACGCGGTCATAGCGGTTCTCTTTCGCGGCCTCGAGGAGCTGGGACGCCTCGGCGACGGCGACGCTTGCGCCCTTTCTCCGGGCTTCTTCGAACAGCCGTTCGATCTCGGCTCCCACCATCGGATGAATCCGCGACTCGAGCGCATGACGCTTCGCCGGGTCGGCAAAGACGATCTGCGCGAGACGAGTCCGATCCACCGCGCCGCGCGGATCCAGGACTTCGGTTCCGAAGAGCTCGGCGGCCGCTTTCTCTCCGGGTCCGCCCGGACGGTAGAGGTCGGCGACGATGCGATCCGCGTCGAAGACCGCGGCGCCGAGCGCGGAGAGATGCGCCGCGACCGTCGACTTGCCCGACGCGAGCCCGCCCGTCAAGCCGATTCGAAGCACGGATCAGGGAGCCGGCGCGCGAACGACTTCCCCCGCTTTCATCACGAAATCCACCCTCGACAGGACGCCGACGTCCTTCAGGGGATCCCCGGGGACCGCGACGAGGTCCGCCCGCGCGCCCTTCTCGACGACGCCGATCTTCCCCGCGAGCCCCAGGAGCTCCGCGGCGACCGTCGTCGCGCTGCGGACGGCTTCGAGAGCCGACATTCCGACGCGGACTTCGTGCTCGAACTCCCGGGCCTGGTTGATCTCGGTCCAGGGGAAGCCGCCGGCGTCGGTTCCGAAGGCGATCTTCACACCGGCCTGCCGGCAGTTCGCGATCGATCGCGCGTGCGACTTGGGATCTCGGCCCAGATTCGACGACCTTCCTTCGCGCGCGGCTCGGCCACGTAGGCGGTAACCGTCAGCGTGGGGGACAGAAAGATCCCCCTGCGCGCCATCTCGCGCGCGAGCTCCGGCCGGATCGAGTCGCCGTGCTCGATCGAGTCCACTCCCGCTTCGACCGCGATTCGCGCGCCGGTGTCGGAAGTCGCATGCGCCGCCACTTTCGCGCCGCGCGTGTGAGCCTCGGAGACGACCGCCGCGAGCTCTTCCTTCGTCCAGTTCGGCGGCGAATCGACGTAGCCGTCCGACGTCGTGTGAAGGCCGCCGGTGTTCGCGTAGATCTTGACCCAGTCCGTTCCGTAGGACAGCTGCTCCCGCACGGCGCGGCGGCATCCGTCCGCGCCGTCGCAGAGCTGCACGCCGGTCGGAAATTTCCAGTCCGGGCGGAAGTGGAGAATCGGGTACGTCCCCGTCGTCGATAGGGCGGGACCCGCGACCTGGAGGCGGGGCCCCGGGATCACCCCCTCGTTGACTGCGTCGCGCAGCGCCACGTCGTCATAGGAGGCGCCCTCGGTCTCCAGGTCGCGGAGCGTGGTAAAGCCGTGCTCGAGCGCGATCTTGAGCGCGCGCACCGCCCGCGCCACCCGGTGCGCTGGGTATTCCTTCAGGATCTGCTGCTCGTACTCGGCCTCCGTCGCGTCCCCCTGGAGAAGCACGTGCGTATGGGTATCGATCAGACCGGGCAGGAGAGTCCGATCTCCCAGGTCGATCACGCGAGCGCCGGCGGGCGCTTCACGCGCGACCTCCTCGACGAGATCGCCGCGGACGACGACGACGGGCCGGTCGACGTATCGGCCGGTTTTCACGTCGAGGAGGCGGGCAACTTTCACGGCGATGGGCGGCGCGTCCGGCGCAGCCGCCGCGAGGGAGGCAAACAGGAGCGTCGCCAGCGCGGCGATAGCGAGCACCGTCTTCACAGTCGTCGAGAGGATCTTATCGGAGCTTGCGCGCGTGACGGAGGCCGCGTTCGTATCCGCGGCGGAAGTCGTCCGTCCCGAAATGCTCGGGATGAAGATGCCGCAGGTCGTTCGATGCCTCTTCGTAGCGGCGGCCGCGAAAGCGGGGCCGCATCGCCGCTTCGAAGCCTCGACGGTAGGCGGGCTCCGCAGCCGCGAAGCTCGCCCCGTCGCGCTCGTAGTCGGCCCTCTCGGCGTCGCGGATCCCGACCCACCAGCTCTCTCTCGCGGCGTCCAGGCTTTCTGCCCCCTCGGCCTCGAGCGCCGCCCGCGTGCGGGCCACCTGGTCCTCTTCGACCAGCGCGAAGACGACCGAGTGACCTCGCCTCAACGCGTCTTCGTAGAGGTAGAGCTCGTCCTTTGGAAGACCGCGGGACATCTTTTCTTCCAGCGCGCCGCCGGCGATCGCGCCGCCAACCGCCCCTCCGGCGCCGAAGAGCGCCCAGGCGAGCACGCCTGTCGCGACGACCGGCCCCACACCGGGGATCAAGAGGCTCGCCGCCGCCGCGCCCGCCGCGCCGCCGACCACGCCGCCGAGAGCCTTGCCCATGCCGGACCCTTCGGTCTCGCTCGTCGCAACGCGGGAATGAATCTCCGCCTCCGAGCTGGCCGGGGTCAGAACGCTCACGCTTTCGCGAGAAACGCCCCCCCGGACCATGGCATCGGCAGCCCGCCTGGCCGGCTCCGCTTTACGGAAGATTCCGACGACCGACTCCACGACCGGGGAGTCTAGCTCTTCGCCTCGGCCGACTCCCAGCGATCGAGGACGCGCTCCGCCTTGCGGCGGGCAGCGCCCTGCGGCCCGGGGATGTCGTCGCCCGATGCGTACATCTCGAGCCGGTTCTCTACGTTGACGACCCCGGAGACCCCGCGGACGGCCGAGAGGAGATCGTCGAGCTCGCCCATCACGACCGGCCCGCAGAGCGTCACGGTCCCGGCGAGCGCCGTGACGTCGATCGGTCGCGGATTCGAGACCGAGCGGCCGAGCTCCGCACGCACGCGCTCCTCCAGCACCGCGTCGTCGACCGCCTCGGTCTGCGTCATCGCCTTCACCTGCGCCGCTACGCCGCGGGCGCGGTTTCTCCAGTCCCGCGAGCGGACGCCGAGAGTGTCGCTCGCGCGGTTCACCGCCCGAACCGCCCTGTCCCGGACGAGAGCGCGGCGCCTCTTCCCGCGCTCCGGATCGAGCACGTACATCAGGGCCGCCCCGAGCCCGAGCCCGCCGATCAGCATTCCCGCGGTCCGGATCGCCGCATCGCTGTCTTTCAAAAACTTCATCCGAGGTCCTCCACCAGAAAGATTTGTAAGGAGAAAAATCGAGCAAGAAGCGGGCCAGAGAAAAGAAGCCCCAGGTGCACTTCGCCGAGCGCCGAAAAGAAGTGGCTCGAGAAAAGAGTCGATGCAGTCATCGCCTCTCCCTCTCGATTTCGTCCAACAGCGCGCGGATTCGATCCCGCTCCTCCGGGGTCGCCTTCCTCGCGGACAGCGCCCGCATGACCAGTCGGGAAGACGAGCCGCCGAATGCCCGGTCGACCAGGTCTCCGACGATCTGCTGCTCGGTGCGTTCGCGGGGAAGACGGGGCGCGTAACGATGCGCCCGCTCCCTCTCGTCGCGGCGGACCAGCCCCTTCTTTGTCATGATCTGGAGAAGCTTCAGGACGGTGGTGTAGCCGGTGGGCCGCCGGGCGTCGAGCGTCTGCTGGACCTGCCGGACCGTGGACGGCCCCGCGTCCCAGAGCACGCTCAAGATCTCGAGCTCCGACGGCGTGGGACGGGGAGGATCCTTCGTCATGTCCGTTCCCGGATTTGCAAACCTAATACGAACGTTTTCGTAAAGGGAGAATTTTTCGATGGCGTGCGGGTAACTAGCCGCCGAATTTAATTAGGTAAAAATAACCTATCGCCGAATTATTCCTGGCCAAGAAGGAAGTCGAGCCGATCGCCCGGCGAGAATTCGGCGGGCGGCTCGCCTTTCCGGAAGAGCCGGGCCCGCGCGATTCCGCGAAGGGAGGCGTTCCCACCTTCGATCCGCAGAATCGCTCCCTCCCGCAGGCCGACGACCGGCTCCCCGTTCTCCTCGTGGAACTGCGCGATCCGCTCCTCGCGGGTCTCTCCCTTGTGCGTCGAGGTCGGGTCCGGGTCGAGATAGTGGGGGTTCAGGTTGAAGGGCACGAGCCCGAGCGCCGTCAGGCTCGGGGGCTCGACGATCGGCATGTCGTTCGTCGAGCGGATGGTCGCGCAGGCGACGTTGGAGCCCGCGCTCGAGCCGACGTACGGCATTCCCTCCCGGACGCGCCGTCGCAAGGGAACCAGGAGGTCGAGCTCGTAGATCGTCTTCAAGAGTCGAAAGGTGTTTCCCCCGCCGAGGAAGATGGCCTCCGCGTTCTCGACCGCGCGGACCGCGTCCGGCGTCTCGTGGGCCGAGTCCACCTCGAACCCCATGCGCCCGAGCCGCTCGCGGACCTTCGCCGCGTAGGCATCGCGGTCGCGCAAGGCCCAGGGAAAGAAGAGAACGCGCCGGGTTCCTCTGAAGAAGTCCCGGATCTCCGGCTCCGCGTGGTCGAGGAACCCCGTCGGATGACAGGCCGAGCTGCCGAGGAGGAGAATCCGGCGCGTCATCGGGCTCTCTCCCCGCGGTCCCGGCGGACCCGAGCGGCCCGCACGGTGTTCGCCAGGAGCATTGCGACCGTGAGCGGCCCGACGCCGCCCGGCACGGGCGTGATCCGCGCCGCGACCCGCGAGACGTCGTCGAAGTCCACGTCGCCCACGAGCGCGCGGCCCTTCGTCGCGATCGCTTCCCGGATCCGTCCGGAGCCCTGAAGATTGAGCGGCGCATCCTCGAGCGACGTCAGGCGGTTGACCCCGACGTCGACGACGGTCGCCCCCTCACGCACGAAGTCCCCCGTGACGAATCCGGGTCGTCCGATCGCGGCCACGAGCAGATCCGCTTCGCGGCAGACGGCGGCGAGGTCGCGGGTGCGGGAGTGGCAAAGCGTCACCGTCGCGTCGCGCGAAGTCAGGAGCGCCGCGAGAGGCTTTCCGACGAGGCCGCTTCGACCCAGCACGACGGCCCGGCTTCCGGCGATCGGCACGCCGAAATCGTCCAAGAGGGCGAGGATGCCGGCGGGGGTACAGGGCACGAATCGGGGACGGCCCTGGTGGAGGAGGCCGACGTTCTCCGGATGCAGGCCGTCGACGTCCTTTTCCGGATCAATCGAGTCGATCACGCGCGACGCGTGGTGCCCCGGCTCAAGCGGCATCTGGACCAGCAGGCCGTCCACGTCCGGATCGTCGTTCGCGCGTCCGACCGCCGCCAGGAGCGCTTCGGGCGGCGAGCCCGGGGCCAGTCGCACGGTGTCCGCGCGGATCCCGGCGTCCTGTGCCGCCCGTCTCTTCGCCGCGACGTAGGTCTCCGAGGCCGGGTCGCTGCCGAGAAGGAGGACCACCAGCCGGGGAGGAGGGGAGAAGACCCGGGCGGCGGTCGCAGCCTCCTCTCGGATCCGCTTTGCCACCGAAGTCCCGTCGAGGAGTTCCACGGTGGCAGAAGCTATCAGGGGCGGTTCTCGTATTTGACAGCCCCGGACGGCTTGCGTATTCTTACGCGCCCCCTGGAAGGGCGTTTTCCGTCCCTCGACGCGCCGCCCCCTGGTCCTGCGCGTCACGATTGAAAGTTTTTACGGGGTTGACATGGCTTCAGGTACGCCCATGGTTTCCGCAAAAGAGATCCGGCACGAATGGTACGTCGTGGACGCATCGAACCAGGTGCTGGGACGGCTCGCCACGCGCATCGCGACCGTGCTTTCGGGCAAGCACCGGCCGGGATACGTCCCGTACCTGGATACCGGTGATTTCGTGATCGTCACGAACGCGCAGAAGGTCCGGCTGACCGGGCGCAAGCTCGACGAGAAGCTCTACCGCAGGCACTCCGGTTACCCGGGCGGCTTGAAAGAGGCGACGGCTCGGGAGGTCCAGGCTCGCCATCCGGAGAGGTTGATCGAGGAAGCGGTGAAGGGAATGCTCGGCAAATCGAAGCTCGGCCGTAAGCAGATCCGGAAGCTCAAGGTTTACAAGGGAGGGTCGCACCCGCACGACGCGCAGAAGCCCAAGGCTCTTGCGCCCGTGAAGCGTACGGCCGCCCCGCGCACGACGGAGGCAATTTGACGGTCGAAATCCAGCACAAGGCCACCGGCCGCCGCAAGACGTCGATGGCGCGCGTCCGGCTGTTTCCGGGAACCGGGGCCATCACCATCAACAAGCGACCTCTCGACGAGTACTTCCCGAACAACGTTCTCAAGATGATCATCAAGCAGCCGCTGCTTTCCGTGGACGCGGCGGAGAAGTTCGACATCCTCGTCCGCGTGGCCGGCGGCGGCGCCTCCGGACAGGCCGGGGCCATCCGCCATGGAATCTCCCGCGCCCTGACGGAGTACAACGCGGAGCTGCGGGGGAAGCTGAAGAAAGAAGGATTCCTGACCCGCGACCCCCGGATGAAGGAACGCAAGAAGTACGGACAGCGCGGCGCTCGGGCGCGCTTCCAGTTCAGCAAACGGTAAAGGCTCGATTCGCGCCGACGGAATCCGGCGGAAAGGGAGGTGTTTCCTGGTCTCGATCTCGATGAAGGAGCTGCTCGAAGCGGGAGTCCACTTCGGGCATCAGACAAAACGGTGGAATCCGAAAATGAAGCGTTTCATTTTCGGCAAACGCAACGGGATTTACATCATCGACCTGCAGAAAACCCTCAAGCAGTTCAAGGACGCCGCGAAATTCGTGACGGAGCTCGCCGCCTCCGGAAAGAACCTTCTGTTCGTGGGGACCAAGCGGCAGGCGCAAGACGCCATCTATGAAGAGGCAAACCGCTGCGGGATGTTCTTCGTCAACACCCGCTGGCTCGGCGGGACCCTCACGAATTTTTCGACGATCCGCAAGTCCATCCACCGCCTGAAAGAGATCGAGGGCGTGCTGGCGCAAGAGGATAACGAGAACCTGACCAAGAAGGAGCGTCTGCGTCTCGAGCGCGAGAAGGAGAAGCTCCAGAAGAACCTGACCGGGATCAAGGAGATGGACGAGCTGCCGGACGCGCTCTTCGTCATCGACCCGAAGCAGGAGTACATCGCGGTCAAGGAAGCGAACATTCTCGGGATTCCGGTCGTAGCGGTCGTGGACACCAACTGCGATCCGGACGTCATCGACCACGTCATTCCCGGAAACGACGACGCCATCCGCGCCATCCGGCTCTTCAGCTCGCGCATCGCCGACGCCGTCCTCGAAGGGCTCCATGCCCACGAGGAGAGGATGGCCGAGGAAACGCCGTCGCTCGAGGATCGGCCTCGCACCCCGGAGCTTTCGCAGACGGCCGTCGTCGCGGACGCCTCGTAAGACAGAGGACCAAGACCGGAGATTCGGGTGCAGGTCCCCGGTCTCTCGAGGGAATCATGGAAATCACGTCGAAATTAGTGGCCGACCTGCGCGCGGAGACCGGCGTCGGCATGATGGACTGCAAGCGGGCGCTCGTCGAGGCCTCCGGCGACTTCGAGGAGGCCAAGAAGATCCTCCGCAAGAGGGGACTCGCCGCCGCCGCGCGCAAGGCGGACCGCGCCGCGTCCGAAGGGCTCGTTGTCGCGCGCGTCACTCCGAAGGCGGCGGTTCTCGTCGAAGTGAACTGCGAGACCGATTTCGTGGCCCGCACGACCGACTTCCGGGCGTTCGCGGATGGTCTTGCCGAACAGATCGCGGCTCACGATGCGTTCGGCGAGACCCGGACGGGCGATCCCGCGGAGCTCGCGATTCTCCCGGCGAACGACCGAACCACTGAGAGCGTCGCGGACGGGGTTTCGCACCTCGTGGCGAAGCTCGGAGAGAACATCGCGATCCGCCGGTTCGCACGACTCGTTCCCCGGACCGGGGAGAGGTTCGCGAGCTACGTTCACGGCAACGGCCGCATCGGCGTTCTCGTCGGACTTCAGGGTGGAGACCTCGAGCTCGGCAAGGACCTCGCGATGCACGTCGCAGCTTCTGATCCGCGGTTCGCGCTGCGCTCGGAGGTCACGCATGCGATGCTCGAGACGGAGCGGGAGATCGCGCGAGCCCAGGCCGCGCAGGCGGGCAAGCCGGCGAACGTCGTGGAGCGGATCGCCGACGGGAAAGTCGAGAAGTTCTACCAGGAGACGGTCCTGACCGAACAGGCGTTCGTCAAGGACCCCGACAAGACGGTCGGACAGGTCGTCGTCGAGCGCGGCGGAAAGGAAGTGCTCGACCTGCGCTTCCTCCGATTCAAGCTGGGAGAAGCATCGTCTCGAACCGACGCCTGAAAAGTCCCCGTTACTTATAATCGCCCGAGTGCCTCCAGCTCCCGTCTACGCCCGCATTCTGCTCAAGCTCTCGGGCGAAGCCCTGATGGGCGAACGACCGTTCGGGATCGATCCAGACGTCGTCGCTCGCATCGCCGACGAGATTCGCGAGGTTCACGACCTCGGCGTCGAGACGGCGGTCGTCGTGGGCGGCGGCAACATCATCCGCGGTCTGGCGGCGGCGGCCCAGGGCATCGATCGCGTGGCCGGAGACCACATGGGGCTGCTGGCGACCGTCATCAACGGGCTCGCGCTGCAGGACGCGCTCGAGAAGCGGCACGTGCCCAACCGGCTGATGTCCGCCGTCGAGGTCCGCCAGATCGCCGAGCCGTTCATCCGGCGACGAGCGGTCCGGCATCTCGAGAAGGGGCGCGTCGTGCTCTTCTCCGGCGGAACGGGCAATCCGTTTTTCACGACCGATTCGGCCGCCGCGCTGCGTGCAAACGAGATCAAGGCGGACGTTTTGCTGAAGGCCACCCGCGTCGACGGCGTCTACGACGCGAATCCCGAGCGCGATCCCAAAGCGAAGTTCCTGCGCACGCTCTCGTATCGCGACGCGCTCCAGTCCGGGCTCCAGGTCATGGACGCTGCTGCGATCGCGCTCTGCATGGACAACGGGATGCCGATCAAGGTCTTCAACCTGCGTGTCCGTGGGAACATCGTCCGCGTCGTCACCGGTGATGACATCGGTTCGCTCGTTTCGGGACAGAGTGAGGTGTCATGAGACAGGAGCTGAAGGACATCGAGAAGCGGATGAGCGACGCGGTCCTGGCCTTGAAGGAGAAGTTCAAGACGCTGCGAACCGGAAGAGCGAACCTCGGCCTGCTGGACGGCATCACCGTCTCGGCCTACGGGACGGAGGTTCCAATCAACCAGGTGGCAAATCTGTCCGTCCCGGAGCCGACCTTGATCGTCGCGGCGCCGTGGGACCCCAAGATGGCGCCGGAGATCGAGCGCGCGATCCGGAAGTCGGATCTGGGGCTGAACCCCCAGTCAGACGGTAAGATCGTCCGGATCCCGATCCCGTCGCTGACCGAGGAGCGCCGCAAGGAGCTGGCGAAGAAAGCCCACCACATGGCGGAGGAGGCGCGGATCGAGATCCGCCGGTTCCGGCACGAAGGCAACGACGGTCTGAAGAAGATGTTCCGCGACAAGGAGATCTCCGAGGACGACGAAAGGCGCGCTCTCGAGGAGACGCAGAAGCTGACGGACAGGAAGATCGCGGAGGTCGACGAGGTCTTGAAGGCAAAGGAGAAGGAGATCCTCGCGGTCTAGCCGGAAGCCATGGCCCGTTTGCTCATCGTCGCCGCCGCCGGGATGGGAAGCCGACTCGGCCGGGACGAACCGAAGGCCCTGGTCCCACTCGCTGGGCGACCCTTGATCTCGCGGATGCTCGACGCGATCGCCAGCGTCCCCTTTGCGCGCGCGATCGTCGCCGCGCCGCCGGGTCGCGAGGGCGACTTCGAAGCCGCGGTCGAGGGACGAGCCCGGATCGTCCCCGGCGGGCAAACGCGGGCGGCATCGGTGCGCCTGGCCTTCGAGCAGCTCGGCGCCCTTCCTCCCGATCTCATCTGCATCCACGACGCGGCTCGCCCGCTGGTCACAGCGGCGGAGGTCCTCTCCGTTCTCGAGGCCGCCGGGCGGATGGGCGCCGCAATCGCCGCGACGCCGCTCGTCGATACGGTGAAGCACGTCGAGGGCAATCACGTTGTCGCGACGCTCGACCGGCGGTGCCTCTTCGCCGCCGGGACTCCCCAGGTGTTCCGGGCGGAGCTTCTCGGGCGGGCTCTCCAGTCGGGGCGCGAGGGCACCGACGAGGCCGCCCTCGTAGAAGCGATGGGTTTTCCCGTCGCGGTCGTCGCCGTCTCCCGACTCGGCTTCAAGGTCACGACTCCCGAAGATTTCGAGATGGCGCAAGCGGTTTTCCTCGGCCGGAGCGCGGCAGGGCGATGAGGGTCGGGATCGGCTTCGACGCGCATCCCTTTGCAGAAGGCCGGCCGCTCCGGTTGGGCGGCGTCTCGATCGCGTACCCACGCGGTCTCTCCGGCCATTCCGACGGTGACGCGCTCGCACATGCGGTTGCCGACGCCCTGCTCGGCGCGGCGGGGCGCGGGACGCTCGGCGAGCACTTCCCGGACGGCTCGGACGCATGGCGGGGGGCGGATTCCGCGGTCCTCCTCGGACGGGTGGCCGGGGTCGTCGGCGAGGCGGGATTCCGCGTGGGCAACGTGGACGCGGTCGTCATCGCGGAGGCCCCGAAGATCGCCCCTCACGCGGCGGCCATCCGGTCCCGGCTCGCGGCGATCCTCTCCATTGATGCCGAGCGCGTCTCGGTCCGGGGGACGAGCACAAACGGCCTCGGCTTCAGCGGCCGGGGGGAGGGGATCGCGGCGGTCGCCGTCGCCCTCCTCGACGAGCTTTGATTCTCTCGCGGCTCCATCCCATCGAGGAGGCCGTCCGGTCGCGTCCCCGGGAGATCGAATGGGTCTTGGTCGACTCGGGTCGTCGGGACCGGCGGGTCGGGGAGCTCACCCGGCTCTGCCGCGAGAACCGGGTTCCGCTTCGCTACGGAGAGCGCGCTGCCCTGGATCGGCTCGCGCGCGACAACCAGGGAGCGGTGGCCCGGCTCGCCGTCCGCGGCTACCGGGCCGAGGACGAGGCGTTCTCGGGAGAGCGCGGCCACCGCCTCCTCCTCGTCCTCGACGGGGTCGAGGATCCACAGAATCTGGGAGCGGTTCTCCGGGTCGCCGAAGGCGTCGGAGCGGGGGTGGCGGTCCCCGAGAGGGGGTCGGCGCCGCTGTCCGACGCGGTCTCGAGGACGTCCGCCGGCGCCGTCGAGCGGGTTCCGGTGGTCCGGGTCGGGAACGTCCGGCGGTTTCTCGATCGCGCGAAGAAGGAGGGTTTCCGGGTCGTCGGCCTCGATCCGACCGGCAGCGATTTCTACGGGCTGGACCTGACCGGGGATCTGGCCCTGGTTTTGGGCGCCGAAGGCCGGGGAATGCGGCGCCTCGTCCGGGAGGGGTGCGACCTGGTCGGCCGTCTCCCGATGAAGGGGAAGCTCGCTTCCTTGAACGTGGCGGCAGCGGCGGCCGCCGCGGCCTACGAGGCCCTGCGGCAGCGGGATTTTTCGGACTAATCCCTCGATTGACACAGAGGGCGAGTCTCTCGGCCTCCGCGGGATCCCCACTGGAGGTTTTCGAGCCAATCAAAGGCTTGCTTGACGCCCTTGCGAATGCTAGACTTCGCGGTTCGCGCCGTCGGGATTTGTTCTGCTCGGTCTGCTCTTTGAAGGCCGGCCGGGGAGCCGGAGAGACGGGATCTCCGAACGACGTCGTCGCCGGCGTAGCTCAAAGGTAGAGCATCCGATTTGTAATCGGAAGGTTGCGGGTTCGAGTCCCATCGCCGGCTCCAGATGCGGGGTGGGTGGTCGGTTTTCAATTCGAGCTCGGGCAGGTGGCCGAGTGGTTAATGGCAGCAGACTGTAAATCTGCCGCGCTTCGCGCTACGGAGGTTCGAATCCTTCCCTGCCCACCATAAGCGGGACACGGGACGAAAGAATGCGGGAGTAACTCAGGGGTAGAGTCACAGCCTTCCAAGCTGTTGGTCGCGGGTTCGAATCCCGTCTCCCGCTCCAATCGACGGGAGTTCCGGGTAAGCGCCCACGTAGCTCAGTCGGTAGAGCACGTCCTTGGTAAGGACGGGGTCACCAGTTCAATTCTGGTCGTGGGCTCCATAGAGACGTTAGGGGAGAGAGATGGGCAAAGAGAAGTTTGATCGCAGCAAGCCGCACGTGAACATTGGGACGATAGGGCACGTGGATCACGGCAAGACGACGTTGACGTCGGCGATTACGTTGGTGTTGTCGAAGAAGGGTTTGG
>DASWCZ010000095.1:0-17602 GCA_036395755.1 Thermoanaerobaculia bacterium
GAGATGGTGGTGCCGGGAGACACCGTGTCGCTCGAGATCAACCTGATCACCCCCATCGCCATGGAAAAGGGGCTGCGCTTCGCCATCCGCGAAGGCGGCCGCACCGTCGGAGCCGGAACCATTACCGAGATCCTGGAGTAATTCACGATGCAGGAGAACATCAGTCTGGCGTGCTCGGAGTGCAAGCGTCGCAACTACACGTCGACCAAGAACAAGAAGACGAACACCGAGAAGCTCGAGCGGGCGAAGTACTGTCGCTTCTGCCGCAAGCACACGGTGCACAAGGAAGGGAAAGTCTGAGCCTAGGGGTGTAGCTCTAATTGGTAGAGCGGCGGTCTCCAAAACCGTAGGTTGGGGGTTCGAATCCCTCCACCCCTGCCATAGGAACGAGCGAGCGAAAGAGGAATGAAGCCAATTCGAGAGTGGTGGCCCACGACGCGCGATTTCTTCCGCGACGTCTGGGTCGAGATGAAGAAGGTGAGCTGGCCCGGAAAGAACGAGGTCATCGGCACGACCGTCGTCGTGGTCGTGGCCTGTTTCATCTTCGGGTTCTACCTCTTCGTCGTCGACCAAGGCCTTTCCTGGTTGGTCGAAAGACTCTTCGTGGCCGCGGGGGTGGCGCCGGCATGACCACGGAAACGAGGATCAAGAACTGGTACATCGTTCACACGTATTCCGGGTTCGAGGAGCGCGTCCGCCAGAACTTGAAGCAGCGCGTGGAAGCGATGGGGATGTCCGACGCGTTCGGCGACGTCCGCATTCCGACCGAGACCCTGGTCGAGATGAAGGGCGGGAAGCGTCGGGAGATCCAGCGAAAGTTCTTCCCCGGCTACATCATCGTCGAGATGGAGATGTCCGACGAGGCGTGGCATCTCGTCAAGAACACTCCCAAGGTGACGGGCTTCGTCGGCTCCGGGAAGGAACCCACGCCGCTGACGGCCGAAGAGGTCGAACAGATCCTCCATCGCGTGACTTCGACCAAGGAGAAGCCGAAACCGAAGCACACGTTCGAGAAAGGGGAGCACGTCCGGATCACGGACGGTCCCTTCACGAACTTCACCGGAGTCGTGGAAGACATCAACTTCGACCGTTCGACGCTGAAGGTGATGGTCACGATCTTCGGGCGTTCGACGCCGGTCGAGCTCGAATTCCTCCAGGTCCAGAAGCTCTAGGAGCGTTCGCGAGAGATGGCAAAAAAGATCACCGGTTACGTGAAGCTTCAGATCCCGGCGGGGGAGGCGACCCCGGCGCCCCCGGTCGGCCCCGCTCTCGGCCAGCAGGGGGTCAACATCATGGACTTCTGCAAGAACTTCAACGCGAGAACCACGTCGCAGAAGGGCCTCATCATCCCCGTCGTCATCACGGTGTTCGCGGATCGCTCCTATACGTTCATCACCAAGACGCCCCCCGCGTCGATCCTCCTGCTCAAAGCGGCGGGGATCGCCAAGGGGTCGGGAACTCCGAACAAGGAAAAGGTCGGGAAAGTCACGAAGCAGCAGGTCGAGGAGATCGCGAGAACGAAGCTCCCCGACTTGAACGCGGCGGACCTGCCGGCGGCCGTCAAGATCGTCGAAGGGACCGCGAGGAGCATGGGCATCGAAGTCACTTGAGAATGTCGTGGGGACAGGCCCTGCGGGCCTGCACCCGCAGCAGTCCAAGAGTCGGAGATCAGCCGGAATGCTGATCGTCAGGACGACGAGGTAAACGGATATGGCAAAAATCGGCAAGAAGTTCCTGGCGGCAAAGGCGAAAGTCGAGCCGCGTCCGTACGCCCTTCCGGAGGCGGTCAAGCTCATCCGGGACGTCCGGTTCGCGAAGTTCGACGAGTCGGTCGACATGGCGATGCTGCTCGGAGTGAATCCGAAGCACGCGGACCAGATGGTCCGGGGGACGGTGGTCCTGCCGCACGGAACCGGCAAGTCGAAACGCGTTGCTGTCATCGCGGCGGGCGACAAGTTCAAGGAAGCGCAGGAGGCGGGCGCCGACCACGTCGGAGGAGAAGACCTCGTCGCGAAGATCCAGGAGGGCTTTCTCGACTTCGACGCGCTCGTCGCGACGCCCGAAATGATGCGGTTCGTCGGCCGGCTCGGGAAGATCCTGGGGCCGCGCGGCCTGATGCCGAACCCGAAGGCGGGCACCGTAACCATGGAGGTCGGCAAGGCGGTCGGGGAGATCAAGGGGGGCAAGATCGAATTCCGCGTCGACAAGACGTCCATCATCCACGCCCCGATCGGGAAGGTCTCCTTCGACGAAAAGAGGCTCGAGGAGAACGCGGCCGCTTTCATCCGGGCGGTCCACAAGGCGAAACCCGCGGCGGCGAAAGGGAAGTACTTCCGGACGGTCTCGGTCTCTTCGACGATGGGGCCGGGCATCGAGATCGACACCGCGTCGATCGAGGGGCTGTAGTCGATGGAGCGAGCGCAGAAGACGGTCGCGGTTACAGAGCTCCAGTCGGAGCTCACGAAGTCGAAGAACGCGATCCTGTTCGGCTTCGCCGGGCTGAAGGTCCCCGAGGTGACGGAGCTGCGCCGCCAGGTGCGCGGCACGCATTCGCGTTACCTCGTCGTCAAGAACACTCTCGCCCTCCGCGCGGCCCGTGGGACCGCGTTGGAGGGGATCGCGAAGCACTTTGCCGGGCCGACCGCGGTCGCGTTCAACCAGACCGATCCGGTCAAGCTTGCCAAGGTGCTGACGAACTTCGCCAAGACGAATCCCAACCTCGTCTTCAAAGGCGCGCTGATCGAGGGGCGGCCGGTCGAGGCTTCGGAAATCAAGACGATCGCGGAGCTGCCGACCCGGGAAGAGCTGCTCGCCCGGCTGGTGTATCTCATTCAGTCGCCGTTGACGAGACTGGCGACCGTCCTCGCGGGCCCGGTGGCGAACCTGGCAAGAGTGCTTCGCGCGGTTGCAGAGAAACCAAAATCGGGGCCGGCCGACGCCGCGCCCGCAAGTTAACGGGATACGGAGAGGAGAGGACACGCAATGGGTATGACGGCGGAGAATTTCGTCAAGGAGATCGAGGGCATGACCGTCCTCGAGTTGAACTCGCTCGTCAAGGCGCTCGAGGAGAAGTTCGGCGTCTCGGCGGCCGCGATGGCCGTGCCCGCGGCGGCGGCGGGTGCTCCCGCCGGTGTTGCGGCTCCGGCCGAGGAGGAGCAGACCGAGTTCACGGTCCACCTTCTTGCCGCCGGCGACAAGATCAAGACGATCAAGGTCGTCCGGGAAGTGACAAGCCTCGGGTTGAAGGAGGCGAAAGACGTGGTGGACGGCGCTCCAGGCCTCCTGAAAGAGGGCGTCTCCAAGGACGAGGCGGCGAACATCAAGAAGAAGTTCGAGGAAGTCGGCGCGAAAGTCGAGATCAAGTAGGGATCGCGCTGACCAGGGAATACGCGATTGTTTCAACCGGGTGCGGGGCAATCCGCGCCCTGGGGCCCGTTTTCTTCGTGCCTCGTGCTAATCGCGCCGGCTCGTCCGGCGCGCTACAGGGAGTCCTTATAAATGACTGAGGTCGTGTCCCCCGAACGGCGGAACTTTTCGAAGATCCGCTCGTTCATGGATCTTCCGAATCTGATCGACGTCCAGCGCCGCTCCTACGAGCGCTTTCTGCAGATGAACCTTCTGCCGGAAGAGCGCGAGGACTCCGGCCTCCAGGCCGTCTTCACGAGCGTCTTCCCTTTCTCGGACTTTCGCGGCGCCTGTGAGCTGCAGTTCGTCAAGTACTCGATCGGGAACTGGGAGTGCAAGTGCGGCCGACTGAAGGGCCTCGAGCACCTGCGCATGGACTGCCGCTCCTGCGGCGCGCGGATCGTCACCGCCCATCCGCACGAGGAGACCGTGACCTGTCCGCGTTGCGGGACCCAGAACCCGAACCGCGTGACGCTCTGTGACGTGTGCGGCAATCCGGTCGATCTGCAGATGAAGTACTCGGTCGCCGAGTGCCAGGAGCGGGGGATGACCTACTCGGTGCCGCTCAAGGTGACCTTCCGTCTCTTCGTCTACGACAAGGACCCGGAAACCGGGGTCAAGACGATGCGGGACGCGAAGGAAGAGGAAGTCTTCTTCGGGGACATCCCGCTGATGACCGAGCACGGGACGTTCGTGATCAACGGGACCGAGCGCGTCATCGTCTCCCAGCTTCACCGGTCGCCGGGCGTCTTCTTCACGCGCGAATCGAAGCAGGGCTTCCTGGCAAAGATCATTCCCTACCGCGGCTCTTGGGTCGAGTTCGAGTACGACCAGAAGGGAATCCTGTTCGTCCGGATCGACCGGAAGCGCAAGTTCCCCGCGACCATCTTCCTTCGCGCGCTGGGGCTGGAGACGGACGAGTCGATCCTGCGCCAGTTCTACGCGGTCATTCCGGCCCGCTTCGAGCGCGGCCGGGCGTACCTGACCGTCAACCGGGAAGTCGTGAAGCAGGAGGAGCTGAAGGAGCGCTACGCGCGCGTGAAAAGGGAGACCAAGACGGTCTTCGCCGGGATCCGCCTTTCGGGCGACGATCAGAAAGAGATCGCGAAGAAAGGTTCGCTCGAGCGGTCCGTCGATGACGCCGCGGTCGAGAAGGCCTGCTTCCTGGCGGATGTCGTCGATCTCTCGACGGGAGAGGTCCTGTTCGAAGCGGGCCAGGAGCTCGGCGCGGACGCGGTCGAGTCGCTGAAGGAGCGTGGCATCAAGGAGGTCGAGCTCTTCTTTCCCGACTGGGATCTTTGCGGCGACGTCCTCGTCAACACGATCCGGAAGGACAGCCACAAGACAAAGAACGAGGCGATCCTCGAGATCTACCGGCGCCTGCGGCCGGGAGACCCGCCCACCTACGAGTCGGCGAAGAACCTCTTCGAAGGCATGTTCTTCGATCCGAAGAAGTACGACTTCTCGCGCGTCGGCCGCTTCAAGTTCAACATCAAGCTCGAGGCCGACTCCGCCGAGGACACCCGCACGCTCACGCCCCAGGACATCTATCGGGTGGTCGCGTACCTCCTGCGCCTGAAGAGGGACGTCGGTCGCACCGACGACATCGACAACCTCGGCAACCGGCGGGTCCGCTCGGTCGGCGAGCTGCTCGAGAACCAGTTCCGCATCGGGCTCGTCCGGATGGAACGGGCGATCAAGGAAAAGATGTCGGTCCACCAGGACATCGACTCGGCGATGCCGCACGATCTGATCAACTCGAAGCCGGTCATCGCGTCGATCAAGGAGTTCTACGGGTCCTCGCAGCTCTCGCAGTTCATGGATCAGACGAACCCGCTCTCCGAGGTCACCCACAAGCGGCGCCTCTCCGCTCTCGGCCCGGGGGGTCTGTCGCGTGAGCGAGCCGGGTTCGAAGTCCGCGACGTGCACCCGACGCACTACGGGCGCGTCTGCCCGATCGAGACGCCGGAAGGCCCCAACATCGGCTTGATCTCATCTCTCTCCTGCTACGCGCGCATCAACGACTTCGGCTTCATCGAGACGCCTTACAAGAGGGTGGAGAAGGGCCGCGTCCTCGACCACTTCCAGGTGACACAGGCCGGTGACACCGCGTTCCGCCTCGGACAGATCGTCGAGAAGCGGGAGCTCGAGGACGAGAACGAGAAGGCGCGCCGCGCCCGGAAGGCGCCCGCCGAGTCGGAACCGCACGCGTTCTACCTGTCCGCGTGGGAAGAGGAGAACTTCGTCATCGCCCAGGCCAACGCGGAGACCGACGCCTCCGGCCGCATCAAGGAGGACCGCGTCATCGCCCGGTTCAACGGAGAGTTCATCACCGCGGAACGGGACAAGGTCGACTACAAGGACATCTCCCCCAAGCAGCTCGTCTCCGTCGCGACCGCGCTGATCCCTTTCCTCGAGCACGACGACGCGAACCGGGCACTCATGGGATCGAACATGCAGCGACAGGCGGTGCCGTTGCTCAAGGTGGAGGCGCCGCTCGTCGGGACCGGTCTCGAGGGAACCGTCGCCCGCGACTCCGGCGCGGTAATCCTGGCCAAGCGCGGGGGGGTGGTCGATCAGGTCGACTCCGAGCGCATCATCGTCCGCGTCGAGGGGGGCGAGGAGAGGGGCAGCGACGGCAAGGAGTTCGGCGCGGACATCTACCCGCTGACGAAGTTCCGGCGCTCGAACCAGAACACCTGCATCAACCAGAAACCGATCGTCGCGGAAGGGGTACGCGTCGCGCGCGGCGAGGTCCTCGCCGACGGGCCATGCACGTCCGACGGAGAGCTCGCGCTCGGAAGGAACGTGCTCGTCGCGTTCATGCCGTGGCGCGGATACAACTACGAGGACGCGATCCTGGTGTCGGAGAAGCTGGTCAAGGACGACTACTTCACATCGATCCACATCCAGGAGTTCGACATCGAGGCCCGCGACACCAAGCTCGGGCCGGAAGAGATCACCCGCGACATCCCGAACGTGTCGGAAAACGCGTTGCGAGACCTGGACGAATCCGGAATCATCCGCATCGGCGCCACGGTCAAGCCGG
This sequence comes from Thermoanaerobaculia bacterium, assembly GCA_036395755.1. Classification (GTDB taxonomy): domain Bacteria; phylum Acidobacteriota; class Thermoanaerobaculia; order UBA5066; family Gp7-AA6; genus Gp7-AA6. Next base: position 6,455 of record DASWCZ010000095.1, read on the forward strand.
GCGACATCCTGGTCGGCAAGGTCACCCCGAAGGGGGAGACCCAGCTGACGCCGGAGGAAAAGCTCCTCCGGGCCATTTTCGGAGAGAAGGCCGGCGACGTCCGTGATGCGTCCCTGAAATGCCCGCCGGGCATCGAGGGCACCGTCGTCGACGTGAAGATCTTCTCGCGCAAGGGGATCGAGAAAGACCTCCGGGCGCTGTCGATCGAGCAGGACCAGATCGCCAAGATCGAGAAGAACTCGAAGGACGAGATCCGGATCATTCGCGAAGAAGCGAACAAGAAGATCCGGGACCTTCTCGTGAACAAGGTCGTCGCCGACGAGGTGAACGATCGCGAAGGCAACGAGGTCGTGAAGAAAGGCGGCCGGCTGACCCCCGAAGCGGTGGCGCGGCTGACGCCGCAGCAGCTGAAGCGCCTGAAGTTGAAGGACGAGGAGATCGCCGAGGCCGTCCAGATGGTCCTGAGGCGCCAGGACTCGCAGATCGAGGTCCTGAACCGGGTCAACGCCGAACGGATCGACCTCCTGCAGAAGGGGGACGAGCTGCCCCCCGGCGTCATCAAGATGGTGAAGGTCTACGTCGCCATGAAGCGCAAGCTCTCGGTCGGCGACAAGATGGCGGGCCGGCACGGCAACAAGGGCGTCATCTCCCGGATTCTCGCCGAGGCGGACATGCCTTACCTGCCGGACGGGACTCCGATCGAGATCGTCTTGAACCCGCTGGGCGTCCCTTCGCGGATGAACGTCGGACAGATCCTGGAGACCCACCTCGGATGGGCGGTCAAGGAACTCGATCTTTCGGTCGCGACGCCGGTTTTCGACGGCGCCTCCGAATCGGAAATCAAAAAGCTCCTTCGGGAGGCGAACCTGCCGACCTCGGGCAAGACCGTTCTCTACGACGGCATGACCGGGGAGCCGTTCGAACAGCAGGTGACGGTCGGTTTCATCTACATGATGAAGCTCTCGCACCTGGTCGACGACAAGATCCACGCGCGGTCGATCGGGCCTTACTCGCTCATCACGCAGCAGCCGCTCGGCGGAAAGGCGCAGTTCGGCGGGCAGAGGTTCGGCGAGATGGAGGTCTGGGCGCTCGAGGCGTACGGCGCCTCCTATACTCTCCAGGAGCTTCTGACGGTCAAATCCGACGACGTCGAGGGGCGATCGCAGGTCTATGAAGCGATTGTGAAGGGAGAAGTGCCGGCCGACCCGGGCCTGCCGGAATCCTTCAACGTGCTCGTGAGAGAGCTGCAGTCGCTGTGTCTCGACGTGGAGCTGCTGAAGAAGTGAACGGGACGGAAAACAAGGCCCGCGACACGGAACACGGAACACACGCGTCCACCGCCGGGCGCGTAGGGAGCAAGTAGTGGACACAATCGCTTTCGCGGCGAAACCGACGACGCTGAAGGATTTCAACGCGATCAAGATCTCTCTGGCGTCGCCGGAGAAGATCCGGTCGTGGTCCTACGGCGAGGTCACGAAGCCGGAGACCATCAACTATCGGACGTTCAAGCCGGAGCGCGACGGGCTCTTCTGCGCGAAGATCTTCGGCCCGATCACCGACTGGGAGTGTCTCTGCGGCAAGTACAAGCGGATGAAGCACCGCGGCGTCGTCTGCGACAAATGCGGCGTCGAAGTCACCAAGTCGAAGGTGCGCCGCGAGCGCATGGGCCACATCGAGCTCGCGTCGCCGGTCTCGCACGTCTGGTTCTTCAAGGGGCTGCCCTCGCGGATCGGCCACCTTCTCGACATCTCTCTGCGCGACCTCGAGCGGATCCTCTACTTCGAGTCGTACGTCGCCATCGATCCGGGCGAGACGGACTTGAAAGAAAAGGAGCTGCTCTCCGAGGAGCGTTACCGCGCCGTGCGCGCCGAGCACGGAGACGTCTTCGTCGCGCGGATGGGCGCGGGAGCGATCAAGGAGCTCCTCCAGCGCGTCGACGTGGACATGCTGGCGGAAGAGCTCCGCATGATCATGAAGACGGAGACTTCGCAGATCAAACGGCAGAAAGCGGCCAAACGGCTCAAGGTCTGCGACGCGTTCCGCCGCTCGGGTCACCGTCCGGACTGGATGATCTTGGACGTCATCCCGGTCATTCCGCCGGAGCTCCGCCCGCTCGTTCCGTTGGACGGCGGCCGCTTCGCGACGTCGGACTTGAACGACCTCTACCGGCGCGTCATCAACCGCAACAACCGGCTGAAGAAGCTCCTGGAATTGCGGGCGCCGGAAGTGATCGTCCGCAACGAGAAGCGGATGCTGCAGGAAGCCGTCGACGCGCTCTTCGACAACGGCCGCCGCGGCCGCGTCTTGAAGGGCTCGAACAACCGGCCGCTGAAGTCGCTCTCCGACACGTTGAAGGGCAAGCAGGGCCGCTTCCGCCAGAACCTTCTCGGAAAGCGGGTGGACTACTCGGGCCGCTCCGTGGTCGTCGTGGGTCCGGAGCTGAAGCTCCACCAGGCGGGTCTTCCCAAGAAGATGGCGGTCGAGCTCTTCAAGCCGTTCATCTACAACCGGCTCGAAAAGAAGGGCATGGCCCAGACCATCAAGGCGGCGAAGGAGCTCGTGGAATCCGGCGTCACCGAGGTCTGGGACGCTCTCGAAGAGGTCATCCGCGACCACCCGGTGCTGTTGAACCGCGCCCCGACGCTTCACCGGCTGGGCATCCAGGCGTTCCAGCCCGTTCTTGTCGAGGGCAAGGCAATCAAGATCCATCCGCTCGTCTGTCCGGCGTTCAACGCGGACTTCGACGGCGATCAGATGGCGGTGCACGTTCCGCTCTCGCCGAAGGCCCAGGTCGAGGCGGAGCTCTTGATGCTCTCCTCGAACAACATTCTGTCGCCCGCATCGGGTCGGCCGCTCGCGGTGCCGTCGCAAGACCTGGTACTGGGTATCTACTACCTGACGAAGTCCCGCTCGAACACGAAGGGGGAGGGCCGGATCTTCTCCGACTTCGACGAGGTCATCCTCGCGTACGAGCAGGGCGAGCTCACGACCCACACGCCGATCCGCGTGCGCTACTCGGGCAAGTACATCGACCTGACGACCCAGTACAACGACCAGGACATCGTGCACGCGGAAGTGCAGGACATCGAGAGGACGCTGATCGACACGACGGTCGGCCGCGTCCTCTTCAACCGCGCCCTTCCCGACGTCGTCCCGTTCATAAACGGCAACCTGAAGAAGCGCGGACTGTCCGACTTCGTCAATTACGTGTACCTGACGTTCGGCGAGGAGCTCTGCGTCCTGATGCTCGACGACCTGAAGGATCTCGGCTTCAACGCCGCGACCCGGGCGGGCATCTCGATCGGGGTCGACGACATGCTGGTTCCCCCCAAGAAGGAGGAATACTTGGCCGGCGCGCGGCGCGAGATCCTCGAGGTCGAGGGTCAGCGCAATTCCGGCGTGATCACGGCCGGTGAGCGGCACAACAAGATCATCGACATCTGGCACCGGACGACCGAGAACATCTCCGACGAGATGTTCCGGGAGATGAAGAAATCCGACCAGGTGGGCCAGGAGTTCAACCCGATCTACATCATGGCCGACTCCGGCGCCCGGGGATCGAAGGAGCAGGTCCGGCAGCTGGCCGGCATGCGCGGCCTGATGTCGAAGCCGTCGGGCGAGGTCATCGAAACCCCGATCACGGCGAATTTCCGCGAAGGCCTGTCGGTCCTGCAGTACTTCATCTCGACGCACGGCGCGCGCAAGGGTCTCGCCGACACGGCTTTGAAGACGGCCGACTCCGGCTACCTGACCCGGCGGCTCGTCGACGTCGCGCAGGACGTGATCGTCATCGAGGAGGACTGCGGCACGAGCGACGGCATCACGGTCACCGCGATCATGGAGGGTGGAGACACCTTGGAGCCGCTCCGCGACCGCATCGTCGGCCGCGTGGCGCAGGAGGACATCTACGATCCCCTCTCCGAAGTGAAGCTCGCCGCCGTCGGCGAAGAGATCACCGAGGATCTCGCGTCGAGCGTCCAGGAAGCCGGTATCGAGCGCGTCAAGATCCGTTCGGTCCTGACATGCGAGACCAAGCGCGGCATCTGCCGTCTCTGTTACGGCCGGATGCTCGCGTCCGGAAAGATGGTCGAAATCGGCGAGGCCTGCGGCGTCATCGCGGCGCAGTCAATCGGCGAGCCCGGAACGCAGCTCACGATGCGAACGTTCCACTACGGCGGAACCGCATCGCGCGTCACCGAGCAGTCGAAGCACGCCGCGAAGAACCCGGGGACGGTCCGATTCCTGTCGGTCTCGACCGTCCAGCGCAAGGACGGCAACTTGGTCGTCATCAACCGGAACGGCAAGATCACGATCATGGACAACAAGGGGCGCGAGAAGGAGAGGTACTCCGTCGTCTACGGTTCGACGATCAAGGTGTCCGACGGCCAGGAGGTCGTGCCCGGGCAGGAGCTCGTCGAGTGGGATCCCTTCACGTCGGCCATCCTGACCGAGGTCGGCGGGACGATCGCCTTCCGGGACATCGTCGAAGGGGAGAACCTGCGCGAAGAGACGGACCGGGTGACCGGCCTCGCACAGAACATCATCGTCGAAACGGTCGGAGCCGAGAAGCGTTCGCCCCAGGTCCTCGTGCAGGGGAAGGGCATCGACAAGAAGTACCTGCTCCCCATCGGCTCGCACCTGATGGTCACCGACGGACAGACGGTCTCGCCGGGCGACGTCCTCGCGAAGATCCCGCGAGAGACCACGAAGACCAAGGACATCACGGGAGGCCTTCCGCGCATCGTGGAGCTGTTCGAGGCGCGCCGTCCGAAGGACGCCGCGGTCATCACCGAAATCGACGGAACGGTTTCGCACGGCCCGATCGCCAAGGGCATGCGCAAGGTCATCATCACCGGAGACGACGGCGAGACCCGGGAGTACCTGATTCCCCGCTACACGCACGTCAACGTCCAGGAGGGAGAGCGGGTGCGCGCCGGAGATCCGCTGATCGACGGGCCGATCAACCCGCACGACATCCTCGCGATCCTGGGAGAGAAGGAGCTGCAGCGTTATCTGGTGGACAAGATCCAGGAGGTCTACCGCTCCCAGAACGTGGCGATCAACGACAAGCACATCGAGGTCATCGTTCGGCAGATGATGCGCAGCGTGAAGGTCGAGGAGGTCGGCGACACCGACTTCCTGATCGACGAGCAGGTCGACCGCTTCCGGTTCGAAGAGGAGAACGAGCGCGTCATCACTGCCGGCGGGCAATCGTCGATCGGCCGCCCGATGCTCCTCGGAATCACCAAAGCGTCGCTCTCGACCGACTCGTTCGTTTCAGCGGCCTCGTTCCAGGAGACGACGCGGGTCCTGACCGAAGCTTCGATCTCCGGCAAGGTGGACAACTTGCGGGGCTTGAAGGAGAACGTCATCGTGGGGCGCCTGATCCCCGCCGGCACCGGGATGGAGTACTACCGCAACGTCGTTCTCGAGCGGGAGGAGATCCCGCAGGTCGAGGAGCCCGCCCTCGAGGACTTCCTGACTGATCCGGCCGAAGAGCTTGCCCTCGCGGAGGCCGACGCCGAGGTGGATGCCTCCGAAGAAGATTAGGCGAACATCTGGGGGCAGACTGAAGTCTGTCCCCGGTTAACGGTTTGATCGGGCCCGCAACCGCGGGCCCGAATTCTTTCTGTTAGTCTTTCTCTCTTCGGAAAAATCGTGACGCTCCAGAAGGATCTGTTCGCCCGATCCCTCCTCCGTGGACTCGCTGTTCTCGCAGTGGCAGTTCTTTTCCAGGCGGCGGCGTTTTCCGCCGAGCGAGCCGCCCCGGCCCGGATCGGGTTCCCGACCGTCGATGCGTTCCCGGACAGCGAGCGTGCGGCGCTCGTCTCGTGGACGATGGCGCAGCCGCAAGTCCAGGCTGCCATCGCACAGCATCGAACGCGGATCCTTCGAGTCTGGTCGGACGTCGTCAAGGGAGAGACGGGTTCTCGCCAGCGGACGATCGTGCTCCTTCGCGACTACGACACCGGCTTCGCGCGCGAGGTCTCCGTGGATCGTTCGACCGGCCGAATCGAGATGCGGGAGCTGGCCGGCGTCCAGCCGAGCGGGGAGGAGATCGAAGAGGGCATGGCGATCGTCCGGCGGTATCCGGCCCTCGCGCGCTTCGTCGAGAACCCGACCTTGCGGCTGATCGGCGGCTTTCACAACCGGAGCACTGTTCGAAACGATCCGTGCGCGGTCGAGGTCTGTCTCGAGTTCGCCTTCATGAAGCCGAACTACGAAGGTCCGGCCCGCTACGTCGTCGTGAACTTGAGCCGCGGCGTCGTCGCGCATCACGACTTTCGCGGCACCAGGCCGGGAGGCGCGCCCGCGCGAATGACCGAAACGACGGGCCGATGACGCTCCGACTCTCTCTCCGGCTGTCCGTTCTCGCCGCGGCTTTTCTGATCGGCGCCATGAATGTCTTCGCGCAGTGTTCGCTCCCCGGGGCCACCCACGTGGCCTGGCCGCTCGCCGCTCCCGTCTGGGACTTCTGCTTCCGGCCTCCGAGCCAGAGCTCGGGGGCGAACGGCTCGGGCCTCGAGCTCTCCGACGTCCGGTTCCACGGGACGCTCGTCATCGCCCGGGCGCACATTCCGATCTTGAACGTCAAGTACACCCCGAACGGCTTCGCTTGCGGCGGACAGAACCTCTGCTACCGCGACTGGTTCTACTCGCAGCAGCCGTTCCAATGTTCGCCGACGGTTTCTCCCGGGATCTGCACGGGTACCACGACACCGCCGTCCGATCCGCCGGTCTCGTGCAGCGGCGGCACGGCGTGCACCGTCTGCAATCACCCCGGAATGGACGCGGGGTCGTTCGACGGAGTTGCGGTCGAGAGCCTGCCCGACCGCCTGAAGTTGACCGCCCAGTGCCAGGCCGGCTGGTACAGGTACATCCCGGTCTGGGAGTTCTTCGCGGACGGGACGATCCAGGCACGCTTCGTGGCGACCTCGATCGATGCGACGTGCGTCGCCTACACCCACCACCACCACGCGTACTTCCGGTTCGACGTGGACGTCAACGGGAGCGCCGGCAACCACGTGGACCAGGTCTTCTCGGACGGGTCCACTCAAAGAGTGTCGACCGAGCGCAACTTCATCGATACGAGCCCGGCTCGCAGCACCTGGCGCGTCGGCAGCCCCGGCTCTCCGTACGTCGTGGAGATCTCGCGCAACGCCGGGGACGGCGCCGCCGGAGATGTGCAGCCCGTGCCCAACGACTTTCCGATCGCCGACGGCTGGGTCCTCGTCTACGATCCGAACGAGGTCGAGGATGGCGCCGTTCTCGGCAGCAGCAATTGCCCGGCCGGTTTGAACGGCTTCGTGAACGGCCAGAACGTCGACGGCGCCGACGTCGTGATGTGGGTCCGGGCGGCGGCTCTCCACGTCGGGGAGCCGGGAGGGATCGCCCAGGACTGCTCCATGGTCGGACCAACGATCCGCGTGCTCCCCACGCCTCCTCCGGCGACGGCGTTCCATACGGCCTCTCCGTGCCGGATCGTCGACACCCGCGATCCTTCCGGCCCGTACGGCGGCCCGGCCCTGGCCGGCGGCGGCGTCCGCAGCTTCGTCCTGGTGAACCAATGCGGAGTTCCTCCGACGGCCAAGAGCGTGGCCGTCAACCTGACCATTACGCAGCCTTCCTCCGGCGGGCACATCACGGCGTTTCCGGCCGGGGGAAGCGTTCCTTCGACGAGCACTCTCAACTTCTCGGCTGGACAGACCCGCGCAAACAACGCAGTTCTGGCCCTGGGGGCTGCCGGCGGCGTGTCCGTTTCGACTGCGCTTTCTTCCGCCGGCACGGTCCACCTGATCGTGGACGTGAACGGCTACTTCGAGTAGCGGGAATCGCGGCGGACGCCTCCCGGAGCGCCATTTCGGGGCTCCTCGCCTTGACAAGGCCGACCGGCTCCCGTAGGATTCGTCGGTTTTTCCCTCTGGCTCCGGCGGCGCCCTGTCGAGGGGCCCGCCCGGTCGGGTAAAAGCAGTTTACGGTCGATCTCGGGCCCTTCCACGGCTCCGGGGGCCCGGGGTGACAGGAGAGTCGATGCCGACGATTTCGCAATTGGTCCGAGATGGGCGCGAGCGGGTGCGCGTCAAGACCGCCAGCCCCGCGCTCGACTCCTCACCGCAGAAGCGCGGAGTCTGCACGCGGGTGTACACGACGACTCCGAAAAAGCCGAACTCGGCTCTGCGGAAGGTCGCGCGCGTCCGTCTGACCAATGGAATCGAAGTCACCACCTACATTCCCGGAGTCGGCCACAACCTGCAGGAGCATTCGATCGTGATGATCCGAGGCGGACGCGTGAAGGACCTTCCCGGCGTCCGCTACCACATCATCCGCGGAACGCTCGACGCGGTCGGCGTGGCGAACCGCAAACAGGGCCGCTCCAAGTACGGCGCCAAGCGGCCGAAGGCTTAAGGGCCGGCCATGCCCAGACGCCGCATCGTCGCAAAGCGCGAAATCCTTCCCGATCCGCTGTACAACTCCCAGCTCGTCACGAAGTTCGTGAACACGGTGATGGAGCGCGGCAAGAAGTCGCTGGCCGAGGGAATCCTCTACGGAGCGCTGAACAAGGTTGCCGAGAAGACCCAGGATGATCCGATGAAGACCTTCAAGAAGGCGATCGAGAACGTCAAGCCGGCCCTCGAAGTGAAGTCCCGCCGCGTAGGCGGATCGACCTATCAGGTCCCGGTCGAGGTCCGTCCCAACCGCAGGACTTCTCTCGCCATCCGCTGGCTGATCGACTACGCGGGCCAGCGCGGCGAAAAGACGATGCGCGAGAAGCTCGCCGCGGAGCTGCTTGATGCGGCTAACCTGCGCGGCGGTGCCGTCAAGAAGAAGGACGACACGCACAAGATGGCGGAAGCCAACAAGGCTTTCGCCCATTACCGCTGGTAGCCCGGACTTCGGACTCAGGACGTTCGCGCCATGCCCCGCACCCACTCTCTCAAGGACACCCGCAACATCGGGATCATGGCGCACATCGACGCCGGCAAGACGACGACGACCGAGCGGATCCTCTACTACACCGGCGTGAACTACAAGTTGGGAGAGGTTCACGAGGGCACCGCCACCATGGACTGGATGGTCCAGGAGCAGGAGCGCGGCATCACGATCACGTCGGCCGCGACGACCTGCTTCTGGAATGACGTCCGGATCAACATCATCGACACGCCCGGTCACGTCGACTTCACGGCGGAGGTCGAGCGGTCGCTCCGCGTTTTAGACGGCGCCATCGCGGTTTTCGATGCGGTCGCGGGCGTCGAGCCGCAGTCCGAGACCGTCTGGCGGCAGGCGGACCGCTACGGCGTGCCCCGCATCGCGTTCGTCAACAAGATGGACCGCGTCGGGGCAAACTTTCCGCGATGCATCGAGATGATGCGCACCAAGTTGAACGCGAAGCCGGCCGCGATCCAGCTCCCCTGGGGGATCGAAGGCGACCATCGCGGCGTGATCGACGTGGTCGCCATGAAAGCGGTCGACTTCCGGGACGAGTCGCTCGGCGCCAAGTTCGAGGTGGTCGAGATTCCCGAGGAGTTTCGCGCGGAAACGGAGGCGTATCGCGAGAAGCTGATCGAGACCGTCGCCGAGACCGACGACTCCCTGCTCGAGAAGTACCTCCATGGGGGTAAGGTCGAGGCGGACGAGATCCGGGCCGCGCTGCGCCGCGCGACGATCGCCGGCAACGTTCAGCCGGTGGTCTGCGGCTCCGCGTTCAAGAACAAGGGGATTCAGCAGCTTCTCGACGCGGTCGTGGATTACCTGCCGTCGCCCCTGGACGTGCCCCCCATGATCGGACATGACGAGGTCGGCGCGGAGCTCATCCGCGAGCCGAAGGACGAGGCGCCGTTTTCCGCCCTGGTCTTCAAGATCATGACGGATCCGTTCGTCGGCCAGCTTGCGTTCTTCCGCGTGTACTCGGGCCACCTCGACGCCGGCTCTTCCGTCTACAACTCGACCCGGGACAAGACCGAACGGATCGGGCGGATCCTGAAGATGCACGCGAACAAGCGCGAGGAGATCAAGGAAGTCTGGGCCGGCGACATCGCGGCGGCCGTCGGTCTCCGGCACGTCTCGACCGCCGACACCATCTGCGACGAGGACGCGCCCGTCATCCTCGAGGCGATGAACTTTCCCGAGCCGGTCATCGCCGTCGCGATCGAGCCGAAGACGAAGGCGGATCAGGAAAAGATGGGGATGGCGCTCGGGAAGCTCATGCAGGAAGACCCCACGTTCAAGGTTCACACCGATCGGGAAACGGGCCAGACGATTATCCGAGGTATGGGGGAGCTTCACCTCGAGATCATCACCGACCGGCTGGTCCGCGAGTTCAACGTCGGAGCCAATATCGGAAAGCCGCAGGTCGCCTATCGGGAGGCGATCACCCGTGAGGCGCAGGGCGAAGGCCGCTTCATCCGGCAGACCGGGGGCCGCGGCCAGTACGGCCACTGCAAGATCCGCGTCAAACCGGCGGAACCGGGCCACGAGTTCGTCTTCGACAACCAGATCCACGGGGGAGCGATCCCCAAGGAGTTCATCAAGCCGATCGAGCAGGGCATCAAGGAAGCTCTCGAGACGGGCGTGCTCGCCGGCTACCCGACGACCGGGGTGCTCGTGGAGCTGTACGACGGGTCGTACCACGACGTCGATTCTTCCGAGGTTGCGTTCAAGATCGCGGGCTCGATGGCTTACCAGGACGCCGCCAAGAAGGCGCGACCGATTCTGAAGGAGCCCATCATGGCCGTCGAAGTCGTCGTCCCCGAGGAGTACATGGGCGACGTCATCGGGGATCTCAACTCGCGGCGCGGCCACATCACGCACATGGAGCCGCGCGGCGGGCTTCAGGTCATCACGGCGCGCGTGCCGCTCTCGGAGATGTTCGGCTACTCGACGAACCTGCGCTCGATGACCCAGGGTCGCGGCAACTACACCATGCAGTTTGCCGCCTACGACGAGGTTCCGAAAAGTGTGAGCGAAGAAATCATCGCCAAGGTGGGAAGCAAGTGAAGAATCGTCGCTGACGTTAGGGGAGAGAGATGGGCAAAGAGAAGTTTGATCGCAGCAAGCCGCACGTGAACATTGGGACGATAGGGCACGTGGATCACGGCAAGACGACGTTGACGTCGGCGATTACGTTGGTGTTGTCGAAGAAGGGTTTGG
>DASWCZ010000096.1:0-123518 GCA_036395755.1 Thermoanaerobaculia bacterium
GATCGACTTCAACCTCGTGCGCCGCCGCTTCCACGAGGCCCTCTGGGGCTGACGAAACCAAGTCGGTTGGCATGGTATAGATATTCACGTGGGTTCATCCGAGATCGTCATCGTCGAGGGCGCCCGGACCCCGATGGCCGAGTACAACGGGTCGTTCTCCGACATCTCCGCGATCGACCTGGGCGTCGTGGCCGCGAAAGAGGCCCTCGCCCGCGCCGGGACGGACCCTGCCGAGATCGACCACGTGATCTTCGGCAACGCCCTCCAGACGTCCGGCGACGCGATCTACGGCGCCCGGCATGTGGGCTTGAAGGCCGGCGTCCCGAAGGAAGTTCCGGCTCTGACCGTGAACCGGCTCTGCGGGTCGGGTTTCGAGTCGATCATCCAGGGCGCGCAGCGCATCCTTCTGGGAGAGGCGACGACCGTGCTCGCCGGGGGGATGGAGAACATGTCGCAGGCCCCCCACGTGATCCGCGGAGCCCGGCGGGGGCTCTCCCTCGGCCAGGGCGAGCTCGAGGACTCCCTGATGGTCGCGTTGCTCGATAGCTGGTGCGGCCTGTACATGGCGCAGACCTCGGACCGCGTCGCCGCGAAATACGGGATTTCCCGGCAGGAGCAGGACGAGTACGCACTGTCGTCCCAGAAGCGGGCGGCCGCCGCGTGGGAGAGCTGCCGGATCTCCGAAGAGGTCGTCGGGGTCGACGTGAAGTCCGGCCGCAAGGCGGTCCGCGTGGATCGGGATGACCACATGCGTCCCGACACGACCCTCGAGGCGCTCGCGAAGCTCGCCCCCTCCTTCGGGAAAGACGGCCAGGTCACCGCGGGCAATGCCTCCGGAATCGTGGACGGCGCCGCGGCCGTCGTGGTCACGACCGCGGAGAACGCACGGCGGAAGGGGACGAAGCCGCTCGGCCGGCTGGTCTCATGGGCCGTGGTCGGCTGCGAGCCCGAGCTGATGGGCCTCGGTCCCGCCCCGGCCGCGCGGATCGCCCTCGAGAGAGCGGGAATCTCGAAGGAGGACGTCGATCTCTGGGAAATCAACGAAGCGTTCGCGGGCCAGATCCTCGGAGTCGTTCGCGAGCTCGGCCTCGACCTGGCGAAGCTGAACGTCAACGGCGGCGCGATCGCGCTCGGTCATCCGCTCGCCGCGACCGGCACCCGCCTGACGCTCACCCTGTTGAAGGAGCTGCGGCGCCGCAGCGCCCGGTACGGCCTGGCGGGCGCGTGCATCGGCGGTGGACAGGGGATCGCGGTCATCCTCGAGTCGGCCGCGTCGTAGGAAGAGTTGCTGACCTGGACGGAAAGAATCCTCTCCTTTCCGGTCCGGACGGCGGCGGTCGCCGAATTTCTCCGCGAGCTCTCGGCGCGAGGTTGGGGAGACTTGAACGGAGTGCTCACGACGTTGAACGACACGGAGCTCTGCCGCGAAGCGGTCGATCACTGGCTGGAACGGGGATGGATCGTCCGGGCGCCGAGCTCCGCGCTCTCCGCGCTCGCGGGACCGAATTTCTCCCGGGAGCTGACCATGCGGGACTTCTGCGGGGAGGAGCGGGAGGACGACGAAGTCCCGTGAACCCCGCACTCTCTCCCGAAAAGGAAGAACCATGAAGATCACCCGGGTCGGCGTGCTCGGAGCGGGCCTCATGGGCTCGGGTATCGCGGAGGTCTGCGCGAAGAGCGGTTACGAGACGGTCGTCCGGGAGGTTTCCGACGAGCTGGCCGCAAAGGGCGTGGGCCGGATCGAATCCTCGCTCGCGAAGGCCGTCGACCGGGGCAAGCTCGCCCCCGCCGATCGGGACGCCGCCCGCAACCGCCTTTCGGCCACCACGAAGATCGAGGACCTGGCCGCGTCCGACCTCGTCATCGAGGCGGTCGTCGAGCACCTGGAGGCGAAGAAAGAGCTCTTCCGCGAGCTCGACGACCTCTGCCGCGACGCGACGATCTTCTGCTCGAACACCTCGTCTCTGACCATCACCGAGCTCTCCGTGGCGACGCGACGTACCGACCGCTTCGCGGGACTCCATTTCTTCAACCCGGTGCCGGTGATGAAGCTGGTCGAGGTCGTCCGAACGATTGCGACCTCGGAAGAAACGATCGCGACGGTGTTCGATTTCGCGAAATCGCTCGGAAAAGATCCGATCCTCGCGCGCGACAACTCCGGTTTCATCGTGAACCGGCTCCTCGTCCCGTACCTGCTCGACGCCGTGCGGGCGCTCGAAGAGGGCGTCGGCACGAAAGAGCACATCGACAAGGGAATGGAGCTCGGGTGCGGCCATCCGATGGGGCCGTTGAAGCTGCTCGACTTCGTCGGGCTCGACACGACCTACGCGATCGCGGAGATCATGTTCGCCGAGTACCGGGAGAAACGCTTCGCGCCGCCGCCGCTCTTGAAGCGGATGGTCCTCGCCGGGCGCTACGGTCGCAAGTCGGGTCGCGGCTTTTACGAGTACGGGTCGTGAGCGACGCCTTCGTCCGGGTCGAGAGCCCGGAGGAGGGAATCCGCGTCGTCACCATCGACCGCCCCGAGAAGCTGAACGCGCTGAACGCGGCGGTCGTCGAGGAGCTGTTTCGCGCGATCGCGGCCACGGAGTCGGACACGGCGCTGCGTTGCCTCGTCTTCACCGGGGCGGGGGAGAAGGCGTTCATCGCGGGCGCCGACATCGGCGAGCTCGCGAAGCTGACTCCGATCGAAGGACACGAGCGCTCGCGGCGAGGACAGAGGCTTCTCGATCGGATCGAGGGCCTTCCCGTCCCGACGATCGCCGCAATCAACGGCTACGCCTACGGCGGCGGCCTGGAGCTCGCGATGGCGTGCACGATCCGGATCGCGTCGGAGAACGCCCGCATGGGTCTTCCCGAGACGTCGCTCGGGATCATTCCCGGCTACGGTGGCACGCAGCGGCTCGCCCGCCTCGTCGGTCACGCGCGGGCGCTCGAGCTCGTGCTCACAGCGGAGAAAGGGCTGACCGCCGCGGAGGCCGAGCAGATCGGGCTCGTCAACCGCGTCGTGCCCGCGGGGCAGGCCCTTCCCGCGGCCCTCGAGATGGCGCGAAAGATCGGGGCGAACGGGCCGGCGGCGTGCCGGTTCGCGCTCGAGGCGATTCGGCGCGGGCTCGACATGCCGCTCGCGGAAGGACAGGTCCTCGAGGCGACGCTCTTCGGCCTCTGCGCGGCGACGGAGGACATGAAGGAAGGGATGACGGCCTTTCTCGAGAAGAGGCCGGCTCACTTCCGCGGTCGCTGAAGCGAGGATCTCTGGTCCGGCGATTCGCTGTCTCCTCTGCCGACGTCAGCCGTTTCGCCTCATGGCGCGCAGCGATTCGACGACGATTGAGACTGTCCGCCGCGAAATTCGCGCTCGTCTTGCCGCTCTTTTGGGTGGCGTCGGATTCTCGCGGGCAGCCGGTCAACGAATCGACCGTCTGGGGCCCCGCGTTCGGACAGCGGAGCCTCTATGTCCTCCACGTGCCGCTCCTCGACTTCGGCCCGGCGGACCCGGAGCTTCCGCAGGCCGGAAGAATTCGCTGGTCGCTCGAGGCGGGCTACGCAAACTCGTTTTCGCACAGCTGGCATGCCGTCACCTTCCATGAGGTTCTGGGTCCCGCCGGAACGCGGTTCCGGCGCGACGAGGCGGAGCAAATTCATCGCGATTTTCCGGGCGAAACGGCGTGGTTTGTCGACGGCGACGTTCTGCGGACATCGCTGAATGCGCGGGTCGGCTTGACGGCCACGACGTCTCTTTCAGTCGAGATCCCGTACATCTCTCATCAGGCGTTCACAGGGGATCACTTCATCTCCGACTTCCATCGCGCGTTCGGTCTCTCGCAGGCGGGCCGCGGCGACTTTCCGGCGGGTGCGTTCGTCGTCATGACTCAGCGGGCCGGCGGTCCGCTCGGATTCTTCGCGGAGGCGCTCGCTCCCGGCCTTGGGGACGCCGTTGCCTCGTTCGGCTGGCGCCCGCCTCCCTCCGAGTCCGGTCGCAGTTTCGGTGTGGACGTGGCCGTTAAGGCTCCAACCGGGAGTGCACGCGATTTCAATGGATCGGGAGGATGGGACGCGGGCGCGCTCTTCTTCCTCGCGCGGTCGGGAGCGAAGTGGCGTGTCGACGCTGAGGCGAGCGTGGTCGTTCCCGGGGCATGGAAGACTCCAGTGGCCATCTTGACCGCACCGTTCGGGCGCGCTCTGCTGGGAGTGACGCGGCGGCTCGGACCGCGAACCCGCATCGGGACCTCGCTCACCGTCGGGCAAAGTCCGTTTCATCGAGCCGGCCTCGCCGAGGTCTCGCGCGTCGGGGCCGAGGTCGCTCTGGGAGTCGATCGCGACTTCTCCCGCTGGACTTCGCGGCTCGTGCTCACGGAGCACCTGGCGGCCGCGGGAGACCGTTCCGATGTCGGGCTGACGTTTCGCCTCTGCGGTCGACCGTAAGACTCGTCGTCTGGCCTCCAGTTCGGGGCGGTTGTCGAGAAACGGTCCTCCGCAGCCCGGTCTGGCGCGGCTTGATGTCCTCTCGGTGCGGGAATACACTGTCGGGAGGACGCCGATGTCTTCGCACCCGCCCGAATCGGATCTGATCTACGACTGGAACCGGGCGGGGGGAGCGGTCTTCCCAGCGCGCGGGAAGGTCGAGTTAGACGACGAGACGCTCCGCGACGGCCTCCAGTCCCCTTCGGTCAAGAGTCCACCGATCGAGCAGAAGCTCCGGCTCCTGCACCTGATGGAGTCGCTCTCGATCGACTCCGCCGACATCGGCCTGCCGGGCGCGGGACCGCATGTCGTCGCCGGGGTGACGCGCCTGGCGCGCGAGATCGTCGAAAACGGGATGAAAATCCGACCGAACTGCGCCGCGCGCACGGTCGAGGCCGACATCCTGCCGATCATCGAGATCTCGCAGAAGGTCGGTCTGCCCATCGAGGTTGCATGCTTCATCGGATCCTCGCCGATCCGCCAATACGCCGAGGACTGGGACTTGGACCGCATGCTCCGTCTTTCGGAGAACGCGGTCTCTCTCGCCGTCCGCGAGGGTCTGCCGGTCATGTACGTCACGGAAGACACGACGCGGGCGCACCCCGACCACGTCCGCGCGCTCTATACGACCGCGCTTCGCGCGGGCGCGCAGCGCATCTGCGTCTGCGACACGGTCGGCCATGCGACGCCCAATGGAGTGCAGAACCTGATCCGGTTCGTGTGCAAGTTCGTCGAAGAGGTGAACCCGGAGGCGAAGATCGACTGGCACGGCCACCAGGACCGGGGTTTCGGCGTGCAGAACTCGCTCTGGGCGCTCGAGTCCGGCGCGCACCGGGTCCACGCCTGCGCGATCGGCATCGGAGAGCGGGTCGGCAACACGCCGATGGACCAGCTTCTCGTGAACCTGCAGCTCCTCGGTTGGATCGACCGCGACTTGACGAAACTCCACGAGTACTGCGAGCTCGCCTCGCTCGCCACGGGAGTGCCGATTCCCGACAACTATCCGATCGTCGGCCGGGACGCTTTCCGCACCGGCACCGGAGTCCACGCCGCTGCGATCATCAAGGCCCGCAAGAAGGGGGACGAGTGGCTTGCCGACCGGGTCTACTCCGGCGTTCCGGCAGGAATGGTCGGCCGCACGCAGACGATCGAGGTCGGACCGATGAGCGGGATCTCCAACGTGCAGTGCTGGCTCGAGAACCACGGCATCGCGGAACGGCCGGAGCTCGTCGACGCGATTTTCCAGCGCGCTAAGGAAAGTGATCGCATCCTGACCGACGGGGAGATCCTCTCGCTCGTGCACGGGCTAACCCCCGCGGCGGCGGCGCACTGACCCGCCGGGCCTCCGCACCCTCTCCTCTTCCGACCGGCGACTTCCTCGCGCGATCGCTGCCCACGTACCTCGACCACCTCGTCGTGGAGCGCGGTCTCTCCCGCGCCAGCGTGGACGCCTATCGCCGCGACCTCGAGGCGTTCGGGCGCTGGATCGGCGGCGCCCGGACCGCGGCTTCCAAGGCGCGCCGGGAGGACCTCGTCCTCTACCTGCGCCATCTCCGCGGGCGGGGTCTCTCGTCGCGCTCCGCGGGGCGGGCACTCTCGGCCGTCCGGGGCTTCTACCGCTTCGCGACGGCCCACCTGGGCTTCGCGACGGATCCCACCGACGACCTCTCGAACCCCAAAACCGGTTTCACCCTGCCGCGCACGCTGACCGAAAAGGAGATCGACGCGCTGCTCGCCGCGCCGGACGTCGAGCGGCCTCTCGGCTTGCGCGATCGGGCGATGCTCGAGCTCCTCTACGCGTCGGGTCTTCGCGTCTCCGAGCTCGTCTCGTTGCCGCGCGACCGCGTCGACCTCGAGACGAGGATCCTGCGGGTTTCGGGAAAGGGGGGCCGGGAGCGCCTCGTTCCCTTCGGGGTATCAGCCGAGCGCTGGATCGAGCGTTATCTCGGGCAAGTGCGGGCCCGTCTCGACCGGAAGGGGAGGCCTGAAATTTTCCTTTCGGCCCGGGGCACGGCCATGACCCGGCAACGTTTCTGGCAGCTGATCGAGGGGTACGGCCGGGCAGCCGGCCTCCGGAAGAAGCTCGCTCCCCACTCCATCCGGCACGCCTTCGCCACCCATTTGCTCGAGCGGGGGGCGGATTTGCGGGCTCTTCAGATGATGCTGGGACACGCCGATATCTCGACGACCCAGATCTATACGCGCGTCTCCGCCGGGCGTCTCCGGGCGGTCTACGACCGCTTTCACCCCCGCTCCCGGTCCGCGGGTCGTGGCAAGATAAAGGCATGAGCAGCGGGGAATTCCGTCTTCGGGAGGGCGGTTGGACGGTCCGAATGCTCCGGTTTTCCCCTCTCGTGGCGGCGGCTGCCCTCGCTGTCCTCCTCTGCGCCCTCCCGGCGGGCGCAGAGCTCGTCGTGTTGACCGACGGTCGAACGATCAAGACGGTCGGCTACCAGGTCGTCGGCGACGAGGTCGAGATTCGACCGCGCGGGGGCGGCAGCTACCAGGTGGACATGGCGCTCGTCGAGCGGATCGTGGAAGACGAGGTCCTCGTCTCCGAAGTCGAGATGAAAGAAGTCGGCTTTCCCGAGGAGGTCTCCTACGACCTGTCCTACAAGGAGGAGCGCAAGCCGCTCTTCGGGACCGCGTACGACGCGATCATCCAGGCCGAAGCGAAGAAGCACGACGTGGACGCGTCGCTCGTCTCTGCCGTCATCCGCGCGGAATCCAACTACGAGCCGAAGGCCGTCTCCCGCAAAGGCGCCCGCGGGCTCATGCAGCTGATGCCGGCGACGGCCCGGCGGCTGGCCGTGGGACGCCCCTTCGATCCGGCGTCGAACGTCGCCGGCGGCGTCCAGTACCTGAAAGAGCTCCTCCAACGGTTCCACCATCGGCCCGAGCTCGTTCTCGCCGCGTACAACGCCGGGGAGAACGCGGTCACGACCTACAACGGCGTGCCGCCGTATCGCGAGACCGTCGGGTACGTGAAGAGGATCCTCTCGTGGTGGACGCCGTCACTCGCGGCGGCGTTGGTGCCGGCGAAGTAGGGGGTCAGGTCTCCACTTGCCACTTTGCGTTGCAAAGATGGCAAGGGCTCTTCGACACGGTCAACTTACCGGCGGCTCGTGAAGTCCTGACCCCGTGAGCGGCCTTGTCCGTCACTCCATCGCCAGCCGCCCCAGATACCCCTTTTCCCGCACGCGTCTCATCATCCAGCCGAAGAAGGCGCCGGCCGCCGCGAGGTAGACGGCGTTCAGCGCGACCGCGGGAGCGAGAGGTCCGAGCGCGGGTCGGCCGGTCTCGAGCGTCGCGCGCATTCCCTCGAAGACGTGTGTCGAGGGGAGGAGCCGCGCGATCGTCTGTAGCCAGCGTGGAAGAACCGCCAAGGGATAAAAGACGGCGGAGATCGGCTGCAGCAGGAACGGAGTGCCCCAGATGAGAGCCTCGGCGGCGTGTCCGAAGCGGAGGATCACGGCCATGGTGCACATTCCCACCGCCCAGCCGAAGAGAATGAGGCTCGCGAAATAGGGGAGGAGCGCGGGACCGAGGCGGAGAAGGTCGAAGGCGTACAGGACCCAGGCCAGAACCCCGAGGACCGCCGTCGAGAGAAGCGCCCGGATCACCCCGAGCAGGCACGTTGCCAGGACGACCTCGGCAATTCGAACCGGCGCGATGAAGACGTTCAGGAGGTTGCGGACCCAGATCTCCTCGGTCAGCGAGAGCGTGATTGCCTGCTGCGATCGGTAGAAGACGTCCCAGAAGATGAGCCCGCCGATCAGGAACAGGACCGCCTTCGGCGCGCCGATCTGCCGGAAATAGACGCTGACGAACCCCCAGACGAGCAGGTCCATCACCGGCCAGAAGAAGATCTCCATCGACCGGGCGAGGCTGCGGCGATACAGGTACAGGTAGCGCAGCAGCAGAGCGGCAACGCGGCCCCACATCTTCAGTCTTCGAGCCGTCCGCCGCGCGCGATCGTGATGAAGACCTTCTCGAGCGACTCCGAGTCGGCGCGCTCGAGGATCTGTCGGGGTGTTCCTTCCGCAACGAGCGCTCCGTGGGAAAGGAAGATCACCCGATCGCAGACGAGCTCGATCTCGCGCATGTTGTGCGACGTGTAGACCATCGTCACGCCGCGCTCCCGTTGGACGCGCTTCAGCGCCGTGCGGACCTTTTCGGCAATGTCCGGATCCAGGCTGGCCGTCGGCTCGTCTAGGAAGAGGACTTCCGGGTCGTTCAGGAAGGCCTTGCACAGGTTGACCCGGGTGACCTGTCCGGACGAAAGCTTGCCCGTGACTGTCTCCACCACGTCGGGAATCTCGAAGAGCTCGAGAAGCTCCGTGATGCGGCGCCTCCGGTCCCGCACTCCATAGAGCCGCCCGAAGATGTCGAGATTTTCCCAGACCGACAGGTTGAACGGAAGCGAGATGTACGCGGAGGAGAAATTCACGCGCTGCAGAATCTGCCGCCTGTGACGGAGGAGGTCGAGATCGAAGAGCCGGATGCGGCCGGAGGTGGGGCTCGTCAAGCCGAGCAGGAGCTGGATCGTGGTCGTCTTGCCCGCGCCGTTGGGGCCGAGCAGGCCGAGAATCTCTCCGCCCTGCGCCGAGAAGGACAGGTCATCCACAGCGGTCACCTCGCCGAACCGCTTGGTCAGGCGCTCGACCTCGATGACGAAAGAGTGTGGCATGTTCCCTCGCTGCCTGAGGCACAGCCTAGAATAAAAAATCGTGGAGCCCGAAGACCGAAACTTGCTCGACGATCGCCTGCTCTACGCGACCGTGCTCGCCGAGATCGGAGAGCTCTACGACGCCGAGCTCGAAGTCGCGTCCGTTCTCGAGCAGCGCCCCGAAGACCTCCAGGCGCTCGACCTGCTCGCGAAGATCAAGCACATGCGGGGGGAGCTGTCTGCGGCAATCGCCTGTTGGGCTCAGATCCACGCGAAATCGCCCCAGCTCGACTCCGCCTTGATGCGCCTCTCCTCGATGCTCCAGCTCGCCAGGGACACCGCGAGCGGGACCGGGGAGTTCCTGGTCCTCGGTCCCTACCAGCTCTGGCGGAAGCCCGCGGCGCATCTGGAGCTCGAAGAAGTCTTCCGTCTGTTCCTGGGCCGCAATCCGGACGAAGCCATGGAGCGGTGCGATGCCCTTTCCCACAAGTACCGCGACAAAGATGCCGAGCTCTTCAAGCTCGCTGTTCTTGCGAAGGCGTGGATCGCCGAGCTCTCCGGAGATCCCGAGCGCGCCCGGTCGATCTTGGAAGAGCTGGGCGCCCAGCGCGGCTTCGAGGCGGACAGCGATCGAATCGTCGCTCTCGCCAGGATCTACGAGCGGATCGGCTCGCCCGAGCTCCTGGAGAAGGCGGTCCACATCTACCAGCATTTCGAGCGACGGCAACCGAAGGTCGGCGTTCTGGGGCACCTCGCCCTCCTCGCCCGGCGGCTCGGCCGGACCGAAGACGCGGAACGCTGCGAGCAACGGTTCACCGAGCTGTTTCGGCGCCGGATGCATCGCCCCTCGTTCGAGGATGCGGTCCTCATCGCTTCGCGGCGATACGTTCCGCTCTCGAAGCTCGCCCGCATTCGGTTCTGGAACGAAAACGCTCCTGCCGATGAAACGCCACGCGCGCGTGCGATCGATTCTGCCCTGCGCGGAAACCGCAGTACGGCGCGGGAGCTGCTCGAGAAGAGCGGGGAGGCGCTGGATCGAAAGTACCTGGCGGACCTGACCGCCCTCGACGGCTCTCTCGAAAAGGCTGTCGCCCTCTACATCGAGTGCCTGGAGACGGACTCGGACGACCTCCGCGTCGTCGAGTGGCTGCTCGAGCACTTCGAGGCTTCCGGATCGACGCGGGTGGCCCGGTACTTCCGAAAACCCGACGCCGGCGAGAAGGCTCTCCGGCTCCTCGAGTCGACTCTGCGCAGCTCTCCCAGACGCCCCAGCCTCTGGCGGGAGCTCGCCGCCCTGCACCGAATCCTCGGCCGGCGCGAGGAAGCGGCCCGCTGCGCGGAGCGGGCCTCGAGTCTCGAAGACGCGGCGTTACGCGATCGGCACGAGGTGGGACGCGTACTGGCCGACGCGGTCTATCGGTTTACGGGCAAGGCGAAAGGGTTAATTCACGAGGTCTGGGCTGCGCGGCGGCCGGCACCTTCCGGCCGCGGCGGCTTTCTCGAAGAGATCCTTGGAAACTTGGCTCCGGAAATGACCCAGACCGTCCGCAATACGTTTCTTTCGGTACGGGAGTACGCGCGCGCCAAGTGGCCCCACCTGACTCGCGACATCTTCGACTACAACTACACCTACAAGGTAACCAAGGAAGACGAGCCCTCGGGAGGTCAGTCCGCCGGGCTCCCGTCTGCGCTCGCGTTCCTCTCCGTGTTCCTGAACCGCCCCGTCCCGCAGGACATCGCCTCGAGCGGAGTGCTCGTCGCCGATTCGCACGACGTCGAGGTGGTCCGCCCGGTGGGGGACCCGGAGTACAAAGTCCGCGGCGCCTACAACCGCAATCTGACGATCGTTATCCTCCCGGAGGGGAGCCGGCCGGATCTCGAGTGGAACCCGCTCGTACCGCGCGCCGTCTGCGACGAGATCGTGCGCTACGCCGCGACGCTCGATGACGCCGTGGTCCTCACCTTTGGTGAGGACGTCTGGATCGCCTGAGCCGGAGACCCGGCCGATACCCGAAGGGGAGGAAAATCTCCCCCCGGATTCAGTGAACGCGGATCGGCCTGGGAGTCGTGTCCTGGCCCGGCTCCTTCGGGAACCGCAGCTCGAGAACGCCCTGCCTCATCTCCGCCTTCGGTTCGATCACGCGCGAAGTGGACGGAAGGAGAATCGCTCGACGAAACGCGCCGATCGGGGACTCCAACGTCCGCAGCCGGAACTCCTGACCACCCGGGGCCGTCCGCTCTCCCGTGATCGTCAACAACCTTCCGTGCGCCACGATCTCGACCTGTTCTCTGGTGACTCCGGGCAGATCGACGCTGACCAACACGTCGGTGTCGCTTTCCCAGACCGAGACGGGCGGAGCCCAGGCAGGCTTCGGCCGGCGGTCGAACTCCGTTTGACCCAGGAGCTGCAGCAGGCGATCGAGCTGTTTCTCGACGTGCTGCGCAGGATCTTTCTCGGCGGGGATCGGCGCGTATGGTGTCTCGGGAGGAGGCGCCTCCCGGCCCGTGACCGTCTGGTAGAGCTGCTCCAGATGCCCGATGCTCTGGTCGATCGCCGGTATTCCGGCGGTCTGTTCGGTTTCCATCATCGATTCTTCTCCTTCCCGCGAACTGCCATTTGTCGGCGGAAGTGCGCGGATGGTCTCGTCAACGACTCGAAACGAAGGGCGAGGCCGTTGGGCCCCGCCCTTCTCGCTGCCGACGATCCTCCTACTTCAGTAGATCGTCACGATGGGCGGGGCCGGCAACTGCGCGTAGGGGAACGTTTGCACGATCCTCGCCGTCAGAAGAGGGTCGGCCCACACGGGGCGGCGGAATGCGTCGAGCGCATCCGGGCTCGTATGGGTCAAGCCCGCCATCAGCGGATTCATCCCGATTCCGAAAGCCCCGGTCTGCTGCGGGTATCCCGCGAACCCGGGGAAGTATCCCTGCGTGAACGGCACCTGGCCGAAGACATTCGGAGACCCGAACGGGACGACCGGGCTCTGGCCGATTCCGGGCTGCACGAACGGGTTCTGCCCGAACCCACTGTGCGTGAGTCCGAGTCCGTATTCGAAGGCGGGGTTCTGGCCCGCGCCGATCCCGCCCGGTACACCCGTCGATGCCCCCGAGAGTCCGTGGACCGACAGCCGAACCTGGTTCAGCGCGTCGATGCACTGGTTGATCCGATCGTTCAGAAGTTGAAGTTTCCGGATGTCGACTTTTGCAGTTTCCATCGTGTCTGCCTCCTTTGGTTGAGAGTCTCGAACCTTCACCATGACCACCGCAGATCAAACCCTAATCGCCGCACGGGGATTGGACAATCCGGCAAATCCCTGCAGCGTAGGGGGGAAAAGCCCTGATGTCCGGTCGGGGAAGGGCCCGAAGCTACGCCTGGATCAGGCCGCGTCGGATCGCGTACCGGACGAGCCCCGCGGTGTCGTGGATCTCGAGCTTCCGCATGATGCGAGTTCGGTGCGATTCGGCCGTCTTGGCGCTGATGCCCAGAGTCTGCGCGATCTGCTTGGTCGTCTTGCCTTCCGCGACGAGCTGCAGGACCTCGCGTTCGCGCTGCGTGAGAGGGTCTTCCGGCAGCGACCTGCGGCCGAGGTAGGCGTCCACGACGACGCGGGAGACCGCGGGGGAGAGATAGATCTCTCCCTTGCAGACCTCCTGGATCGCCCGCACGAGGTGAGAGGCGGCCTGTGACTTGAGAACGTACCCGCGGAAGCCGGCGTGAAGGGCTGCGAGCACATATTGGTCCTCGGCGTACATAGTCAGCGCAATCGTGCGGACTTGCGGGCAGCTCTTGTGGATCGCCCGAGTCGCGTCGATTCCATTCAGTTGAGGCATCGCCAGGTCGAGGATCGCGACGTCCGGAGCGAGCTCACGCGTCAGACGGGTGGCCTCTCGTCCATCCGATGCCTCCGCCACCACTTCGAACTTCTCCCTCTCGAGCAAGGCCTTCAAACCCTGCCGGACGACCACGTGGTCCTCGGCGATCAATACGCGACAGGTCATCCGGTGCTCCGGAAGGGGATCGTCACCAGAAGCTCCGTCCCGCCTCCCGCCCGTGACAGCACCTTGAACTTTCCGCCGAGAGCGTCCAGCCGCTCCCGAATCCCGAGCAAACCGAGCCCGCGACGCCTGGACGCTCCGGGAGTGACCGGATCGATCGGCATCCCGACGCCGTCGTCGCGGATCGAACAGCGAAGCGCTCCGGTCTCCCGGGAGATTCGAATCGATGCGTGTGTGGCGTCCGCATGTCGCGCGATGTTCGTCAGCGCCTCCTGCACGATCCGATAAGCGGTAGTCTCGACCAGCGGTTCGAGCCGTCCTTTCGTCGAGCCTTCGACCGAGGAGGAGATGCCGGTCCGCGCCGCAAAACCCTCCGTCAGGAACTCCAAGGCCGGCCGGAGCCCGAGGTCGTCCAAGATCGTCGGCCGCAACTCGTGAGACAGTCTCCGGAGTCGCTCCTCGAGCGCGTCGAGATGACCGTGCACGGTCTCGAGTCGTTCCCGCTCGGCCTCCGGCAAGTCCGCGCCGATCTCGGCGAGCGCGAGATGGATCGAAGTCGTCATCTGGCCCACTTCGTCATGAAGCTCGCGAGCGATCCGACGGGACTCCTCTTCTCGCGCGTGAAGCGACCGATCCGCAAGGATCCGGAGCTCGTCGCGGCTCGCGAGCATCTGACGGTAGAGCGACAGGGACCGCTGCTCGCTCTCCTTCAGCTTGCGTTCGACGCGAGTGCGCTTGCGGATATCGCGCACGGACCACGCGAGCGCGAAGGAGTGCTCGACAGGAACCCGGGCTCCCGTCAAAGCCCCATCGAAGGGCTCGCCGCGCGCCGGCTGCAGCTTCAAAGGGAGTTCTTCGAATC
Organism: Thermoanaerobaculia bacterium; assembly: GCA_036395755.1. Taxonomy (GTDB): domain Bacteria; phylum Acidobacteriota; class Thermoanaerobaculia; order UBA5066; family Gp7-AA6; genus Gp7-AA6. The sequence continues at coordinate 13,992 of DASWCZ010000096.1, forward strand.
CGTGCTGGCCCGAGCGCCGCAGGGCGGTCAGGCGCGCGCGGAATCTCCGGCGATCGCCAGGCCAGATGAAACGCGAGAGAGAGCGGCCGGAAAGAGCCCGCTGATCGATCCGAAGGAGGGCTCCCGCGATGCGATTCGCTTCCTGGATCTTTCCTTGACCATCGGTGGCGAGATAGCCGTCGGGCGCAAACTCGAAGAGCGCTCGATAATGATCGAACGCGAGAGACGGCCGCCTCCGCCCACGGTGAGCCGCGTCCGCCCAGAGAGAACCGAGCGGCCGCCCCTTGGGTTCGAAGGACCGGCGGAAGGCATTCTGGCCCACCCTTCCACCTCCATTCCCGCGAGCGGGCCGCGCGGCCCACGGCTCCGTTCGCCGGACGAGTCTTCTTTGCCATTTTGTTTTTAACCCGCCGGCCGATGAGAAGCAACCCGGAGACTCCGGATTTCTCTCGAGAATCGACCTGGAACCCGGTTTCTAGGGAACGAGCGCGATGGCGCGCAGGGGGGAACCCGAGCCGCCCGCAATCTTCATCGGCAGCGCGACGATCCAGGCGCCTGCTTCGGGGACGTTCTCGAGCTCGGTCAAGTTTTCGAGGCCTGGCACGTTCGCGGCGGCGACGAGCCGGTGTACGGGGAAGTCCTTCGAGGGCCCGTGGTCGATCGACGCGGTATCGAGGCCGATAGCGCCAACGCGCCGCTGCCGGATCAAGAATCCGACTGCCTCCGCACCGTACGACGGAAAGTGGAGGTTCGAGGCATCGCCCGGCGTGTCGTCTCCGAGATACCGCTTCTTGTCGGGCCAGCGCTTGCTCCATCCGGTGCGCAGCAGAACGATCGCGCCGCCCGGAATCGTGCCGTGCTTCTTCTCCCACGCGCGGACTTCAGCGAGCGTAAGACGGTGGTCGGGGTCCGCCGCGGCCGCCTCGGTGACGTCGATCACGACCGCCGGCGCGACGAGCTGCCGCACGGAAATCTGGTCGGCGGTCTTCTGGCCCCGAGCGAAGTGGATCGGGGCATCCATATGCGTCCCGCCGTGCTCCGGAGCGCAGAAGGAGTTCGCCGAATAGAACCAGCCTCCCTCCGTCAATCCCGAGGCCAGCGTCGTCATCTGGAAGCGAGTCGGGGACGTCGGCCAGTAGATCGTGTCCGCGTCGAACGGGTGGGTGAGGTCGACGATGCGCGCGCTCCGGAGGTCCGGCGCCAGGACCTTCGCCGGCTTGCGCCCCTCGACGGCTTTGCCCGAAACGGCGGCCAGCACGACGAAGAGGAAGACTGCAGCCCGCTTCCGAACGTTCATGACTTCACTCCTCCGGCGGACCTCCGGTCCGCGCGAGATGCTCCATCTTCACCGAGCCCGCCTTGAAATTGCGCGCGGAGACGAGCATCTTCGAGATTGTCGCGTCGAACGTCGGCGCGCCGCCGCGTTGAAAGCGCAGCGGGTTCACGCGCGCCACGACGAACGCCCGCAGATATGGGCTCTGCAGACCGCGCTCCTTCAGCGCGGCGACCGATTCGGTGACCGCGCGGTCGAGCTCGAGAACCCTATCCGCCCGTTCGCGGCGGAAATCGAGCGCCCGGGGGAGCGGCGAATCGAAGAACTCGTCGACCTTCTTGAGAACGGAGTGATACGCGCCGCCCGAGAAGCGGCCGTTCTCCTCGTAGCAGAGACCGAGCGTCAGGAACGCCGGCTCCTCGAACTCGAGCGCATAATCCTTTTCGGCCGCGGACGGCTGCTTCTCCGCGAGGTCCCTCGCCATCCGGATCGTCTCGAGAGCCTTTTCGCGCAGGTTGTGCGCCTTCTCGGTGTTGAGCGCCAGGATCTTGTAGGCGAGCTCCGGGTCGGGCAGGACGAGCGCCGTGACCGACTTCGCGCCGAGCGCCCGAAGCGCCGAAAGTCGATGATGCCCGTTGGGAGTCCAGTACGACCCGTCCGCCCCGCGGACGGCGATGATCGGATCGAGAAACCGGTCCAGCCGGTCGATCACCGCGGCCAGCCGGCCGACGTGAGCGGGCGAAACGTCCCGCTGAAACGGGGTCGGCGAGACCTTGTCGATCGGAAGGCCGGCCAGTACCTGCCACTTTGCTCCGATGGGGTCACGGTAGACGCCCAGGATGGAGCCTCCGTCCGACTCGATCGCGCGTTGGAGCTTCTGGACCTCCGCGGGAGAATCCCGCGCCGCGAGCTCACCGGCGGCAAGGCCCCGCGAGGCGGGCTCGGCCCCCTTCTTTTTCTTTCGGCGAGGCGGCATCGCAGGGTTTTCCGGAGCAACCTATATTGTCACGCGATGCACTCCGGCAGGTGGCCGATCGAATTCGACGACGTTCTCGAGGCGCGGCAGCGCATCCGTCCCTATCTCCCGCCGACGCCGCTGCGCAACTATGCGGCTCTCGATCGAACCATCGGGAATGAAATTCGCGTCTGGGTCAAGCACGAGAACCACAACCCGACGAACTCGTTCAAGGCGCGAAACGCCATGTCCGCCCTCGCCGCACTGCCACCCGAAGCCCGGAGTCGGGGGGTCGTCGGCGCGACCCGCGGGAACTGGGGTCAGGGGCTGGCCTGGGCGGGGGGTCTTCTCGGCGTTCCCGTCACCGTGTGCGTCCCCATCGGGAACAACCCCGAGAAGAACGTGGCGATGGTCGGCTTCGGCGCGGAGCTCGTCGAGGAAGGGCGCGACTACGACGAATCCGTCGGAGTCGCGGAGCGGCTCGTCCGCGAGCGCGGGCTGACGATGGTCCAGGCGGTAAACGACCCCCTCGTCATCGCCGGCGCCGCGACCTTGACCCTGGAGATCCTTGAGGCGCGGCCGCAGATCGAGGCGATCGTGGTGGCCGTCGGAGGTGGATCGCAGGCGGTCGGCGCATTGACGGTCGTCCGCGAGATCGCGCCCCACGTGCGCGTTTACGGGGTTCAGGCGGAGCGCGCCGCCGCCATCCACGACTCGTGGCATGCGGGACGCGTCGTAACCCGCGACTCGGCGGACACGTTTGCCGATGGCCTCGCGACCCGGCAGCCGTACGCGCTGACCTTCCCCGCCCTTCGAGAAGGTCTGTCCGGCTTCGTCACGGCGAGCGAGTCCGAGATCGCCGAAGCGCTGCGACTCCTCCTTTCCACGACGCACAACCTCGCCGAAGGCGCGGGAGCGGCCGGTCTCGCCGGCCTCACGCGGCTTTCGAAGGATCTCGCCGGGCGCGAGGTCGGGGTGATCCTTTCCGGCGGGAACATCGACGCCGAGACTCTCGGCAGAGTCGTTGCAAGAGCGCTTTGATCCGGGAGGAATCGAGATGAAGAAACACTCGCTTCTCTTGCCTGCGGCCGGTCTCCTGGCGCTTTTCCTCGGGTCCGTTCCCATCCAGGCCGTTCCGGTGTACGTCCGGATTCGGCCGCCCCGAATCCGGGTGGAGAGGCGCCCCGTGGCGCCGTCGCCTCGCCACGTTTGGGTCCGCGGCTATTACACCTGGGACGGGGCGCAATACGTCTGGGTGCCGGGACGCTGGGAGCTGGGGCCGCGGCCCCATGCGCGGTGGGTATCGGGACACTGGCGGCACACGCGCCACGGGTGGTACTGGGTCGAGGGACACTGGCGGTAGGGCGGTAAGAAGTCGTTGTGGGGTCAGGCCTTCACTGATCGCCGGGCTTCCCAAATCGCCGCAGTGGTCTTGCGACTTCGCAACGCGAAGTGGCAAGTGGAGACCTGACCCCCGACTCGTGCCTCGAAATTCGGCGCCGATATACTCCCGCCGCAATCGAAAACCGATGATTTCCGGGAGGATGGCGTGAAGTCTTTTGGGAAGGCACTCTGTCTCGGGGCAGTGCTCGTATTCTGCCCGCTCTTTTCCGCGGAGGCGGCAAAGAGGGCTTCACCGGCGGGCGGAGAGGAACGCAAATCGTTTGCCGATCTTTTCCCGGGGCTGGAGTTCCGATGCATCGGCCCTTTCCGGGGTGGCCGTTCGATCGCGGTCGCAGGCGTTCGACGGCAACCTCTGACCTACTACTTCGGTGGCACGGGCGGCGGTGTCTGGAAGACGACCGACGGCGGATCGAATTGGGAATCTGTCTCCGACAAGACCTTCAAGACCGGATCGGTCGGCGCAATCGCGGTCTCCGAGTCCGACCCGAACGTTCTCTACGTCGGGATGGGAGAGGCTCACATCCGCGGCAACGTCTCTCACGGCGACGGCGTGTACAAATCGACTGACGGCGGGCGTCACTGGAAGAACGTCGGGCTCGCCGACTCAAGGCAGATCGCGCGGATTCGCATCCACCCGCGGGATCCCGACGTCGTGTACGTCGCCGCTCAGGGGCACGTCTGGGGCCCGAATCCCGAACGCGGGATCTATCGCTCGAAGGACGGCGGCAGCACCTGGTCGAAGATCCTCTTCGTGGACGAGAAGACGGGCGCGTCCGACCTCGCGATGGACCCGAACAACCCGCGGATCCTCTTCGCCGGCTTCTGGCAGGTCGTGCGCCATCCCTGGGAGCTCGTCAGCGGCGGTCCCGGAAGCTCGCTCTGGCGTTCGACCGACGGGGGTGACCACTGGAAGAAGATCGCGCTTCCCGAGCACGAGGGGCTTCCCGAGGGTCTCTGGGGGAAGGTCGGCGTCGCTCCCTCCGGGGCGAAGGCGGGCCGCGTCTACGCGTCCATCGAGGCGGGCAAGGGCGGCCTCTTCGTTTCCAACGATTACGGCGAGAAATGGAAGCACGTCAACGACGAGCACAAGATCCGTGAGCGCGCCTGGTACTACTCGTGGGTCTCTGCCGATCCCAAGATCGCGGACACGGTCTACCTGCCCAGCGTTTACATGCACAAGTCGACCGACGGGGGCAGGACTTTCTCGAACCTCAAGGTCCCGCACGGAGACAACCACGACCTGTGGATCGACCCGGACGACCCGGACCGCATGATTCTCGGCAATGACGGCGGAGCCGCGATCACGTTCAACGGCGGCCGCACCTGGTCGACGCAGAACAACCAGCCGACGGCGCAGTTCTACCGGGTCGCGACGGACGATCAATTTCCGTACTGGGTCTACGGCAGCCAGCAGGACAACTCGAACGTCGCGATCCCGAGCGGCGTCGCGGGCGAGGGAATCGACGCGACGGACTGGCATTCCGTCGGCGGTGGTGAGAGCGGCTGGGTCGCGCCCGACCCGGTCGATCCTCAGATCGTCTATGCCGGCGAGTACGGCGGGCAGATCACGCGATACGACTACCGCACGAAGCAGGCGAGGGAGATCATGGCCTGGCCGCAGCTCGCCGACGGCCATGCGACGAAGGACCTGAAGTACCGTTTCCAGTGGAACGCCCCGATCCTGATCTCGCCGAACGACCCGAAAGTTCTGTACCACGCATCGCAGATCCTCCTGCGCAGCCGCAACGGCGGGGAGACGTGGGAAGAAGTCTCCCCGGATCTGACGAGGAACGACCCGGCGAAGCAGGGAAAGTCCGGAGGGCCGATCACGACGGACGTGACCGGGGTCGAGGTCTACGACACGATTTTCGCGCTCGCCGAGTCGAAGCTCGAGCCCGGCGTGATCTGGGCGGGCACCGACGACGGTCTCGTTCACGTCACGCGCGACAACGGCAAGTCCTGGAAGAACGTCACGCCCCGGGGCATGCCGGAGTGGATCCAGGTCAACGCGATCGACGCCTCCCCGCACGAGAAGGGCGCTGCCTACGTGGCCGCGACCCGTTACAAGTTCGACGATTTCCGCCCCTACCTCTACAAGACGTCCGACTACGGGAAGACCTGGGCCCGGATCGACCGCGGAATCTCCGACAGCGCCTTCACGCGCGTCGTGCGCGAGGACCCGGCCCGGCGAGGCCTTCTCTTCGCCGGGACGGAGACGGGTCTCTACGTCTCGGCGGACGACGGCGTCTCGTGGAATTCCTTCCAGAGAAACCTGCCGGCGGTCCCGATCACGGATCTCGCGATCAAGAACGACGACCTCGTCGTGGCGACGCAGGGACGATCCTTCTGGATCCTGGACGACCTGACGCCGCTTCGGAATTGGAGCGATTCCGTCGCCGGCGAGTCCGCGCACCTCTTTCCGCCGCGACCGTCGGTGCGAATCCAGACTCGGAAGCCGGACGAGGACGCCGAAGAATCCCCCGGCCCGGTCGGCAAGAACATCCCCAACGGCGTGATCGTCAATTACTGGCTGAAGGAAAAGCCGGGCAAGGGGGAAAAGGTCACGCTCGAGTTCCTCGCCGGCGACAGAGTGATCCGGACGTTTTCGAACGAGAAGAAGGAGCCGGCGGGCGACTTGAAGGAGCAGGCCGCCCGTGAGGAGGAGGAGAAGGAGAAGGACAAGCCGCTCGAGCCTAAAGCCGGCATCAACCGGTTCGTCTGGGACATGAGGGTTTTCAAGCCAACGCTCGTCCCGAAAGCGGTCTTCAACGAGGGCGAAAAAGCCCCGCCCAAGGTCGGGCCGGGCACGTACAGCGTGCGGCTGATGGCGGGCGGGCGTTCGGTCACGGAGGCCTTCGAAGTGCGGCCGCATCCCGCGGGCTTCGCGAAGGCGCAGGACCTGAAAGCGCAGTACGAGCTCCTTTCCGCGATCCGCGACCGTTTATCGGAGACGCACGCGACCGTGCTCGCGATCCGCGACCTGCGCGCGCAGATGAAGGAACTGGGCGAGCGGGCCGAGCGCATGGGCAAGGGCGATGCCCTGAAGAAGCGGGCCGCACCCGTGGCCGACAAGCTCACGGCGGTGGAAGAGAAGCTGATCAACCCCAACATCAAGGCGGACGAGGACGACCTGAACTACGAGCCGAAGCTCGATCACGACTTCACGAATCTCGCCGGGATCGTCGCATCTGCCGATGCAAAGCCGACCGCGGGCTCGGTCGCGTATTACGACTTGTTGAAGAGGAGACTCGACACCTTCGTCGGCGAGTATCACGCCCTCGTCGAAGGGGACGTCGCGGATTTCAACCGCGCGGTCGACGATGCCCGGCTGCCGCGCACCGCCCCGGCCCCGAAGATCGACCGGTAGTCGCCGCGGGAGAAATGAGGATACGGGTGCAGGCCCGCAGGGCCTGTCCCCGTGACAATTCTCAGGCGAGCGTCACGATCACCATGGTCCGGTCGTCCTCGGGCGGGGCGCCCCCCGTGTGGATCTCCGTCTCGCGAAGGATCGCGTCGCGGATCGCATCGGCATCAGATAGAAGCTCGCGCGCGAGAGTCGCCTCGAGCCTCTCGAAGCCGAACGGCTCGCCGGAAGGGCTCGTGCACTCGACGAGCCCGTCGGTGACGAAGACGACTTTATCGCCCGAGGCGAGCGGCCAGGCCTGCGTCGGGAAGGCCGAATTCTCCGAGATTCCGAGCGGGAAAGAGGGGAGAGAGAGACTGGTCACGCCGGCTCGCGAAACGCGATACGGGGCCAGCTGCCCGGCGTTCGTGAGCTCGGCGCTCTTGGAGGCGGAGTCGAGTATGAAGAGAGCGAGGGTCATGTAGTTCCGCGAGTCGGTGGAGCGGTGGATCAGGTCATTCAGTCGCGTGAAGATTGCCGAACCGGCCAGGCCGGTCTCGATCAGGGTCGCCAGGGCGGCTTTCGCCATCGCAACGAGCAATCCCGTCGGCAGCCCGTGTCCCGAGACGTCGCCGATCGCGATCGCGGTTCGTCCATCCGGCGTCGGTAAGTAGTCGTAGTAATCCCCGCCGATCTCCGCGACGGACTGCACGTGGGCGAGCACGCGGGCCCCCGCGAGCTCGGCGGAAGCCGGCGGGAGGAGCTTCTGCTGGATCGTCCGGGCCACGGCGATCTCCCCCTCGAGACGCTCCTTGCGGGCGGTGTCGAGGAGGAGCCGCTGGATGGAGTCCGCCATCTGGTCGAACGAACGGGCGAGGTCGCCGATCTGGTCCCGCGACTTCGTGTTGACGCGCACGGAGAAGTCTCCGCGCGCGATGGCGGCGGCGGCGCGGCTCATCCGGTTGACGTTTCGCGTGATGCTGGCGACGAGCCCGAACGCGAGGGCGAGCGCGACGAGATAGACGCAGAGCAGTGCCGCGGCCAGACCGCCCATCACGGTGAGGACGATCCGGCTCGCGCCCGGGACCCAGTTCGAGAAGATCTCTTTGTAGAGGAGGAGCGGCGACGTTCGTCCGACGACCGCGACGATGCGTTTCGAAGGCGGCTCCGAGGATCCGAAAACGGCGATCGGGTGAGCCAGGAAGACGCCGACGACGCCCTCGCGCTCCAGCAACCCCTGGCCCGGCTTCGGCCGCGTGCGGGGACGGACCATCGCATCGAGAGAGACGTCCGGATTGGGGTCCGACTTCTTCTTTCCGGCGCCGACGCGGACCGTGTGGGCGCGGCTGCGGCTGTTCTGCCTCCCGGGCCCCGCGACCACGGAGTAACCGGTCTGGTCGGCCAGCTCCTGCAACACTTCCCGGTTCTGGAGCGGAACGAGGAGGACGCGCCCCTGCCCCTCCGGCGCGCGGCCCGCGACGAGCCAGATCCGCTCCTCGTCCAGGAGGAACTTCGGGTCGTCCTCGCGCGCCGCCCACGGCGCCGGCGCGTCTTCGGGCAGCCAGGCGAGCGACGATCGGGCGACCCGGCCGTCCCGCACTTCGATCGCGCTCGCGCCCGGCGTGCGATCGGTCGCCTCTTCCCCGATCGCCTGGAGCTCGCGCCGGATCCGGGTGCCGACGAATTGAAAGGACAGGAGGTAGGCGACCGAGAGGAGCAGCATCGCGAGCAGAGGGATCGGCACGATGCCGATCAGAAAGTACGAGAACGCGAGGCGCAGCGTCAGGCGTCGAACGATGGCACGGAAGGCCGCGCGGGCCCCGCGAAACAGGAGCAGGGTCCCGGCTGTCCACGCGACGATCCAGGCGAGAACGCCGAGCACGCCCAGCCGGTCGGCGTCGCCGCCGTCGATCACGATCAGGATGCACGCGACCGCGAAGGCCACGAGCCACTTCTTCGTCGATTTGCGGACAGTCACGGCTGGGGAAGGATAGCCGCAGGCGCGCCGCGGTTAGAATAGCGACAGGTTGAAGTTCTTCCGGCATACGGCGCTTCTCCTCCCTTCCGCTTTCCTTCTGGGCGTCCTCCTCTTCCTGTTGACGCACGGCCGCCAGGACGCCGGCTTCGCGACCTATCCCTTTTTTGAGCAGTGGGGCACGGGGGCCGCGACCCGCTCCACACCGGAGTTCCGGTTCCTGGAGCAGTGCCTGGTCTTCTTCCTTCCTCTCTATCTCGTGACCCTCCTCTTCGTCCTCTGCATCGCCGTCGCGGAAACCGCTCTCTACGGCCCGAGGCGCCCGGTCGCGCGCTCCGCTTTCGACCGCGCCTTCCGGAAGGCCTTTCCGGTGCTGTACCTGGTGACCGTGGCGGCGCTGGTGATGGCGGGAGACTGGCTCTCGCGGGCGTACGCCCCCGGCGCTCTCGTGACGCCGCTTCTCGTGGCGTTTGCTCCCTTTCTCGGCGCCGGCGTCGCGATCGTTCCGGCCTCTCTGCTCGCCGCTCCCGCGGCGGTGATGTCGCGGACGAGGGCGGCATGACCGCGCCCGGGCGCTCGATCGTCGTCCTCGATTTCGGCGGCCAGTACGCGCAGCTGATCGCGCGGCGGATCCGCGATGCGCGGGTCTTCTCGGTCGTCCTCCCTCCCGACGAGCCCGAAGAGGGGATCCGGCGCTGGGATCCGGCCGGCATCATCCTGTCCGGAGGGCCGCAGAGCGTCTATGACGAAGGCGCGCCGCTGCCGCGGACCGACCCCCGTGAGTTCGGTGTACCCGTGCTCGGACTCTGCTACGGAATGCAGTGGATGGCGCACGTGAGCGGGGGAGAGGTGACGCCGGCGAACGGGCGGGAGTACGGGCGGGCGGTGGCCCGCCTCGCGACGGATTCGGAGCTCTTCGCGGGCCTGGAGCCGGAACAGACGGTCTGGATGAGCCACGGCGACTCCGTCGTGAAGCCGCCTCCGGGATACCGGGTCACCGGCTCGACCTCGTCCACTCCGGTCGCAGCCTTCGAGGACTCGGAGCACCGCATCTACGGGCTGCAATTTCATCCGGAGGTCCGTCATACCGAGCACGGATCGGCGATCCTCGAGAACTTTCTCTTCCGGGCCTGCGGCGTCGCGCCCGACTGGACGATCACGTCCTTCCGGCACGAAAAGGTCGAGGCGATCCGCCGCCAGGCGCCGGTCGGGGCGGTCGTCTGCGCTCTCTCCGGCGGGGTGGACTCCGCCGTCACCGCGCTTCTCCTCCGCGAGGCGCTCGGCGACCGCGTCCACCCGATCCTCGTCGATCACGGACTCCTGCGTGCGCACGAGGCGTGGCAGGTCGGGGAGGCGTTCGGGCGCCTCGGGATCGCGATCCGCGCGGTGGACGCGTCGGACCTCTTCCTCTCGCGCCTGGAGGGAGTCACGGATCCGGAAGAGAAACGCCGCTCGATCGGTCGGACGTTCATCGAGGTCTTCGAGGAGGAGGCTCGCGGGATACCCGACGCGAGATACCTCGCTCAGGGCACCCTGTATCCGGACGTCATCGAGTCGGTGTCGATCAAGGGGCCGTCGGCCGTCATCAAGACACACCACAACGTCGGAGGGTTGCCGGAAAAGCTGGGGCTGGAATTGATCGAGCCGGTGCGCGAGCTCTTCAAGGACGAGGTGCGGCGCTTGGGCGGCGAGCTCGGCCTTCCACAGGAGTTTCTGTCTCGCCATCCTTTCCCGGGCCCGGGCCTCGCGGTGCGGATTCCGGGGGAAGTGACGCGCGAGAGGGTCGCGATCCTGCAGCGCGCGGACGAGATCGTCCTCGAGGAGATCCGTGCCGCCGGCCTCTACGACGCCATTTCGCAGGCGTTCGCGGTGCTCCTCCCGGTGCGGTCGGTCGGCGTGATGGGCGACAACCGCACCCACGACTTCGTCTGCGCCGTGCGGGCGGTCCAGACGACCGATTTCATGACGGCGGACTGGTTTCGGATGCCGCACGAAGTGCTGGACCGGATCGCGAGTCGGATCGTCGGGACGGTACGCGGCATCAACCGCGTCGTCTACGACGTCACGTCCAAGCCTCCCGCGACGATCGAGTGGGAGTGAAGCCGCCGGCGGGTGGCGCCCGATGACCGATGCGCCCGGGTTCCACATGACGTCGGAGGATTTCCGCCGGAACGGCCGCGCGGTCGTGGACTGGATCGCGGACTACATGGAGAGGGTCGAGAGCTTCCCGGTCCTCTCGCCCGTTCTGCCGGGCGAGATCCGCGCGAAGCTTCCTCCCGATCCGCCGGCACACGGCGAATCCTTCGACGCCATGCTCGCCGACGTGGATCGGCTTATCCTGCCCGGGATCACGCACTGGCAGTCCCCCAATTTCTTCGCGTACTTCCCGTCGAACAACTCCGGACCGGCGATCCTGGGAGAGCTGCTCTCCGCCGGTCTGGGCGTCCAGGGCATGCTCTGGGCGACGAGCCCCGCCTGCACGGAGCTCGAGACCCACGTTCTCGACTGGCTGGTCGGGATGCTCGGCCTGCCGGCGAAATTCCGCTCGGACGAGACCGGAGGCGGCGTCATCCAGGACACCGCTTCGAGTGCCTCACTGTGCGCGTTGCTCGCCGGACGGGAACGCGCCACCGGCTTCCGTGCGAACGAGAGCGGTTCCGGCGGAAAGCTCACGGCCTACGCGTCCACGCAAGCGCACTCCTCGATCGAGAAAGCGGTGAAGGTCTCCGGCATTGGTCGCGAGAACCTGCGTCTCGTGGAAGTCGACGAGACCTTCGCGATGCGGCCGGACGCGCTCGCGCGGGCGATTTCCGAGGACCGGCGGACCGGGAAGGTTCCGTGCTTCGTCGGCGCAACCGTGGGCACGACGTCCTCGAACGCAATCGATCCAGTCCCCGCAATCGGGCGGATCTGCCGCGACGAGGGAATCTGGCTCCACGTCGACGCCGCGATGTCGGGTACCGCGGCGCTCTGCCCCGAGTTCCGGTGGATTCAGGAGGGCCTGGACCTCGCCGACAGTTACTGCTTCAATCCGCACAAGTGGATGTTCACCAACTTCGACTGCGACGCGTTCTGGGTGGCGGACCGAAACACGCTCATCCGCACGCTGTCGGTGTTACCCGAGTACCTGCGTAACAAGGCCACCGAGTCCGGGGCGGTCTTCGACTACCGCGACTGGCACGTCCCGCTGGGGCGCCGCTTCCGGGCACTCAAGCTGTGGTTCGTGATCCGCCACTACGGCATCGAGGGACTCCGGCACCATGTCCGCCGCCACGTCGAGCTCGCGCAGAAGTTCAAGGCGTGGGTGGAGAGCTCCGACCGGTTCGAGCTCGCGGCCCCCGTGCCCTTGAACCTTGTCTGTTTTCGGCACGTCGGCGGCGACGCGTTGAACGAGCAGCTCTTGGAAGCGCTGAACGCGAGCGGCCGCCTCTACCTGACCCACACGACGCTCGCCGGCCGGTATACGCTGCGGATGTCGATCGGTCAGAGCCGGACGGAGGAGCGGCACGTGGCCGCAGCCTGGCAGGCCATCCAGGAGACGGCGGTGGAGATCGAGCCGACGGTTTAGACGCTCAGGCGGTCAAGCACTCTTCGATCGCGCTCAGTCCCGTCTGGAGCGGTCCCGTCGCCCCCCCGAACGAGATCCGGAAGTGGGAGGGGGAGTCGAAGAACGAACCGGGGACGACCGCGACGCCGTGCTCCTCGAGGAGTCCCCGGACGAAGGGATCCGCGTCGCGCCCGTCGCGAAAGCGGGGAAACGCGATCGTCGCACGGGACGGAACGGACTCGAGCTCCTCGCAGCCCGCGAAGAAAGAGGCGACCCGCCGGGAGTTCTCTTCGACGAGTGCACGGGCGCGGCCGGCCAGCCGATCGAGGTGGCGAAAGGCGACCACTGACAGCCGGTCCGCGGGAATCGCGCTCCACACGTCCACGACGTCGCGCGCCCGTCGGATCTTCTCGGCGATCTCGGGCGACGCGAGCGCCCAACCGCACCGGAGCGAGGCCAGCCCGTAGGCCTTGGTCAGGCTGTTGGTGGAGACGAAGACCGGCGAGAGCGTGGCGGCCGGCGCGTGCCCGGAGGAGGCGAGATCGAGGTAGACCTCGTCCACGATCACTGTGAAACCGCGCTCACTGGCGAGCCGCCCGAGCTCCCGGAGGTCGTCGGGACCCGCCAGGACGCCGGACGGATTGTGGGGGCTCGAAAGCAGCACGGCGCGGGTGCGCGGCGTCAGCGCCCGCTCGATCCGGTCAGGATCGAGGCGCCAGCCGTCCTCGAACCGCCGTTCGAATCGGGTGAGCTGCGCGCCGAGCATCGTCGCGGCGACGGCGAGCGGATCGTATCCGGGCCTCTCGAAGAGCACCTCGTCGCCCGGCAGGACGAGCGCGGCGAGAGCCAGAAAGTTGGCGCCGGAGCAGCCGACCGCGGTCGCGACGTTCGCGGAGCGAACTCCGTAGCGCGAGGCGATCGCGTCGACGAGCGGCGGGTACCCGTTCGGGCTCTCGCCCGCGAGGTCCACCGCCTCCCGCGCGCCGGGCAGGTCCTCGAGCGAGCAGGCGAGCAGGTTCGATCCCGCGAGGTCGATCGCCGGCTTCGGCCGGTGCTTCGTCCACTCCATATACGGAGAGCGAGTCCGGGTCATGCCACACCGCCCCGCCGGTTGCGCCGCGCGAAGATCCAGTACACGAGCAGGCCAATCGCGAGAAGAGCCATTCCGATCGCGGACCGGAAGGGGTTCGTCCGGACGGCGCTCACGACCACCACCGCGGCCCCGGCGACGAAGAGCGCCGGAAGGAGCGGGTAGCCCGGCGTTCGAAAGGAGCCGGGCTCGCGGCTCTCGATCGGAATCCGCCGGCGGAAAACGAAGATCGCCGTCACGGTCAGGCCGAAGAAGATCCAGTCTCCGAAGACGACCGAGTCGACGAGCTCGCCGAACGTCCCGGTCAGCGCCAGGACGATTCCCCAACCGGCCTGAAGGAATATCGCGAGAGCCGGAGTCTGGAACTTCGGATGCAGCCGGGCGAGGCCGGGAAGAAACACTCCGTCGCGACCCATCGCGTAATAGATCCGCGTCTGGGCGAGCAGCGTCAGGTCGAGAAATCCAAACGCGGAGATCGCGATCGCCGCCGCGACCAGTCGATCCGCCCCCGATCCATAGATCCGGCGGAGCGCGTCGGCGGCCGGGGTTGAGGTCGACGCCAGGCCGGGCCTCGACAGAACCGCGAGGTAGACGACGTTGGCGAGCATGTACACGACGATGACGATCGCCATCCCCGCCAGGAGCGCGATCGGAATCGTGCGGCGCGGCTCCCGTGTCTCCTCGGCGACGAGGTTGACGCTCTGCCATCCCCCGTAGGCGAAGAGGATCGGGACCAGTGCCGCGCCGAACCCGAGGAATCCGAAGGACGGCGCGGCGAGGGGCGCGGCCGGAGGCGGGGAGGGGGAGCGGGGAAGGAGGAGGCCCCCGAAAATGAGTGCCCCGAGCGCCCCCATCTTCGAGATCACCAGCACGTTCAGAAGGCGGCTGCCCGGCTTGACGCCGACGAAGTTGACTCCGGCCACGACGGCGATCGCCAGCGCGCTCCACGCGGCGGCGTTCGCCGGGTCGCGGCCGATCAATTTTAACGCGTATTGCGCGAACGTGACCGCGACCGCCGCGAGCCCGCCCCCCTGGATCATCACGAGCGAAGCCCAGCCGAACAGGAACGCGACGAGCGGATGGTAGGCCTCGCGCAGATAGGCGTACTCGCCGCCGGCCTGCGGGAACAACGTCGCCAGCTCCGCGAAAGCGAACGCTCCCGCGAGCGCGATCCCTCCCCCGACCATCCACGCCGTGAGAACGAGACCGGACGTCGGGAGCCTCTGTGCGACCACGGCGGGGACGACGAAAATGCCGGAGCCGATGATTCCGCCGACCACGACCATCGTGGCATCGAAGGGTCCGAGCGCGCGCTTGAGCGACATCCGCTTCGGCAAGCCTAGGGTCTTCCAAACTCCCGTACAATCGGTCTTCGATGCCCGCCGACTTCGTCCATCTCCACCTCCACACGCAGTACTCGCTCTTGGACGGCGCCAACCGGCTGGGGGAGCTGTGCCGCCGGATCCGGGAGCTCGAGATGCCGGCGGTGGCCGTGACCGATCACGGCAACATGTTCGGGGCATTTTCGTTCTACCACGAGGCCCTGAAGCAGGGCGTCCGTCCGATCCTGGGCGTCGAGGCTTACATCGCGCCGGCCGATCGGCGCGACCGGGAAGCGCAGGCCTCGAGCGAGTCGGGTGACGGCTACGCCTACCATTTGACGATTCTCGCCGCGACGCAGACGGGATACCGGAACCTCGTCCATCTGGTCTCGGAGGCCTATCTCTCGGGCTTTTATCATCGCCCGCGCATGGACAAGGCCCTCCTCCGGGAGAACGCGGAGGGCCTGATCGGCCTCTCCGGATGCCTGAAAGGGGAGGTCGCGGGCGCCCTTTCCCGCGGGAATTACGCCGCGGCGGAGCGAGCGGTTCGCGAGTACCAGGAGATCTTCGGGAAAGACAATTTCTTCATCGAGCTGATGGACCACGGCCTCCCGAAGCAGACCGAGATCCTGCCCGATCTGCTGCGGCTCGCGGGAGCGACTGGCGCCGCGGTCGTCGCGACGAACGACGGCCACTACCTGCGGCGCGACGATGCCTTCGCCCACGAAGTTCTGCTCTGCATCGGCATGGGAAAGACGCTCGAGGACGAGCGCCGGATGCGTTTCTACAACGACGAGTTCTACGTCAAGAGCGCCGAAGAGATGCGCGAGCGCTTCCGGCGCTGGTCGGAGGAATCGCTCACGAACACGGTCGCCGTCGCGGAGCGTTGCGCGGTCACGTTCGACACCGACGGACTCCACCTGCCGACCTTCTCGGCGCCGGACGGAAAAACGCCGGGCGAGCACTTCGCGGACCTCGCGCGCGAGGGGCTCGAGCGACGTCTCGCGGATCTCGAGCCGTTCTTCCGGGCGGGAAGGATCCCGAATCCTCCGGAGAAGTACCGCGAGCGGCTCGAGTACGAGATCGGCGTCATCGAGAAGATGGGGTTTCCCTCCTACTTCCTGATCGTTTCCGACTTCATCCGGCACGCGCGGGAGAGCGGCATCTCGGTCGGGCCCGGCCGGGGCAGCGCCGCCGGCTCGATCGTCGCGTGGGCGCTCTCGATCACGGAGATCGACCCGCTCCGGTACGACCTTCTCTTCGAGCGCTTCCTGAACCCCGAGCGCATTTCGATGCCCGACATCGACATCGACTTCTGCCAGGCGCGCCGCGGCGAGGTGATCGAGTACGTCACGAAGAAGTACGGCCGCGAGAACGTCGCCCAGATCGTGACGTTCTCGCAGTTGAAGCCGAAGCTCGCGGTCCGCGACGTCGCGCGCGTCCTTTCGCTCCCGGTTGCGCTCGGCGATCGGATCGCCAAGCTCATCCCCGACGGCATCGACGTGAACTTCGAGCGCGCCCTGAAAGAGTCGGCGGCCTTGCGGGAAGCCATCCGGTCGGACGAGTCGGTCGCCCGGGTCGTTCAAATCGCGGAGCGGCTCGAGGGCCTCTCCCGCCACGCCGGGATGCACGCGGCGGGCGTGGTGATCGCGCCGCGCCCGATTACCGATTACCTCCCGCTCTACCGCACCAACACGGGCGACGTCACGACCCAGTTCGATATGAACGCGGTCGAGAAGATGGGGTTGTTGAAGATCGACTTTCTCGGCCTGATCACCCTCGACATCATGGATGCCGCGGTGGCCGGAGTCCGGGAGCGGACGGAGGTCGTCGTCGACCTCGATCGGATTCCCCTGAACGACGAGAAGACGTACGAGCTCTTCCGGTCGGGCCGGACCGCGTGCGTGTTCCAGTTCGATTCGTCGGGCATGCGGGACCTCCTTCGGCGCGCGAAGCCGAAGGTCTTCTCCGACCTGGCGCTCTTGAACGCCCTCTTCCGACCCGGGGCGCTGGACGTCGGAATGGTCGAGGAGTACGTCCGGCGCCGCAACGGAAGCCGGAAGGTGACTTACCCGCTGCCGGAGATCGAGGACATCCTCAAAGAGACGCTCGGGATCCTCGTCTACCAGGAGCAGGTGATGTTGATCGCGTCGCGGGTGGCCGGCTATACCCTGGCGGAAGCGGACCTCCTGCGAAAGGCGATCGGCAAGAAGAAGCGCGAGATCATGGCGGCCGAGCGGGAGAAGTTCTTGACCCGCGCCGCCGAGCACGGCACGACGAAGGAAAAGGCGAAGGAGCTCTGGGCGCTCATCGAGCCGTTCGAGCGCTACGGTTTCAACAAATCCCATGCCGTGGCCTACGCGCTCGTCGCCTACAAGACCGCCTTTTTGAAGGCCCACTACCCGGTGGATTTCCTGGCGGCCGCGCTCTCCGCCGAGATCGGCTCGACCGACGGAATCGTGAAGGTCATCGGAGATTGCGTCGAGATGGGGATCCCCGTGCTGCCGCCCGACATCAACGAATCGCGGAAGAACTTCGCGGCGGTCGGGTCCGCGATCCGGTTCGGTCTCGCCGCGATCAAAGGAGTCGGGGATCAGGCGGCGGAATCGATCCTTGAAGAGCGGCGGAACCGGCCGTTCTCCTCGTTCACCGACCTCGCGGACCGGCTCGACCTGCGCCTGGTCAACAAGCGCACGCTCGACGCCCTGATCTGCGCGGGTGCGCTCGACTCCCTCGGCCGGAACCGCGCGACGCTCGCCGCCTCTTCGGAAAAGGTCGTCGCGATGGCGGCGCGGCGACGGGAGGAGGCCGAGCTCGGTCAGTCGAATCTTTTCGCGGGCGGCGGGGACGATGGAGAGCACCCGGCCGATCAGTTCCCGGAAGAGCCGGAGTGGTCGCTCGAAGAGAAGCTCCGCCGGGAAAAGGACGTCCTCGGGTTCTACGTCACGGGGCATCCGCTCACGAAATACCTGGAAGAGATCGACCGGTTCGCCGACGTCCGAGTCCAGGATCTCCATTCCCGGATCGACCAGACCGTGCGAATCGCCGGAGTGCTGGTCAACGTCAAGAAACAGAAGATCAAGAAGGGCGTCAACGAAGGCAAGACGATGTTGAAGGCGACGCTCGAGGACACGACGGGCGGAGTGCCGGTGTGCGTCTTCGCCAACCTCTACGAGAAGATCGGCTCCTGGATCCGCGCCGACCTGCCGGTGCTCGCGACTGCCGTCGTCCGGGAATCCGGCGGCTCACTCGAGCTCACCGTCTCCGATATCACTCCGCTCGAGGGAATCCGGGAGCGCCTCGCCCGGGAGATGGAAATCCGCATCAACCTGACGCTCGCCGACGAGACGCTCATGGGCCGGCTGAAGGACCTCCTGAAGCTCCACTCCGGCACGACTCCTCTCGCGCTGCGTCTCATCCGGCCGGGCGACTTCGAGGTCAGGCTGAAGGCGGCGGACTCGATCCGCGTGACGCCTTCGCCGAGGCTGACCGGAGAGGTGCGCGCGTTGACGGGCGAGGACTCCGTCCGCTTCCACTTCGAGTGACCCCGAGACGCTCCGGCGCGCTTCCTCCCGACGTTCTGCGCCGGGTCGCGCCGGCCCGGGAGCTCGCCCGCGAGGCCGGAATCGCCCTCTACCTCGTGGGCGGAGCGGTGCGGGACCTTCTTCTCGGCCGTCCTGTGACCGACGTCGATCTCGTCGTCGAGCAAGACGCCTTGGGCTTTGCCGCGCGGCTCGCGCGGGAGCTCGGCGCCTCGGTCGAGCTCCACCGCCGTTTCGGCACCGCAGTGCTGTCGCTTCCGGACGGGGAGCGTCTCGACGTGGCGACGGCGCGGGCGGAGGATTACGAGACGCCGGGAGCTCTGCCGCGAGTGCGCGCCGGCTCGATCGACGACGACCTGGCGCGGCGGGACTTCACGGTCAATGCCATGGCGATGGAAATCGGCCGGGCGAAAAGGGCGGTCCTTCTCGATCCCTTCGCCGGACGAAAGGACCTCCGGCGAAAGGTCGTGCGCGCCCTCCATCCCCGGTCTTTTGTAGACGATCCGACCCGCGCTTTCCGCGCCGTCCGCTATGCGAACCGGCTCGGGTTCCGGATCGAGAGCTCCACGCGCGCCGCGATTCGCGCCGCGGTCGCGGCCGGGGCAGTGAACGCGGTTTCGGGGGACCGGCTCCGACGGGAGATCCGGCTCCTTTTCGCGGAGCCGAACCGGGCCGCGGCGGCACGGGAACTGGCGGTCCTCGGACTCTCCCGGACCCTTCACCCGGCGCTCTCTTACGGTGCGGCCGTCGGGCGGCGCCTGCGTCGCGCCGAGCGGCTGGCCGCGCAGGCCGGCCGAAGCGCCACGTGGCTCGTGTACCTTCTGTCGTGGATGGGGGAGTGCCCGACCGACGTGGCCGACGCGATCGCCCGGCGTCTCAACCTTTCGAGCGCGCCTTCCAGAACCGTGCGCGCGTGGCCCGACTCCTGGAAGGCGCTCTCCCGCGCCGGAGATCGAGGTGTTTCGGCGCTCGCGGAAAGGATCGAAAGAGTCGGCGACGACACCTCGCTCGCGGCCGCCGCGGCGGCGCCCGCGCCGCTCGCCCGCAGGATCCTTTCCATTCGGGACGCCGCTCCCGCGTTCCGGCTCACGATCCGCGGCCAGGATCTCGTCGCGGCAGGGGTCCCGCCGGGCCCGGCGATCGGCCGCGCTCTGTCGGCAACGCTCTCGGCCCGCCGGGACGGCGAGATCCGGCCGGAGCAGGAGCTGGCGTTTGCCCTGAAGGCGGCCCGGTCGTGACGGCAGCGATCCCGCTCCTCCTCTTCGGGGCGTTGTCGGGGCACGTGCCCGAGGCCGCAGCGTCGAAACCGACCTTCTGTGTCGAATGGGTCCGGCAATCGCGCGAGGGCTACGAACGGGTGACGCTCTTTTCCGACCGTACGGTCGTGTGGAAGACCTCGGACGGGCGGGCGGAGGAGGTTCGCCGCAAGAGCGTCTCTCCCGACGAGCTCGCGTTCTACTGCTCCTACTTCTCGCGACGCGAATTCTGGGATCTTCCGGACGATCTGCGTACCGGCCTGACCGGCGAGTTCACCGGGCAATCGTCCGTGACGCTCGCGCGCCCCGATGGCCTTCGCAAGCGCGTCCGGTTCGACGACCTCTCCGCCCTCTCGGCGGACGCGGCCGGCCTCCGCGCCGCGCTCGACGGCCTGAAGACGATCTTCACCAACCCGCTCGCGCCGGCTTCCCGGTTCACCGCCGACGTCTTGCCTCCCGGGACGATCCTGAAGCGATTCGACGGAGCGATGTTCCGCATCCTGAAGCTCGACAAGGAAAAGGGATTCGTCGAGATCGTCGGGGTGAACGAGCCATATTCGCAGTTCGTGAAGATCGAGGAGCTGCGGTACCAGTTCTCGCCGCCAGAGTGAAACCTCCTTCCGCGGTCCGCATCCTGGCCGGCCGCTGGAAGGGGAGGAGACTCGAGGTTCCGCGCGGCGCTCGGCCGACTTCCGGACGCGCCCGCGAGGCCCTCTTCGACATCCTGCAGGGCTCGGTCCTCGGGATCCGGGTGCTCGACCTCTACGCGGGGAGCGGAGCGATCGGGCTCGAGGCCCTTTCGCGGGGCGCGTCCTCGGCGGTGTTCGTCGAGACCGACAGCCGCGCGCTCGAGGCGAATCTGCAGGCGCTCGGCGCACGCCGCGCCGAGTTCGAGCTCCTTCGCGGGGACGCGAGGCGAGCTCTCGCGAAGCTCATCGAACGCCGCGAGAAGTTCGATCTCGTCTTCGGTGACCCACCGTATGCGCGCAAGTCCACGCTCTGGCGGTCGGTCGCGGCGCTCCTCACGCCCGGTGGAAAGCTCGTCGTGCAGACGGATTTCGACGCCGCGACGCCCGAGGTTCCTGGCCTTGCTCTCGCGTCGCGGCGGGCGTACGCCCGCAACGTCTTCTGGTTCTTCGAGTCGGCCGGGGCTCGACCGTTGCCTCGCGTCCGACCGGAATGGTAGTCTGCCCCGTTTCGACCGCCCCCCGACCGGAGCAAGGAGTGCCTTGATGCTCAACAACGGAAGACACTTTTTCACATCGGAGTCCGTCACCGAAGGACACCCGGACAAAATCGCGGACCAGATTTCCGACGCGATCTTAGACGCCGTCCTCCGGGACGACCCGATGGGCCGCGTGGCGTGCGAAACCCTCGTGACGACCGGCCTCGCTTTCATCGCGGGGGAGATCTCGACGAAGACCTACGTCGATCTTCCCTCGGTCGCCCGTCAGACGATCAAGGAGATCGGTTACACGCGGGCGAAGTTCGGCTTCGATTACGAGACGTGCGCGGTCATCTCCTCGATCGACCCGCAGTCGTCCGACATCGCGCAGGGAGTGGACACCGGGGGCGCCGGCGATCAGGGAATGATGTTCGGGTTCGCCGTTCGGGAAACGAAGGAGTACATGCCGCTCCCTCTGACGCTCGCGCACGGCCTCGTCCGGAGGCTCTCGGAAGCGCGGCGCAAGGGGGAGCTCGACTTTCTCCGGCCGGACGGCAAGTCCCAGGTGACCGTCGAATACGAGGGGCGGCGGCCGATCCGCGTCGAGGCGGTCGTCGTTTCCACCCAGCACGCCGAGGCGATCAAGCACCACGACCTGAAGGAAGCGATCATCGAGGAGATCATCCGGCCCGTCATTCCCGAAGATCTCCTGACGCGCGAGACAAAGTTCCACGTCAACCCGACCGGCCGGTTCGTGATCGGAGGTCCGCAGGGCGACAGCGGCCTGACCGGGCGGAAGATCATCGTCGACACCTACGGAGGCAGCGCGCCCCACGGCGGCGGCTCCTTTTCCGGCAAGGATCCAACGAAGGTGGACCGCTCGGCGGCCTACATGGCGCGCTACATCGCCAAGAACGTCGTCGCCGCCGGTCTCGCCGACCGCGTCCTCCTCCAGCTCGCCTACGCGATCGGGGTGGCGGATCCGGTCTCGGTGCACGTCGAGACGTATGGAACGGGCAAGCTCGCCGAGGAGAAGATCGTCGAGCTCGTCCGCGAGCATTTCCGGCTGACGCCCCGGGGGATCATCGAGACGCTCGATCTTCGCCGGCCGATCTACAAAGCGACCGCGGCGTTCGGTCACTTCGGGCGGCCCGAGTTCTCCTGGGAGCGGATCGACCGCGCCGGCGATCTCGCCACGGCCGCGGGCGTCGAAGCGGACACGGCCGCCGCGCCGGCATCGCGATGACGACGGCGGTCGCCAGCCGGACGGGCCATCACGTCCGGGACCTCGCGCTCGCGCCGGCGGGGAAGCTCAAGATCGAATGGGCCGAGGCGAGCATGCCGGTGCTGCGCCAGATCCGGGAGCGCTTCGAGAAGGAGAAGCCCCTCGCCGACACGCGGCTTTCGGCGTGTCTCCACGTCACCACCGAGACCGCGAACCTCGCGCGCACGCTCGCGGCGGGGGGAGCGGACCTTCTCCTCTGCGCCTCCAACCCGCTGTCGACCCAGGACGACGCGGCCGCGTCTCTCGTCGCCGATTACGGCGTCGCGGTCTACGCCATCAAGGGGGAGGACCACGCGACCTACTACAACCACATCCGCGCCGCTCTCGCGCACCGCCCGAACCTGACGATGGACGACGGCGCGGACCTCGTTTCGTCTTTGCTCTTCCTGGCGCTCGGCAGGGATTCCGACGTCGATCCCGTGATCCGGCAGTGGGCTGCCGGTCTGGCGGCTGAGGACCGGGCTTCGCTCTTGGACGGTGTGCTCGGCGGCACCGAAGAGACGACGACCGGCGTGGTGCGCCTGCGCGCGATGGAGCGCGCGGGAGTGCTCAGGTTTCCGGTGGTCGCGGTGAACGAGGCGAGGACGAAGCACTTCTTCGACAACCGGTACGGCACCGGGCAGTCGACGATGGACGGCATCGTCCGTGCGACGAACCTCCTCATAGCCGGCCTGAACGTCGTGGTGGCCGGATACGGGTGGTGCGGCCGAGGGGTCGCGATGCGGGCGCGCGGCTTGGGCGGCCACGTCATCGTCACCGAGATCGACCCGACGAAGGCGATCGAGGCCGCTCTGGACGGTTACCGGGTCCTGCCGATGGAAGATGCGGCGCGGATCGGCGATCTCTTCGTCACCGTGACCGGCAACAAGTCGGTGCTCCGCGGCGAGCACTTCCGGGTGATGAAGGACGGCGCCGTCGTGTGCAACTCCGGCCACTTCAACGTCGAGATCGAGATCCCTGCGCTCGAGGCTCTGGCCCGCTCGCGGCGCTCGACGCGCGAGTTCGTGGAGGAGTTCACTCTGGCCGACGGCCGGCGCATTCATCTGCTTGCGGAGGGCCGCCTGATCAACCTCGCGGCCGCCGAGGGGCATCCCGCTTCGGTAATGGACATGTCCTTCGCGAACCAGGCCCTGGCGGCCGAGTTCATGGTGAAGAACCACGAGAGCCTGGAGAAGCGCGTCTACCCGGTGCCCGAGGAGATCGACCGCGAGATCGCGAGACTGAAGCTCGCTTCGATGGGGATGCGGATCGACGTCCCGACGGCCGCCCAGGAGATTTACATGAGTTCGTGGGAGGAAGGGACGTAGGTCCGTGCTCAAGACCTGCTCCCCGGCTTCGCCCCTGCCCGGAGAAGACCTCGCCGCCGATCTCGAAGCCGGGAAAATCCTCGTTTTCCTCGAGCCGCCGTTTCGGATTCCGAACCGCGACCTCTTGAACGGCCTCGACCCGGGAGAAGCCCGTTTTCACAAGAACATTGCCTACCGCCCCGCGAGCCGGCGGTTGACCGGCGCTTCCGGCATCCCGCCCGGCCAACGGGCGCCTCTGCGAGCGGCGCTGGAGGAATACTCCGACAACGCGATCGCCTTTCTCGCCCGCCTCTTCCCGCGTTATGCGACCGCGTGGCGGATCGATTACGCGAGCTTCCGGCCGTTCGAGGAGGAGGGGCGTCCGCTGTCGGCGAAGGCGAGGAACGACCTGGTCCATGTGGACTCGTTCCCGAGCCGCCCGACCGCGGGAGACCGGATTCTGCGCTTCTTTACGAACGTCCATCGCGAGAGGCCCCGGGTATGGATCTCCGGAGGGACGTTCGACCGGCTGGCCGAGCGTTACGCCGTCGCTTCGGGAATCCTTCCGCACGTCGCCGCGATCCGCCCGCCCGGTGTGCTCCCTCGGGCGCTCGCCGCGGTCGGCCTCCGCAAGGGAATCCGATCCCGGTACGACGAGTTCATGCTGCGCTTTCACGACTACCTGAAGGAAAACGAGGAAGTGCAGGCGGTGGCCCGCAAGGAGCCGTTCTCGTTTCCTCCCGGGTCGACCTGGATCGTCTACACCGACATGGTCAGCCACGGCGTTCTGTCCGGGCAATCCGCCCTCGAGCAGACGATGATCATCTCGAAGAAGACGATGGCCCTTCCCGAGAAAGCGCCGATCGCGATCCTCGAGCGCCTGTCCGGTCAGCCGCTCGCTTAGCGCGCAACTTCGCCCGCCGCGCGGGGCTTCAGATATGGAAGCCGATTCCGGCGTCCAAGAGCCCGATGACCTGACCCGGGTGGTAAGGCGCGTAGTGGACGTCGATCTCGGTCCAGACGGCGGCGTGCTTCCACAACGGAAAGGCGCGCAGCAGCGAGGCGTGAGGACCCCAGCGGTGCTCGAAAGTCCGGTGGCCGGCTTCCGTGCGGGGCGGAGAGGCTTCCTCGAACCGGGCAAATCCGATCGCAACGTCGACCGGAAGGGAAGTCAGCCGGCGGGTCACGACGGCGTCCAGGCCGAAGTAATCCACGTCGTCATCTCCGACGCGGGGCGGCAGTCCCTTCTC
Source organism: Thermoanaerobaculia bacterium (assembly GCA_036395755.1). Lineage (GTDB taxonomy): Bacteria > Acidobacteriota > Thermoanaerobaculia > UBA5066 > Gp7-AA6 > Gp7-AA6. Next base: position 38,685 of record DASWCZ010000096.1, read on the forward strand.
GCGCTCGAGAGAGCCTCGAACGTATCGGATTCGCAGGCGGTCGCCGGCGAGCGACACGGCCAGAGCTCCGAACTTGTGGCCCTCGACGTCCCGGGCGGAGCTCGCGGCGAGAGAGCCGGCGCCCCCTCCTCCCCAGAGCGAGATCGTCTCGCAGAGCGCGCGCGGAGAAAGCGCGGTTGCGAGGAGAACCGCGAGAAGAGCGCTCCGCCGGATCATCCGCGAATTCTACGCTCGCCGTCACGTTCGCAGGCGCGCGAGCAGGAAGCAGGCCGCCGTCGAGAACAGAACGTGAGGTGACCAGGCCGCGAGCGGGGGAGGCAGAGCTCCGACGTCTCCTAGCTTCGTGAAGAGCGCGCTCGCGATCAGGAACGCCATCCCGAGGACGAGCCCCACGCCGATGCCGGCGAGCGCGCCACGTTTCCCGATCCGGAACGCAAAGGGGATCCCGAGGAGAGCCATCACCGGGAGGAGCAACGGCCGGGCGATCTTCGAGTGGAGGGCGGTCTCCAGGGCCGCCGTCGGATATCCGGTCCGTTGGAGCCTCCGCGTGTATCGCTGGAGCTCGCGGAACCGCATCTCTTCGGGGCTTCGGTGCTCGGCCGAAAACGCGGAAGGGGGATCACCGGCCGTCCGCTCTTCGAGAAACGTCGCGAAGGAGATCGTCTCGCTTCCCCGGAGCTCCCGGGTCCAGCCCTGGCGCAAAACCCAGGTCCGCGAAACGGGATCCCACGTCGCTTCGCGCGCGGTCGTCCGCCGCACGAGCTCGAACGCCGAATCGAACTGGTAGATCGACGGCGAGGCGAGTACGCCGCTCCCTTCGCTTTCCTCGCGGTGCCAGATCCGCCCGTCCCGGGCGTAATACCAGTTGCGCTCGGCCGGCGTGCGCAGCTTCCAGTCGGCCGGATGTCCCGAGATCCGGTTGCGATAGCGGATTTCCTTCTGCTTGGCGATCGGAAGAGCGTACTCACCGAGCGAGAAGGCGAGAAACGCACCGAGCGCGGCGGCCACGAAAATCGGCGCTCCGAGACGGCGGACCGACACGCCGCTCGCCTTGAAAGCGGTGTCCTCGTTGTTCTTCGAGAAGATCCCGAGGCAGACGAGAGTCGCGATCAAAACGGCGAACGGCGCGAGATCCATCGCGATCCCCAGAAGAAAGGCCTGGTAGTAGCCGGCGACGACGGCGCCGGGCGGCCGGTTCGTCAGGATCTCGTCCGCCTTGTCCGAGTAATCGACGACGATTGAGAGGAGGAGCACAGAGGCAAACACGAGCAGGAGCGTCGAGAAGAAGCGTGCGAGGACGTACCGGTCGAGAAGCGCCGGAAACCGCAGGATTCCGCTGAACCACGCGCGCCGGGAGGGCTCGACCGTGGCGGCGGCCATCTTCCGGCGGCGTCGGAGCGAGAGCGTCCAGCGCCCTCGCTCCCTCCCGGCGCGGCGGCTCGCCAGGAGGCCGACTCCGATCAGGACGAGGTTGGGGAGCCACATCGCGAGCGCCGGGCTCATTCTTCCGTCCTGCGCCCACGACTCGCCGTTGGAGATGAGGACGTAGTACACGACCAGGATCGCGAGAGAGATCGCGAAGCCGCTCCCTCTTCCGCCGCGGCGGAAGGTGTCGGCGAGAGGAATGCCGACGAAGGCGAACGCGAAGCACGCGAATGGAATCGAGAACTTCTTGTGGATCTCGACGAGCGCCAGGCGGCGCTTCTCGGGAGACACGGAGCGCTGGCGGCGGGCGACTTTCAGAAGCTCCGGCAGCGACTGGGCGCGAAGCCCCTTCTCGTAGGTGATCCGCGACTGCACGGTCTCTTCGATGTCGGCGGAGAACAGGATCCGCTGGAACTCGTTGCGATTCGTGCGGTATCGCGAAGGATTCGCGGGGTCGACGTCGTGGACGACGGAGGAGAAGAGGTCGAGCCACAGCCGGCCTCCGTCGAGCGCCAGCGCCCCCCGACGCGCGATGATCACTCGATCGTTCCTCTCGTCGTCCTCGCCGAGCTTCAGGAACACGCCCTCGAACGAGCGCCCGTCGGCGCCGATGCGGTCGAAGAACAGCGTGATGCCCGCGCGCGGCTCGCGGAAGGTGCGCGGTTCGACGAGGTTGACGACGGACGTCGCCGCGAGGCGAGCCATCGACCTCGTCAGCTCGTCGTTCGCCCGGGGCAGGACGAGGTTGTAGAAGAGGAAGACGCCGGCCGAGAGAATCGCAGCCGCCCCGAGCGCCGGCCGGTAGAGAGCCCACGGGCCGACGCCGCAGGACCGCATTGCGATGAGCTCGGAGTCGGCGGAAAGCCGGCCAATCCCGATCAGGATCCCGAGCAGGAACGCCATGGGAAGGGTCAGAACGAGGATCCAGGGAATTGAGAGGAGCACCAGCCACCCGACCTCGGAGAGCGACGCGCTGCGCCGCACGAAGAACTCCGTCATCAGGAAGATCGTGCGGACAAGAAGAATGAACGTGTAGGCGGCGAAGCCGAGCAGAAACGGCGGCCAGATCTCGCGCAGGACGGACCTCGAGATGAGCCTCATCGAGAGGGAAGCCTCGGCGGTGGGCACCCGGGAGTCAAGGGCGGGGCCGAGGCTAGCCCATTCCACAATGTCCGATAAGATAGATTATGTAAAGTCTCAAGTGAAGACGGCCCGAACGGTCGGACTCCGGGTCGCAGGAAGAGATCTGCCAAGCCGATCTCCGACCTGCACGTGGGTTTGCGTCGCGACTCCGGAGAACGGCGGGCCATGCGGATCGTCCATCTCTGCGGTTTATTTCTTGCGGACGACGGCGTACCGCAGCCGGACGACCCCGTCGGGAAATCGGCGCGAAGACACGAGTCGGAGCGGGATCGAGCGGCGTTTCGGGGCGACGAGCGGGATCCCTTCGCCGATGAACGTGGGGATGACGTGGACGATGAACTCGTCGATCTCGCCCGCATCGAGGAAGGATGCGATCAACCCGGCGCCTCCCATCATCCAGATGTCCTTTCCGGGCGTCGCCCGCAGGCGCTTCGCGAAGGCTCGGATCGGCTGGCGGACGAGCTCGACGTCCGGCGAGGGCTGCTTCAGGGGCCGCCGCGAGAAGACGTAGTTCTTCACCCTTGGGCCGTAACCGACGCCGCGGCCGCGTGTGAAATCGAGCGCGATCTCGTAGGTTTTCCGTCCCCAGAGGATCGTGTCGATCGACTTGAAGAAAGCGGACATGCCGTAGTCGCCTGCGGTCCGCGGTCGATTCAGCCATTCGACGCCGCCGTCGGGTCGGGCGATGTAGCCGTCGGCGCTCGTCGCGATGAAAACGATGATCTTTCGCCGGCGCACGTCTCGATCCCGGCCCGGGTCCGTCAGGTGTGCGTGATCATCAGAACATCAGAACGTACCCGTCGGGGTCGTGCACCCGGAATTCTCCCCGCGGGGCGTAGAACGGGTACTCGATCGCGCCGACGGGAACCCCGTCCGCCTGCAGCTGGGATCGGGTGGCGGGCACGTCGTCGCAGTACAAGTAGAAGAGCACCGCCTGCTGGTCCGCGACGACGGGCTCGCTCGCCAGCGCGAGCATGAGCTGGGCCTCGTCCGTCTGGATCCATGCCCACGTCGGGTCGGCCCGACTCTCGGGCACGAACGTGTTGCGAACCTCGAAGCCGAGCGTCTGATAGAAGGCGATCGATTCCGCGACGCTCTGGACGTGGGCCATGGGTACAAGAGACCTCACGGCCTTCATCTCTTCGGGAGCTTGATCTCCCCCGCTTCGAGCTGCTTGATCACCTCTTTCAACGCGTGCACGAGCTCGGACTTCTCGACGCGCGACTTCGCGAAGGAGAGGGCGAGCTTGTACGGCCCTCCCTTAGGTTTGTAGACGAACGAGAACCGCTTCCCGCGCCGCGACGGAGCCGCCTCTTCCTTCTTCCGGGCGCGCAGGTCGTCCCGTGTCGAACCCGACCCGGCCCGCCGGATTGCGTCTCGCATCTTCTCCGGATCTTTCAACCGGGCGATCTCCAGGAGCACCGACTTCGCCTCGATGTCGGCGCGCCGACATTCCTGCCGGAGGTCCTCCGGGATGTCGAGGAGCGACATCGCCTCGGTCACCGAGACGCGCGACTTCCCGATTGCGTCGGCGACCTGCTGCTGGGTGTACCCGTGTCTCTCGGTCAGGCCGGACAGACCCTCGGCTTCCTCGAACGGATGAAGGTCCCTGCGATGGAGGTTCTCGATCAGGGCGATCTCGAGAACCTCGGAGTCCGGCACGTCGAGCTCGATGCACGGGACCTCCGCCAGCCCCGCCTCCATCGCCGCGCGAAACCGCCGCTCGCCGGCGATGATCCGGAACCGGCCCCCGGGCGTCGGACGCACGAGGAGCGGCTCCAAGACGCCTTTCGACTCGATCGACTTCACGAGCTCCCGGAGGTCTCCCACGCTCGTGCGGGGCTGCTCGGGATTCGTTTCGATCTCCTCGATCGGGATAAACCGGCCGAGCGCCTCGCCGAACCTCTCGGCGAGAGACTCCACGAAGTGGGAGTCGTGGCGCATCCGCGCTTCCGTGGGCAGGCCCCGTCTTCGGCTAGACACGCGAGAGAACCTCCTCGGATAGGGAGTAGTACTCCGCCGCGCCGCTCGATCGCGGCGAGAACGTGAAGATCGATTCGCGGTGCGCGGGGCTCTCTTCCAGCCGCACGCTCTTGGAAATAGTGGTCTTGAAGAGCTTCTCGCCGAAGACCGCGCTGATCTGGTCGTAAACGTCCTTGGCGATCACGGTCCGGCGGTCGTGCAGGGTGATCAGCACCCCCAGGAGGCGCAGCGCCGGGTTGGGCCGCGCCTTGATCTTGTCGATCGTCTCCAAGAGATCGTCGGTCCCCTCAAGCGCAAAATACGAGGACTGAATCGGAATCAGGATGTGGGTCGCCGCGACCATCGCGTTGACCGTGATCATTCCCAGCGTCGGTGGCGTGTCGATGACGATCGCGTCGTACCGCTTGCGGGCGCCGTCCAGCTTGTCGCGCAGGCGGAAGTGCCCGTCGATCTCGCCGAGAAGCTTGGACTCGATTTTCGCGAGCGCGATCCGGGCGGGGGCGACGTCCAGGTTCTTCATCGACGACTTCACGACGACGTGGGACATTTTGACGTTGGGCTCGGTCAAGACGTCGAACATGGATTTCTCGATCGACCGGCGATCGACGTATGACATCGTGCTGTTAGCCTGGGGATCGAGATCGATCAAAAGGGTCTTCATACCCTTTTGTGCGAGGGCGGCGGCGAGGTTGATGGCGGTGGTGGTTTTTCCGACTCCTCCCTTTTGGTTCGCGATGCAGATGACCACGGAAAAACAGTATAGCTCCCCGCTTTCGAAATCCTGCGATGTGATCGGTCCGGCGCGAAGACGGAGAGGGGAAGACCCGAGGGCTACATTCGATACTTGCCGAGCTCCTCCGGGTTGACCTCCTCCAGCCATTTCTTCAGGCGCTCGGGATCGGTCTCGTCTCCGTCGGGGCGCAAGGTCTTGCTCTTCTCGAGCACTTCTTCCTCGACGAAGATCTCCGCGTCGACCCGCAGAGCGAGCGCGATCGCGTCGCTCGGGCGGCTGTCGACGTTCCACCGGGTCTCGCCGCGCAGAAGGTGGATCCGGGCGAAGAACGTATTGTCCCTGAGATCGTTGATGACGATTCTCTCGACCTTGGCGTCCAACTCGCCCAAGAGATTCTTCAGGAGATCGTGGGTCATCGGGCGAGGCGTCGTGATCTTCTCCATCTGGAGAGCGATCGCGTTCGCCTCGAAAATCCCGACCCAGATGGGCAGAAAGACGCCGTTCGCGGCATCCCGCAGGACCACCACCGGCATATTGGAAACGGGGTCCATCAGCAGGCCCTTGATTTCCATCTTGACCATCGCTCCTCCCCTGCTACGCGGTGACTTCCGCCAGAAGCGAGTTGGGCAGCCCGCGAACGATACGAACCCGCAGGTAGTCTCCCGGTTTCGAGAGCCCACCATCTCCGCTCACGTGAGCGATGCGGTTGCAAGGCGTGCGCCCCCGGGTCCGCCCCTCCTTGTCCGGGCCTTCGACTAAGACCTCGAGCTCCCGGCCCACCAGGCCGCGGTTGACCTCCGCTCCGAGCTCGGTCTGGAGGTCGAGGAGGCGGGCGAGGCGCTCTGCCGCGACGTCGTCGGGGACGAACGTTTCCCTCCCCCATCGGGCCGCCGCGGTCCCCGGGCGGGCCGAGTAGCGGAACGCGAAGACGCTCGCGAAGCGCGCCTCGCGGACGAGGGCGAGCGTCGACGCGAAGTCCTCTTCCGTCTCTCCCGGAAAGCCGACGATGAAGTCCGACGAGACGGCGACCTCGGGGAGCGCGGTCCGCACGCGGCCGATCTTCTCGAGATATTCGGAGACCGTGTAGCGGCGCTTCATCCGGTACAGGACGCGATCCGAGCCGGACTGCGCGGGCAGGTGGAGATACGGCGCGACGTTTCCGCCCGCCGCAAGCGCTTCGATCATCGCGGTGTCCACGAAGCGCGGGTGCGAGGTCAGAAAACGGAGTCGCCGGACGCCCCGAATCTTGGCAGCCTTCGAGAGGAGCTCGCCGAAGCCGGTCCCGTCCTCCGGATCGCGGTAAGCATTGACCGTCTGACCGAGCAGCGTCACCTCGCTGTAGCCGCGGTGGACGAGCGAACGGATCTCTTCGGAAATCTCCGACGACCTCCGGCTCCGTTCGCGACCCCGCGTAAACGGGACGATGCAAAACGTGCAGAACTGGCTGCACCCTTCGATCACCGTCACGTAGGCGGCAAATCGGGAGCCGCGCGAGATCTCCCGGAACTGGTAGATCGGCGACTCGATCGGGAGCTCAAGGGAGAGAACGCGCCGTCTCTCCGACCGCACTCGATCGACCAGCTCGCCGATCGACTCGACGTTGCCCGTGCCCAGGACGAAGTCCACCCAGGGCGCCCGCTCGAGGATCTCGTTGCCCTCGACCTGGGCGACGCAGCCGGTCACGCCGATGACGAGCTCCGGAAAGTCCTGCTTGCGGCGGCCGAGCACGCCGAGCGCGCTGTAAACCTTCGCCTCCGCTTTTTCCCGGACCGCGCAGGTGTTCAGAATCACGACGTCCGGCGACTCTTCCTTCGCGGCCGCGCGGAAGCCGCGCCGCTCGAGCTGGCCGGCCATCCGCTCGCCGTCCAAGACATTCATCTGACAGCCCCAGGTTTCGACGCGGTAGGAGGGCAATTTGGTCATTCCCGCAGCCACCCGGGCAACGCCCCGGCCCGACGCGCCCGGTCCGGGAGGTCTTCGAGTTCCTTTTCGGCGACGGGCAGGTCTTTCTTCGCGGTGGCGAAATCCTCGCGCGCCTTGTCCCAGGCGGGCTTGATCACGCGGTCCCGGTAGGCGCCGTCGTCCCAGGAATAGAAGTCGCTCTCAAGCTTGCGGCTCTCCGCTTCGAGGCGAGCAATCGCTTCCTTGATTTCGGCGACGCGCCCGCGCAGCCGGCGCGCTTCTCCGCGCCAGTAGGCTTCGGCTCCCTCGGGTGGACCGGCGCCTTCGGGTTCGCTCGCGACCGCCGGGGTTGCGTTCGCGTTCGCCGGCCGCTTGCCGCTCGCTTCTTTCGCCCGGGGAGTCGGAGTCGCCTGAATGCGGGACGTCGTCAGCTTGCCCTTGCCGGGATCGGTGACGAGAGAGTCGTTGGTGATCCGGATCCCCTTCTTGTCGCCGTCTCGCCGGGCGCGGCCCGAGACCGGCGCTTTCCCGAAACCGCCGCTCAACTGGGGCGTCGGAGAAGGAGTCGGCCGCGGAGCGGCCGCGAGGCTCGACAGCGCCGCGACGAGCGCGAACGAACGAACGAGTCGGGTTTTCCGGTTGGTGATCATTGTGCGGCGTCCTTCACGGGGCGGTCGTGCCGGCGCGCCCGTAGGCGTCCTCCAGGCGGACGACGTCGTCCAATTCCGGAGAAGACACTTCGATCAGGTCGCAGCCGGCGTCGGCGCGCATGCGGTGACGCTCGCCCGGACGGATGCGATACGCGCTCCCTTCGGGCAGCCGCATTTCTTTCATCTCGCCATCGACGTCGACGGAAAGGATCACTTCACCCCGGAGAACGTAGAAGGTCTCGTCCTTTCTTTCATGGTACTGGAGGGAGAGGGACTTGCCCGGCTCCAGATGGAGGATTTTCCCGGCATAACGCTCGTTCTCGGCGAAAATCAGCTCGTTCCCCCACGGCTTCGGCACGGTCCTCACGGGCGACCTCGCATCAGTTTTTCCACCTCGGACGCCTCGGCAAGGTCGAGCGCCTTTTCAGCCAAGGCCTGCACCCGCGTCGAATCGATCGCGAAGAGGGAATCTTTGACTCCGGCGATCGCGACGGGCGTGACCGAGACCTCGCGGATCCCGAGGCCCACCAAAACAGCGATCCCGATCGGGTCGGCGGCGAGCTCGCCGCAGACCGCGACCGGCCGCCCGTAGGCGCGTCCGGCATCGACGACGGATTTCAGCATCCGGAGAATCGCCGGATGGAGCGGCCGATAGAGCGAGGCGACGTCCGGGTTGGCGCGATCCACGGCAAGAGCGTACTGCGCGAGATCGTTCGTTCCGATCGAAAAAAAATCGGTTGCGGGTGCGAGCCGTTCCGCGAGAAGCGCGGCCGACGGCACTTCCACCATCACCCCGAGCGGCGGCGCCTGCGACAGGCCGGCGCGGCGTGCTGACCGCTCGAGCGCCTTTCGCGCTTCCTCGATCTCGAAGAGCGAAGTGACCATCGGCAACAGGATCGAAAGCGGTCCCTTCCGGGAAGCCAGGCACAGCGCGTCGAGTTGTGCGTGGAAGAGCTCGGGGTGCGCGAGGCAGTATCGGAGGCCGCGCATTCCGAGCGCGGGATTTTCGCCGCGCGCCGGTCCGATGCCCTTCTCCCCGCCCAGGTCGTAGGTCCGGATCACGACCGGATGCGGGGCGGCGGCCGAAAGCAGGCTCTCGTAGACCTCGCGCTGCGCTTCGACTCCCGGCGACCCGGGCACGGCCCGCAGGTAGAGAAACTCGGAGCGGAAGAGCCCGACCCCCTCGGCGTGGAATTGGTCGAGCGCCCCGATCTCGGGGGCGAGCTCGAGATTCGCCCGGACCACGATGCGGACGCCGTCTCGAGTCGTCGCGGCGCGGGTCATCCGGGCGCGCAGGCGGCGGGCCTTCTCGCGCAGATCGCGTACGCGCAGGAGGCTGCGCCGGAGACGCTCCTTGGAGGGGCTCGGGTCGACGGTGCCACGGTCGCCGTCCACCACGATCGGCTTTTCGGGTGAGACCGCCTCGCAGAGCCCCTCGATGCCGACGACTGCCGGCAATCCGAAGGAGCGCGCGATGATCGTCGCGTGGGAAGTCGGGCCTCCCCGCTCGAGAGCGAGCGCGCGGACTCGACGCGGATCGAGGCGGGAGGCGTCGACCGGCGAGATCTCGTCGGCGACAAGGATCGAGCCGCGCGGAAGCTCGACGGGCAAGAGAGATTCGCCGCCGGTCAACTGGCGGGCAATCTCGCGAGCGACATCATGAATGTCGGCGGCGCGCTCGCGCATCGCGTCGGAGTCGGCGGTCTCGAAGCGCTGCCCGAACTCCCGCGTGACCTCCGCGAGCGCCCACTCCGCGTTCACGTGGTCGCGCTGGATTCTCTCGAAGACGGCTGTGAGATAGGTCTCATCCGACGCGATCAGGCCGTGGGCTTCCAGGATGGCCGCGAGCTCCGTGCCGATGTCACCGGCGGCCTCTCCCGAGTGACGCCGGAATTCCTCGGCCGCCAGGCGGGACGCCCGGCGCAGGCGTCGCTCTTCCTCGTCGAACTCTTCCGGAGCGAGCGCCCGGCGAAAGGCAGGCAGGCCCCCGAAGCGAACGATCACGGCGCGGCCGACCGCGACGCCAGGAGAAACCGGAAGACCCTGCAGCATCGGTGTCGCACGCCGGAGCGAGGTTTCCTCTTCCCGGAAACCTCGAGGCCGGCTCATTGGTCCTCGTCGAAGCTCCGGATGATCAGGTCTTCCACCGCGGCGAAAGCGGCGTCTTCGTCCTCCCCCGAGACCGCCACGGTGATCTGGGTCCCCTGCGACGCGGCGAGCAGGAGGAGACCGAGAATGCTCTTGCCGTCGATTTCCTCTCCGTTCTTGCGGATCTTGACCTCCGACTTGAAGCGACTCGCCGTCTGGACGAACTTCGCGGCCGCGCGGGCGTGGAGCCCGAGCCGGTTTCGGATCGCGAGCTCCCGCTCGATCACCGGACTTCGCCGTCCTCCTCCGCCGCCGCGGAAACGACCTCGTCCGCGAGCAGATCCGATGCCACGTAGATCGAGCGCTGCGCCCGGTCCTTCGCGACGTGCGCGATCTCGACCACCGGTTTGCCGCTGTTCTGGAGTGCCGCGCACTTCAGAACCATCGGGAGATTGACCCCGGTCACGATCTCGATGCGATCCCGCTTGAGAAAAGGCAGCGTCAGGTTCGTCGGCGTTCCGCCGAACATGTCGGTCAGAATGATGGCCCCCTCGCCGCGGTCGGCGTCCTCGAGACCCTCGGCGATGCGTTGGCTCGCCTCGTCGCCAACCTGGTTCCAGTCGAGGGCGACCGCGACGATCTGCTCGATCTCCGGCTGGATCGTGAGCGCTGCGGCCTTCAACTCCTCGGCCAGCCCCCCATGCGTGACCAGCAGAATCCCGATCATCCGCTCGCCCGCACGCTCGCAGCCATCCCCGAAATTATCTCCTCATTCGCGGGTGGCGTCGCGGTGCGAGACGCGCACCGGAAGACCTCGTTGCTTCAGTTTCTTCGCGAGCTCGTGGGCGACGTAAACCGATCGGTGCTTTCCGCCGGTACAGCCGATGCCGATCGAGAGATAGCTCTTGTGCTCTCGCTCGTAGAGAGGCATCAGATAGTCGAGGAACTCGACCAGCCGATTCAGGAACTCCGCCGTCTGCGGGTCTTTCTCGATGTATGCGGCGACGGCAGGGTCCGTCCCGACCTTCGGCTTGAGCTCCGGCACGAAGTGAGGGTTCGCGAGGAACCGGACGTCGAAGATCAGGTCGACGTCGTGCGGAACGCCGAACTTGTAGCCGAACGAGGTCGCCGAAACGACCATGCGCGGCGAGCCCTCCTCCCCCACGAAGGTCTTCTGCATGAAAGAGCGTAGCTCGTGGACCGTCATCGCGGAAGTGTCGACGACGACGTCGGCGAGCGCCCGGACGTCCTCGAGAAGTCCGCGCTCGTTGCGCAACGCCGTCAGGAGGGGCCGGTCGATGGAGAGAGGATGCGGACGCCGCGTCTCCGAGAAGCGCCGGATCAGGGTCTCTTCGCTCGCGTCCAAGAAGACGAGGCGCGTCGACGGAACCCGTTCGCGCACGCGCGCGAGAATGGGCGGGAAGCGCGACGCAAAGTCGGGATTGCGCACGTCCAGAATGATTCCGACCCGGAGCGCGGTGACCTGCGAGAGAAGCGGTTCGATCAGGGGCAGCGGGAGATTGTCCACGCAGAAATAACCCATGTCCTCGAGGCACTTGAAGACGTAGCTCTTCCCGGAGCCGGACAGGCCCGTGACGATCACGAGGCTCTCCGGTGCCGGCGGCATGGCGGCAGCGCGCTTCGGCGCAGACTTCGGGGTCTTCGCGGTCGCGGTGGCCGCTCGACTCGTCCTCCCCCGCTTCTCTTTGGGCCGCCTCCGCAAGGAGGTCAAGCGCGCTTGCGCCCGGGCGAGAGCGCGTTCCGTGCGATCTCCTCGTCCACCTTGAGCGCGAACTCCTTGGCGGCGTCGTAGCCCTGCGACTTCAGGAGTTCGTTGCGCGCGGCAATCTCGATCAAGAGAGCGATGTTGCGGCCGGACGCGACGGGAAGCTTCAGGTACGGGCGCGCGCGATCGAGGATCGCGTAGGTCTGGCCGTCGAGGCCAAGTCGATCGTAGGACTTCGTGGGATCCCACCGCTCGAGCTCGATCACGAGCTCGATCGACTTGGACGCGCGAACGGCGGAAACGCCGAAGAGATGCTTGATGTTGATGATCCCGATGCCGCGCAGTTCCATGTGGTAGCGCAGCATGTCGGCCGCCCGGCCGACCAGAGACCCGTTCGGGTATTTCCGGATGTCGACGACGTCATCGGCGACGAGGCGATGCCCGCGCTGGATCAGATCGAGCGCCGACTCGCTCTTGCCGATCCCCGACTCGCCCAGGAGGAGAACACCCATACCGTACACGTCGACGAGGACGCCGTGCAGCGTCGTCGAGGGAGCGAGCTCGTCCTCGAGGATCCTCGTGATCGACTGGATGACCACCGAAGTCGTCTCCGGCGACACCAAGAGCGGAACGCGCCGGATCCGGCACTCGCGAACGAGCTCCTGCGGCACTTCCTGTCCTTTCGTGACGACGAAGGCGGAGACCGGGAGGGCGCAGATCATCGCGATGCGGTCGCGGCGGAGCGCGGCCGGCATCGTCTCGAGGTAGTTCAGCTCGCTCTCTCCCAGGACCTGGATCCGCCCCGGCTTGATGAAAGAGAGAAAGCCCGCGAGCGCGAGGCCGGGGCGCTGGATTCGTCCCCACGAGATGGGCCGGTCGAAGCCGGTCTCGCCGGCGACGACGTCGAACGAGAGGTCGGCGAGTGCCGGGGATCGGAGGACGTCGGCGGTCAACTGGGTCATGCGAGTCTCATCGGAGGGTCCGCGACAGGATACGCTCCCTCGGGTCAGACCGGCACGGCGAGGCGACCCTCCGCTTCCTTCAGTACGGCAGCGATCTCTGCCGGGGTCTCTTTTCGCCGCAGATTCTGCGCGATTCCGGGCATCCGGATCACGCGGGAGATCCGGGCAAGTGCTTGGAGGTGAAGCGCCGGCGCGTCGGCGGGAGAGAGAACGAGAAATACGAGCGTGACCGGCACCCCGTCGGACGAGTGGAAATCGATCCCGCGATGGGATACCCCGACGGCGAGGAGGACCTCCGAGAGTTCCTTCAACTTGCAGTGCGGAATCGCGATTCCTTCGCCGAGACCGGTCGAGCCCATCCGCTCGCGCTCGACCAGCCGGCGGGCCGCGTCCTCGCCGTCGGCGACGACACCGGCTCGGGCCAGACCGCCGGCCATCTCGGCGAGGACCTCTTCGACGGTCCCGCCCCCGAGGTCAGGGAAGATCCGTCTCTCGTCGATCAAGCTACCCAGGAAGCCGGCGTCGGTCGGGATCATCCCGCGCGTGCAGAGTCCTGCCGCGCCGTCGTCAACATTCGATGAGGCCGAAGTTGCCGTCGCGGCGCCGGTAGAGAACGGAGATCTTCTCGGTTCCCGAGTCCCGGAAAACGACGAATTCGTCTTCGGAGCTTTCGATCTTGAGCGCCGCTTCCTCGGCGCTCATCGGTTTGACGGCGAGGCGGCCGGACCGGACGATGCGGCGCTCCGGGCCGGCCGCGGGAGCGGGCCGCTCCGGTTTCTTCCGCGACCTCGGCTCCTGCTCCTCGGGAGGAAGCAGCCGCGGCGAAGACCGGTTCTTGCGATCCCGCCGCTTCTCCAGATCCTTCTTGGCCTGCGCGTCGATCTTCTCGAAGGCGAGCGCCACCGCGGCGCGGGGGTCGGCCGTGTACTCGTGGGCATTCCAGCGGCGCCGCCGGTGGGTCGCGATGATCTCTGCGCCGAATCGGTGCCGCTCGTGAGAGAGCACCACACGCACGTTGGCGGGTCCGCCGAGGTGGCGCTCGAGGCGCTCCGTCCGCTCGCGGGCCAAGTCCATCAACGACGGGGTGATCTCCACGTTGCGACCGGTGCATTCGACCGCCATCAGCTCTCCGTAGAATCCGGATCAGAAACTCTGCTTGCGTTGCGACGAAGAGGGAATCCGCAGCTCTTCTCGATATTTCGCGACGGTCCGCCGGGCGATCTGAATTCCCTCCGCGCGGAGCTTCTGCATGATCCGCGCATCCGAGTGGGGCCGTGCCGCATCCTCGTCCGAGACGATCTTCGCGATCTTGCTCTTGATCGAGAGCGACGAGACTTCGCTGCCCTGCGTCGAGTCGATCCCGCTGTGGAAGAAGTACTTCATCGGAAAGAGTCCGCGCGGCGTATGGATGTACTTGTTCGAGACCACGCGCGACACCGTCGACTCGTGCATTCCGATGTCGTTCGCGACGTCGCGAAGGACGAGGGGCCGGAGGTGCTCGATGCCGTTCTCGAGGAACTCGCGCTGGTGGCGCACGATCGAGTCGGCGACCTTGTAGATCGTCCGCTGCCGCTGGTCCAGGCTCTTGATCAGCCAGACCGCCGAGCGCATCTTGTCCTTCAAGTACGTCGCCGCTTCCTCGCCGATCGCGCCGTTGCCGCCTCGGAGCATCCGGCGATAGGCAGCAGAGATGCGAAGCTTCGGCAGGCCGTCTTCGTTCAGCTGGATGACGTACTCGTCTCCGATCTTGCGGACCGCCACGTCCGGCTCGACATAGATCGTGCGTTCATCGGAATACTTGCGGCCCGGCTTCGGCTCGAGATTCTTGACGATCTCGAAGACCGCCTGCAGCTGTGATAACCCGACGTTCAGCGACCGGGCGAGCTGGGCGAACTGCCGGTTCAGGAACTCCGACCAGTGCTCGGTGATCACTTTTTCGATCAGAGTGTTGTCGATTCCGAGCGCGCGGATCTGGAGCATAAGGCAGTCCGGCAGGTCGAAGGCTCCGACACCCGGGGGATCGAAGGAGCGGACGAGGGCGAGCGCCGCCTCGACTTCCTTCTCCTCGGCGAAGCCGGCCGCCCGGATCTCGTCCCGCGAGACGCGCAGGTATCCGTCCCCGTCGATGTTGCCGACCAAGTACTGCGCGATCTCGCGGACGGAGGCCGGGGAGTCGGACATCGAGAGCTGCCAGTTCAGGTGCTCGGGCAGCCCCTGTGGCCGCGAGAGCGTGTTCTCGAGCGGCACCTGCTCGGTGTCCTCGTACTGTCGCGGGTTGTAGGCGCTATCCAGGTAATCCTCGAAGTAGGAATCGAAGTCGATCTCGTCGAAGGAATCCCGTTCCTTCTCGACCGGCGTTTCGGCCACGTCGGGCGAAGCGGGAGCAGCTTCCACGTCCGCTTCCTTGGCGGCCGAGGCGTCCGACTCGACCTCCGCCTCGGTCGGCGTCTCGGCGGCGACCGCCTCCTCTTCCTCTTCGAGCAGCGGGTTCTCGACGATCTCCTGGGTCAGGACGTCCTGGAGCTCGAGCTTCGACATCTGCAGCAGCTTGATCGCCTGCTGCAGCGACGGCGTCATCACCAGACGCTGGGAGAGCCTGAGGTTGAGCTTTTGTTCTAGAGCCATCGAAGATGAACTTGCCTGGCCAGCCTAGCGGAGTTGAAACGCCTCCCCCAGATAGATCTTTTTTACGACGGCGTCATTCGACAAGGCAAGCGGCGTGCCAGCCCGCAAAATCTCGCCGGCGTTGATTATATAAGCGCGGTCGACGATCGACAAAGTCTCGCGGACGTTGTGGTCCGTGACGAGGACTCCGATCCCGGAAGACGCCAGACGTCGCACGATCGACTGGATGTCGAGCACCGCGAGCGGGTCGATCCCGGCGAACGGCTCGTCGAGCAGGAGGAAGTAGGGAGAAACGACCAGGCTGCGAGCGATTTCGACGCGACGCCGCTCTCCACCCGACAGCGTGTAGGCACGATGGTCGCGCACCCCTTCGAGGCCGAACTCGGCCAGGAGCTCGTCGGCCCGCTCCCGCTGCGCCGAGTGGGGAAGGTCGAGCGTCTCCAAGATCGCGAGGAGATTCTCCTCGACCGTCATCTTCCGGAAGACCGAAGGTTCCTGCGGGAGATACGAGATCCCGGCGCGGGCGCGGCGATACATCGGGAGACCCGTCAGGTCGCGATCGCCCAATCGGACCGTCCCGGCGTCCGGCTCGACCAAGCCGACCACGATCGAGAACGTCGTGGTCTTGCCGGCGCCGTTCGGGCCGAGAAGTCCGACGATCTCCCCCGCCGCGACCTCGAGCGACACTCCGGAGACGACCGTGCGTCCGGAGTAGGACTTGACCAGTCCTTCGGCGACGAGGAGCGGCCGCGCTTCCCCGCGGCGCGCGGCCGTATCCGCGTCTCCCGGAGGCAGGGGCAGCGCGCCCTCTCGACTCTCTCCCACGGACCAAGGATAGTGGATCGTCGCGGTCGGAGGGCGTCGCGCGCGGGCGGAATCCCTCAGTTCGATTTGGTCTTGTGGATCGTTTCGGTCTTACCGCCTTCGGGCGCCGTCACAAGGACGTTCTTCCCGCGGCCTGTGATCGTCAACGTGGATCCGGCGACGCGGTTGCCTTCGGCGTCGGAGACCCGCGCCGGGCTGCCGTTCAAGACCGTCCGCCCCTCGTCCGGATAATCGACGGCCCGATCCGCGGATCCGGTCCGACCGGTCGCGCGATCGGCGAGCGCGACCCCGCCGGAGAGCTCGACCCTTTCCAACCTCTTGTCCTTCCCGAAGAAGGCGACCCCGCGGTCTCCCGTCGCCCGCCACGCGCCGCGCGTGACGGTCACCGCGTCTTCGAAAACGGCGCTCGCCTCGCTCTCCCGGTAGAGAAGCCGCCGCGCGGTGACGACCGTCGGCTCCTCGCGCGCGCGTGCGGCGGGCGCGGGCGCGCGGGTCAAGACCGTGCGAACCTTGCCGACGGCGGCGGCGCTCTTCTCGGCGTCGTTTACGGTAATGTCGTCGGCGAAGACCGACGAAGAGTCCTGCCAGAGGCTGGCCGATCCGGAGAGGGACGCGAGGTGCGACGCCTGGTCGAGGACGATCTTCTCGGCTTTGCCGTACGTAGGTCGACTCGGATCCCCGAGGAATGCGGCGCCGTTTGCGGGACGGTCTTTGGCGGGAACGAAAACGGCGCGGGCCTTCCCCTCCGCGGAGAGCGATTTTCGATTCCGGTCGATTTCGATTCGGGACGCCGAGACCCGCGACCCGCCCTCTTCGACGGTCGCCGATTTTTCAGGAGTGCCCGTCAAGAGCCAGACCCCGCGGTCGGGGAGGTCCACGACCCGATCTGCGCGCCCCGTCCGGCCGTCCCCCTCCAGGTGGACATCCCCTTCGAGCTCGAGGGTTTGAAAATCTCCACCGGCTGCGAAGGACGCGCTCGCGCGCACGGCCTCGGCGTTTCCACGGTCCGATCGAAGGCGCACGTCTCCGTTCGCGCGTGCCGAAACCGGGCGGCCGCCCGCGATGTCGAGATCCACGGAGCGGGCCGCGAGCCGGCGGTTCGGCTCCGTCACCGTCGCAGGGTTCCCCGTCAGGTGGACCGACCGAACCTCTCCGGAAGGATCGAAGAAGAGCGCCGCCTCGTCGGCGGAGTACGCGCGCGAGGATGCGCCGGGGGCGGTCGGCGCGAGGGTCCCGCTCACTTTCGAAAACGCCCGTGCCCACTCGGGCCGGTTGTTTTCGGAGAGTCTCATCAAGAGCCGTCCGCAGGAGAGGGTGTCTCCCTTCGCCGAGGTGGCCGAAACGTTCCCGGCGAGCTCGATGACCGCCTCCTCGCGGCGGTACTCACCGGAATTCGCCGCGATCGAAGAGAGACCGCCGCTTCCCTGCCCCGTCCCGGACCCGCGGATCGGTCCCGCGAGCGCGAGCTTGCGAGTCCGAACGTCGTAGTTCCCCGATGCGGCCCGGACGTCGAACGTCCCCCGCGTGAAGTGAAGGTTCGTCGGAGCCCGCAAAGTCCGCTTCGAAGGATCGAATTCGAGCTTTTCGGTCTCCCCGAGCGCACCGTCCTGTGACTCGACCCACCGAACGTTCCCGGACAGAACGGCCGCTTTCGTCCGGTCGTCGTATTGCGCGCGATCCGCCAGAACGGTCACGGGCGCGCCGGATTCCGGGTAGATGGTGAGCGAGACCTTCTCGAGCGCGTACCAGTTCGGAGGCAGTCCGGCGCCCGATCCGAAGCCGATCGTGCGCTCCGATCGGATCCGGAAGAGCGGCTTCTCCCCGACCGACTCGGTGTAGTCGAAACCCTGAAGAAGCGTCGTGGGTTGACCGCCGGGCGCTCCGGCAGGGACGCGAGCGCTCCCCCGTCCGCCGCCCGCGAAGCTTGCGCCTCCGGAGGGAGGCGCCTGTCCCGCTCGGAAGAAAAAGGCGATCAGCGCGAGAAACGCCGCGCCGAAGACGAGGATTCCGATCTCGAGCCGCGAGAGTTTCACGGAGCGGGCGCGAGCTCTGCCGGCGTCGAAGAGGGCACTCTCGAAAACGGTTGCGGCTGCGCTGCCACCGCCCGCACGATCTCGATCTCGGGCCGCCCGCTCCAGCGGCTCACGGCGATACGGTAGTGGAGCGCGAAGGACCCGCCGCTTTCCCAATCCCCGTCGAGCGGTCCGGCGGAGCTCCAGCAGACTGCGTCGAAGTCTGCTGTCGCCCCTTCGAGCCGGCCCCGCAGGCCGGTCTCCCCGATCGGGCGGAACCGTTCCCGGGCACGGGCGGCGCGGCAGGAGAAAACGGGGCGCGGATTTCCGGCGCCGTGCGGCTCGAAGCGCTCGAGGTGGGAGAGGGTCTCGTCGGAAATGTCTTCCAGTGGAAGCTCGACGTCCGCGGTCTCGCGGCGGACGAACGTCCCGCGCGGCACGCGTTCTTCGAACAGCAGGCGCGCTTCCTCGCGGAAGGCGGCGAAACCCGCCGAGGCGAGCGTGCCGCCGACTGCCTGGTCGTGCCCGCCGAAGTCGAGGAAGCGGTGGCGAAGATCCTTCAGCGTGTCGTGGAGCGACACCCCCGGGATGCTCCTTCCCGAGCCGTGCGCCCGCTCTCCCTCCAGGGCGAAGAGGAGAACCGGCCGGTTGTATTCCCGCGCGAGCCGGGCTGCCGCGATTCCGAGCACGCCCCGGTGCCAAAACGGATCGGCTTCCACCAGGAGCGCGTCGCGATCGGGATCGAACGACTTCGCGATCCGCTCCCTCGCCTCGCCGAAAACGCGGCGCTCGATCGCCTGCCGTTGCGCATTCTCGGCGCAGAGCTCTCGCGCGATCTCGCCGGCCCGGGACGGGTCCCTCTCCTCGAAGAGCGCCAGGGCGAGCTCCGCCGTGTCGAGCCGTCCGGCGGCGTTCAACCGGGGGGCGATCCGGAACGCGACCTCTTCGGACGTGGGCGCTCGGCCCGGCTCGATTCCGCACGCTTCGAGGAGAGCCGCGAGCCCCGGCGCGCGCGGGCGGGCGAGCGCCGCCAGGCCGAGTGCCGCGATCGCGCGATTCTCGCCGGTCAGCGGCACGATGTCCGCGATCGTGCCGAGGCAGGCCGCTCGAAGAAGCGACTCCCGGGAAAGTCCGGCGCCGCCTCGGAGCGCGATCGCTTCGGCGAGCTTGAACGCGATCCCGGAGCCGGAGAGGTCCTTGTACGGGTAGGAGCAGCCCGGCTGTCTCGGGTTGATGACGACGGCTCCTTCCGGGAGCTTTTCGGGCACGAGATGGTGATCGGTCACGACCACTTCGACGCCGGCTTCGCGGGCGCACGCCACGCCTTCGACCGCCGTGATGCCGCAGTCGACGGTCACGATCACCGACGGTCGAAGCTCTGCGAGGACGCGCCGCACGGTATCGGGGGCAAGCCCGTACCCGTCCTTCAACCGGTGGGGAATGAAAGCGACGGCCGGCGCGCCGACCCGGGAAAGCGCCGCCTTGAGTTGCGCCACGGCCGTCACGCCGTCGACGTCGTAGTCGCCGAAGACGACGACGCGCCGCCCGGCGCGCGCCGCCGACAGGAGCAGGCGGACGGCCTCGTCCATTCCGGCGAGCCGGAAGGGGTCGTGGAGCTGCGACTGGTCCGGACGAAAGAACCGATCTGCCTCCGCGGCGGTCCCGATGCCGCGTGCCTCGAGCAGACCGGCGATCACGCGTGGCACTCCGGCCTCCCGGGCCAGGAGACCGGTCGAGTCGCTCGGTCGGGCGGCTTCCAATCCGGCGAGAAGATCGGCGGTCACGGTCGAAATGGCTTCCATGGCGGCAGGATCCGGTCGAAGGTGGGACAAATGGAGTCCGCGGGCCTATTCGCCCGGCTGCTCCTCGTGCCGGCCCATTGCCCGGAACTTCCGATACCGCCGCTCGCGGCGCTCCTCGCTCGTCAAATCGGACACGTCCTTCAGGTGGCGCTCGATCGCTTCCGCCACGGCCGCAGCCGCGCCCATCGGATCGGCATGCGCCCCGCCCGGCGGCTCGGGGATGATCTCGTCGATGATGCCGAACTCCTTCAGGTCGCCGGCGGTCAGGCGAAGAGCCTCGGCCGCCTCTTTCTTGCGCGAAGCGTCCTTCCACAGGATGGCTGCGCAGCCTTCCGGCGAGATGACCGAATAGATCGCGTGCTCGAGCATCAGGATCCGGTCGCCGACGCTGAGCGCGAGCGCGCCGCCGGAGCCTCCCTCGCCGGTGACGATCACAACGATCGGGACGCGGAAGGCCGACATGGCTCGAAGGTTGACGGCGATGGCCTCGGCCTGGCCGCGCTCCTCGGCGTCGATGCCGGGGTAGGCGCCGGCGGTATCGACGAAGGAGAGGATGGGGCGGTCGAACTTTTCCGCGAGGCGCATCACCCGGAGCGCCTTCCGGAAACCTTCCGGACGCGGCATTCCAAAGTTCCTCCGGATCTTTTCCTTCGTGTCCCGCCCCTTCTGATGACCGACGACGGCGACCGGCCGGCCGCGGAACCGCGCGATCCCGGCGACGACTGCGGGGTCGTCGGCGAACTTGCGATCCCCGTGGAGCTCGACGAAGTCCGTCATGAGCGCTCCGATGTAGTCGAGGGTGTACGGACGCGCAGGGTGCCGGGCGACCAGCGTCTTCTGCCAGGGAGTCAGGCCCGCGTAAATTTCTCTCGAGACCCGCACGAGCTTCTCGCGGAGGCGTTCGATCTCCTTGCGGTGGGCGGCGTCGTCGGGAAGCGTCGCGAGCTCCTCGATCCGGCGCCGGAGGCGCAGGATCGGCTCCTCGAACTGCCCGTCCTCGCCGTTCATTTCGTTGGATTGTAGCGGCTGGCCTCGCTCTCTACATCAGGTCCTGCGGGTCCACGTCGACGGCCACCTGCGCGCCGGCGGGAGACCGCTCCGGAATCGAATCTTCGAGAAGCGACAGGATCGCCGCACGGTCGGGAGCCCGCAGCAGGGTCTGGAACCGCCATCTCCCCTGGAGTCGCTCGATCGGGGCGGGCGCCGGACCGGAGATCCGGACCGGCTTCCCCAGGGCGGCGGTCTCCAGTGCTCGGCCGATCTCCCGTCCGACCTCCTCCGCCTTCTCGCGGTTCGGCGAGGACACGAGGACGGCCGCGAGCTCGGAGAACGGCGGATAGAAGAAGGTGCGCCGGAACAGGAGCTCCTCCCCCGCGAAACCGTCCACGTCGTGGGCCGCGGCGCGCAGGATCGCGGGATGACCCGGATGAAACGTCTGGACGTGGACGGTGCCCGGCAGGTCGCCGCGGCCGGCCCGGCCGGCCACCTGCGAAAGGAGCTGGAAGGTCTTCTCGGCCGCGCGAAAATCGGGAAAGTTCAGGATCGAGTCGGCCGAGAGGACCCCCACCGCGGTCACGTTCGGGAAATCGTGTCCCTTGGCGACCATCTGGGTTCCGATGAGACACCGGGCGCGGCCCGAGAGGACGTCGTCGACGACCGCCTCGACCCCCCGGCGCCGAGCGGAATCCCGATCGAGGATCGTCCAGGGCACGTCCGGGAAGAGCTGCGCGAACCGCTCCGCGACGCGCTCGGTGCCCGCTCCAATTGCCTCGAGGAGTGATCCGCCACACTCGGGACACCGCTCCGGCCTCGGAACTTTCTCGCCGCAGTAGTGGCAAATCAGGCGCCGTCCCCGGTCGTGCACGGTCCGCGAGACGCTGCAGCGGGAGCAGCGGAAGTCGAAGCCGCACTCGCGGCAGAGGAGAAACGGCGCGAAGCCGCGGCGCGGCTGGAGGAGGATCGCCTGCTCGCCCCGGCCGAACGTCTCCGTGAGACGCTCGAGGAGCGCCGCAGAAAAGAGCGGGACCCCTTTCTCCTCCGGGCTCGCTTTTTCCCGACGAAGGTCCACGATCTCGACCCGTGGGAGCGGCCGCGATTCGATGCGCGACGTCAGGCGAAGCGACGCCATCTTTCCGGTCCGCGCCGCGTAATACGCCTCCATCGACGGCGTCGCGGATCCCATGACGAGCGCGGCGCCGTTCGCCTTCGCGCGGATGGCCGCGACTTCCCGGGCGTCGTAACGCGGGTTCTCGCGCTGCTTGTAGGACGGGTCGTGCTCCTCGTCGACCACGAAGAGTCCCGGATCGGTCACCGGGGCGAACGCGGCGGACCGGGGGCCGATCACGATCGGAGCGTCGCCCGAGCGGACGCGATCCCACGCCCGGGCGCGCTCCCCTTCCGAGAGCGCCGAGTGGAGCACCGCGGCGCGCTCCCCGAACTGCCGGCGCAGCTGTCGGGCAAAGACCGGGGTCAACGCGATCTCGGGAACGAGCCACACGCTGCCGCGGCCGAGGTCCCAGGCGGCGGCGATCGCCCGAAGATAGATCTCGGTCTTTCCGCTCCCCGTGACTCCCTGGAGGAGCGCCGGGAGGTAACGCCGCTCTCCAATCGCCGAGCGGATCGTCTCGAGCGCCCTGTACTGCTCCGCGGTCAGAACGAGGTCCGGCGGGGCAAGGAGAGCGGTCGACGACAGCGGCGACGGTTCTTCCTTTTCGATCTGCTCGAAGGTCAGGAGGAGACCCTTTTGAGCGAGTCCGCGCAGGACGGCAGGGCCGGCGCCCGTCGCGAGGCGGACGTCGGCCGCGGTGGCCGGCCGTCCGAGCTCGTCGAGCCAGGCGAGGGCCTCCCGACCGCGCCGGCTGCGGCCGAGTAGCGTCTCTCGTTCCGCCGCGCCGACGCGGCTCGGAAGATAGGCGAGGATGGGGCGGCGGGCTTCGCGGCGCTCGCGGGAGACCGCACGGATCCATCCCTTCTCCTCGAGCGCCCGCACCGTCTCGCGTCGGGGGCGCGCCTCCGGCGGGAGCTCCGCCAGCCGGGCCACGCGTCCGTCGGCGAGCGCTTCGAGAAAAGGGCGCGCCTCGGTATCCGCCCGCGCCGCGGCGAGAGCGCCCTTCTCGGTGATCCGGTACCGGACCGAGCCGGTCGCGTGGAGCCGCGCAGGCAGTGCGCTTTTCAAGATCTCACCTTCCGCCGCAAAGAACCGATGCGCGACTTTCGCCGCGGTCTCCAGCATCTCGGGGGGACACACCGGAGCGTCGTCGAGCACTTCGAGGACGCCCCGGAGGAGCGCGCCCTTTCCCTCAGCGTCGGCCCCGTCCGATACGACGACTCCCGTCAGCACCCGCTCGCCGAACGGGACGCGCACGCGGGTGCCGGGCGGCGGAAGGGGCAGCGTCTCCGGGACCCGATAGGCGAAGTTTTTCCGGATCGGGAGGGGGAGAGCGACGGAGACCGCGCGCATCACTACACGAGTAAGGTGGCGGGTGCAGGTCCGCAGGACCTGTCCCCGCGGCATGTTACGTCTGCGTCGCCGGCGCCGGCTCGTCCTCCGTCTGGTCGCGAACGAAGACGTAGGAGCGGCGAACCGGATCCCATCGATATCGGCGCGTGCTGTTCTCTTCGTCCGTGTCCGGAGTGATCACGATCGAGTCGCGATCCACGGAGAGATCGCCGTCAGCGAGCGAGACGTCGCGCTCGAGAAACGTGCCCGGCGCGAAGCCCCCGTGATCCTTTCCGGCGAACACCACGATCGAGAACCAGGGAGAATCCGGGTCGGAGTCTCGCCGCACGAAAGCGAGAACGAAGTCGAGGATTCCGTCGTCGTTGACATCTCCGCGCAGGAAGTAAGGGTGATAGACGCCGTAGAGTTTCGACAGGTCGCTCGATTCCGATTCGCGCCGGTCGGCGTCGGTCGCCACGCGGAAGCCGGGATTCGCGCGCAGAAATTCATCGACAGCGGCGCGCTCCTCGCGCCGGAAGGGATAGCGCGGATCCGGGATCGTCGCGGGCGCCCGCGAAACGCGAGCCGGATCGCGGGGTGTCTTCTCCGGGCGTTCCTCGCGGCAGGCCGCGGAGGTCCCCGCGAGCGCGGAGCAGACGACGAGCGCGGCCGTCGCCGCGAGCCACGGCAGCGCGGAAACCGGACCTCGGATCAGGCGGCGCGCGCTCGCTGGGTTGCCTTTTCGAGACGGTCCGCGACGACCTGCCAGTTCACGTTCTTCAGAAACGCCGTGAGATAGGACTTCTTGTCCGTCCCGAAGTCGATCATGAAGGCGTGCTCCCAGGTGTCGAGCGCGAGCAGGTGCTCCTGGTTGAGCATGATGCCGTTGGAGTGCTCCCACACCTGGTTGTGATGGAGCATCCGGTCGATCCGGTCGTAAGTCAGGAGGACCCAGCCTCCGGTCGCCGTCTCCGCGCATGCCCTCAGGTCCTCTTCCCAGTTCGACTGACTTCCGAACGACCCCTCGATGGCGCGCGCCAGATCCGACTTGGGCGCGCCTTGCGAATCGCCGAGATTGTCGAAGTACATCTCGTGCAGGTACACGCCATTGTAGGGCACCGATTCGCGCCGCTTGAGCTCGGAAAACTTCCCGAAGGAGAAGTTCGCCTTGTCTTTGCGCTCCTCGAACGGAATCTTCTCCATCTCCGACCGGATCTCGTTGATCTTCTTCACGTATCCCTGGTACAGCTTGATGTGCTGCTCGATCTGCTTGGGTGAGAAACCCTGGAGGTTTCCCACGAGGTGGTCGTACTTCTTGGCTTCGATCGTCATCGGTCCTCCTTCTGCGGTGTCACGCGGTCGGGCGGAATCCCGACGGCGCGCCGAAAGATGCTAATGTTGCAAAGCTCGTGCGAGAGACTCCGCGCCCACGCTGCAGCTTAGCAGCCCAGGAGATCCTCTGAGACCGGAGAAGGACAGCCTCGGGGTGCGCGAAATTCCGGACGAAGCCTACTGGGGCGCGCAGACGTCCCGGGCGATCGAGAACTATCCGATTTCCGGCGAGCGCGCCCATCCCGAGATGATCCGCGCCTACGCCCGCATCAAGAAGGCGTGCGCCGAGACAAACCTCGAGATGGGAAGGCTCGACTCCACCCTCGTGCGCGCGATCGTCCAGGCCTGCGACGAAGTCCTGTCCGGCAAGCATCGGGACCAGTTCGTTGTGGACGTCTACCAGGCAGGCGCCGGCGTTTCCTTTCACATGAACGTAAACGAGACGATCGCAGGCCGCGCCGCGGAGATCCTGGGCAAACCCCGCGGGGATCGCTCGGCGGTCCATCCGAACGACCACGTCAATCTCGGTCAGTCCACCAACGACACCTTCCCGACCGCTCTCCACTTGGCGGCGCTGGCGGTCGGACGAAAGCTGTCCCCCGAGATCGGCCTCCTCGCCGACTCCTTCGCGCGCAAGGGCGAAGAGTTCCGCGGGGTCGTCAAGTCGGGGCGCACGCACCTGATGGACGCGGTCCCGGTCACTCTCGGGCAGGAGTTCCGGGCGTACTCCGCGGCCCTCGCCCGCCGACGCGCCGTGATCGACCGGGCCTTGGGCGGGCTGACCGAACTCGCGCTCGGAGGGACCGCGGCCGGAACCGGACTGAACACGCCGCCGGGCTTCCGCGAGAAGGCGATCGGGCGTCTCTCGGCCATGACCGGCGAAGAGTTGCGGCCGGCGGCCGACCCGCGCGAGGCGCTGCAGAGCCGGGCGGCGGCCGGCGACTACTCCGCGGCGCTCTCCGGTTTCGCCGTGGAGCTCGGCCGGATCGCCAATGACCTGAGGCTGCTCGCGTCCGGGCCGGTAACGGGCTTCGACGAGATCCGCCTGCCGGCCGTCCAGCCGGGCTCGTCGATCATGCCGGGCAAGGTCAACCCGGCGATCCTCGAGTGTCTGAACATGCTGTGCTTCCAGATCGTCGGCTTCGACACCGCGAACAAGCTCGCGGTCGGCGGCGGGCAGCTGGATTTGAATGTCATGATGCCGCTGCTCGCGTACAACCTGACGAAGGGGCCTCAGCTCTTCGTCAACTTTCTGCCGGTCGTGCGCGGGCGGTCGATCGACGGCATCACGGCGAACGTCGAGAAATGTCGGCGCTATCTCGAGGAGTCGCCATCGGTCGTGACCGCGCTGACTCCGCGGATCGGCTATGCGCCGGCCGCCGAGGTCTTCAAGGAAGCCGTGTCGCGCGGCGTACGCGTCAACCAGGTGCTGCTCGAGAAGAAGATTCTGACGGAGGAAGAGATCGCGGCTGCCATGACGCCGGAGGCGCTCTTGGGGCCGCTCGAATGAGGAGGTTTCCATGCTGACCTGGCCCCAGGACTGGCAGACCAACGTCACGTTCCTTCTCCGGTGGGCGCACTTCTTGGGCGGCGTCACCTGGATCGGGATCCTCTACTGGTTCAATCTCGTCAACGTCAACTTCCAGAAGGAGGTCGACGCCTCGATCAAGGGCAAGATGAACCCGCCGCTCCTGACGCGCTCCCTGTGGTGGTTCCGCTGGGGCGCCGTTCTGACGGTCGGAACGGGCCTGATCTACTACGCCCTTCTCCTCCACACCGAGAAGATCGACGCGAAGATCGGCATCGTGCTGGTCGTCTGGATCGCGGTATGGGTCGTCATCGCGATGCTCTACCGGATGTCGGTCGCCGGCGGACCGCTGAAGGACGGCCGCGTCCTCGCGGTCGTGATCACCGTGCTCGTCGTGGTCACCGCATGGATCGTGGTTCCGATCATCCGCAACGGTGGGAGCAACCGGACGATGGCGATCGCCGTGGGCGGTGGGCTCGGGATGATCATGTTCATGAACGTCTGGATGATCATCTGGCCGCTTCAGAAGAAGATCATCGCCGCGACGCGCGCGACCGCGGAGTCGGGGACGCCGGCGCCGGCCGACCTGCCGAAGTGGGCGCGGCGTGCGTTCCTGGCGTCTCGGACGAACGCGTGGCTTTCGATCCCGATGCTCTTCTTCATGGGCGCCGCGAGCCACTTCCCGATCTTCGGGACGATGCCGACGACGCCGTAGTGCGCCCCGACCTCCGCGGCACCATGGGCTAAACGGAGAAATGGGCCACCCCTGCCAGAGCAGTTTCCGCCCGATCTCAAGTGAGAAACGACCGGAATCTCATGTGCCTTCATTCGCTTGGCGCCAGCGGAGGTATGCCGCTCAGCTGATGGCAATGAGGTGGCGCGTGACCGAACCAATCAAGGCTCAGGCCGGAACGATCTTCGCCAGGACGCTCCTAAGCCGCGGATTCGACCGGAGGGGGGCGAACTGCGGCGCGGAGGTCGGCCACCACGCCAGTGCATTTCGCTGCTCGACGGCGAGCTCGAGAGCCGCAACCGCCGCGTCGAAATCGCCCAGACCCAGGTGAACGTGAGCGACGTGAAACGGGGCCACGTATTCGTTCGACGATCGTTCGAGAAGCTCATCGAGCACGCGTCGAGCGTCAGGGTGCCTCCCCGCCGTGCCATAGCTGCCGCCCAGGTGCCCCAGGTACCACGTCTGCCCACGGTCGGTGAGCGCCACCGCCTTTTCGAACGTCGCGACCGACTCGTCGTGCTTCCCTTCGATCTGAAGGGTCAGCCCGTACGCCCACAGCGGGTAGAGCGCGTCGGGGTCGAGCTCCAACGCACGTCGAAGCTCGCGCTCCGCGTCCCCGTAGCGGCGCTCCGCGAAGTACGACCAGGCGACGTTCGTCTGAACGTTGGGTGAAAGGGGTTCGAGCTCCCTCGCCCGAACTGCGTGCCGCCGCGCCTCGACTGGATCGTCGAGGAATGCGCGCTTCAAGCCGAGCCACGAGTGGGCCGCCGGGGAGCGCGGTGAGAGCTCGATCGCGCGATTGAACTCCCGATCTTCGAGGTCGAAATTCCACCCGTAGTAATGCTCCACGAGGCCGAGCGCCAGGTGCGTTTCGGGAGAGTCCGGCTCCAGCTCCTGCGCCTTCGACGCCGCGGCGCGCGCCTTTGCGAAAGCGTCGAGCGTCGGGATGCCCCCGTAGAAACCGAAGATGCAATACGCGTCGGCGAGGCCGGTATGGGCAGGCGCATAACCTGGATCCCGCGCGATCGCTCTCTCGAATTCCGTGATCGCCTGACGCGGCACGCGCCGGTTGAAGAAGTACTTCCCCTTCAGGTAGTGGTTGTAGGCCTCGAAGTCCTCGGTCCCCCGCGAGACGATCGCGCCCTCTTCCCCGGCGAGCAGCCGGACCTTCAGCGTCCCCGCGATGGCGAGCGCGATCTCGTCCTGGATCTCGAAGACGTCCTGCATCTCCCGGTCGTATCGCTCCGACCAGAGGTGGTAACCGTCCGCGACGCTGACGAGCTCGGCCGTGACCCGCAGCCGCGAGCCGGAGCGTCGGACGCTCCCCTCGAGGACCGTTCGCACTCCGAGCTCGGTGCCGATCCCTCGCACGTCCTGATCCTTTCCCTTGAACGCGAAGGCCGACGTGCGCGAGGCGACGCGGAGCGCTTCGATCCTCGAAAGGGCATTGATGATCTCTTCGGTGATGCCATCGCTGAAGTACTCGTTCTCCGGGTCGGCGCTCATGTTCCGGAAAGGGAGGACCGCGATCGACGCGCGCGAAGAATCGGAGGTCGTCGCCCTCGCCGCGACGGCGGAGCGCCGCGAAGGCGTTGCCGACGTTTCCCGCTCTTCCGATGCCTCCGCCGCGCCCGTCTCCTCGAACATCCCGAGTACGAAGGCGAGGTCGCTCGCGGACTGGAACCGCTCCTCCGGTCTCTTCTCGAGACACCGCGCGATGATGCCGGCCAAGGGAGCGGGCGTCGCGCCGCGCCGGGCGAGCGCGGGCGGGTCGTCCCGGAGAATCGCCGCCATGCTCTCCACTTCGGTCTCCGCCCGGAACGGGGGAGACCCGAAGACGAGCTCGTAGAGCACCGCCCCGAAGGAAAAGACGTCCGTCCGATGGTCTGTCGCCTCGCCCCGCACCTGCTCCGGCGACATGTAGCCGACCGTGCCGAGGATGGTCCCGGGCATGGTCCGCGCGACCGTGGGACCCTCGCTCGACCCACCTTCCTCCCCGGAGGCGCGCTGCTTGGCGAGCCCGAAGTCCAGGATCTTCACGTGGCCGTCCGCGATGACGAAGACGTTCTCGGGTTTCAGATCCCGGTGCACGATTCCGCGGCCGTGCGCGGCGGCGAGACCCCGCGCGATCTGCCTCGCGTAGTCGACCGCCTTCCGGAGCGGCACAGCTCCGGCGTTCATCCGTTCCCGGAGCGTCTCGCCCTGCAGAAGCTCCGTGACCGCGTACGAAACGCCGGAGTCTTTCCCGATGTCGTGGATCGCGAGGATGTTGGGGTGGGACAGCGCCGCAACGAGCTTCGCCTCGCGCTCGAAGCGGGCGAGGGCCTGCGCGTCGGAGAGCATGGACTCCGGGAGCACCTTGATGGCGACGTCGCGCTCGAGCCGCGTGTCGCGCGCCCTGTAAACCTCGCCCATTCCTCCGGCGCCGAGCGGTGCGACGATCTGGTATGGGCCGAGACGGGCACCCGAAGACAGCGGCACGGGACGGCGATTATAGGTTTCGCCGCGTCAGGACTTCGGGCTTCCGGCGGCGAGGTGATCCCGGACTCTCTGCATGTCTTCCCAGACTTCCTTCTTGTGCTTCGGCGAGCGCAGCAGAAAGGCGGGGTGATAGGTCGGCATCACGCGGGCGCCGTGGGCGAGCTGCCAGCGGCCGCGCAGCTGGGAAATCGCGGCCTCGGTCCGGAGGACTGCCTGCGCCGCGAAAGCCCCGAGGGTGACGATCACTTTCGGGGCAATCAAGCGGATCTGTTCTTCGAGGAACGGCCGGCACGCTGCGACTTCGTCTCTTTCGGGGTTGCGGTTGTCGGGCGGGCGGCACCGGACCGTGTTGACGATGTAGACGTCGTCCCGGGTCGTTCCCATCGCCTCGATGATCTTCGTCAAGAGTCCCCCGGCGGCTCCGACGAACGGAAGTCCCTGCTCGTCTTCCTCGCGACCCGGCGCTTCGCCCACGAACATCAGGTCCGCCCTCGGGTTTCCGGCGCCGAAGACGATCCGGGTGCGCGAGCCGGAAAGCTTGCAGCGAGGACAGCCGGCGAGAAACCGCTCGAGGGATGCCAGGTCCGGCATCGAGCCGGCGACCAGGTCGGGCGGCGAAGGCGTCGTGACGAAGAGCTCCTGGAAACCGAGGTCGCGGAAGAACTCGAGCTCCTCGGAAAGCCCCGGCCGGTCGAGCACCCCGGCTCTCAGTTCCCGTCTGCCCGCGGCGAACGCAGAGCCGGTTCTCCCGAAGTTCGAACGCGCTCGACCGCGTCCCAGATCCGGTCGGCGACCTCGCGCTTGCTCCGCCGGGAAATCCGCTCCGCCGGCCCATCACGCACGATCAAGAGAACCTCGTTCTCCATCGCGTCGAAGCCGACGTCGGGTCGGCCGACGTCGTTGACGACGACCAAGTCCGCGCGCTTCGTTTCCATCTTCCGGCGCCCGCGTGCCTCGAGGTCGCCGGTTTCGGCCGCGAACGCGACGACCGTCTGGTTCCGCCGCAGCGGAGCGAGCCCGGCGACCAGGTCCCGGGCGGGGACGAGCCGCACGCGCCGCTCCCCATCCTCGCGGTGCAGCTTCTCCGGGCTCGGGTCCGGGATGAAGTCGGCGACCGCGGCGGCCATCGCGAGAACGTCGCACTCCGGAAATTCGGCGGCGAGGAGGTTCTCGAGATCGGCAGAGCTTTCGAACGAGACGAACCGCAGTCCCTCCGGTCGAACGAGCCCGGTCGGGCCGGAGAGGAGCGTCACGCGCGCTCCCCGGTCGCGCGCCGACTCCGCGAGCGCGTAACCCATCCGACCGCTCGAACGGTTGGAGACGAATCGAACCGGGTCGA
Organism: Thermoanaerobaculia bacterium; assembly: GCA_036395755.1. GTDB lineage: Bacteria > Acidobacteriota > Thermoanaerobaculia > UBA5066 > Gp7-AA6 > Gp7-AA6. Next base: position 69,413 of record DASWCZ010000096.1, read on the forward strand.
GCCGCTCGCGCGTCGGTCCGGCGGTGACGAGAACCCGCAGGCCCTCGAGGTCGCGTCGCGCCGAGCTCGCGAGCGCGAGCGCTGCCTCTACGATCTCGGCCGGCTCGGCCATCCGGCCGGAACCGTCCCGACCCGAGGCGAGGAAGCCCGTTGCCGGGCCCACGAAGCGCGCGCCGCGCGCGGCGAGCAGCTCCAGGTTTCTCCGGGTCGCCGGATGCTCCCACATCCGCGTCTCCATGGCGGGGGCGATCAGGTTCGGCCCGCGGTGGACGAGGGCGTAGGTCGTCAGGAAGTCGTCCGCGAGTCCGTTGGCGAGCCGCGCGATCGTGTGGGCCGTCGCCGGCGCGACCAGGAGAACGTCGGTCCAGTCCGCCAGCTCGATGTGATCCATGCGCGGAGAGTTGCCGCTGCCGAAGACATCCAGATAGACCTCGTGGCCCGACAGGACGGCGAAGGTCAGCGGCGCGACGAACTCCTGAGCGGCGCGGGTCATCGCGACCCGTACCTCGACCTCACGCTCCACAAGTCGGCGGACGATCTCCGCCGACTTGTACGCGGCGATGCCGCCGGAGACTCCGAGGAGAACTTGCGGACGCCCCTTCATAGCCTGGCTCTGGCCCGCCGGGGCCCGCGCCTTAGTCGAGCGAGGAAACGGCCTCTTCTTCCTCTTCCATCTCTTCGCCGGCGGTCTCCTCGGTGGCCGGCTCGAGGACGCCGCCCTCCTCGCCGTAATCCCACCGAACCTCGTTCTCCTCGAACTCTTCGGCGGCGAGACGGGTCGGCTTCAAGGCGCGTTCGGTCTTGATCTTGGGGCGCGCGCCTCGCATCAACTGCTCCGCGCGACGCGCGATCAACAGCACGAGCCGGAACTTGCTGTCGACCCCTTCGGGAATGTTCTGGATCATCGTGTCGAACCTCTTTCAGCGGAATTCGCGGAAGACGCGATCGAGGCACGTCTTCTGCCGGGCATAGGTGACCCGAGTGGCCCGAACGATGGATTGTAACTCAAGTGTGGCCCTTCCGAGGTCATCGTTGACGATAACGTATTGAAAGTGCCGGGCTTTCCGGATTTCCACGCGGGCTGCCCGGAGCCTTCTCCGAATCTCTTCCTCCCGGTCCAGCCCCCGCGACCGGAGGCGTCTCTCGAGCTCGCCGGGATTCGGGAGGACGATGAAGATCGACACGGCCCGGGGGTAGGCCTTGCGGATGTCGCGGGCGCCCTGGACGTCGATGTCCAGGACGACGTCTTCCCCGCGCGAAAGGTGCGGCAGGACTTCGGCGCGCGAGGTCCCGTACCGTCTCCCGTGCACAACGTTGTGCTCGAGGAAGGCTCGTCGCGAGACCATTTTCCGGAATGTCGCCTCGGTCACGAAGTGATACTCCCGCCCGTCCTTCTCCCCCGCGCGCATCGGCCGCGTCGTGTGCGAAACCGAGAAATGCAGCGGCGCCCCCGGAGGGTCCGCGATCAGCCGTCGGATGAGCGTGGTCTTTCCACCCCCCGAGGGCGATGAAACGATGAAAAGGTTTCCGCGAGGCCGGACCGTCATTCCAGGTTCTGGACCTGCTCGCGGATCTTCTCGGTCTCGGACTTCATCTCGAGCACCTCCCGGATGATCTGGAGGTCCCTGCCCTTCGAGCCGAGCGTGTTCAGCTCGCGGAGGATCTCCTGCGCGAGGAAGTCGAGCTTCTTACCGACCGGCTCGTCGCATGACGAGAGGAGCGAGGAGAACTGCTCGAGATGCCCTTCCAGCCTCTGGAGCTCCTCGGCCACGTCGGAGCGGTCGGCGAAGAGCGCCGCCTCCTGCTCCAGGCGGCCCGGATCGAGACCCGGCTCCGACATCAAGGGGCGCAGCCGCTCTCGCAGGGTCTCGAGCGCCTTGCCGACGATTTCGCCGCGACGAAGCGCGAGCTGGTGAAGCCGCTTCTCGAGAAACTCGATCCGTTCCGACAGGTCCGCCGAGACGAGCGCTCCTTCGGCTTCCCGCATCGCGACGAGGGCGACGGCCGCGTCCCGCGCGATCGCCTCCAGCGCGGCGACGTCGTCGCGCGTGAACCCGTCTCCCGAGCTCTCGACCGAGAAGATCTGGGGAATCGTCAGGAGATCTCGGGCCTCGAGCCGGCCGCTCACCGGGTAGCGTTTCGCGAGCAGAGCGAAGCGCGCGAGCAACGTCTCCAAGAGTCCTTCGTCGATGGAGATCACCGTCGGAGCGGGCGTCGACCGCTTCAGCCTCAGGGCAACCTCCACCTTACCGCGCGCGACGTGCCGGGAAAAAACCCGGCGGAGGACCGGCTCCAGATCGAGCTCGTTCTCCCGCACCTTGACGGTCACGTCGAGGAAGCGGTGATTCACGCTTCGCGCGACGACTTCGGCGGTCCACTCCTCGCCGAGGCTCCCCTTCGCGCGGCCGAAGCCGGTCATGCTCCGAATCGTCACGGACGCGCCTCCGCGGCCTCCTCTTTCTCCACGAAGAACTGCATGTCGTGCAGCCTGCGGTAGAGCCCGTTTCGAGTCAAGAGCTCGCGGTGCGTGCCGGACTCGACGAGACGTCCGCGGTCAAGCACGAGGATTCGATCCGCGCGACGCACGGTCGACAGGCGGTGCGCGATCACGAGGGTGGTCCGGCCCTCCATCAGGTTGGCGAGGGCGCGCCCCACGAGCGCTTCCGATTCCGAGTCGAGCTGGGAAGTCGCCTCGTCCAGGATGAGGATGGGCGCGTCCTTGTAGAGGGCGCGCGCGATGGCGAGCCGCTGCTTCTGCCCCCCCGAGAGTCGCCCGGCGTCTTCGCCGAGCCGGGTTTCGTATCCCTCGGGGAGCCGCTCTACGAATTCGTCGGCGAACGCGGCGGCCGCCGCTGCCCGGACCGCCTCTTCCGGGGCGTCGGGACGGCCGTACGCCACGTTTTCACGGGCGGTCGTGTCGAAGAGGATCGTGTCCTGCGTGACGATCCCGATCTGGCACCGCAGCGACGCGAGCGTCGCGTCCTTGAGGTCCACGCCATCGAACGTGATTCGTCCTTCGGTCGGATCGTAGAGCCGCGGAAGGAGGTTGACGAGAGTCGTCTTTCCCGCGCCGGATGGCCCGACGATGGCGACGGTCTCTCCCCTTCGGATCGTGAGCTCGAGGTTCCGCAGAACCCACTCATCGCCGTACCGGAACGAAACGTCTTCGTATCGGATCGCGCGCGAGAACGTGCCGAGGGGGACGGCATCCGGCTTGTCGGTGATCTCGCTCTCGAAGTCGATGAGCTCGAAAACCCTCCGCGCCGACGACAGGGCGATCTGGAACGCCATGTTGGTCTTCGTGACGTCCTTCAGCGGCTTGTAGAGCATCATGATCGCCGCGAGAAACGAGATCAGGCCGCCCACGGTCATCCGACCCTGCTCGATCTGCCCGCCCGCGTACCCGAAGAGGCCGACCAGGCCGATGCCGGCCAGCACCTCCATAATCGGAGAATTCAGGGCCTGGAGACGGATCGTCCGGCGCGTGACCCGGAAGTACCGGTCGTTCGCCTCTCCGAAACGATCCGCCTCGAAGTCCTCCATCCCGTAGGTCTTGATGACCCGGTGGCCGCGCAGCGTCTCGGAGAGAAGAGCGCCGATCCCTCCGATTCGCTCGCGCGAGGAGAAGGCGGCCTTTCCCAGTCGCCGGTTGTTCTCGACGATGGGCAGGAGCACGATCGGCGCGATCACGAAGACCCCGAAGGCGAGGCCGGCGTTCAGCGAGAAGGCGTAGACGAGCACCAGTACGATCGTCAAGACGCCCTGCATGAAGTCGGCGAGTCGGGTGCCGAACGCGCTCTGGATCTGCTCGACGTCGGAGAGCATCCGGGAGAGCAGATCTCCGGTGGAGGCCTGCGAGTAGAAGCGCGCCGATTTCCCGAGGAGCTGCCGATACGCGTCGTTGCGAAGATCCCGGACCATGGCGATGCCAATTCCGTTCAACGCGAACTCCGAGAAATAGGAGCAGGCGTTCTTCGCGACAAGCGTGGCGAGGAGGAGCAGAGGGACCGCAAAGCGTGCGGAAAGACCGGCGTGTTCCGCGGCGGCGCGCGCCAGCGCGTACCCGTGGTCGAGCCACGCGATCAGCGGAGCGGCCGCGCGCGGATGCTTTCCGAGTCCCGCGATCGAACTGGAGGCGCCGGCCCCCAGCGCATCGTCGATCAGCTTGTTCAGGAGAAAGAGGAAAACGACCGTCAGCGCGGACACCGCCGCCATCGTCGCCAGGGCGGCGAGCGCCCGCCCCCGATACCGGCCGAAGTAGACGAGCAGGCGCGGGAGCGGTTTACGCGAGCCGTTCGACTCCATGGCCTCCTGTGACTCGTCCCGCGGACGAGGGCGCGCCGATTGACTCCAGGAGCGCTTGCGCCGCACGATCGCTTGCTCCCGGAGGGCCCAGTTGCCGGGCGACCCGCTCGAGCTCGAAGCGCATCCGCAGAAGGCGCTCGGGCGACTCGAGCAGTTCCTCCCCCTCTTTCTCGAGAGTCGCAGCTTCGACGTCGGCCTGGAGGAGCTCGGGCACGACCTCTTCGCCCGCGAGAATGTTGACGAGCGAAATCCAGCGGACCTTGACGAGCCGCCTGCCGATCGCAAAACTGGCCCTCGAGGTCCGGTACACCACGATCATCGGAGTTCCGCAGAGGGCCCCTTCGAGAGTCGCCGTGCCCGAGGCGACGAACGCAAGGTCGGCCGATGAGAGGAGCGCGTGCTTTCCGGACGAGACGACCTGGATTCCCCGCTCTCCCGCTCCGGGCAGGAGCGCTTCGGGAACGCCCGGCGCCCGCAGGGCGATCAACTCCAGGTCGAGCCGGCGCGCGAGGTTCGAAGCCGCCTCCGCCATCGGCGCCCAGTGTCGTCGAATCTCCGCCGTACGGCTGCCGGGAAGGAGAAGCAGGCGCCGGCGGGTCTTCTGCGGAAGGGGCGACGGTTCGGCCAGTCCTTCGCGCACGTCGTCCACCAGCGGGTGTCCCGCCCAGACGGCGTCGGCGCCCAGACGGCGGTAGATTTCGACTTCGAAGGGAAAGAGCGTGATGATGCGCCGCGCACGCCGTGCGATCGCCCTCGCTCGCCCCTTTCGCCAGGCCCACACCTGCGGGCTGACGTAGTAGACGAGCGGGATCCCTTCGCGCTCGAGCGTCCGCGCCAGAAACGCGTGGAAGTCCGGAAAGTCGATCAGGACGGCCGCGCCCGGTCGCCGCCGGCGCGCCTCGCGAGAAAGAGCAGTCAGCGCCCGAAAGAGCGGTGGGAGCTTCTCGAAGACCTCGAAGATTCCGACGACCGAGAGCTCTTCCGAACGGATGATCGGCTCCAGGCCTGCGGCGGCGAGGCGGGCGCCTCCCATCCCGAACGCCCGGGAGTCGGGCCGGAGCGACACGATCGCCCGCAGAAGGCGAGCCCCGTGCAGGTCTCCGGAAGCCTCGCCCGCGGAAAAGAGAAGATTCAAGCCGGTCGAGATTAAACCAACTTCCCGTTCCTCCGTGGTTCGCGGACCGTTTGCTATGCTCGGACGCCGGAATGGCCGCAAAGCTCCGGCTCCCTTGAACTCTCCTCCCGTGGCCGCCGGAGGGCCCGTGGCGTTTCCAATTCCGCTTCGCGCCGCGGTCGTCGGGTGCGGGCGGATCGCGCAACGCCACGCCCGGATCCTGGCGAGCTTTCCCGACGTGGAGATCGTCGCCATGGTGGATTCCGTTGCCGCCGTCGCCGAGAGATTCGCCTCGGCCCATGGGGGACGTCCCTACTCCGACCTCGCGAGCATGGTCGAGAAGGAGCGACCGGATCTCGTCGCGGTGTGCACGCCTTCCGGAGCCCACGCCGGGATCACGCTCGAACTCGTCCGCCTCGGGGTTGGAAACATCGTGGTGGAGAAACCGATGGCACTCCGCGTAGCCGACGCGGACGCGATGGTCGCGGCCTGCGAGAGGGCGGGCGCGAGGCTCTTCGTGGTCAAGCAGAATCGCTACAACCTCCCGGTCGTGAAGTTGCGCGAGGCCCTCGACTCCGGCCGCTTCGGGAAGCTCGTCTTGGGCGCCGCGAGAGTCCGCTGGTGCCGGCGGCAGGATTACTACTCGCAGGCGGCATGGCGCGGCACGTGGGCGATGGACGGGGGGGTTTTCGCCAACCAGGCCTCCCACCACATCGACCTGCTCGTCTCGCTCATGGGAGACGTTCTGGCGGTCAGCGCGTTCGCCGCGACCCGACTCGTGGACATCGAAGCGGAAGACACCGGTGTCGCCCTGCTGAAGTTCGGAAATGGCGCGCTCGGCGTCATCGAAGCGACGACGGCCGCCCGGCCGGCAGATCTCGAGGGCTCGCTCTCGATCCTGGGCGAGAACGGAACCGTCGAGGTCGGCGGCTTCGCTCTGAACGAGATGATCGTCTGGCGGTTTTCGGACTCACGGCCCGAGGACGAGATGATCCTCGAGCAGTATCGGACGAATCCTCCCGACGTGTACGGGTTCGGCCACCACGAGCTCCTGCGCGACGTCGTGGACTCGATCCGCGCGGGCCGGCCGCCCGCGGTCGACGGGCGAGAGGGGAGGAAGTCGCTCGAAGTCATCGCCGCGATCTACGAATCGATCGAGACCGGGAGGGAGGTCCGCCTCCCCTTCGAGCAGCGCGCGTCGCGGCTGGGTCGGGCGCCGGTCTCCGTTGCCCCGCGATGATTCCGCTCTCGAGACCGACGGTCACGGAGGAGATGAAGCAGGCCGTGCTCGCGGTCCTCGATTCGGGTCGGTACATTCTCGCCAGCGAGACCCGCGCCTTCGAAAAGGAGTTCGCCGATTACATCGGCGTCCGCGAAGCCGTTGCGGTTTCGACGGGCACCGCCGCGATCCAGCTCGCCCTCCTCGCGATCGGAATCCGGCACGGGGATGAAGTGCTCGCTCCGTCGATGACTGCGTTTCCGACGGTGGAAGGGATTCTCCATGCCGGCGCCGTTCCCGTGCTCGCGGACGTCGACGAGTACGGCTGCATCGATCCGGAGGACGCGGAGAGAAAAGTCTCTCGGCGCACGGTCGGGATTCTTCCGGTCCATCTCTACGGCGGGGTCGCAGACCTTCCGGCGCTCACCGACCTCGCGCGCCGGAAGAACCTCTGGATCGTCGAGGATTGCTGCCAGGCGCATGGAGCGATGCAGGGAGGCCGCAAGGTGGGCTCCTTCGGACGCGCGGGATGCTTCTCGTTCTATCCCTCGAAGAACCTGACGGTCTTGGGCGACGGCGGAATGGTGACGACCGACGACGCTCCTCTCGCGGCGAAGGTCCGGCTCCTGCGCGACCACGGCCGAAGCGACAAGCACACGCACGTCGCCATCGGATACAACCTCCGCTTCAACGAGGTGCAGGCGGCCATCGGCCGTCGCCAGCTCGCCGAGCTCGAGGATTACGTGGCCCGCCGCCGTGCGATCGCCGCCCGTTACGACGAGGCCTTCCGCGGTCACTCCGGCGTCCGGATTCCTCTCGAGCGCCCGGGGACGCGCATGGCGTACCACCTCTATCCTCTGCGTCTCGCCGATCGGGGCGCCCGCGATCGGCTGGCCCTTCACTTGAAGGAGGACGGGATCGAGACGGGGCTTCACTATCCAATCCCGAACCACCTCCAACCCGCCATGGCCGGCCAGGCGCCGGCTCCCCGTCTCCCGCGCGCGGAGGCTCTCGCCGATGACGAGCTCTCGTTGCCCATGTTTCCCGGCCTCACCGACGCGGGCGTCGACGAGGTGATCGGGAGCGTGCGGGGTTTCTCGGGCGCCGGGGCCGGGGCCTAGTGAACCGCCGTGATCGCGCTCCGATCCGCCGCCTCGCGCCTCACCTCTCCACGGATCCAGCGGCGGTACCAGGCCTCGAGATTAAGCAGCAGCCAGAGCTTTCCGTGCCGCCGCTGCGTCCCGGCCTGGACGAGTGAACGGACGCCGCGGGGATCGAGAACGCCGTCGGCGGCGAGAGTGCCGCGCTCGAGCATCGTGAACGCGGCCTCCCGGTTGGGGCCGCTCACCCAGCTCTTGAAGGGAGGGGTGAAACCCCACTTGGGACGCGAAAGGATCGCCTCGGGCAGCCACGGCTTGATGGCCTCCTGGAAGGCGATCTTGGTCGCGCCGGGGCGTACGATCCGGGCGGGCGGCAGCCCGAAGGCGTACTCGACGAGCCTCCGATCGAGCAATGGGACGCGCGCTTCGAGCCCGTACGCCATCGTCGACCGATCGACCAGCATCAGGTTGTTGTCGGGCAGGTAGGTCTTCAGGTCGAGAAAGAGGAGCCGCTGGACGAGCGGCAGCTCGGGCCGGTCGAACCTGCGGAAGATCCACGCCGGATCGAGGGGCTCGGTTCCGAGCACCCGCTTCTGCTCGGCCGCAGGGAAGAATCCCCGGACCGCGAAATAGCGATCCGCGAAATCGGCGGCGAGGAGCCTCGCCGAGCCCGCCGCTCTCGACGCGAGCGCGCTCGATGCGAGCGGCCGGACGACGCGGTCCGCCAGCGAGAGAACCCCGGCGAAAGGTCCGAACCGGGCGCGCGTCCTTTCGTACCGCATGGCGGTCTCATACCAGCCGTATCCGCCGAAGATCTCGTCCCCGCCGTCGCCGGTCAGAACGACCTTCACCGAGGCGCGCGCCAGCCGCGACAGCTCGAGCACGGCCAGCGAGGTCGCGTCGCGAATCGGCTCGTCGAACACCTCGGCGGCTCGATCGAGCGCGGTCGCGAGGTCGCCGACGTCGAGCAGCTCTTCCCGATGCTCCGTGTCAAACGCCTCCGCCGCCATTCGCGCGTAGCAGATGTCGTCCTGCTGTCCATCCCGGTACGCGACGGTGAAGGTCGGCAGAGGACGATCCGTGCAGGCAACGGCGCGGGAGACGACCGAGGAGGAATCGAGGCCACCGGAGAGGAAGGCGCCGACCGGGACGTCGGAGATCATGTGAGATCGGACCGCTTCGTCGATCTTTTCGCGCAATTCGTCCGGGTCGTCCCGCACTTCGGAGGGCTCAAGAGTCCAGTAGGGGGCCATCTCGATTCGCCCGGTGGCGGCATCCCACTGAAGGCACTGTGCGGCCGGCAGCTTGCGGATCCCGGCGAACATCGAACGCTCGAACGGGATGTAGCCGTAAGACAGATAGTCGGAAAGCGCGTCGGGGTCGAGGCGCGCGGAGACGCCGGGAAGCGCCAGGATGGCCTTCGGCTCGGACGCGAAGGCGAATCCCCCCGGCAACGGGGCGTAGTAGAGAGGCTTGATCCCGATCCGATCGCGCGCGAGCAGCAGCCGCCGGTCGCGATCGTTCCAGAGCGCGAGCGCGAACATGCCGTCGAGGAGTCCGAGCGCCCGAGCCCCGTCGGCACGGAGGAGCCGGTGCGCCACCTCTCCGTCCCCGGTGGACTCGAACCTTTCGCCGCTCTTCTCCAGATCCTTGCGGAGCGACCGGAAGTTGTAGATCTCTCCGTTGTGCACGAACACCGACAGCCCATCCGCTGAGACGGAGGGCTCGTCACCCGCCACGGAGAGATCGAGGATCGCGAGACGCCGATGTCCGAAAACGGCCCGGCCATCCGCCGACATCCACCGGTGGCTCCCGTCCGGTCCGCGACGATGGAGGGTTTCGACCGCCCGGTCGATCGCCCGGAGATCGACTCTTTCGGAGGAAACCCATCCGACGATTCCGCACATCCGTTTCTCGAAACGCTCCGCGGGCCGATTCGTCCGGCTATTTCGGGAAGGGATACATCAGCCACGCCACGGCGACTCCCCCGAGGAGGAGGGCGGCGAGGAGTATGCCGAACAGACGCAGACGATCGCGCGACGCGTCGCGCCACAGGAGGGCGAAAAAGCCCGAGACGAGGAGCGCGTACACCGCCATGATCAGGAAGTGGTCGGTCGGGAGGATGGCGGCCATCACTTCCTCCCGCTCGCGATGTCCCACGCATCCAGCATGAGAAGGAGGTTCATCAGCCCGGCGGTGAGAAGGTAGGCGCAGCCGTATTCGTAGGTCGAGGCCAGGATTGCGCCTCCCGGGTTGTCCGAGAGAAAACGCGCGCCGATGTTCAGGAGTCCTACCCCCGAGACGGCGAACGTCGCGAGGATCGTCAGCGGCTGGGAGGAATCGATCGTGTAGAGCCGTCCCTGAAAAGACAGGCCCAAGAGGAACGTCACGGTCACGATCGCCGCGTAGGCGAACGCGGTCTTGCGGCGTCCCAGGTAGAGATGACCGAGCCCGGGAAAGGCCCAGGCGAGGACGGCCGCAAGTCCCGGGGGCGCGCGCCGCCTCGCTTCCGCGCTCAAGAAGCGGCCTCGAAGAGGGGCGCGAGGCGTTCTCGCGTCACCGACAGCTCTTCCGGCACGACCCTGACGCCGCCGGCGACGGTCATGAAGTTCGTGTCGCCGCTCCAGCGGGGCACGAGGTGGACGTGGTAATGGTCCTCGACTCCCGCGCCGGCGGCGGAGCCCAGGTTGACGCCGATGTTCAAACCGTCCGTGTGATAGCTGTCGATCAGGATCTTCTCCCCGCGTGCCACGGTCGAGATGAGCTCGTTCAAGGTCTCGGTTTCGGAGTCCGAGAGACGGGCGAGATGCTCGTAGGGCGCGACCATCAGATGGCCATTCGTGTAGGGATACCGGTTGAGGAGCACGAATACCCTCCGGCCCCGGTACACGACGAGCGACTCCTCCGCGTTCCCGGAGGCGGCAGCGCGACAGAAAATGCAGCCACTTGATTTCTCCGCCACGAGGTACTCGTAACGCCAGGGGGCGAAGAGGACTTCCGGCATCATCGGAACCGGCGAAGACTACCGGTTGATGAGCTCCTTCAACTCCTTGCCCGGCTTGAAATAGGGAATCTTTTTCGCGGGAACGGAGACTTTCACCCCCGTCTTCGGATTTCGGCCGATGCGCGCTCCGCGCTCACGCAGGCGGAAAGAACCGAATCCGCGGAGCTCGATCTTCTGTCCTCCCTTGAGGGACCGGATGATCGCTTCGAAGATCGTGTCGACGATCGCCTCGGCCTGTTTCTTGGTCACGTCCGTCGCGACCGCGACGCGCTCGATCAGTTCGGCCTTCGTCATCGCAAAATCTCCAAACCGGACCGGGTGAAGGAATTAGGGCTCAGACTCGGGCTTCGAAGGCGGCTCTTCCGCTTTCTTGCGCGTGCGCCGCTTCTTGGGGACGGGTTCCTCTCCGGCGGCTTCGGCGGCGACATCCGGCGTCTCGGACGGCGCGGATCCGGCGGCCACGGGAACGGGCTCGGCGGCCGCTTCGGAGGGCACGGCTGCCGGCAGCGGCTGGCCCGCTTCGTCCACCCCGGAAAGACCGATCTTCATCTCGGTCTCGTCGATCCGAAGAATCCGCACGCGGACCGGCTCCCCTTCGCGATAATGCTCCTGGGGCTTCTCGCCGCGCGGGAGCGGCGTCTCGGAGACGTGCATCAGCCCTTCCACGAGCCCCTCGATCTGGACGAACACGCCGAAGTCGGCGACGCGGCTGACCGTGCCGTCGACGACATCGCCAGGCTGGTGGCGCTCCCGGAAGGTCTGGAAGTCATTCGGCTGGAATTCCTTGATGGAGAGCGAAATGCGGCGATTCTCTTCGTCGATCGAGGTGATGATCGCCTCGACCTCGTCCCCCTTCTTCAGGACCTCGGAGGGGTGCTTGATGCGCTTGGTCCAGGACATGTCCGACACGTGGACGAGCCCATCGACGCCTTCCTCGATCTCGACGAACGCGCCGAAGTCCGTCAGATTGCGCACTTTTCCGTGGACGCGGCTTCCGATCGCGTACTTCTGGACCACCGATTCCCACGGATCCGGCAGCGTGTCCTTGAGAGAGAGCGAGATGCGGCGCGCATCGGGGTTGACGTCGGAAACGATCGCCTCGACCGAGTCGCCCGGCGAGACGAGCTTGGAAGGGTTCTTGACCTTCTTCGACCACGACATCTCGGACACGTGGACGAGGCCTTCGACCCCCTCCTCGAGCTCGACGAAGGCGCCGTAATCGGTCACGTTCGTCACCCGGCCGCTGACCCGCGACCCCGCCGGATATTTGCTGGGGACGTGGGCCCACGGATCTTCGGTCAGCTGCTTGGTTCCGAGCGAGACCCGTTCCGTCTCCCGGTCGAACTTCAGGACCACCACGTCGATCTCGTCGCCGACCTTCACCAGATCCGAGGGGTGGTTCACCCTTCCCCACGACATGTCGGTGACGTGGAGGAGCCCGTCCAAGCCGCCCAAGTCCACGAACGCGCCGTAGTCCGTCAGATTCTTGACCACGCCGCGCAGGACACGGCCTTCCTCCAGGAGCTGCAGCGTGTCGCGCTTTCGCGCCTCCTGCTCGATCTCGACGACCGCCTTGCGCGAAAGGACGATGTTGCCGCGCTTCTTGTCGACCGAGATCACCTTGAAATCGAGCTCCTTGCCCCGGAGCGATTCGAGGTTCTTGACCGGCTTGACGTCCACCAGCGACCCGGGCAGGAAGGCCTTGACGCCGATGTCGACGGCGAGACCCCCCTTGATCCGATCGATCACGCGTCCCCGGACGGTCGAGCCGGAGCGATAGGACCGCTCGACTTCGTCCCAGACCTTCATCTTCTCGGCCTTGTCCTTGGACAGGACGACGTAGCCGTTCTGGTCTTCGGTGCGCTCGAGGAGGACGTCCACGGCGTCCCCCTCGTGCACGGTCACGTTGCCGGAGAAATCGGTGAACTCGGCGAGCGAGATGATCCCTTCGGACTTGTACCCGATGTCGACGATGACCTCGGAAGGCGTGATCGCCAGAACCCTCCCCCGGATGATCTGTCCCTCCTGGAGGTTCTTGAACGAGTTCTCGTATTGCGCCAGCAGGTGCTCGTACTCCTGTGGCGACAGCTCCTCTTCGGTTTGCATCGGTTCGGCTTGCCGACCCCCTTTGTCGTTCTCACCGGGCATGGGTCAGGGATAACCCCCTCATAAGTCTCTGAAAACGCGAAATATACTTTGCGCTCCTCGACTTAGTCAACATGGTGCGAGGCGGGGGTCAGGTCCTGCGGACCTGACCCCACCCTGTTGATCCAGCGAGAGCGCCGGTACTCAGGTCCCACGGACCTGACCCCACCCTGCCGACCCCGCCGACAGTGCTCTAACCCGCGCCTCGAGCTCGTCCACGATCTCCCCGATCTCCCTTCGCCCGGTGTCGACGAGCGCATAGCTGTCGTCGAAGGTCAGGGGGGAGTCGGACCGGGTCGAATCGTCGCGGTCCCGCCGCTCGATCTCGGCGCGGACGACCTCTTCGGGCTGAGGCGTTGCTCGAAGAGCGAGCTCGCGCGCCCGTCGCTGCGCGCGCACGGCGAGCGGCGCGGTCAGAAAGAACTTGTACGGCGTGTCGGGGAAAACGCGCGTCCCGATGTCTCTGCCTTCGAGCACGCCTCCTTTCAAGGCGGCGAGCCGGCGTTGCTCCGCCACGAGTCGGCGGCGCACCGCGGGGATGGCGGAAACGGCGGAGGCATAAAGGGAGATCTCCGGAAGGCGGATCGCGTCGGTGACGTCCCGGCCGTCGAGCCACACGCGCGTCTCTCCGCCCGAGACGTCGAGCTCGAGCGAGACGGATTCCGCGATGTCCGCCACGAGGTCGGGGTCCTTCACGGGGAGAATCACCCCGCGCTCCCGGGCCGCGAGCCCGACCGCCCGGTACATCGCGCCCGTGTCGATGTACGGGACCTGGAGACGATGGGCGAGAGCTTTTGCCACGGTGGACTTGCCTGCGCCCGAGGGCCCGTCGATTGCCACGATCGGAGGACGAGTCGTCAGGGACGGACGCCCTTCCCGAGCTTCTGGAGCCGCTCGATCTCTCCCCGAGACAGGGCTCGCCACGCGCCGGAGGGGAGCGCCGTGTCGCGGACGGGACCGATCGCGACGCGCTTCAGCTTTGAGACCGGATGTCCGATCACCTCGAACATCCGTCGGATCTGCCGGCTTCTCCCTTCCTTCAGTACGACCTTCAGCCAGGAGTTGCCTTCTCCCGCACGGCCGGTCGTCCGGACGCGCACGACCTCGGCCGGCCGCGTCCGCCGGCCATCCAGGAAGATGCCGCGCCGGAGCTTCGCGAGCTGTACTTCCGTCGGAACGCCCGAGACCTTCACCTGGTATTCCTTGGGGCAACCGGTCGACGGATGCGTCACGAGGCGGGCGACGTCTCCATCGTCCGTCAGGAGGAGGAGTCCCTCGGTCTGGACGTCGAGACGCCCGACCGGCTTGACGCCGCGAGCGAGGCCGGGCGGCAGCAGGTCGAGCACCGTGTGGCGGCCTTCGGGGTCGTTGGTCGTCGTGACGTATCCCTTCGGCTTGTTCAACAGCACGTACGACCGGGGACCGGTCCGGACCGGGATCCGTTTCCCATCCACCCGGACCGCGTCCGTCTTCGGGTCCGCGCGGTCTCCCAGGGACGCGGCACGGCCGTTGACCCGGACGCGCCCTTCGCGGATCCATTCTTCCGCCTCTCGCCTCGAAGCGAGCCCAGCCTCGGCGATCAGCTTCTGAATCCGTACGGCGGACAAGCCTATGGCTCCTCTTCGTCCGCCTCTTCCGCCGCGGCGTCGGATTCGGCAGACGCCGGCGAGGACTCGCCGGTCGTCCCCGTCGACGAAGTCTCGCCTTCGCCTTCGATCGTCGCCGCAAGGTCCTCGTCCAGCTCTTCCGGCTTCGGAAGATCGTCCAATTCGTTCAATCCGAAACGCACGAGAAAGTCGCGCGTCGTCCGGTAGAGAAAGGGCGTTCCGACGACCGGCTTCCTCCCCGCGGTCGTCACGAGCTTCTTCTCGAGCAGCGTCGTCAGGACGCTCGAGGAGTTGACGCCGCGGATCTCCTGGATCTCCGGAAGCGTGATCGGCTGCCGGTACGCGATGATCGCGAGCGTTTCGAGCGCCGCGAGCGAGAGGCGGCTCCTCTCCGTGACCTCGTGGAACCTCCGGAGCAGCGAGTCGAACTCCGGACGGGTGACGTAGCGCCACCCCCCCGCGACGTTCTCCAAACGGATGCCGCGCGCGGACGCCTCGGCTTCTTCGGCGAGCGAGGCGAGCGCCGCCGCCACCGCGCCGGGAGTCGCCTCGAGCACCTCGGAAAGCTCCGTTTCCCGGACCGGCCGCGACGAGGAAAAGAGGAGCGCTTCGACAGCCGGCCGGATCTTCCGGACGCTCGACTCCCGGGGCCGCGGCTCTTCCGCCGGCGCTCCTTCCGCGACACTCTCCTTGATCTCTTCCACGTCAGCGGTAAGTATCGCGCACGTCCACGACGGTGAAGGGGACGTCTGTCCGCGTGACGTGGATCTCTCCGAAGGCCTCGCGCTGGAACGCTCGGGCGACGCCCAGGCGGATCAGTTCGAGCACCGCGAGGAACGCCGTGACGGCCTCCGCGCGGAACTGCATCTCTCCGAAAAAATCGAGGAGCGGAAGCGTCCGCTTCTCGTCCAAGCGCGCGAGCAGCTGCTCCATCTTCTCGCGCACCGAGAACCTCTGGTGCCGGATCTCGAGCGCCGCGGGGTGCGCCAGCCGGTAACGCTCGGTCGCCTGGCGGAACGCTCCGATCAGGTCGAAAAGCGAGACTTCCAGAGTCTCTCCGTCGGGCGAAGGCGGCGGCGTTGTCGGAGGCCTCGGCCAGAGCCCGGCGCGCAGCGCGTCGACTTCGTGGAACGTCTCGGCGGCGTTCTTGTAGCGCTCATACTCCGCCAGACGGCGGGCCAGGTCTTCGAGGGGGCTCTCCTCCGGCGCACCCGGCGGGCGCGGCAGCAGCATCCGGGACTTGATGTAGATCAACTCCGCGGCCATCGCCACGTACTCGGAAGCGATGTCCAGGTCGAGCTCGCGCATGGTGTCGAGATAGGCCGTGTACTGCTCGGTGATCTCCGCGATCGGGATGTCGGTGATCGAGACCTGGTTGACGCGGATCAGGTGCAGGAGGAGATCGAACGGGCCGGCGAAAGCCGAGATGGCGATCGGGGGCAGAGTGCGCTCGGCGGTTTCGTCGGTCATCGGCGGCTCACGGCTCCGGGCTCAAACGCACCGCTTCCCGCACCTTCTCCATCGTCTCTTCCGCGACGGTCCGTGCCTTCCCGTCGCCCGCGTGGAGCACGTCGCGCACGACGTCCTTCGAGCTTGCGAGGAGTTCCGCGCGCTTCTGCCGGAACGGCTCGAGCGCCCGATTCATGTTGGAGATCAGGTGTTTCTTGCAGTCGACGCATCCGCGGGCGGCGGTGCGGCATTCCCGGTCGACGACCTCGACCTCGCCGGGCGGCGAATAGAGCACGTGAAACGGAAAGAGGTTGCAGTGCTCGGGGTTGCCCGGATCCTGGCGCCGGACACGAGCCGGGTCCGTCACCATGCCCATGACTTTCTCCCGCACGCCTTCGGGCGACTCCGAGACGCCGATCGTGTTGTCGTACGACTTCGACATCTTCCGGCCGTCGACCCCGTTCACCTTCGGGGTCGGGGTGAAGAGCGCTTTCGGCTCCGGGAAGACCGGCCCGTAGAGACCGTTGAAGCGCCGGACGATCTCCCGGCAGATCTCGAGGTGGCTCGCCTGGTCTTCGCCGACGGGAACCAGGTTTGCGCGGTAGATGGCGATGTCCGCCGTCATGAGAACCGGGTAGCCGAGAAACCCGTGGGTGGCGAGGTCCCGCGAGCGCAGCGCTTCGATCTGGTCCTTGTAGGTCGGGACCCGTTCCAGCCACCCGAGCGGCGTGATCATCGAGAAGTAGAGCGCGAGCTCCGCGTGCTGCGGCACCCGCGACTGGAGGAAGACCGTTGCCTTCTGCGGATCGAGACCGACCGCCAGCCAGTCGAGGACCGCGTCGCGCGTGTAGGCCGCGAGCGCTTCCGTGTCGGCATAGTCCGTCGTCAGCGCGTGGAGGTCGGCGACGAAGAAGAAGCACCGGTATTTCCCGGAGTCCTGCAGGTCGACCCAGTTCTTGACGGCCCCGAAGTAGTTGCCCAGGTGGACCCGTCCCGTCGGCCTCAGCCCGGAGAGCACCACCGGGTCGGTCAAGAAAGACCCCGGAAGACGACCGAGTAAACGGCCGAGAGCACGGGCCGGAAGACCCGGGAGAGAAAGCCGCTATAGAGGAGCAGGATCAGGAGGAGAAAGCCGAACGGCCGGATCGTCGCGTAGAGGCGCGCCACGGAGCCGCCGAACACGGACATCAGGACGCCGCTTCCATCCAGGGGAGGAATGGGAATGAGGTTGAAGACACCGAGCAGCACGTTGACCAGGGCGAACTGAAAGAGAACATAGGTCAACGGGGCGAGCGCCCCGGCGGCGAACCGGTCGCCCTGGATCGCCAGTCCGAGATCGAGGATCGCGCTCGGCGCGACCTGCTTGATGCCGAGCAACGCCGCCAGCGCCAGAGCGGCGAGGAAGAAGTTCGAGACCGGTCCGGCGGCCGAAACCACCAGGTTGGCCAGACGCGGGTTCCGGGTGTTCGCGAGGTTCACCGGGGTTGGCTTGGCCGCGCCGAAGATCATCCGGCCGGCTGAGAGGATGTACATGAGCGCGGGCAGGAGGACGCTGCCGAACGGGTCGAGGTGCCGCAGCGGGTTCAGGCTGATGCGGCCCAGGTCGCGCGCGGTCGTGTCTCCGAAACGGAGGGCCGCATAGGCGTGCGCCGATTCGTGGAACGAGATGGCGAACAGGATGACCGACAGCTGGATCGCGAAATCGACGATCTTGAATGCCACGCGCGGCCAATATAACCCGTGATTCGAGCGTGGTCCGGGCCGGCGAAACCTTTCCCGAGGCGGGACGTCTCAGCTTGTTGAGCGTGACGGCGTGGCCGGCGGATTGAGCGATGACCGGAGTCTCCTCGAGCGCATCCGCCGGGGCGACACCGGCGGCGCGGAAGAGCTGTTCGAGCGCTACGCCCCCGCTCTGTTGCGGTTCGCGAGCCGGATGGTTTCCGACCACGAGACCGCCGAGGAAGTGACGCAGGAGGTGTTCGTCAAGGTGATTTGCCGGGCGCATCAGTACGACGGCCGCGCTGCGGTCTCTTCGTGGCTTTTCGCGATTGCGGCGAATGCCTGCCGCGACCGGAGGCGCCGCGACCGCCGCGCGACGATCGTGCCGCTCGAAGCGGTCAAAGACCTGCCCGCCCACGCCGAGGGGGCCGATTCGCGGTTGGACGGCCGGCAACGCCGGCTCGCCGTCCGCCAGGCCCTCGGGGCCCTGTCGGACGAACAGCGCGAAGCGCTCGTGCTCGCTCGCTACCAAGGGCTCCCCTACGCCGAGATCGCGAAGGTTCTCGGGATCTCCGTCGGGGCCGTCAAGACCCGGATTTTCCGCGCCGTCGAGACTCTCAAGGCGCGCTTTTCCGAAGGAGAACGCTCATGGAATGCCGCGAACTGACGGCTTACGCGATCAATCGCCTGCTGGGCGAGGCCGCTGCGCTCGAGCGCGACGAGCTCGAACGGCATCTCGCGGACTGCGCCTCCTGCTCGAGAGAGATGGCGGCTTTCGAGGAGACGTGGGAAACCCTCGGGTCGGACCGCGACGATCCTGTGACGCCGGAGTTCCGCAGCCGCACCCTGGAGCTTCTCGAAGACGAGATGTCCCGGCGCCGGATCCGCGAGTTCCGTCCGCCGAGGCGTGCGCTTGCGATCTTCGGGCAGGCCGCCGCCCTCGCGGTCGTCGCCGCGGCCGGATTCGTGGTCGCTGCGAGAGGCGGCTTCTCGAGCAAGACCGCCCCGACCGCTTCCGCACTCGGACGGGCTTTCGACGCGAAGACCTCTCCGGACCTCGCCGTCCATCCTCGCCTCTCCAACGTGATGTATCGGACGGAGCCGGACGGGCGCGTCGGCATCGAATTCGACGCGACCACCCGCCACTCCGTCCGCGGACGCCCCGAAGATCCCGAGGTCTCGCGTCTCCTGGCCTATCTGCTGTCGCTGAACGTCCAGACCGCCGGGGAAAAATCGCGGGCGATCGAGCTCGTCTCGGGACACTCCGGACCGGGGGCGGCCGACGCTTCGCCCGAAGTCGTTACCGCGCTCGCGGCGACGCTCGCGCGCGACAGGAATCCGGGCGTCCGCAAGAAAGCCGCCGAGGCCCTCGCGTCCTTCCGATCGACGCCGGAGATTCGCGCCGCGCTCCTGGAAGCTCTTGCAAACGACCCGAACCCCGGGGTGCGCCTCGTGGCGGTGGAAGCGCTCTCCGCGTCGGCGAAGGAAACGCCGGACCCGAAGACCATCCAGTCGCTCCGGGAGAAAGCGTTCGACCCGCAAGAGAACGGCTTCGTTCGCGCGCGCGCCGCCTCCGCTTTGAAGGCGATCGACCTGTGAAGACGCGTAACCCCAATGAGGCGGCGGCGTCTCCCGGAGAGATGAGCGCGTCGCGAACCGGAGGGAGCCGCGTCGAGAAGAGCGACCGGGCCGTCCTCTGGCTTCTCCTGGCTCTCGGAGTGGCGCTGATGCTGATCGCCGCCGGAACGCTCCATGCCGACGAGACCGCCAACCGGACCGACCGGATCTCTGCGACGCTCGCGCCCGGCTCGACGCTGCGCCTCGACAACGTCTCGGGCGACGTCGTGGCCGTGTCCGGTCCGCAGTTCTCCGCGGTCGCGACGATCGTTGTCGTCGCTCCGACGAAGGAGCGAGCGCACGAAATCCTCGGGAAGGTGCGCCTCGTTCAGCTGCGCGAAGGCAACGAGTTCTCGATCGAGACCGTATGGCCGGAAAGCCGCTGGCGGTTCGACAAGGGGCGCCTCTCCCGCCGGCGCCTTTCCGCGCGCTGCGACGACTGCCGGATCAACGCGCGTTTCAACGTCACGATCCCGCCCGGCGTCACGGCCGCGCTCGAAACGGTCAACGGCGACGTCACCGTCAAGGACATCGACGGCGACCTGGACTTAAAGACGGTGAACGGAAAAGTCGAGGCGCGGGGCGTCCGGCGTTCGCTCGAGGCGCACACGGTCAACGGGAACCTCATCGCGGAAGCCGTCGCGGCGCCGCCCGGTTCCGCGATCGAGCTCCAGACGGTCAATGGCGGCGTCACGCTGACGCTCCCCCGGGATGCACGCTTCGACGTGTCGGCCTCGACGATGCACGGCTCGATCTCTTCGACGTTCCCCCTTCCGCGCCGAACCCCGGAGGCCGACGACGACCTGGTCCGCAACAAGAGACGGCGGGACGAGAGACTGGAGGCGAGAGCGCGCCGGATGGTCGTCCACGACCGCGGAGACGGGACGGCGGCCGTGGATCTTCGCGATCTCGAGAAGGAGCTCGACCAATCGATGCGGGACGTCGACGTCGAGATCCGTGAGGCGATGCGGGCGGTCGAGGAGGGCGTGCGTCAGGATCTCCGCGGGGCGCGCACGTTCCGGATTCTCGATCCCCGTCGCTCCTACTCCGGCCGCGTCGGTGAAGGAGGGGCGAGCGTGCGTCTTTCCGCGTTGAACGGCTCAATTCTCCTGCTGGCGAGCGGCACGCGCCCCGAAGAGGCCCGGCCCGTCGTCTCGGAACGGCGGTCGTTCACCGTCACGGTCCCGAGAATCGAGGTCCGCGCTCCGGAGATCCGAGTCCGCGTTCCGCAGGTGCGGGTGGCGCCGCAGGTGGTTGTCGCGCCGGAGCCCGTCGTCGCACCGCCGGCGCCCGTCGTCGAAGTGCCGCCGCGTCCGGGAGTCCACGCCTTCGCGTTCGAGGCACCCGTCGTGCGGGGCGACATCGCCGGGGATTTCCTTTCGACGAGCGGGACGAGCAGCTATCGGATCGGGGACGTCTCCGGGCGCGTCCGGATCCTGACCCACTCGGGAGAGATCGTCGTCGGGTCCGCGGGAGCGGGAGCCGACGTGAAGACCCTGGGCGGCGACATCCAGATCGGACCGGTGAAGGGGGACCTCGCCGCTCAGACTCTGGCGGGAGACGTGCGCGCAAGCTCCGTGACCGGCGCCGCGCGGGTCGAGACCTCGGGCGGGCACATCCGGATCGGGCGCGTCGACGGCTGGCTGCGCGCGCGAACCGGCGGCGGAGACATCGTCGTGCCGACGGTGGCCGGAGCGGTGGCCGCCGCGACCGCGGGAGGGGACGTTCGGATCGCGGTCGCGTCCCGGCAGCTCAAGAACGGCGTCACCATCCAGAACGGAGGCGGCGACGTCACGCTGACTCTTCCTGCGGACTTCCGGGGCGACTTCGACCTGACGGTGACGGAGGCCGATCTGTCCGAGACCGCGATCCGATCGGACTTTCCCGAGATCTCGATCTCCCGCCGCGAAGGCACCGTGCGTGGAACCGGCGCGGTCAACGGCGGCGGCGAAAAAGTCCGCGTCCAGACGACGTCCGGCACGATCCGCGTGAAGCGGGGACCGGCCGCTCCGAAGTAGAGAAGCCCCTCGCGTCGAACGAAAGACGCAGCCCTCCTTTTCGGCGCGACCTCGGTCGCGCCCTTTTTTTTTGAGGCAGAAAAGCCTTCGCCGTTCGCGCGGTTCACGGCCGGTTCACGGTCCATTCGAATAGCGTTTCTCCGGCCGATCGAGGGCCTCGCTTCCGGCACGCGTCTCTGCTGGTGTTGAATGCCAGACGGTTGGCACCGGAGCGGCGCCAGAAAGGAGACAGCCATGGGAATCAAGGAGAGGGTCGAGCAGGAAGCGAAAGATCTGGCGACCCGGGCCGGCGAGATCCTGAAGGAAAAAGGGGAAGACCTGCTCGCCGAAGCGAAAGACGAGCTCACCGATAAGGTCTCCGACATCGTCGATGAGCAGAAGAAAAGAATCTCGGACAAGCTCGACACGGAAACGAAGAGGAAGTAGTCCTTCGGAACTTTCGAAAGGGAGGGCATGCGATGAAGATTCGCGCGCGATCGATTCTCTTTACGGGTCTGGCGGTTCTTCTCCTCCTGGCCGGCTCCCCCGCCTCCGGAGCGGAAAAGGCAAAGGGGGACAAGGTCGATCTGAACTCCGCCTCGCAGAGCGAGCTCGAGGCGCTGCCTGGCGTGGGGCCGGCGCTCGCCAGGAGGATCATCGAAAACCGGCCGTACTCCTCCGTCTCCGACCTGTCGAAGGCGGGCGTCCCTGCAGGGACCATCTCGAAGCTTCGCGGGCTCGCCAAGGCGGGGCGCGCGGCCCGGGTGGAGAAGAAGGAAGAAAAGGCCGCCGTCGCCAGGACGGAGAAGCGGGAAACCAAAGCGGAAAAAAAGGCAGAGAAGGCCGCGATCAAATCGGGCGAAAAGGTGGACCTGAATAAAGCCTCGCAGGGGGAGCTGGAAGCTCTGCCGGGCGTCGGAGCCGCGACGGCGAGGAAAATCATGGAGAACCGGCCCTACTCGTCGCTGGCCGATCTCTCGCGGGCGGGCGTGTCCGCGTCCACGATGGACAAGATCCGGGACAAGGTCAAGGTCAGCCGCGCGCCGAAGGCGGACCGGGCAGCGGAGAGGACGATTGAGAAGACGACCCGAAGCGAGCCGGGCGCGGCCCCGGCGCCGAGGGAAGAACGGAAGCCCTCCGCCTCCGCGGGCGCCGGAAAGTCCGAGCCGTCCGTCGCCTATCAGGCTCCACCGTCGAAGGGCATGGTGTGGGTCAACCTGGAGACGAAGGTCTACCACCGCGAGGGAGATCGCTGGTACGGGCGCACGAAGCGCGGCAAGTACATGACCGAGGCCGACGCGATCCGTCAGGGGTACCGGGTGTCGAAGGAGAAGGACGAGCCCGCGAAGCCTTAACTCCCGTCCGTCTTTCGATCCGAAGGCCCGCGCTCGCGCGGGCCTTCTTCATCGGACGCGGAAGACCTTCACGGGCCCGACCTCGACCTCTCCGCCGAAGCCGGAGCGCGGGTCGTGCCGCATTCCCCCCGTCAGGTATTCGCGAATCCCGGACCGGAACTCCCTCCACTCGCCATCGAAGACCGCGACGGTCTCCGACACGTCGCCAACGTTGTCGCGCTGGAGGCTCTTCAACTGGTCGCGCGTCAGCGGCGGCGCGGAGAGCCAGCCGCGCCGCGCGAACGACTCGAAGAAGCGCGCGAGGAGCTTTCCCCACCAAAGGGGAAGGTGAACGAGCGGTTTCCGGCGCTTCCCGAGAACAGTGGCGATCTCGCGATAGATCTCGTTCAACGTCAGGACGTCGGGTCCTCCCACCTCGAACGTCTTTCCGACCGTTTCGGGCTTTTCGAGCGCATCTGCGAAGACACGGGCGACGTCGTAGACTGAGACCGGCTGAAAACGGGTTTCCCCGCGGCCGATGACCGGTATGAAGAGCGGGCTCTTGTCCACGATCGGCGCGAGCAGCGAGACGAAGCCGTCACCCGGTCCGAAGATGATCGAGGGGCGGAAAATCGTCCAGTCGAGCGCGGACCCCCGGACCGCCACCTCCCCCGCCGCCTTGCTGCGGCCATATTCCGACGGGGAGTCGGCGGACGTTCCCATCGCGCTCATGTGGAGAAGCCGGCGCACTCCCGCGTCCCTCGCGGCAGCGAGAACGTTCTCGACCCCGGCCCGGTGCATCCGGTCGAAGGTCTGTTGTCCCTT
Source organism: Thermoanaerobaculia bacterium (assembly GCA_036395755.1). GTDB lineage: Bacteria > Acidobacteriota > Thermoanaerobaculia > UBA5066 > Gp7-AA6 > Gp7-AA6. The sequence goes on from DASWCZ010000096.1 coordinate 92,848, forward strand.
CTCGTGGATGATCCCCACGAGGTGAATCACGGCGTCCCGACCCGCGAGCGCCGGGCCGAGTGAGGGAGGATGGAGAACGTCCCCGCGGACCTTCTCGACCGGCTGGTTGTACCGGTTGCGCGCGTGATCGGGATGGCGCGCGAGCACGGCGACCGCGTGTCCGCGCCTCCGGAGCGCGTTGACCAGGTGGGTTCCGACGAAACCCGTGCCGCCGGTGACGAGAACTTTCAACTTCCCTCGCTTTTCGGCGCGGAAGAATATCCGAAGAGATCGCTCCGGATCGTCTCTCCGCGCGAAAGCTTCTCGTTCGCGACCCTTCTCGCTTCGGAGAGCCGCGCGAGATCGCGAACGGGATGCGCCACCCGCATCGCGGCAATCCCCGACTGGCGCGTCCCAAGGAGATCTCCAGGCCCGCGCGCCTCGAGATCCTTTTCCGCGATCACGAAGCCGTCGCTCGTCTTCTCCAGGACCTCCAGGCGCCGCCGCGCTTCCTCCGTCGCATTGCGGCCGACGACGAGCGCGCACCAGGAGCGGCGGGAACTGCGCCCGACCCGGCCGCGTAGCTGGTGGAGCTGCGCGAGGCCGAAGCTCTCCGCGTTCTCGATGACCATGAAGGTCGCCTCGGGAACGTCCACGCCGACCTCCACCACGGTCGTCGTAACGAGGATCCCGACCCGTCCCGCGGTGAAGTCCCGGAGCACCCGCTCCCGTTCCTGCGGCGCGAGCCGGCCGTGGAGCACTCCGATGCGGGCGCCGGGCGCCAGGTCGGAGATCCGCGCCGCGGTCTCGCTCGTCGCGGCGACGTCGCGCTCACCTTCGTCGATCGTCGGCACGACGACGTAGACCCGCTCGCCGGCGGCGACGCGCTCGGCCGCGAACCGGTAGATCCGCTCCCGCGAGGACTCTTCCCGAACCCCGGTTGCGACCGGCGAGCGGCCTGGCGGTTTCTCGTCGAGGACGGACACGTCGAGCTCTCCGTAGATCGCCCACGCGAGAGAGCGCGGGATCGGAGTCGCCGTCATCACGAGGACGTGCGGCGAGGCGCCCTTTCGGAAGAGACGGGAGCGATGGGCGACGCCGAAACGGTGCTGCTCGTCGACCACGACGAGAGCGAGCTTCTTGAACCGGACGGGAGATTCGACCAGAGCATGGGTCCCGACGAGCACGTCGATCTCTCCCGCCGAAAGCGCAGCGAGAAGCGAGCGGCGGGCGACACCACGGACGCGACCGGTCAGGAGCGCGAGCCGGACCCCGGCGCCGGAGAGGAGGCGAACGAGCGTCTGGGCGTGCTGCTCGGCGAGGACTTCGGTCGGTGCCATGAGCGCCCCCTGCGTCCGGTTGCGCGCCGCGAGCAGCAGAGCGAGCGCCGCCACGACGGTCTTGCCGCTGCCGACGTCCCCCTGGAGCAGCCGCGCCATCGCCCGACCGGACCCGAGGTCGCGGGCGATTTCCCGCACCGACCTCTTCTGCGCCGACGTCAGCGGGAACGGCAAGGCGTCGCGGGCGGCGCGGCGCACGTCGGAGTCCGCGACCAGCCGGATCCCGGGGCGCTCGTGAAGGCGCGCGCGCTTCTGCTCGATCCGCGCGGCCATGACGAGGAGCTCCTCGTCGGCGAGCTTTCGCCGCGCCCGTTCCCCGCCCTCCGGCTCAGCCGGGAAGTGCGCCCCCTCGAGCGCCCGCAGGATCTCCTCCGGTCGAGCGCCCGCGGCGGCGAGGTCCGGCGAGAGCGCGTCCAAGATCCGTCGGACGAGCGTCCGCCAGCGCCGGGGGGCGAGGTCCGCGGCGCGGTGATAGATCGGCACGACTCTCCCGGAGTGGAGCGGATCGCCCTCCTCCCCCTCTTCGAAGAGCTCGGTCTCGGGGTTTTCGATCCGCATTTCGCCGCGAGCGCCGGCGACGGGAGTCCCGTAGATCGCGGCCGTCCTGCCGGACTGAAGGGCCTGCGCGAACGAGGGATAGCGGTTGTGCCAGACGACCCGCAGCGCGCCGGTGCCGTCGTCGGCGACCGCCTCGATCCGGAGCGTGCCCCGGCGCATCCGGAAAGAGCGCACCCCGCCGAAGCGCACGAGAAGCGTTGCGGGAGTTCCCCAGGCGAGCTCCGCGACCGTGGAGTAGTGCCGCCGATCCTCGTAGCGGAAGGGCAGCGCGAGAAGAAAGTCGCCGACGGTTGCAAAGCCCGCCTGCGCGAGCCGCGCGGCGAGCACGGCACCCACTCCGGGGATGTGGGAGACCGGATCGCGGAGCGAGAGCGAGCCGGAACCTGGCGGCATCGCGGCCGGAATTCGGGCGCGCGTCCCGGCTACGTTCCCGCAGCCGTTTCGAGCGTGAGCGGGACCAACCCGAAGCGGAGCTCGTCCCCGCCTGCGACGGGCACTGGAGTCCCGGTCGCGACGCGAGATCCGTTGACGAACGTGCCGTTCATCACGCCGATCTCCTCCATCAAGTAGAGCTTCCCGCCCATCGGGTAGATCTTCGCGTGACGCCGGGACGTCGAACGCTGGGGATCGAGGGGGGCAAGATCGACATCCGGAGTGATGCCGGTGACCGGATCTCCGCGGCCGATCAGCGTGTCCCCCTCCGGGTGGAGAAAGAACTCGGCCTTGCCTCCGGGCGCGACGAGCCGCACGGCATTCCGCGGCGCCACGGCGCGGCGTTCCGGGGGCATCTCCTCTTCGAGAACGCGCCGGCCGAGCGCCTCTTCGAGCATCCCCGTCAGCTCGCGCTGGCGGCGCGAGAGCTTTCGCATCATACGGACCGCGATCTCGGTGTTGCTCTTCAGCATCGCGTCGAACGTCGCGCCGTTGATGCGGACCAGCTCGACGTCGGTCTTCGCCCGTGCCGACGCGGTACGGGGAAGGTCCTCGAGCACGCTCATCTCACCGAAGAAGTCCCCTTTCTCCAGGGTCGAGAGCACCCGGGTCGAGCCGCCGATCTCCTTCAAGAGCTCGACCGTACCCGACTGGACGATGTACATCTCGGTCCCGATCTCCCCCTCGGAAAAGATGATGTCGCCCATCGGATGCGTGACGAGGTAACGCTCGAAGGGACTCTTGGGCGCGGCCGGGCCGGCTCGGAAAACGGCCTTCATGCGGCCTTCACTCGACCGCGGCCTCGGGAAACTCGATCCGGCCGCGCTCGAGATCGACACGGACGCGGACCCCGAGCGGCAAGGTCCGAGTCGAATCGAGATGCCCGGCGGGAAAGCCCATCGCGACGGGAAAAGGAGCGGAGGCGAATCGGTGCCGCAGCCAGGCGCGGATGTCGTCGTCCGATTCCACGCCTTCTCGTCGCCCCGGCGCGACCGATCCGATCACCATGGCCTGCAGCCCATCGAATGTACCGGAGCGCTCCAGCTGGGTCAACATTCGGTCGAGACGATAGGTTTCTTCCCCGACGTCTTCCCAGAACAGGACGGCGCCTTCGCCGCGCACGGCTTCGGGCGTGCCGCAGAGGGAAGCGACGAGAGACAGGCACCCTCCGACGAGCCGCCCCTCTCCCGCGCCCCGCGAGAGCACTTCGTCCGCGGCGACCGAGTGCGGAGCCGGCGGCTCGCCGCGTAGGACCGTCTCCCAGTCGAGGGAATCACCGTCCGCGAGGTGAACGGCCACGAGCGGTCCGTAGAAGGCCGTGAGCGAAGCGTGCGTCGCGAGGTACGCGAAGAGCGCTGTCAGGTCGGACCCTCCCAGGTGGATCTTCGGGCTCGATCGGATTTCGCCGGCGTCTAGGAGAGGAAGGATCCGCGACGCCCCGTATCCGCCTCGGGCGAAGAAGATCGCGTCGACTCGGGGGTCTGAGACGAGCCCCCGGTAGCCGGCGGCTCGCTCTTCGTCGCTGCCGGCGAAAAAACCGTCGCGTCGGCGCAGGTTCGCCGCTTCGACGATCCGGTAGCCTCGCGACCGGAGCATCCGGAGCCCCGCCTCGAGCCGCGCCTCGCTGACGGGGCCGGAAACCGCGGCGACGCCGATGGTCGCCTGGGGTCGAAGACGTGGCGGCTTCAACAAGAGATCATGCCTCTCCGAGGCGGCGTCCTGGAGTCTCTCGGCTGCCGCTCGCGAAGCGAGCGTCCCGTCGCAGCCGAAAGACTCAGGATCAAAAATCCGAGCGGGCCTGTAAGCCGAATTCTGTGACCCGGTCGCCCGGGCTCGCGATCATTCCTCTCGTCCCGAGGTCTCCCTTGGGCTCAAGCAGCCGACCCGGAGACGGCCCGCCTCGAGGCGGGATGGGACGGGCGCCCTCCGTCTCCCTATTTGGCCTTGCTCCGCATGGGGTTTACCGTGCCCCCGCCGTTGCCGGAGGGGCGGTGCGCTCTTACCGCACCGTTTCACCCTTGCCGTCCCGAAGCGATTGCTGCAGGAAGGCGGTCTCTTCTCTGTGGCACTTTCCTTCGCGTCGCCGCGACCGGGCATTACCCGGCATGCCGCCCGTACGGAGTTCGGACTTTCCTCCCCGGTTTCTCGGGGCGATCGCACAGCCCGCTCGGACGGAGTGAATTCTATCAGATCGGTATCAGCGCTTCCGGTTCGTCTCGTCCTCGAACCAGCGGGCCCAATCGTCGACGTCGACCCGCGGCTCGGGCATCCGAGCGGAAGCCGGACGGGACTCTCTGCCGAAGCGTTCCCAGAAGTCCGCGGGCGACAGCGTTTTTGCGCCCGCGTCGCGGACGAGCCGGGCGAGGGCACGATCGGCCGTGACCACGATCGCCTCTTCGGGCCGCTTCGAGCGCGCCACTTCCCGGAGGATCGCCTCGTCCGCGGAGACGTCCCCGGCGAACCTGACCGACAGCGCGCCCAGCGCGAGCGGCCGGCCCGCGCCGTCGAAGAAGAGCACGACGCGCGCACGGGTGCGACGGAGCCGGTCGGACAACTCCCGGACGAGCGCGGCCTGGTCCCCTTCGGATGCGGCGCCGCCCCGCTCGGCTCCGATCAGGTTGTTACCGTCGAGAAGGTACGCCACCGGGCGCGAATCAGACCCCGGCGGGCCTCGGACGGCGCCGCGGATGCTGGAGGCGGAAAAACAGGACGCCGAGAGCCCGCTTCACGCGCGGCATGTGGGTCGCGAGGACGACGAACAACCCCGCCAGAAAAAGAGCCGTCACCCAGGGCACGAAAAAGACGAGAGTCGCGAGAACCACGGCGACGACGTCTTCGGAGAGAGAGAGCGCGAAATGCGTCCAGCCGCTGGTGGCCGCTGTCGATTCGAGGCGGGTCGTCGATTTCGCAACGTGTGCGGCGAGCGTCGCCGCCGCGCCGGCGAGGCCGATCGCGATGCGCTCGAAGAGCGAGGTCGCCGGAACCGACGCGATCGCCAGGACCGCTCCCACGACCGGGCGCAGGAGAGTCTGGGCCAGCTCCCAGAACCGATCGAGCATGGGGATCTTCGTGATCACGAACTCGGCGAGAAAGAGGACGAGCGCGAAGCTGAACACGGTCTGGCTTCCGAGCAGCACGGCGGCCGTGCCCGGGAATTCCTGCGGCAGCAGCCGGTAGAGCCCGCTCGAGAGGAGGAGGACCGCCCAGGCATTGAACCCTGCGGCGGCGGCCAGCCCCAGTCCCGTCAGAAGGGCCGTCACGATCGGATCCGCCCGTGCCGGCGCATCATCCGCCCTTCTTCTTCCGGAGGAGCGAGAACAACCCCCGCCGTGGCTCCGGAGTCGATTCCGACTTCGACGCGACCGCGGTTGCGGGCCCGAAGATCTCCTCCATCAGGGCGGAGCTTTCCGGGCCCGGCTCGAGCTGGTTCGCTCGCCGCGCGTAGGTCTCCGCGTCCTTCTTCCGGCCGTTCGCCGCGAGCGCTCGAGCCGTCTGCCGGATGAAGTCCGCCCGCGTGGGGGCGAGCCGCGTCGCCTCCTTCAGGTTCTCGAGGCCGCGTTCGACCCAGTTCTCGTTCTTGAGCTGCACTTCGCCGAGACGGAAGAGGTACTCGGGCCTTTCCGGAGCAAAATGGACCGCTTCGCGGAGCAGCTCCACCGCCGGGAAGTAATCCTTCGCGTTGATGAGCTCCACCGCGCGGTCGAAGTTCTTCGCGGCCAGCTGGCGGCGGGCCACCGGATCGGCAGCGACCTCCTCCGAGAACATTCCCGGCGCCTGATCGAGCTCGTGATCGTACGCGGCGCGAGCGTCGGGATCGACGAGCGTGTCGTGCGCGGCCTTCACGCGATCGAAAACCGCCGTGAGCTCGCGGTCCAGACCGGCCAGGTCCGGGCGATGACGCAGGTCCGGATGGAACAGGCGGCTCTTGTCGAGATAGGCGCGGCGCACCTCCTCTGCGGAGGAATCCCGGCCGACGCCGAGCAGGTCGTAGTGCGAGAGCCAGTCGATGCGACGCCAGGTGTTGTGGACGAGCTCGCGGTGTCCGGGCGCGGGCTTCGCGGGCTCGCTCGACACTTCGACGTTCAGCGCCGAAACGCCTCCGCCGGTCTCCCGCCGCGGGCTCGGGTCGGTGTTCCACTCGACGAGGCCGCACGACAGGAGCGCGTAGACCGTCTTGGCGGCGGCGCTGCGCGAGCTCCCCGCGATCGCGAGGAGCGAGTCGAGGTCGAGGAGGCCGTCGATGCGCGAGAGGAGGTACGCCTCCTGCGGCGTGAGCGGGAGGTACTGGTAACGCGACATCGGATCGCGCGCCAGACGGAGAACGCGGCTTCCGTTGCCCAGCCGCTCGCGAAAGAGCGGAGTCTCCGGAAGCCGGCGGATCCCTTCGACGATGATCGCGGCAGTCGAGAGGGAGAGCGCGACGTCGGGATCGATCACCCCGCTCGAAGGCTCGAAACGGAATTCCCCCGATTCCCACTCGAACGCCGAGAACACGATCTCCTCGACGAGCCGCTTCATCTCGGCGTCGATTGCCGACTTCGGAAGGAGGCCCCGCTCGACCAGTTTCTTTCCGAAGCGGGAACCGGATTGTCGCGCGATCTCGCTCAAGGCCCAGATCACGTCGTCGTCGGTAATGCGGCCCCGGCGCTTCAGGAACGAGCCGATCTTCTGGGTCTCCTTCGACGACGTGGCGGTGCGCAACTCGCCTTTCTCGAAGAAGAGCTGCCGGACTTCCTCTCCGAGAGAGAGGGTCAACGTACCCTTCAGCTGCTCGAGGAAGATCCGCCGCAGGATCTGCGGCAGCGGGGCGTCCTCGAGCGAGCCGTGAAGAGGCGGCTCGGGCGCCGCGGGGCTTGCCGGGGGATGGTGCTCCACGCGCCTCCTCGACGTCAGGGTAGCAGAGACGCCCGGGGCGAAACGAGGGCGGGGCGGTTTGTGCGCGTGGAGAAGAACCGCGGCACGGACTCCTTGGCGATCTGCGCCTCTTGGATGGTGGCATACCGACCCCAGAAGACTCGGAAGCAGCGGCGGCCGCGGTGCTCTGCGGGCACGATCCACATCGCGCCGCGGTCGTACTTCCAGGCTTCATCCAGGGAGGAGAGCTCGCAGACGAGCTCCAGCTGTATGGTGTATGGAGCGCTCGGAACGATCTGTCGGCCCCGTTCGGCAAGCGCTTCCCACTTCGAGCGGCTCTTTCCCGACGCGGACGCGGGCGCTCCCGTCGGGCGAGGAGGGGGAGGGCTCGGGCGCCGCGCGAGTGCGGTCGGGATCGGGCGCGATGGAACCGCGGTCGGAGGCGGCGTCGGAGAGGCCGGCGGCGATGTCGGCGCGGGCGTCGCCGCCGCGCGGGTGGGCGGGGCGGGAGTCGGCGGGACGGCCGTCGGGGGCGCGGGAGTTGGTGCCGCCGGACTCGGGGGCGCCGAAGTGGGTACGGCGACGGGCGGCTCCAACGTCGGGACGGCTGTCGGCGGCAGGGACGTCGGAACGATCGCGGCGGGTGCGAGCGGGGAGACGGTCGGCGAGGAGGGCAACGGCGCGCTCGGGACGGGGCCGCTGCCCGTCTCTCTGGCGCGGAAGACCAGAAGCGCCACGACCGCGGCGGCGAGGAGAAGCAGAAGCCAGACAGATCCGAGCCGGGGACGGCTTGAAGCGACGACTTCCCGCCCGGGCACGTCGAGCGGTTGATCCATCGGCTCGGGCGGAGCGTTTTCCCACGCGAGGAGCGCCGGCTCCGGCTCCGACGCCTCGACCGGCGCGGACATCGGCAGATCGATCTCGGCTTGCGCCTCGACCGGGACCGGTGCCGGCATGCTGTCGAGCGGCTCCGGTTCGACCTCCGCGGGGCGCCGTGCCTTTTCCGAAGAGGAGGTCACCGGCGGAATCTCCAACTCCGGTTCTTCGCGGACAGGCGGCGGCGCTGGCGGGACTTCTTCGGGCGGCCCGGCCTCGACGCGGGTGCCGGCGGCAGTCTCCTCCGATGCGTACTCCGGATGGAGGAGACCCAGGGTCACGAGCGCCGCGAGGAGCTTCTCGACGGAGAAGGGATCCGGTGGCGTCCTTCGCGAGATCTCGGCGGCGCTCGCTTTCCCGTCGATCGCGGCCACGACGTGAAGTGCGTCGGGCGTGAGCCCCAGCGTGGCGAACTTCTCGTCGAAGTCGCGGGCCTTGACGAGCGGCGTATCCGCCGAAGGAAGCGCGTGATGAACGAAGGCGCGGTCCCTCGAACGGAGAAAGAGCTCGAGGAGCAGCCGGTGAATTCCGACCCGGAACTCTCGCGGTTCGGGGCGCGCCTCGGCGTCGAAAACGTAGGCGCCTTCGAGCCAGCCGACGAGGTGCGAGAGGATCTCGACGACGCGGATTCTTTCTCCCCATCGCCAGTCGCGTTCCGTCAGGAGCCCGAGCTCCCGCGCCGAACGGGCCCTCTCCGTTCCCTTCGAGACGCGACCTTCCAGTGCGGAGGGATCCAGTTTGCCGGCGCGAACCAGCACTTCGGCTGCGTCGAAGTCGGGGTCGGATGCGGAAACCTCGCCGATGTCTCCGTCGAGGACGTCGAACCGAATCCTTTCCCCGGGCCGCGAGAAATGGAGAATGCCGCTCGCCCGCTCGCGCCAGAGCCCCGCGAAGGCGGCGAGCAGATCGACGCTGCGGATGTCGCCCTCGCGCTCGAAGGCCGTCCTCATGCGGAGCGGGTTCGTCCTCCTTCGCCGGGTTCGGTCGACCCCTCGAGAGGCTCTTTCCGCGGGCGCCCCGCCTCGAGATAGTCGCGGACCGCACGAGCCGTTGCCGCTCCGACCGCGTCTTCGACCTCTCGCGGATCGGCGGAGGCGACGCCGGCGAGCGATCCGAATCGCGTCAAGAGAGTCCGTGCGCGGACCGGGCCGACGCCCGGAATGTCCTTGAGGCTCGTCTCCCGCATGCGCTTCGAGCGGCGGCCGCGGTGGCGCGTGATCGCGAATCGGTGCGCTTCGTCGCGGACCCGCTGAATGAGCTGGAGCGCCGGGTCCTTGCGGGAGAGGCGGAGGGGCTCGGGTCGTTCCGGCACCCAGATCTCTTCTTCACGCTTGGCGAGGCCGATGACGGGTAGCTCGACGCCCAGCCGGTCGAGCGCCGTCAGCGCCGCCTGGAGCTGCCCGCGTCCCCCGTCGACGAGGACGAGATCCGGCATCGGGCTTCCTTCGTCACGCAGCTTCCGGAAGCGGCGCTCGACCGCTTCAGCCATGCTCTTGAAATCGTCGGGCGCGAGAAGCTGCTGCGACGTGATCCCGAAGAGCCGGTAGTCGGACTTCTTGGGTCTCCCGTCCTCGAAGACGACGAGCGATGCGATGGAGTCGGTGCCCTGAAGGTGAGAGATGTCGAAAGCCTCGATCCGATGCGGGGCGACCGCGAGGTCGAGCACGCGCGCCAGTCGCTCGACGCCGAGCGCTCCTTCCCCGCCCATTCGCCGGAACCGGACCTTGTGCCGCTGGCAGGCGTTGTCCTGCGCGAGCTCGACCCGTTCCCGCGCGGGCCCCCGGCGCGGCACGCGTACGGTCACCTTCGCGTTGCGACGCGAAGCGAGGAACGACTCGAGAAGAGCGGGATCCGAAATCTCGACGGGGAGGTGGACCTCCGACGGAAGGAACGGGTTCGCGTCGTAGAACTGGGGAAGGAAAGCTTCGAGGAACGTCGCCGGATCCACTTCCTCCGACTTCTCGAAGAAGAACTCCCGGCGGTCCTGGATCACCCCGCCCCGCACGACGAGAACGCAGACCGCGACGTCCCCTCCCGACTCGAAGAAACCGAAGACGTCCACGTTGTCTCCCTTGAGCGTGTGGACGACCTGGTGCTCGGAGACGTCTTCGACCGTTTTGAGAGCGTCGCGGTAGGCGGCTGCCATCTCGAAAATCTCTTCCGACGAGGCCTGCCGCATCTTCTTCTCGAGGCTCGCCGAGAGCTCCTTGTTGCGCCCCTGGAGGAAAAGAACCACGTCGGCAACCGCCTCGTCGTAGGCGTGTTTGGTCGTCAGACCGGCGACACACGGCCCCAGGCAGGCGTGAAGGTCATAATAGAGGCAGGGCCGGGGCAGCGTCCCGTCGATCTCGATCGTGCAGGTCCGGATCTGGAAGTGGCGCGTGATCATCCGCATGATCCTCCGCGCGAGCCCTCCCCAGAACGGCCCGAAATAGGAGTGCCCGTCTTCGGCAACTCTCCGGGTGATGAGCGCACGGGGCCACTCCTCCCCCGTCGTGATCTTGATGTAGGGATAGGTCTTGTCGTCTCGCAGACAGATGTTGTAACGCGGGCGATGCTTCTTGATGAGCGCGTTCTCGAGCAGGAGAGCCTCGAGTTCCGTGTTGGTGACGATGGTTTCCAGGTCCTGCCAGGAGCCGAGCAGCGCTTCCGTCTTGGTGGCCTCCGGCCCTTTCGTGAAATAGGAGGCCACGCGCTTCTTCAGGGAGCGGGCTTTGCCGGCGTACAGGATCTTGCCGCGGCGGTCCTTGAAAAGGTACACGCCGGGCGCGTCGGGAACGTTTTCGGGAGGCGGGCGGGACTCGGTCACTTCGGAAGTGTAGCGCGATCATCTCGAGACGTGGAGGCGACCGCGCCGCGTCCTATCGTAGGATGAACGCGACCCGATGAACGAGTGCCCCTATTGTTATGCGCGCGTCGGACCCAACGACGCGGTGTGTCCCCGCTGCGGCAAGGAGATCGAGCGGTGGAAGACCGGGTTCTACACGCGTCAGCCGCTACCCGCCCGCAAGAGAACCGCGGTGTGGGCGATCGCGGCTTTCGCCCTCCTCCTCGTTCTCGCGGGATTTGCGAAGGCGTGCCACTGGATCTAACCCTCCAGAGATAACTACTCCCCGGACGGGGGAGCGGCGCGCACGAGCTCCGGCCTTCGGACCGGAGGCCGCCGGATCTAGTCACCGCCGGGGCGCGACCCGGACGATCCGCGGGATTCCGCTCCCGTCTCCCGTTGGCCGCGGTGGGCAGCGCCACGATGCGCGTCTGAACGCTTCGAGGTCGTCGTCTCGCGCGACGTACCAGAACGGCAGAGGCGGCCACGACCGAAGGAGCTCCTCCGCCGTCCGGTGATCCCGCCGAGGGACCGGCCGACGTGGGTCCTCTCCGGCCGCGAGGGTCTCGAAGACGATCGGCCACGACAGGGCCTTCGGCGCGAGAAGGATCGGCGCCGGTGCGAGCTCGCGCGCGGTCCGTCCGAGGTCGCTCTCCAAAACGCAGAACGAGCCCGCCACGAGAGGATCGCGCGGCCAGCGGGTCAGAAAAGGGACCGTCTCGAGGGCGAACAGAACCGTGAAAGCCAGCGCCCAGAGGCTCGCCGGGCGGCTGGAGGAAGCACGGGCCGCAGCCGCGATCCAGCCCTCCAGGCTCCCGGCCGCCCAGAGGACGGCGATCCCGAGGAAGGGATAGATGCGCAGCCCGTTGGGCGCTCCGCCCGGGTTGCCGAGGATTCCCGCGGCGAGGCTCGCGCCGGCGACGAGCCACAGGAGCTCCTCCCCCGCGTTCCCGTCCCGGGACCTGCGATACGACAGCGCGGCGCCCGCGAGCGCGGCGACGCCCAGGAGAGCGTCGAAGGGGGGGCGGTCCGGGAATCCGTGACGGGGGTTGGGATCCCGCGTCCAGAGAAAGAGGCCCGTGTACTCGACGCCGTTGTAGAGGAGGCGGAGCGGCGGAGCGCCGGGCCGGTTGCCTCCGGGAACCGCCACGTCTTTCGTCGGGGCGAGAAACGAGACGTCGTGCGCGCGGCCGCCGAGACGCTCGGGATACTTGAGGAAAGCGGGCACGAAAGGCAGGAAAGCGAGAAGCGCGGTCCCCGTCGCCGTCAGGGCGAGCTTCGTGCCCGCCGGCCGACGAAGACCTCGGATCGCGAAGATCGCGAACCCGGCCGCGACCGCCCAGGCGGAGACGTACGTGTGGAGCGACAGCCCCAGGAGCAGTCCCGCGACCGCCGCCCATCCCGCCGATCCGGTTTGGCGCGCGTGGACCGCCGCGGCGGCCGCGGCGAGCACGAGCGACAGCAGCAGGGCGCCGGTCCAGGCCCACCGCGAAAACACGAGCGGCCATTCTCCGAGCGAGAGAATCGCCATTGCGATGAGGCCGCGGCGGCGCCCGGACACCTCGCGGCCGAGCCAGTACACGGCGGGGAGGGCGAGGCTCCCGCCCACCGCCGACAGGGCGAGGAGCCCGACGTCTCCCCGTCCGAAGACCCGGAAAAGGAGCTCGCAGAACTTGAGGTAAACGTTCGAGACGAGCGCGCTGTTGCGGAGTCCCTCGACGGCGAGCGGCTGACCTCCGAGCCACGGGATGCTCCCGGGATGCCGCAACGCGCCCTCGGCTTCGAAGAGGGCGTCGGCCCACACGCCGGGAGGAATCTGGCGCGGCGCAATCCATCTCAGCACGACGCCGATCGCCAGAATCCCGGCGAAGAGGAGCGCGTGACGCACCCGCGAACCCGAGTCGTCGCGGGGACAGGCCCCGCGGGCCTGCGCCCGCGGCAGAGATTCCGTCCAGCGAGCGATCCGGGAAAAGACGAAGAACGCCGCTGCCCCAAGGGCCAGATTTTTCAACCAGAGCAGGGTGACGAGGAGCCACGATTCGCTCGTCCACCAGAAGAGCACCGCAAACCGATCCCGGCGGGCGAACAACAGGAACGTCTGAACGGCGGCGAACAGGCCAAGCGCAACTGCCGCGCCGTCGTTGCCCCGGCCTCGCTCCGGCCGGTCGCCGCTCACGAGCGGAAGATCTGCAGCTCCCGCAAGCCGCGCAGCTCGTCGCGGATCTGCGCCGCGCGCTCGAAATCGAGCTCCTTCGCCGAAGCCTTCATCTCTTTCTCGAGCTCGGCGATCCGACGGGAGAGCGAGGGACCATCGGGGAGATCCGGCCGCGAGACGGAAGCCGTCGCGTCGTAGTAGTCGAGGCTCGCCATCCGGACGAGCGGCGAGTTCACCTGCTTGACGATCGAGGCCGGCTCGATGCCGTGTTCCCGGTTGTAGGCCTCCTGAGTGGTCCGGCGCCGCCCGGTTTCCTCGATCGCGCGGCGCATCGAGTCCGTCACCGCGTCGGCGTAAAAGAGGACCCTTCCCTCGAGATTGCGGGCGGCGCGACCCGCGGTCTGAATGAGCGAAGTCTCGCTGCGGAGGAAGCCTTCTTTGTCCGCGTCCAGGATCGCGACGACCGCGACTTCCGGGAGATCGAGACCCTCGCGCAGGAGGTTAATCCCGATCAGGCAATCGAAGACGCCGCGGCGAAAGTCGGTCAGGATCGCGACGCGGTCCAGCGTCTCGATGTCCGAGTGGAGATAGCGGCAGCGCACCCCCACTTCGGAAAAGTAGTTCGTCAGCTCCTCGGCCATTCGCTTGGTCAGCGTCGTGACGAGAACACGCTGCCCTTTCGCCGCGGCCTCCCGGACGACCGCGAGAAGGTCGTCGACCTGCCCTTTGACCGGCCGGACCTGGATCTGCGGGTCGAGCAGCCCCGTCGGCCGGATGACCTGCTCGACGACCTCGCCCCCGGTCTTCTTCAGCTCCTCGGGTCCGGGCGTCGCGCTGACGTAGACGATCTGGTTCAGGCGCGCCTCGAACTCCTCGTACGTGAGCGGCCGGTTGTCGAGAGCCGACGGCAGCCGGAAACCGTAGTCCACGAGAACTTCCTTGCGCGAACGGTCGCCGTGGTACATGCCGTGCACTTGCGGCAACGTCACGTGGGACTCGTCGACCACGAGGAGGAAGTCGCGCGGGAAGTAGTCGATGAGCGTGGGCGGCGGCTCGCCCGCCCGGCGTCCCGAGAGGTGGCGGGAGTAGTTCTCGATGCCGTTGCAGTATCCGAGCTCCTTGATCATCTCGAGGTCGAACATCGTTCGCTGGTGGAGCCGCTGCGCCTCGAGCAACCGTCCGGCCGCCGAAAGCTCCGCCAGGCGCGCGTCGAGCTCCGTCCGGATGGACGAAATGGCTCGCTCGAGCGTCTCCCGGGGCGTTGCGTAGAAGGTCCGGGGATAGACGGCGATCCGGTCCACCTTCCGCAGCGCCGTCCCTCGGAGCGGGTCCGTGCGCGTGATCTTCTCGACTTCGTCGCCGAAGTACTCGATGCGCACCGCGACGTCCTCGTAAGCGGGATGGAGCTCGAGGACATCGCCCCGAACCCGGAACGTGCCGCGAGCCAGATCGAGGTTCGTGCGCTCGTACTGCATCTCGACGAGCTGCGAGAGAAGCGCGCGCATACCGGACCGGTCCCCGACTTCGACGTAGGCGAGCATGTCGTAGTACGACTCGGGCGAGCCCAGTCCGTAGATGCACGAAACCGAGGCGACGACGATGACGTCGCGCCGCTCGAGCAGCGCCTTGGAGGCGGAGAGCCGGAGCTTGTCGATCTCTTCGTTGCGGGACGTCTCCTTCTCGATGTAGGTGTCGCTCTGCGGGATGTATGCCTCCGGCTGGTAATAGTCGTAATAGGAGACGAAGTACTCGACGGCGTTCTCCGGAAAGAATCCGCGGAACTCCTGGTAGAGCTGCGCGGCCAGCGTCTTGTTGTGGGAGAGCACGAGCGTCGGGCGGTTGACGGCCTCGATGACTTTCGCCATCGTGAACGTCTTTCCCGAACCGGTGACGCCCAGCAGGACCTGGTCGCGGCGGCCCTCTTCGATCCCGGCGGTCAGCTTCTGGATCGCCTGCTCCTGGTCGCCGTGGGCCGTGAAGTCGGTCTTCAGGGCGAACCGGCCGCCGGCGCGCGTCTGCGCGTCCAGGTAGGACGGCGGCTTCGCAGCGCCCGCGCGCGCGAGCGCGGAGCTTGGTTTCGGCTGGGAGCCGGGGCGCGGGCTCAAGGGAGGGGGGTCGCCGCGGACGCGGGTGGCGTCGATTCTGGCGCCCGGGAAGGTTTCCCGCGAGCGTTGCCGGCGGCCTTCCGGAAAACGCGGGTCAGCTCGTGAACTTCCTCGCGCCCCACGACTCGGCCGAGCTTCACGGCGTCCCGCACCCTTTCCATGTCTTCGCTTCGAACCCGCTTTTCCTCGAGCGCGCGGCGGAAACCGGCATAGGCGAGATCGACCTCCGACTTGTCTGAGTCGGTCACGTCGGGGGCATATCCGGCCCGGACCCGCTCCATGAGGAGGTCGGTGACCGCCGTCGGCTTCTTCTGGATGTACACGCCGAGGCCGATGAGCGCCGCGACCAGAAGGACTGCGGCGGCGCCGCAGCCGAGAAGCGCGGCTTTCCAGCAGCCGCGGTTCGCAGGGGGAGCGGCGGGCTCGATGGGAGGCGCCGTGCTCACGAAGGTTCCGCTTATAGCATACGGCGCGGCGATGCCTCAAAATGAAGAACGGCATCGCATGGACCGGAGAAAAACCCTCCTCGCCGTCCTGCCGCTCTTCGTCGCGACGTTGCTCGGCGCGGTCGCCGGGGCTGCGGCGACGAACTTCGTGCGGGTGCCGAGAGTCTCCGAGCTCGAGACCTACCGGCCCGACATCATCACCGAGATCCGTGGGAACAACGGTTCCACGATCGCCCGCTACGCGATCGAGCGGAGAATCCTCGTCTCCCGCGGCCAGATCCCGGCGGTCCTGCGCAACGCGATCATCGCGACCGAGGACAAGAACTTTTTCCGCCACGGCGGCGTGGACGTCCAGCGAACCGTCTCCGCTCTCCTCGCGAACCTTCGGCAGAAGAGCTTCGCGCAGGGAGGCTCGACGCTGACGCAGCAGCTCGCCCGCGCGATCTTTCTTTCGCCACGCAAGACGATCACCCGGAAGATCAACGAGGCCTTCGTGGCCTTCGAGATCGAGCGCCGTTATTCGAAAGAACAGATCCTGACGATGTACGCCAACGAGATCTACTTCGGACACGGCAACTACGGGGTCGAGGCCGCCGCCCGGTACTATTTCGGCAAGAGCATCAAGGACCTGACACTCGCCGAAGCCGCGCTTCTCGCCGGGATCGTGCAGAGGCCGGAAGACCAGTCCCCGTTCCGAAACGCGCTCCTCGCGCGACGCCGCCGGGCGACGGCGCTCGCGCGCATGCGGGCGGAGGGCTACATCACGGAGGCCGAGCGGGCCGCCGCGGACGCCGAGCCGCTCCCGACGAGCCCGTCGCTCGAAGAGACAATCGTCGCCCCGTACTTCTGCGAAGAGATCCGACAGTATCTCGAACGCACATACGGCGAGCAGGAGCTCTATCGCCGCGGTCTCAAGATCGAGTCCACGCTCGACCCGCGCCTGCAGGCGTCGTCCGAGGAGGCGCTCGGGTGGGGCCTGAGGCGCCTGGCGCGCCGCCACGGTTTCCGACGGCCGCGCAACCTCCTGGCGGAGGGGTACCGGGATCTGGACACCTTCGTGGACCCCTCCTGGGAAGGGCCCACGGCCGCGGCGGGAACCGCTCTCCGGGGCGTCGTCCTTTCGGTCTCGCGCGCGGGCGCGGACATCCGCGTTGGAAAGAAAGTCCTCTCGCTGCCTCCCTCCGGCCTCGCGTGGACGGCCGCGGCCGATCCCTCGAAGATCCTCTCGCGCGGAGACCTGGTGACCGTCACCATCGAACAGAAAAAGGACGGCGCGGAACAGCTTTCCCTGGAGCAGGACCCGAAAGAAGAGGGAGCGGTCCTGATCGTCGAGAACGCGACCGGAGCCGTCCGCGCGATGGTGGGCGGGTACGACTGGACGCGCTCGAAGTTCAACCGAACCACGCAGGCTCTGCGCCAGGCCGGCTCGACCTTCAAGCCGTTCGTCTATCTCGCCGCGCTCGAGGCGGGATATACGCCGTCCGACACCGTCTTCGACGGGCCGATCTCGATCGTCTTCGATCCCCGTCAGCCGCCGTACCGGCCGAGCAATTACGACGGCAAGTTCCGCGGGATCGTGACGTTTCGCCGGGCGCTCGAGTATTCGTACAACGTCTCGGCGGTGCGCGTTTCCGAGATGGTGGGCCGCGCCCACGTCATCGACGCGGCCCACCGTCTCGGCATCCGCCAGAAGCTCTTCCCCTATCCTTCGGTCGCCCTCGGGGCTTTCGAGGTGACGCTCGCGGAGATGACCTCGGCGTTTTCGGTCTTCGCGAACCAGGGCCTCGCGTTTCCGATCTATCTCTTCGACCGGATCACGGATTCCAACGGGGACGTGCTCGAGCAGGTGCGTCCCGATGCGCGCGAGGTCGCGAGCCCGCAGGCGTGCTTCCAGCTCCTCCAGATGTTGAAGGGCGTCACGCAGCGCGGCACCGGGGCTTCGGCCGCACGGCTCAAGCTGAACATCGCCGGCAAGACCGGCACGACGAACGACTTCACCGACGCCTGGTTCCTCGGGATGACGCCCCGCTACACGATCGGCGTGTGGGTGGGCAATGACAGGAAGACCGAAAGCCTGGGAAAGGGAATGGACGGCGCGCACGCGGCTCTGCCGATCTGGATCCGGGTCGTCGAGAAGATGAAGGACGGCGGGCAGCTCGACCCGAAGGAAGATTTCGACACGCCGCCCAACGTCGTGTTCACAGCCGTCGACTACGAGACCGGACTGAAGGCGACCCCCGGGAGCCCGCGCCCGATCCTGGAGACGTTCGTTTCGGGATCGCAGCCGACCGAAGAATGGTCTTCGCGCTGGGAGGAGATCACTCGTCTTCCCTGGTCACTCCAGCGGTCGTTCTATCTGCCGAAGAAAGGCGAGATCTCCGAAGAAGGAGCTCCCGGGCCGGCGCCCACGCCCCAGCCGACGCCGGTTCCCTAGGGCGGTTCAGGCGGTCACGACGGTGACCGGCTGAACTTCGACGACTAACTCCGCGACCACGTCGCGGTGCAGCCGGACGTGCACCGTGTGCTCGCCCAGGCGCTTGATCGGTTCGGCGACCTCGATGCGGCGGCGGTCCACTTCGATTCCCCGCTCTCCCAGAGCGTCGGCGATTTCCGTCGGCGTTACGGAGCCATAGAGGACGTCGCCCTCCCCCGCCTTCTTCGTGACCGTGATGCGGAGACCCTCGATCTTTCGGGATGCCTCTTCCGCGACCGCCTTCTCACGCAGGTTCTTGTCGTCGTACTTCTTTCTCTCCTCGGTCAACCGCCGGGCGTTCGCCGGCGTCGCCTCCCAGGCGAGCCCCTGCGGGAAGAGAAAGTTGCGTGCGTAACCGGGCTTGACGGCGACGGTGTCCCCGCGGTGCCCGAGTCCTCGAACGTCGTCGGCCAGAATGACTTTCATCGCGTTTCGATTGCTCCTGCGCCTCGACGGCGAAAATCGACGTACCAGTCGAACAACCCCAGCAACGCGACCCCGACGTTCATCGGGAAGTAGGCGACCAGGGTATAGACCCCCACTCGGAGGAGCCAGAACCGAAACCACCTCCGCGCGAAGTGGCAGATGATAGAGAGGCCCGCCACGAAATACAAGGCGGTGAGCGGCAGAAGGATGCTGCCCATCGCGGGCCGGGCAGCGGGGGGGACGAAGACCGACCCCGCGCCTGCGGCGACGAAGAGCGGGGCCACCCCCGCCGGCAGGCGCAGCCGCTCGAAACGGGCTGCCTCCGCGGACGGCGCTGGACGGGCGAGCCTCGCCCCGGAGTAGAACGAGATCGCGCCGCAGAAAACCCAGAGAAGCCCGAGCAGTCCCGCCCAGTACCGGCGGCTGAACTCGCGGGCCGCGTTCAAGGTCGCGCGCACCCGGAGAACGGTCTCCGCGTCCATCCCGGAGCGCCCGTAGGAATCCATCGCCGCCGGGATCATCCGATCGAACTCCTTCGCGATCTGCTCGCCGACCGGCTGGCCGGCCGCGGCCGCGTCGCCGACGAAGAGAGCCGCCAGGAGGATCGCCCCCGTGGCACACAGAAGGAGGAACGCGAGCGAGGGACGTCCCATTCGGCGCGACACGGATGCGAAGACGGCGGGCAGGGCCGCGGTACCGGCGGCCAGCGCGCCGCGCATCCATGCCTCCGACCCGCCCGCGGTTGCGAGCGCCACCGCGGCAACGAGCGCTCCGGCGAGCGCCGACGCCACGAGCGCGGCGACGGCGCCTCTCCGATGAGCGAGCCGGACGGGCGGAATTCCCGCCAGTGGAAGGCCGATCGCGCCGACGAGCGGCAACGCGAGGAAGAGCGCGAACGCGAGGGCCGAGAGCCCCGCCGCCAGCGCAATCTCTCTCGCCGTCGATGCCGTTCCCGACGACGGCTCCTCGTCGCGGGCTTCAATCACGTGAGAAGCCGGATCGTCGACGACTCAGTCCGTGGCGTACGGCAGGAGCGCGATGGACCGGGCCCGCTTGATGGCGGTCTGGAGCTTGCGCTGGTGCAGAGCGCAGGTTCCGGAAATCCGCCGCGGCAGGATCTTGCCCCGCTCGGGGATGAATCCCTGGAGGAGCTTCACGTCCTTCCAGTCGACGTACTCGAGCTTTTCCGCACAGAACTTGCAGACCTTGCGGCGGCGGACGAAGAACTTCTTGCGGGTTGTGGTCTTTCCATCGCGGCTCGACGCGCTCGACCGTCCACGCGGCGCAGGGCTCATGACGGCTCTCCCTTCTCCGCTGCCGGCGGAATCTCGGCGGACGCCGGCGCCGCCGCGGGCGCCATGGGCGCCATGGGCGCCGGCGGACGAGGCGGCCGCTTCGCCGCCTTCTCGCGCTGCCGGACGGCGGATTTCGCGGCCCGCTTCAGCTCGAGGTCGGCCCGAACCGCGAGGTGCCGCAGCACCTGGTCGGAGAGCTTCATTCGCCGCTCCGTCTCGGCGATCACCGCCGGCTCGGCGGAAACCTGGAAATAGTGGTAGTAGGCCTCTCTCTTCCGAAGGATCGGAAAGGCCAGCCGGCGCCGCCCCCAAGTCTCGTCCTTGACGATCTCAGCGCCGCCGTCGGAAAGAATCTTGCGGTATTCGGACGCCACTTTTAAAGCGTCCTCGTCGTTCAGGTCGGGCGTGACCAGCGCGACGATGTCATAGAGCCTCATTCGCTCCTCCTCTTGGATGTCAATCCCGGCTCGTCGGAGCCGGGAGAGGATAGTTTTCGATTCGCGAGTCTCATCGCGGCCTCGATCCCGTCCGTGAGCCAGAGCCGAAGCGCTTCGACCGCCCGGTCGATGCTCTCTTCGAACAGTTCCCTTTCTCCTCGGCGAAACGGCTCGAGAACGTAGTCACCCAGGTGGTCGCGCTCCCGGGAGTAGTGTCGACCGCGCACTCCCACCCGCAGTCGGGCGAACTCGTTCGTTCGGAGCCGTTCGATCACCGACGCCATCCCTTTCTGTCCGCCGGCGGATCCGCGTGGCCGCATCCGCAGAAGGCCGAGAGGCAGGTCGATGTCGTCGAAGACGATGCAGAGGTCTTCGGGACCGATGCCATTCTTTTCGCAAAGAGCTCGAACGGCCTCTCCGGAGGCGTTCATGAAAGTCTGCGGAAGCGCGAGCACTATGCTCTTCCCCGAAACGTGGCCGCGCCCCACCCGGGATTTACCCTCGCGCGACCGGATCCGGATGCCCTCTTCCGCCGCCAGCCTCTCCACGACCCGGAACCCCGCGTTGTGGCGGGTTCCTTCGTAGCGGGCGCCCGGGTTCCCGAGGCCGACGATCGCGTGCAGGCGTTACTTCTCCTTCTTCTCTTCCCCCTCTTCCTCGGTGACCGCCTTGCCCTTGCGGAGGACTTCCGGCTCGGTCGGTTCCACGGCGGCGAGTTCCGCCTCGGCGACGACCGGGACCTCTTCGTGCGCCGGGTGCGCGACGTGCACGATGACCTTTTCGAGGTCGTCGACGATCTCCACTCCTTCCGGCGCCTTCACCTCGGAAAGTCGGATAGCGTCTCCGATCGCGAGTTCGCTCACGTCCACCGGCAGGTGCTCGGGGATGTCGGTCGGCAGGCACTCGATCTCGATCTCGCGGGTCACGAAATCGAGAATTCCGGCGTCGGTTTTCACGCCCTTCGCGACGCCGACGATCTCCACGGGGACCTTCACTCGAATCTTCGTGTCCATCAGGACGCGCACGAAGTCGAGGTGGACGGGCCGGCGGGAGACCGGATCGCGCTGGAAATCGCGGATCATCGCGTGACGGGTCTCCCCGGAGCCCTGGAGCTTCAGGAGGAAGATCGCGTTTTCCCCTGCTCCTGCGCGAAAGGCGTCTGCCAGGGACCGGACCTCCACGGTCACGGGAATCGTCTCCTTGCCCGCTCCGTACACGACGGCGGGGATCTTTCCCGCCGCCCGCGTGCGGCGGGCTTCGTTCTTTCCGTGCGTCGATCGCTTCTCGACGGTGAGCTCGATGGTCTTCATGTTCTTCCCTTCGCGGAGAGTTGCAAAAAACGCGACATTCTACACAAAAAGGGAAGAAACGGAAGCTCCCTCGTGGATTCGCTGGATCGCCTCCCCCAGAAGGGGCGCGACCGAGAGGGTACGGATCTTCTTGCAGCGGCTCATCGCGTCGTCGAGCGGGATCGTGTTCGTCACGAGCAAAGTCTCGAGCCCGGACTCCTGGATCCGCTCGTGTGCCGGCCCGGAGAAGACCGGGTGCACCGCCGCGGCGAACGTCCGGAGCGCTCCGTGCTGCCGGAGCGCCTCCTCGGCCTGGACGAGCGTTCCGGCCGTGTCGATGATGTCGTCCAAGATCAGGACGTTCTTGCCCTCGACGTCTCCGACGACGTTCAAGACCTCGGTTTCGTTCGGTCCGCTGCGCCGCTTGTCGATGATGGCGAGCGACGCGCCGAGGCGCTTTCCGATCGCACGGGCGCGCGCGACGCCGCCGACGTCGGGGGACACGATCACCAGGTCGTCGACGCTCATTTCCCGGATCGCGTCGAGTAAGACGGGAGCCGCGAAGAGATGGTCCACGGGGATGTTGAAGAACCCCTGGATCTGAAGCGTGTGGAGGTCCATCGTCAAGATCCGGTCTGCGCCGGAGGCCGTCAAGAGGTCCGCCATCAGCTTGGCGGCGATCGGAACGCGCGGCTTGTCCTTCTTGTCCTGGCGCGCGTATCCGAAGTACGGCATGACCGCCGTGATTCGCGAAGCCGAGGAACGCCGGAAAGCGTCGAGCAGGATCAGGAGCTCCATGATGTGGTCGTTGACTGGGGAGCACGTCGGCTGGACGACGAAGATGTCCGCGCCCCGGACGTTCTCGTCGATCTGGCAGTAGTTCTCTCCGTCGGAGAAGTTGAAGAGCGTGATCTCGCCCAACGCGATGCCGAGATACTCGCAGATCTCCCGGGCGAGGGCGGGGTGGGCCCGGCCGGAAAAGATCTTGAGTTCCCCGTAGGAGAAGTTGGCGATCAAGCGCGCGGGATTCTAGCCGACTCGGCGTCCCGCTCGACTGGCTGGGGCGGGAGGACTCGAACCTCCAGATGCCGGCTCCAAAGGCCGGTGCCTTACCAGTTTGGCGACGCCCCAAACGTGGGCGATCAGAAGGATAACCCCGGTTTCGCTCTTCGCTCGGAATGGCGGCGTCGTGTGACGCGCCGACTTTGTGCCGGGTTTCTCTCACGAGGAGGAGAGAACGCGCGGTCGGGGGATGACCCCCGACCCGCGCGACGGCAGCCGGACGTTACTTTTTGGCCGGCGCCTTCTTCTCCCCGACAACCTTGAGGTCGAATTTCCTGTTGCTCTCGATGAAGAAAACACACTCCGACGCTGCGTCGCACGCCGTCGTGTGTTTCTGGTTTGCAGGCTGGAACAGGTACGAGCCGGCTCCGAGCCTCACCTCGGGTTTCCCTTCCTCCCCGTGGATCCACGTGCCCGAGATGATCACGATCTTGTGATCGGCCGAATGGGTGTGGAGCGGAGCGGAGAAACCCGCCGGGAACTTCTCGATCGCACCGTAGGCACCCTTGGTCGGGTCGCCCCAGAGCTTGGCGAGCGTCGGGCCGGGAGGCGCACCGGCCAGAGGCTCGAACTTGAGATCCCCCGCAGGCCAGGCAACGAATCCCTTTGCGCTTGCTTTCTGTGGCGACTTGGCCTTGCCGGCCTCGGGAGCCTGCGCTAGCAAAGCGGCGGAGACTGAGAAAAGAACCGGGAGAGCCAGGATGTGCTTCCATGTTCTCGACATGAGGGACCTCCTTCGCCCGTCATTCTATTGATTGAGCGGAGTTGAGAGGGTGAAGAAAAAAAGGCCCGATCTCCCTGGCCTCTTTGGGGATTTGCCAGATTTCGCCAGCGGCGGGCTCGATTCCGACGGTCGGTGCCTTAACGTCGGCGCTCGGCTATTGCGCCACTTCGTGCGCCGCGGGCTCCTCTTCGACCGCCGCCTCCGTTTCCAGGCGGGCGGGGGCCTCGGCGCGGACCCTTTCGTACTCCGACAGAATTCGCCGCTCCATCCGCTCGCGGGTCTCGCGGTTCAACGGGTGCGCGATGTCCTTGAACTCCCCGTTCTTCTTGCGCTTCGACGGCATGGAGACGAAGACCCCGTTGGGACCCTGAATCACCTTCAGATCGGACACCAAGAAGCAGTCGTCGAGGACGATCGAGACGTACGCCTTCAGCCTCTCTTCCTCCACGGGAAAAACCTTTACCTGGGTGATCTCCATTGGGAACCTCCCGAAGATTCGGTCCGGAGTCGGTACTCGTCGCGGGTCAGGGTCCGACTGCGAAAGACTTGAGCGCCCGGATGCCGCGCGGCGAGGCGTTCCTCGGCGCCCGCCGCCGCTCCCGCCAGAACGATTGCGGAACCCGAGCCCGTGATGGCGGACTCGGGGGCCAGGGAGCGCGCGGAATCCAGCAAAATACTCATCTCCGCTTTCGTCTCTAGCACGGCCAATGCCAGATCGTTCGGTCCGAAGAAATTCCGGGACGAGTCGACTTCGAGAGCAGCGGGAATTCGACGATCGTCGAAGGAAGACCCGGACTCGAGCCGTCGATGGGTCGCATAAACCTCCGCGGTCGAGAGAGGAAAAGGAGGGACGAGCACGAGAAGGTCGGTCGGCTCGGAATCGGGAAGCGGCCTCACGGAGTCGCCCCGGCCGGTCACTTCCGCTTCGCCGCCGACGAGAAAGAACGGAACGTCGCTCCCGAGAGAAGCGGCGAGCACTCGAAGGTCCTCGCGGGTCAGCCCGGCGCCCCAGAGCCGCGCGAGAAGCGCGAGCGCGCGGGCCGCGTCGGAGCTGCCTCCTCCGAGACCCGCGCCCACGGGGATCTTCTTCTTCAGCCGGATCGCCGCGTCGGCCGGTCGGCCGAGGTGATTCGCGAGAGCTCGGCCGGCGCGGACGGCGAGGTTGGATTCGTCCGATGGAACCGGAAACCCTTCGCAGGAAAGCGTCAGATCTCCGTCTCCGGTCTCGACCTCGATCGAGTCCGCGAGGTCGATCGCGACGACCCGCGATCGAATCTCGTGGTAGCCGTCGGAGCGAACGCCGCCGACCCGGAGTTCCCGGTTGATCTTCGCCGGGGCTTCCCCGGAGATCCTCACGGAGTGGGCGGAGAAGGGTCGGCCGGTTCCCGGGCGACGAGGGTGAGCTCGAGGCGTCTGCCCGAACGGCGGTCTTCGATCGCGATCCGTTCGGGCCAGGGATCGAGGCGACCGGAGTACGTCGCCAGCAGGTCCGCCTCGGGCCGCGCGATGCGCAGCGTCTCGAGCCGCGCTCGCGAGACTTCGAGGACGCCTTCGACCTCGTCCTTGCCGGGGAAGCGCAGCAACGTCTGTCCGTCCCGCGCGCCGGCGACCCGGGGCTCCGCGCGCCAGACACCGGCGAGCACGGCGCGAAGCTCCTCGGCGTCGAGCGGGATCGGCCGAGCGCCGCTCGCCGACAGAACTCCCGACGTGTAGCGGGCGAGCGGGGATCCGAAGGGCCCGGAGAGAGTCGCCTCGAGCCGTCCCGGGACCGCCACGACCGCGAGCGTGCCCGGCATTTTCACGAGCCCGTGCGACATCCGCGCGTCGTAGAGCAGGCGAACCGGCCCGAGAGAGTCCGCGCGCTCCAGCGCATCCCTCCAGGCATCGAGCGCCCGACGCGAGTCCTCGATGCCGGCGGGACCGAACGGCGGAGTCCGCGAGGCGCAGCCGGCGGCGAGGAGGAGCCCAAAGAGGAGCGACCACCGGCAGGCCTCGCGAACAACGCCGCCGGTGACTTTGGACTTTGGAGTCTGGACTTTGGACTCCTAACTCTTTCGGGCGATTCGCGCGAGCTTCTGGCGGACCCTCTCCGGCTCATCGTGCTTGAGCGCCAGGGCGCGCTCCCAGTGGGCGATGGCCTTCGGAGCGTCCCCCTGGCGTTCGGACAGATCGCCCAGGTGCTCTTCGATCGTGGGATCGTCCGGGTCGTATTCCTTGGCGGCTGACAGATAGTTCGCGGCTTTCTCGAGTCGGCCGAGACGGAAGTAGACCCATCCGAGCGAGTCGA
Organism: Thermoanaerobaculia bacterium; assembly: GCA_036395755.1. Classification (GTDB taxonomy): domain Bacteria; phylum Acidobacteriota; class Thermoanaerobaculia; order UBA5066; family Gp7-AA6; genus Gp7-AA6. The sequence goes on from DASWCZ010000096.1 coordinate 118,413, forward strand.
GGTACGCGCCGTTGCGCGGCTCGCGCGCCACCGCCTTTTCCAGGAGCTCCCGCGCCTCTTCTAGCCGGGTGCCTTTGTCCGCCCACATGTAACCGAGGTAGTTCTGGGCGGCCGAATCGTTGGGTCTTCCAGAGAGGAGCTTCTGGAAGATCTTCTCCGCCTCGGCCGACGAACCCGTTCTCTCGAGTGCCGCCCCGAGCCGGAAGAGCGCTTCGGTGCTCTCCGGGAAGCGGACGGAGGCGTCGCGGGCCACCCGACCCGACCCCGTGAAGTCCTTGACGCGCGCGTAGACGTCGGCCGCAGCGAGAACGTCGTCGACGTCCTGCGAGGCGGCGAGCTTACCGAGCGTCTCTTCCGCCTTCTTCTTGTCGCCCGAGCGATACAGGAACTCGGCGACTAGGGCGGCCCACTCCGGCTTGTCCGGCTCTGCGGCGGCCGCCGCGCGAGCGATCTGGAGACCGGAGGCGAAGTCGTCCTTCTCCCGGGCCGCGCTCGCCTGGATCCGGACGGCCCTCGCGTTCACCGTTCCCGCCTTCACGGCGAGCGGCGCCAAGATCTGCATTCCCCGGGCGTAGTCCTTCTGGAGAATTGCCAGGTACCCGAGCTCGACGTTCGCGGCATCTTTGGCGGGGATCTTGTGCGGGTCGTCGCCCGCGCGACGGATGGCGTCGTCGAGTTGTGTCTTCGCGTCGGCGTAACGCCTCTCGCGCAGGAGCTCACCGACGAGCGCGCGCCGCGTCACGTCGTCGTCGGGGTCCTCGACGACGAGAGCACGAAGGATCTTCTCCCCCTCCGGCGAGCTTCCCTTCTCGAAGAGGACCTGCGCGAGGAGACGTCGGATCGCCCGATTCTCGGGTCGCTTGGCGGCCAGTTCGCGCGCACGGCGCTCGGCCTCGGCAAAGCGCCCGGCGCGGGCCAGGTCGAGGGTGACCCGCTCGGGAATGGCGGTGTTCTCGGGGTCGGTCTTTTCGAGCGTCTGGAGGAGCTCCAGAGCGCGGTCGAGCCGATCGTCCTCTTCGTAGAGGTCGATCAGAGCGGCGGAGGTCTCCCGGTCCGCCGGATTTTCCTCGAGAAGGGCCCGGTAGATGTCTTCGGCCTCCTTCGTGTGCCCGCTCTTGGCCTTCGCTTCCGCCGTCAGGCGGGCGAGAGCCGGCTGGGCCGGCTCCCCTGCCTCCTCGAGAACGCGGGAGGCTTCCGCCGCCCGCCCCCGCGAGAGGAGAGCCCGGGCGAGAGGGGCCGCGATGGAAGGATCTCCAGGGGAGAGCTTCCGCGCGGCCTCGAGCTCCGCGATGGCGACGTCCAACCGCGATGGATCCCGCTCGGAGGCTCCGAGCTCCAGGGCGCCCAGCAGCCGGCGTCCTTCCACGAACTGCGGATCGATCCGCACGACCTCGCGCGCCTGCTTGATCGCCTCGTCGGGGACGTTCAGGTCGCGCAGGAGCTGCGCGTACTCGAACCGGACGACGGCGTCTTCGGGGACGAGCTCGATCACCTTGCGATAGAGATCGAGAGCCTCCCGGTAGCGTCCGTCGGCGACCGCCGTCCGCGCGCGGAGAAAAGCCTTGCGGGTGTCCCGGAGGTCGGCGGCTCCGAGCGATCCCGAGGTGATCAAGAGAGCGAGTCCGGCAGCCGCAAGGCGTGTCTTCATGGGAGCCCAAACGCCGCGAGACCGATCTTCATGCCCGCCGCGAATGTAGCACGCGCCCGGGGACCGAAAACGGGAAGCGAAAATCGAAAATCGGAGCCCGAAGTCGCGTTGTTTCAGAGATATAATGCGCCGCGAATTTCCGGAGGGCGCAATGATCAAAGCCGACATCGTCGACCTCGTCGTCGACCTCGCGAAGATTCCTCGCGCCAAGGCGGCAACCGCGGTCGAGACGGTGATCGAGTCGATGCGCTCCGCGCTCGGGGCAGGAGATCGCATCGAGCTGCGCGGCTTCGGCGTCTTCCAGGTGAAACGTCGCAAGCGCGGCATCGGACGCAACCCCAAGACCGGAGTCGAGGTGACGATCCCGCCCGGCAACACGATCCGATTCAAGCCGGGCAAGGACCTGCGCGACCTGCCCTAGACGGTCCGTGGCGGCATCCGCCCGATGGAACCTTCGACCCCGCCTCCCGAGCCTTTTCCCTCACCGCCGAAGTGGGAGAGAAAGAGACGATGGAGAATCCCGGAACACCCTCTCTTCCATCTTCTGCTGCTGGCGCTGACTCTCATCACCACGACGGTCTTTGGTGGCGCGGTGTTCTCGAGAGGAGGCGGGCCCTTGCGGGGAGGGCACCTCACCGACGGGCTGGCGTTTTCCATTCCGCTGCTCCTCATTCTCGGCGTGCACGAGCTCGGCCACTACGCCGTCTGCCGCCGGCACGGCGTCGCGGCCACGCTCCCTTACTTCCTGCCGGCCCCGATTCCGAACCTGATCGGCACTTTCGGCGCGTTGATCCGCATCAAGGAGCCGATCCGCGACAAGAGGGCGCTGCTCGAGATCGGCGCGGCGGGGCCCCTCGCCGGCTTCTTCACCGCTCTTCCCTTTCTGCTCTACGGCGTGACCCGGGCGACGCCGAACCCGCAGTCGGTCGCTCCGGGCTCGGTCCTCTTCGAATATCCGATCCTCGTGCGCTTCGCGCAGGATCTGACGGGCGCCGGCCGCTACACGAGCGCCGGGGTGCAGGAGCACCCCGTGTTCATGGCCGCATGGTTTGGGCTTCTGGTCACGGCCCTGAACCTCCTGCCGATCGGGCAGCTCGACGGCGGCCACGTGATCCGTGCAGCCCTCGGACGCCGTCAGCCGATCGCGTCGTACGGGGTCCTGCTGCTGGCGGCGCTTTCCGCGTTGCGGGGGCCGGTCTGGGCCTTTTTCTGCTTCTTCACGGCGATCTTCTTGGGAGTCGCGCATCCCCCCGTCGAAAACGACGACGAACCGCTCCCCTTCTCTCACAAGATGATCGCGCTCCTTTGTCTGGCCGTTTTCCTCCTGTGCTTCACGCTCGTGCCGATAAGGGTGATTTAGGGGCTCAGACTTCGAGGACGAACGTCGCCGGGCCGTCGTTGACGAGAGAGACCTGCATGAACTCCCCGAAGACGCCGGTCGCGACCGGGACGCCCTGCTCCGCGAGCGCCGCGACGAAGCGCTCGTAGAGCGGCTTCGCCTCCACTCCCGCGAGCGCGCGCTCGAAGCCGGGACGCCGGCCGCGCGAGAGGTCGGCCCCGAGGGTGAATTGCGAGACGACGAGCACGCTGCCGCCGACCGCCGCGAGATCGCGGTTCATCTTTCCGTTCTCGTCTTCGAAAACCCGCAGTCCGGCGACTTTGCGGGCCGCCTCCTCCGCCCCCCCGGGCTCGTCCCCTTTTTCCGCGCCAAGGAGAACGAGCAGGCCGCGCCCGATCCGCGCCACGGACTTCCCCCGGACCAGGACTTGCGCTTCGGAGACTCTCTGGAGGACGAGCTTCATCGCGCGTCCCCGCGTCCGCTCTTGCGCCTCACGAGGAGCCGGACGAATTCGCGCGGCTCGGTCGCGCGCAGGAGGATGGCCACTCCGAGGTAGACGGCCATTCCGACGAGCGTGGCCGCCGCGAGAAAGAGAAGCCTCTCCCCGGTCGTGTGAAGGGGGTGCCTCGCGAGCAGCCAGGCGGCGCCCCGGCCCGCGATCACCGCCATGGCTGCCGAAGCGGCGAGGACGCGCGCCAGGGTCGCCGCGAGGTCCTTCAGTCCGAGACGCCCTTCGCGGCGCCAGAGGAAGCTGAGGAGCAGAACGAAGTTCGCGATCGCTCCGCACGACGTCGCGAACGCGACCGACGCGACCCCCCAGGGCCGCAATGCGATCGAGACCGACACGAAGACCGCCAGGTCCGCCGCGGCGCAGAAGACCGGTGTCCGTGTGTCCTTGCGGGCGTAGTGGGCAAAGACGAGAAGGCTGCTCGAGGAGATGAAGAAGAGCCCGATTGCGTAGAAGGAGAGGGCCTGCGCGGTGGCGGTGGTCGCGGCCGGACCGAAGCGTCCCCCCTGGAAGAGCGCGGCGATGACCGTCTCGCGAAGCACCGCGAGACCGACCGCCCACGGGATGGTGACGAACGCGACGAGACGGAGCCCGAAGCGCAGCGTTTCCTTGAACGGGCCGCGGTCCTTTTCGAGCGCCTGACGGGCGAGGAGCGGCAGGATCGCGGTCGAGACGGAGATGACGAATCCGCCGCGGACGAGCTCGATCACGCGGTTGCCGAAGGTCAGGTAGGACACCGCTCCGTCTCCGAACACCGAGGCGAAGCGGGTCGAAAGGGCGATCGTGATCGCGTAGATCCCAAAGCCGAAGAGGCGCGGGACGAGAAGGAAGAAGACCGCCCGGACGTCCGGATCCGAGAAGCGCACGTTCCACTTTCCAATCGCGGACAGAGACCGCGCCGCCGGAATCTGGACCGCCATCTGGAGGATCCCACCGACGAGCACGCCCACGGCGAGCGCGACGGTCGGCTCGCGGAAGCGCGGAGCGAGAACGACCGCCCCGAAGATGATCGCGAGGTTCAGGAGAACGGGCGACATCGCCGAGATCGCGAACCGCCCGTGCGCGTTCAGGACGGCCTGCAGGAGAGCGGCGACCGAAATGAAGCAGAGGTACGGGAACATGAGCCGCGTGAGGTAGATCGTGAGCGGGATCTTTCCGGGCGTGGAGGCGAAGCCCTTGGCGAGCAGACGCACGATCGCCGGCGCGAAGAGGATTCCGAGAACCGTGATGGCGGAGACGAGGAGGGTGAGCGCGGAGAGGATCCGGGCCGCGAAGAGGCGCGCGTCCTCGACCGAGCCGTTCTTGCGCCGCTCGGCGTAGGAGGGAATGAAGACTCCCGGCAGCGCTCCCTCCGCCACGAGCTGTCGGAGGAGGTTCGGGATGCGGAACGCCGTGTAGAAGACGTCGGAGGCCGCGCTCGCCCCGAAGAACGCGGCGATCGTCTTGTCCCGTGCGTACCCGGTCAGCCGGGACGCGAGGGTCAGGAGCGTGATGACCGACGCGGAACGGACCAGCCGCCCGCGCGCCTCCTCCGCCGGCAGCGGCACGTCCGTCACTTCGGGGAGTCGTTCATCAGCTCGCGACATTTTAAGAGTAGCAGTCAGCGGTCTT
>DASWCZ010000097.1:0-6700 GCA_036395755.1 Thermoanaerobaculia bacterium
GGGTCAGGTCTCCACTTGCCACATTGAGGGTCAGGTCTCCACTTGCCACACAGGGTCAGGCCGCCAGCTGTCCTCCTGAGACCGTCGCTCCCGTCTCAGGCGCGGTTCCGCGACCTCCCCTGTATCGCGGCGCGCTCCGGCGAGGCAACCTCCGCGGCGATCGCCTGGAGGAGCTCCATCGACTGATAGGCCGTGAGATCGAGGTGCACGGGCGTCATCGAGATGAACTTGTCCGCGACGGCGCTGATGTCAGTTCCCTCCTCGAGCTCGCCCACCGGGACCGTCGAACCGATCCAGTAGTACGGTCGGCCGCGCGGGTCGGTCTTCTCGATCACCGTCTCCCCGTATCGGCGCGTTCCCAGCCGGGCGACGCGGACGCCGCGCACCTGCCCCGCGGGTACGTTGACGTTCACGAGAGTCTTCGGCGGCAGGGCCTCGCCCACGAGGCGACGGCCGAGCCGCGTCGCAAACTCCGCGGCGGCGTCGAAGGTGAAACCGCGCTCGATTTCCTGCGAGATCGCGACCGAGGGAATCCCGAGGAGGGCGCCCTCGAAGGCCGCCGACACCGTACCGGAGTAGGTGACGTCGTCCCCCAGGTTCAGTCCCAGATTGATGCCGGAGAAGAGGAGCTTCGGCCGCTCGTCGCGCAGCAGGTGGAGGACTCCCCAGTTGACGCAGTCGGTGGGTGTTCCGTTGACCGACCAGCGCCGGTCCCCGATTTCCTTGGCGCGCAACGGCGTATCGAGAGTCAGCGCGTGACCGGCGGCGCTTCTCTCCTGATCGGGCGCGACGGTATAGACGTCGCCGACCTCCGCGAGTGCGGCGGCGAGCCGCTCGATGCCCTCTGAGAAGATGCCGTCGTCGTTGGTGACGAGGATCCGCGGAACGGTCACGAAGCCGGTTCTTCCGGAATCACGATCCAGAGAACGAGGTACACGAGGATTCCGGGGAACGCTACGGAAAGGATCGAGACGAGGACGTAGAGGGCGCGCACCAGAGTCACGTCGAGCCCGAAGTGGTGAGCGAGCCCGGCGCAGACTCCGGCGATCATCCGCTCCGTGCGGGAACGACGCAGGGGTACCGGATGCGGAGACGGCAGGGGCGGCGGGGTGGCGCTCATACCGTCGCCTCTTCGGGGGGCGGCATCAGGAACATCAGGATGATGTAGGCGACGATCCCCGGAAACGCCGCCGACACGACCGAGATCAGGATGTAAAGCACCCGCACGACGGTCGGGTCCATGCGCAGGTATTCCGCGATGCCGCCGCAGACCCCCGCGATCATCTTGTTGCGGTTCGAGCGGGTGAGCCGCCGCGGCTTCGCCTCACCATCCATCTTCTCCTCCTTCGTAGACCACGCGGTTCTTCTCGGTCTCGTTCAGCGTCACCCGGACGAGCCGGGCGGGGGCGACCCGACCCTCGAGCTGCCCCCAGATTCCGATAACGATGTTTTCGGCCGTCGGGTTCCGTCCCGAGAGGAAATCCACGTCGAAATTGAGGTGCCGGCGATCGAGCCGGGTGATGACGCGCTCCTGGACCGTGCGCTTCAGCTTCGCGAAGTCCATAACGTAGCCGGTCTCCGGATCGATCTCCCCTTCGACCGTAACCTCGAGCTCGTACGTGTGCCCGTGACCGTTCGGGTTGTTGCACTTCTCGAAGACCCGCCGGTTGGTCTCCTCGTCCCAGTCGTCGCGGTGCAGGCGATGGGCCGCCGAGAAGTGCGATGCCGAGATGAGCCGGACTTTCACGGACCGATTATCTGCCGCCGGGGCGCGAGCGGCAGATATCCAATCATCCCCGGAACCCGAGCGTTGATCACGGAGTCGGACGAAACCGTGATCTGATCTGTCGGTTACCGAAGGAGGTAGACATGTACAGAGTCATCCGGACGGCGTTGGCGATGGCGATCGCATCCACGGCGAGTCTGGCGGTGGCGGCTCCGGACACGGGCGGTGAAGCCCAAGTCCGCGCGCGATGCCAGGAATTCGCGGCAGCCTGGAACCGGCACGATGCCAAGGCGATGGCCGGCTTCTGGGCGCCGGACGGAGACCTCATCAACCCGTCCGGCCGAATGGCGAAAGGACGTGCCGACGTGGAGAAGCTCTTCACCGACGAGCAGGCCGGCGTCATGAAGGGTACGACCTTCACCATTACCGGCATGACGGTACGGCTGCTCGAGCCGGACATCGCCGTTACCGATTGGGACGTGGAAATCTCGGGAATGCAGTCGCCGGACGGCACCGCCGCCCCGGTGCTAAAAGCCCACGTCAACAACGTGATGATGAAAAAGTCGGGCCAATGGTGGGTCGTTGCCGGGCGGCCGGTGATCTATCAGACCGCGCCCGCCCCCGCACGCCCGATGTAGTGCGGTCGAGGTGTTTGGTCGGGACGCCGGGATTCGAAAGCAGCGACGAGGAAAACGCCGACGAGTCTCAACAGAACCCAGCACATCGAAAAGCCCCGTAAACACGGGGGCTTTTCATTCTCGCTCAGAAAGTCGAGAGAAGTCGAGACGCGTCCCGGACGGGGCGAAAAGGGGGCGAATTGGGGGGCGAGGGGGCGAAAAGAGCGGCGAGTCTCCGAGGCAGGCTGTGACGGGGCCACAGCTTCTATCCGCCGCCGGCTCAGGGCGTAGCATGGGATGGCTTCGGATGAAGAGAGTCATCGCCGCGGCGCTCTTCGGTCTGGCGGGGCTCGGCCCCGTGGCCGCGCAGAATCTCATCCCGGATCCAACCTTCTCATCCGGAGTATCGGCCTGGACGGTAAGGGATGCGAGCAGTTCGACACTGACTTGGAATCCGAGCGCCGGCGCGGATGGCGCTCCCGGTTTCGCGCAGCTTCACCCCTTACTCGGACTCACTACATCCTTCGCGACGATCTGTCTGCCCGTCGAACCCGCAGCGACCTATTCCTTTGGCGGCCTCTTCCGCGTCCATCAGCGTGAGGCGACTTCCTACGTCACGATCCGGTTTCTTCCGGAAGGGTCTTGCGGCGGGCCTGGCAGCCTGCTGGACGTCCAGACACCGCCACTGAATGGTTCCAGCGCGAATCTCGGCGTGTGGTATTTGCGACAGGGGCCGGACACCGTCGCGCCGGCTGGAGCCATGAGCGTGGACCTCGAGGTGGTTTCGATCTCAGGGCCTAATGCCGTCACCTTGGACTTCGACAACATGTTCTTCGGACGGCAGGGCACAGGCCCGCCGATGGAGTCAGTCTCCGTCCCGATGCTGTCAAGCAGCGCGCTTGTGCTTCTCGCCTTGATGCTGGCGGGCGTCTCGGTGATTCGCCTAACGCGGCGTTAGTCGGCTGTCGGGAGATTGGTCGGGACGCCGGGATTCGAACCCGGGACCCCCTGAACCCCATTCAGGTACGCTACCAGACTGCGCCACGTCCCGACCGGAGGCGCGCATTTGAGCAGGCGGGCGGCGCGGTGTCAAACGCGCCGCTCATCTCGATGACGCGGAGCCGGTTCTTCAGCCCCTCTTCGGCTTCTCCAAGAGCCGCACGATCTCCTTCAACTCCTTGATCACGGCTTTGCGCTCCGGAAAAGAAGCCGGTTGCGCGACACTCGCCGGTGCGGGCTTAGAAACGGGCGGCGGCACTGAGGCTGCGGAGAGTGCCGGTGGCGGAGTCGCATTCACCGGCGCGGCGGCGGGCGCCGGTCTCGCGGCGGCGGCAGGCGGCTTTCCGGAGTCGTCGAAGCGACCTTCCAGGATCTCCATGTCGAGCCGCTTCTTCGCGCCGGCAACCGTGAACCCCTCATCGTAGAGGAGCTGCCGGATTCGCGCGATGATCTGGACGTCCCGCGCGGTGTAGAGCCGGGAACCGCTCTTCTCCTTTCCTTCGGAGAGCGCGGAGAACTCGGTCTCCCAGTAGCGCAGCACGTAGGGCGCGACCTCGGCCATCCGACATGCGTCCGCGGGTTTGTAGAGCTGGGTTTCGCTCTTCGCCACTGCGCCTACTTTATCGGACTTTGGACCTTGAACTCTTTTTCGGCGGGCGCGATCGAGATCGCACGGAGATTCTCAGGGGAGAGCCGGTGAAGTCGGCGGCCCGGCGGAGGATGTTCTCGATCCGGCGGCTCTCGGAAAAGTGCAGCTCCTCCTCCCGGTTGCAGACGAGCGTGAAGGTGGGGGGCGCGACAGCGGTCTGGGCCACGTAAAAGACCCGCAGTCGCGTGCCGCGTGCGGTGCGAGGGGGCGAGTCGCGCAGGGCGCGTCCGAGAACGCGGTTCAATTCCCCGGTCGTGATCCGCCGGCGACGATTCTCCGCCGCCCGGGCGGCCTCCGGTAGCACCGACCGGATTCCCCGGCCGGTGCGGGCCGACACCCGGAGCATTCGGGCGTAGGCGGCGAACGGCAGCCGATCGCGCACGGCCGCCTCGAATCTCTTCGACGCCTCCGGTCCCGCCTCCGACGCGACGTCCCACTTGTTCGCGACGATGACGATTGCCTTCCCCTCCTCGTGCGCGAAGGCCGCCACGGACGCGTCCTGCGCCGTCGGACCCTCGGAGCCGTCCAGGACCAGAAGGGCCACGTCGCATTCTTCGATCCGCTTGCGCGCCTGCACGACCGAGAGGACCTCGGGACCGCGCTCCGTCCGGGCCTTGCTGCGGATCCCGGCGGTGTCGACGAGCCGGAAGAGCCGACCGTCTCGCGCGAGAGCCACGTCGGTCGAGTCGCGGGTCGTTCCCGGGGTTTCCGAGACGATCGCCCGCTCTTCACCCAGAAGCGCGTTCACGAGCGACGACTTCCCGACGTTCGGCCGACCCACGACGGCGAGCGCAATCTCCGAACGGCCGCGCTGATCGTCTTTTTCCTCTTTACCGTCCGTCTCCACCTCAACGGGCACCCGCGTGGCGATCGCTTCGACGAGCTCGTCGACGCCGATGCCATGCTCGGCGGAGACGCCGTACACTTCCGCGAAGCCGAGCGCCCAGGCTTCGGGCTCCCCTTCGCTCCCCTCGCGGCGGTCCACCTTGTTCGCGACGACGAGCGTCTCGACGCCAGCCTGCCGCATCGCTTTCGCGGCCACGCGGTCGCCGGAGAGCACGCCGGCCGAGGCATCCATCACCAGCAGGACGAGGTCGGCGCGGCGGATCGCTTCGAGCGCCTTGTCGCGCACCGCGGCGGGAATCCTCTCCCTCCCCTCCGGGTCGAAGCCGCCCGTGTCGAGGAGTCGATACGTGCGTCCGTCGGGCAGCGGCGCCTCGACTTCGAGCACGTCCCGGGTCATCCCGGGCAGGCCGTGAACGAGCGAGCGGCGCCGCCGCAGGAGTCGGTTGAAGAGCGCGGACTTGCCCACGTTCGGACGTCCGGCGATGACGACGCGAAACGCGCTCACGCCGGTTTTCTGGGGACCCCTCCCTCGAGCTTGAGCGAGAACCGGGGGTGCTGGAAGGGGTGAACGTCCGGAAAGCGCTTGAAGATCCAGCCGGCGAAGATCTCGTTGCCCGCCTGGAGAACCGCGATCCGCGCGGCGGGATTTTCCTGGCCGGTGCCGGTCGAGGTAATCTGCTCGGCGCTCATCGAGAACGACGGCAGAAAGACGTCCGCCCGGATCACCAGGTCGGTGCCGGGCAGTGGCGCCGCGCCGCCGATCGGAACGTCGAGCACGCCCTCCTTCCCGCTCTCCGAGTCTCTCCAGGAAATCTGGATCCCCGAGTACGCTCTCGTCACCTCGGACGGGACGACGAGCTTCGCCGGGACGGATTCGGAGAGCTCCTTTCCGCCCGTGGAGCTTTCCCGGTCGTGAGAGACGGCCATGCGGATACTCGGGTCGGGATGTCCGCGGTGCCGGCACCCGCCGGCCGCGATCGTGACGGCGAGCCAGAAAGGGAGAGCGGAGGCCGTCGGTCGCTTCATCTCCGGGCGCCGCGCCGCCGCGGCTCGCCCGGGGACCGCGGCGTCCCCCGGCGCAGCCGGCCGGGCGACTCGGCGCGAACCGGCTCCGCGCCGCCGAGTCGGAAATCCAGGCGGCGCCGGACCTCGTCGATCGCTTTCAGCTGAACCCGGATCCCGTCGCCCAGGCGGAAGACCCGGCCGCTCGACCGCCCGCGCAGACGGTGCTGCTTCTGCTCGTAGACGTAGAAGTCGTCGCCCAGGCTCGAGACCGGAACGAGCCCCTCGACGAAAAAATCCCGGAGCGTCACGAAGAGGCCGAACGCGGTCACGCCCGTCACGTAGGCGTCGAACCCGCGCCCGATCTTGCCCTTCATGAAGACGATCTTTTTCCAGAGCAAGCTTTCTCTCTCGGCCGCCTCCGCCCGGCGTTCCCGTTCCGACGAGTGGGCGGCGACCTCGGCGAGCCGTTCGTTCACCGCGTCGAAATCGTTCGCGCGAACCGGACGGCCGGTTGCAAGCAGGACAGAGAGCTGGCGGTGGACCACGAGGTCGGGATACCGACGGATGGGAGACGTGAAGTGGCAGTAGTACGGCGCCGCGAGCGCGTAGTGGCCGCGGCACTCCGGGCTGTAGACCGCCTTGCGCTGCGCCCGCAGGAGGAGATCGGAGAGGAGACGCTCTTCGGGCTTCCCTTCGATCGCCTTCAGGACCTTCTGAAAGGCGGAGGAAGGGATCTCCTCGAGATCCCCCTTCAGCTCGTAGCCGAAGCTCTCGAGGACTTCGCGCAGGTCCGTCAGGCGGTCGGGATCGGGGCGATCGTGGACGCGGTAGATCGCCGGCTGTTTCGCGAACAGCAGC